>CAUJSJ030000128.1:0-92801 GCA_963422775.4 uncultured Roseateles sp.
AGGGCTCCATCCAGGGCCGCAACTCGGTTTCGTGAGTCCAGGCGTCGCGGGGCTGCTGGTGGATCTGCCAGTAGGCCTCGGCAATGGAGTCGGGGCTCAGGATGCCCTGCTGATCCTTCAGCGCGTAGCGCTGCGGAAAGTTCGTTCGGATGAATTCGGTGTCGATGGCTCCGTCGATCACCGGATGGGCGACATGGATGCCCTGTGGCCAAAGTTCGCGGGCCATGCTCTGTGCGAGTGCGCGCAAGGCGTGCTTGGCACCCGCAAACGCCGCAAAGCCCTCGCGCCCGCGCAGGCTGGCAGTGGCGCCGGTGAAGATGATCGTGCCGCGCCCGCGTGGCAGCATCACCTTGGCCGCCTCCCGGCCCATCAAGAAGCCGCCGAAGCAGGCCATCTCCCACACCTTCTGGTAGACCCGCGCGGTGGTTTCGGTGATGCCGAAGCGCACGTTGGCGCCGATGTTGAAGACGGCCACCTCGATTGGGGCGATGTCGCGCTCGATCTTCTCGACGAGGGCGACCATCTCCTCTTCCTTGCGCGCATCGCTGCCAAGTCCATGGGCCTGGCCGCCGGCGGCCGTGATCTGCTCGACCAGGGGCTGGAGCTTGTCGGCCGAGCGCCGCGTCACGCAGGCGATGTAGCCCTCGCCGGCGAATCGGCGCGCAATGGCGCCACCGGTCGCATCACCGGCACCGATGACGAGGATGGATTTCTTGTCGGACATGGGAGGCCTTGCGTGTTGGGTGCGGTGGGGGCGGGCTTCATGGCTCGACGAAGGCGCGCTCGATCACGGTAGGGGCAGGGGTTGGGTGGTCAGCGGATCAGGTGCGTCAGCTTGTCAGTGCGGTCTTTCCAGTCATCCGCATCCGGCAGGGCCGCCTTGCGCTTGGTGATCGTGGGCCAGCCCGCTCGCGCAAGCTCCGCATTCAGCGCCACCATGTGGCGTTGATCGGCGGCCACGTCTTCCTCGGGCACGATGGCGTTGACCGGGCATTCCGGGATGCACACGGCGCAGTCGATGCATTCATCTGGATCGATGGTCAGGAAGTTGGGGCCTTCGCGAAAGCAGTCCACGGGACAGACGTCGACGCAGTCGGTGTACTTGCAGCGGATGCAGGCCTCGGTCACGACATGGGTCATGCGGCCTCCTGCGCGGCGACGGGTTGTGGCACGCGCGCCAGGCGCACCGGTACGTGTTTGTGCCATGGCGTGCCGGCGAAGGCGTCGCGGCTTTGGGTGTCGGTCAGCTCGTTGAGCGAAACCCCCTTGTGCACGGAACGGCCATCGGCCGCGGTGTAGTCCAGGCCGTGGCCGTTGGGCAGGGCCACATGGCCGGGTTGCAGGTCGTCACCGAACTCGACCGGCGCCTGCGCCGTGCCGCGCCGGGTAGTGATGCTGACCCAGTCGCCCTCTGCGCAGCCCAGGCCCTGGGCGTCGGACGGGTGCATGCGCAGCGTGCCGAAGGTGCCGCGGCGGTGCCAGCTGGCATCACGGATCGAGGTGTTGCTGGTGTCGCTGCGACGCTCGCCGGCGCTGAGCACGAAGGGGTAGTCGATGTCGAGCTGAGGCAGCTCGGTGTCGAGCTTGTGCAACTCAGCCAGCATCTCGTCGATCTGCAGGTTGATCTTGTTGTCGGGCAGTCGCACGGCACGCCAGCTGTCGGCGTACTCGCTGACCGAGTAGATGACGCCAGAAGGCCGGTTGAGGATGGCGTCGAAGAGCTTGTTGCCGGCGGCCAGCGCGCTGCCACCAAAGCCAGCGCGGGCAGCGGACACTCGGTTCTTGCGCACGAACATCTGGCTCAGGCCCCACAGCGAGGCAGCCGGGGCCGTGCCTTCGGGCAGGCTCTCGCCCAAGGTCCGGTAGAGCACGACCGGCGCGTAACGGGCGACCTTGGGGTCGCGGGCCGACTTCCAGGCGAAGGCCAGGCCGAAGGCGGTGCGGCCCCAACGCGCGGCGCGGCGCAGCAAACGGTACTGGCGCTCGTCCAACTCGCCGAGGGCTTCCACGAGGCGGGCATGGATCTCGGCCTCGGTCAGCGTGCCGGGGCGCGGCGAGAACAGGGGCTGGCGCAGGTGGAAGCCGTTGCGGGGGAACTCGACGTTGAAGAAGGTGGCTTCCGCTTTCTCGAACTGGCTGGTGGCCGGTAGCACGTAGTGGGCCTGCCGGGCGGTCTCGGTCATGGCCACATCGACCACCACGCTGAGCTCGAGCGCACGCAGCGCTTGGCGCATGCGTTGGCTATCGGCGAGCGAGTGGACCGGGTTGGAACTCTCGATGAACATGGCGCGAAAGCGCTTCGGGTTGTCGGTGAGGATCTCTTCCGGGATCACATTGCATGGGATCAGGCCCATGATCACCTTCGCACCCGTCACGGGGCTGAGCGAGCCGGGCCGGGGTTGCCCGCTGGCGTCCGATTTGCCGGCGGTGGTGCGCGTGGACGACGACAGGTTCAACAAGGGCACGAAGGCGTTGTTGGTGCCTGGGCGGGCGTAGTGGCCGGTCAGCAGCCACACCAGGCGATTGAGATAGCTGTTGAGCGTCGAGTGCCGGTTCATCTGCACGCCCAGGTCCTCGAGCATCGAGACGCTCTTGGCGCGAGCGATGCGTTCGGCCACCTGGCGCAGCAGGCCCAACTCGATGCCGCAGGTCTTGGCGTATTCAGCCACCGAGATGCGCTGCAGCACCTCTGCCACGCGGGCGTAGCCGGTGGTGTGCTCGGCCAGCCAGTCCTTGGCGACCAGCCCGTCTTGCACCAGGATGGCAGCCAACGCGGCCAGGCACCAGGCATCCGTGCCGGGCTTCACGGCCAGGTGGAAGTCCGCCATCTCTGCGGTCTCGCTTCGGCGCGGATCGATCACGATCATCGAGCGGTTGGGGTCTTTCTGGATCTCACGCAAGATGACCCGAGTGCGCGCGAAGCCGTGCGACTGGAACGGGTTCTTGCCCAGAAAGACCGCGACCTCCGAGTGCTCGAAGTCGCTGTGCACACCCGCTCCCATCATCTTGCCCTGCACCCAGGCCTCGCCCGTCTTCTCCTGCGCCAGGGCGTTGGAGCGGTAGACCACGCCGAGGGCCTTGATCGTGCTGTCGGCATAGGTGCCGCCGAGGTGGTTGCCCTGACTGCCGCCGCCGTAATACAGGATGCTGGCGCCGCCGTGCCTGGACTTGATGGCCGCCAGCTTCTCGGCGATCTCGCGGATGGCGGTGGGCCAGTCGATGTCCTCATAGCTGCCGTCCGCGCGTCGGCGCTTGGGGCTGCTGATGCGGTCGGCGCCGTTTTGATAGAAATCCATGCGCTGGGACTTCTCGCAGACATAGCCTTGGGAGGTCGGGTGGTCTTTGTCGCCACGTGCCTTCACGATGCGGTCACCGTCCACCTGAACTTCCAAGCCGCAGTTCAGCGAGCAGAGGATGCAGGCCGTCTTCTTCCACTCGGGCGCCAGCGTAGTTTCCATTGCATGCCTCTTTGTTGTCTTGCAGCGCGGGCTGGCGACATGGGATAATGATCGTTATCTTATTTGCGACCCGGCGAGCTGTCAAACCGAGAAATCACAATCCGGCCATGCGATACCCCAAAGCACACAAGGACGCTTCTCGGCAGCGGCTCATCGAGCTGAGCGGCAGCCATGCCAAGGAGCACGGGTTCAACGAGAGTGGCATGGCGTCACTGGCGGCGTCGGCTGGCGTGACCACCGGTGCGCTCTACAAGCACTTCGGCGGCAAGGCCGACTTATTCGCCGCACTGATTGAGGCCGAGTTGGCGCGCACGGCGCAGATGTACGACGGCTTCGACCCAGCCGACGAAGCGAGTGCCGCCAAGTTGCTGGCCGGCTATCTCAGCATTCAGCACGTCAGGCATCCCGAGCAGGGATGTCCCTTACCCTCGCTCACGCCGGAGATCGCCCGAGCAGACGAGGCCGCCAAGGCCGCGTTTCAGACCGGGTTGCTTGAGGTGCACGCCAAACTGGAGCGCCTGACCGCTGACCCCGAAGCCGCGTGGACGCTGATTGCCCAGAACGTAGGCGCCGTGATGCTGGCCCGCGCGATGACTGACGAAAGCCGTCAGCGCGAGATCCTTTCGGCCTTGCGTAAAGCAGGCGAGGAGTTGATTGCCGGGGCGGTCGCTTCCAGCGCGCACCCGTAGCTGCGAGAACCCGCTCGAAACCTTCTGCAACTGGCCGCGCGTCGCGATTCGCGATGAATCACTTCGCAGCTCAGCAGTGCGGATCGCAATGCTGCCAGCGTGGCTGGACGACCGCAGCGCCCTCGACACCCGCCATTGAAGTCGTCAAACCGTCAGGTGCGCCGGCGACTGCTTCATGCCAGGCATCGTGAACTCGGCGGCTGACCGCCAATGACGGCACCCGCTGCAAAGCCGCCCTCCACCGCACACCGCTTCCGGGGCCGGGATCACCCACCAACCGCCTTAACTTTCACATCACCTTCGCCTCATCCACCCCTCACCCGCGCGGCCTAGAGTGCCCCTCAACCGGCTGCGCCGCAGCCTGCATGAGGAGTACCCGATGACCCGCAACGCCAAGACCGCACTCACCGCCACGGCCGCCGCCCTGCTCGCGGCCGGCGTGACCATCACCACCGGCGCCTCCGGCTGGACGCTGCCGGCCTGGCTGCAGAACAAGGCGCCGAGCACGGCGCCGGCCACTGGCGATGCCCCGGCCAGCCTCACGCCCATCGCTGCCGCAGCGGCCATCGCGACGGCGCCCGCAGCGTCCCTGCCCGCCGCGCAACTGCCCAACTACCGCGCCATCGTGCAGACGCAAGGCCCGGCCGTCGTCGGCATCACGGTGGCCGGCCTGCACAAGGCCAGCGTCGAGGACGGCGACGACGCGCAGCAGGGCCTGGAGAACGATCCCTTCTTCCGCTTCTTCCGCGGCGTGCCGGGCATGCGCATGCAGCCGCGCGGGGCGCAACCCTTCCGTGGCCAGGGCTCGGGCTTCATCATCAGCAGCGACGGCCTGGTGCTGACCAACGCCCACGTGGTGCGCGACGCCAAGCAGGTCACTGTCAAGCTCAGCGACCGCCGCGAGTTCTCGGCCCAGGTGCTGGGCAGCGACCCCGCCACCGACATCGCCGTGCTCAAGCTCGACGCCAAGGGCCTGCCCACCGTGCAGCTGGGCGACCCCAAGCAGGTGCAGGTGGGTGACTACGTGCTGGCCATCGGCGCGCCCTACGGCTTCGAGCAGACGGCCACGCAGGGCATCGTCAGCGCCAAGGGCCGCTCGCTGCCGGGCGACAGCAGCGTCGTGCCCTTCATCCAGACCGACGCGGCCGTGAACCCCGGCAACTCCGGTGGCCCGCTGTTCGATGCGTCGGGCCGCGTCGTCGGCGTCAACGCGCAGATCTATTCGCAAAGCGGCGGCTTCCAGGGCCTGGCCTTCGCCATTCCCGTGGATGTGGCGCTGCGCATCAAGGACCAGATCGTCGCCCACGGCAAGGTGGAGCATGCGCGGCTGGGCGTCACGCTGCAGGACCTGTCCGCGCCGCTGGCCGCGTCCTTCGGGCTGAACGCCCCGGACGGTGCACTGGTGTCCAGCGTCATGCCCGGCAGCGCCGCGGCCAAGGCCGGGCTGAAGGCGGGCGACGTGATCACCGCGGTCGACGGCGAGCCGGTGCGCATCGCCGGCGATGTGTCCAGCCGCGTCGGCCTAGCACGCCCGGGCGACAAGCTCAAGCTGGAGCTGTGGCGCGACAAGAGCCGCGTCAGCGAGACCGTCGCGCTGGGCCGTGCCGACAAGGATGCCCAGGACGCCAGCGCCGCGCCCGAAGGCGGCTCGCTGGGGCTGGCGCTGCGCCCGCTGGAACGCCAGGAGCTGCGCGGCTCGGGGCTGGACCACGGCCTGTTGATCGAACGCGTGACCGGCCCGGCGCAGCTGGCCGGCGTGCAGCCCGGCGACGTGCTGCTGGCGCTGAACGGCAAGCCGGTGCAGGACGTGGAGCAGGTGCGCGCGGCGATGAAGGGCAACCCCAAGCAGGTCGCCCTGCTCGTCTCGCGCGACGGCCAGCAGATCTTCGTGCCGGTGCGCCTGGGCTGATTGAACTTCGACTGCAGGGCGGCTCGCACACCGCCCGGCACCTGGCCCGCGGACCCCACCGTGGGCCTTTTTTACGTCGGACGCCGCCGCACGCTGCGCTAGGCTGCGCGCCATCGCACCGACCGCAAAAGGCCCCGTGGAGATCCTGCTTGAACTGCTGCTGGAACTGATCTTCCAGGTCTGTGGCGAGCTGCTCGTCGAACTCGGACTGCATTCCCTTGCCCAGCCGTTCCGCAAGCAGCCCAGCATCTGGGTCGCCGTGCTGGGTTACCTGCTGCTGGGCGGCATCGTCGGCGCGTTGAGCGTGTGGCTGATGCCGCAGCACCTGACGCGCGACGGCTGGCCGCGCCTGGCCAACCTCGTCGTCACGCCCGTCCTCGCCGGATTCGCGATGGCTTTGCTGGGCCTGTGGCGCGCCCGCCGCGGCGACACGGTGCTACGCATCGACCGTTTTGCCTGCGGCTATCTGTTTGCGCTGGCCGTGGCGGTGGTGCGCTATGCCTTCGCGCAATGACCCTCGACGCCTGCTCACGCTGATGCCGTCCCGCTGGACCCAGGCCGCGCTCGCCGTTGTTGCCGCCGTCGGCACCCTGCTCTACCTGCAGCGCGAGCCGCCGACGGCAGCGCCTGCCGAGCCGGCTGTCACCGCGCTGCCGCTGCCCGCGATGGTTCAAGCCAGCGCCCCGCAGCCGGCGCCGGCGCTGGGCCCGAGCGCAGCCACCGCAGCGCCGCCCGCGGTGATGGCTTCGGCACCGCGCATCGGCTCGGAAGGCTATGGCCCGCACATCGAACGCGCCCAGGCCAGCGATGACGCGGCCGCAGCCTGGGAGGCCGTCCAATGGCTGCGCAATTGCACCTCCACCGAGGCAAGGCGCCACAGCTTCGAGCAGGTGCGCACCCAGGGCATCGTGCCGGAATTGATGACGCAGCTGATGGTGGAGGTCGACGCCGAGGCCCGGCGCTGCCAGACCGTCACGGCCCGGCACCAAGCCCTGCTGCCCGAGCTGGCCGCGCGAGCCATGCGCGCCGGCGTGCCCGAGGCGGCGGCGGCTTATGCCAACGCCGTCTTCCCCGGCGGCCTGACGCCCAGCCAGCGCCAGGAGGTGGCCGATGCCCTGCGCCGCGACGCCAGCGCCGGCGACGTCCAAAGCCTGCTCGGCGCGGCGCAGGCCAATGAGGCCTGGGGCCTGAGCGACGCGGAACGGCTGGCCTTCCTGGCGGCCTACGGCCAGACGCCCGGCCACCTCGGCACCGGGATCAACATCAAGGTGCACGCTGAACAGGGCGTCATCCGCCTCCAGGCCCCGCCGACGCCGGAGCAGCTCGCTGCGGCCAAGCTGGCGGGGCAGCAGATCGTCGAGCGGGCGCGCGCCAACGCGCAACCCTGAAGCCGCCGTCGAAGCTGCTCAGGGCATGCCGTTGCCCACGAACTCCGCAAACCCCGGCCGGCTACTCAGCCGCTGCAGCCAGGCCTCCACCGCCGGCAGTTCGACCCGCTCGATGGGCGCGTTCTTCCAGCGCTGGGCCGACAGGCCCAGCACCACGTCGGCCAGCGTGAAGGCGTCGCCGCAGACGCAGGCGCCGGTGCGCGCGAGCTGGGCGTCCAGCAGGCCCATGTGCTTGTTCCAGCTCGCCACGCCGGCCGCAATGGCTTCGGGCGTGGCCGGCTGGCCGCGCACCAGGGCCATGAAGGCGACACGCCAGCTGTTGTTCAGCTCGCCGGCCTGCCAGTCCATCCACTGCTCGACGCGGGCGCGCGCCTGCGGCTCGGCGGGCAGCAGCTCGGTGGCGCCCAGCTTGGTGGCCAGGTAGCGGCAGATGCTGTTGCTCTCCCACAGCGTGAAGTCGCCGTCGACGAGGACGGGGATCAGCCCGTTGGGGTTCATCGCCAGATAGCCGGCCTCCAGGGGCGAGCGAAAGCCGGCGCCCCAGTCCTCGCGTTCGAGGTCCAGGCTCAGCTGCGCGGCAGTCCACATGACCTTGCGGACGTTGATGGAAGTGAGGCGGCCGAGGAGCTTCATGGCGGGTCGACAAGCAGAGTGAAGTGGCCCGCAGTTTGTCAGCTGCGCAAAGACCGGTCAGCCAAAGGCCAACACGATGTCCCAGGACACGGCCAGCACGTCGCGCTCCTGCCCGGTCAACGGCGCGCCGGGGCGGGCAATCAGCGTCTTGCGATCCTCGGGCTCCTGCAGCTTGAGCAGCGGGTCGGTCTCGTTCGCGGCCTCGCCCTCGAAATACATCTGCGTGACCAGGCGCGAGGCCCGGCCGCGCACGTCGAAGTGGATGTGCCGGGTGCGCGGGCCGTAGAGGCCGGGCTGGATGGTCTTGAGCCGGTAGCTGCCGTCGGGGCCGCTGCGGATGCGGGCATAGCCCTGGAAGTTGGGGTCCAGCGGCGCGCTGCTGGTGTCGCCCGGGTGGGCATAGCGCCCCGCAGCGTTGGCCTGCCAGACCTCCAGCAGCGCGTTGGCGATGGGCTCGCCGCGCGGGTTCACCACGCGGCCGCTGACGTAGAGCAACTGGCCGAGTGCGCGGGCCTTGTGGCCGGCGACGCGGCTGAGATCGAAGTCCTGGTCTTTGGGCAGGCTCAAGGGAAAGAACGGCCCCAGCGCGTCTTCAGCGGTCTCACGGCGCAGGCCTTCCTCGCCGAAGGCCGAGGGCATGCCGGCCAGGCCCGCGGCACCCCACAGCAGCTGGCGACGGGACAGGCGCGGCGCGGTGTGATCGTGGCCGTCGTTCTGGCTGGCGGTCGGTGTCAGCATGGCTGCCCCTGTCGATGTCGCGGGCGACCATCCTAGGCGCGAGGCCGGCGGACGGCGCGTCGCCGACCTACCGTTTGGGGACTTGCCGCAGCCACATCCCGAACCCCAGCGCCGTGACGTACATGCTGACCGAGTACAGCGCCGCCGGCAGCGCAACCGGGAATTGCTGCAGCACGCCCAGGGCAAGGTAAAGCGCCAGCGTCGAGTTGTGCACGCCCACCTCGTAGGCGATGGCGATGCACACCGGGCGCGGCAGCCGCGCGACGCGGCCAAGGCCATAGCCGGCGGCAAGGCTCAGCACATTGAATGCGAGCACTGCGCCGCCGAGTTCGCCCGCAGCGTTGAGCAAGGCCTCGCGCTCCTTGACGATGGCCGCCACGGTCAGCGCCACCAGCAGCACGGCGGACAGCAGCTTCACCGGCCCCTCCAGCCGGGCGGCGAGTGCGGGCCTGGCGCGGCGTACCGCCATGCCGGCCAGCACCGGCACCGCGATGACGGCGATGACCTCCACCAGCTTCTGCCACGGCAGCGGCACGACCTGGCCGCCGCCGGCGTAGTGTGCGATGGCCCAGTTGGCGATGAGCGGCAGCGTGACGAGGGACAGCCCCGTGTTCAGCGCGGTCAGCGACAGGTTCATCGCGACATGCCCGCCGAACAGGTGGCTGAACAGGTTGGCCGTGATGCCACCGGGCGACGCGGCCAGCAGCATCAGGCCCACGGCGTACAGCGGCGGCAACTGGAAGGCCGCGATGACGCCCGCGCAGGCCAGCGGCAGCACGATGAGCTGCAGCCCGAGTGCCAGCACGGCGGCCAGGGGATAGGCACGCAGGCGGCGGAAATCGTCAGCGGTCAGCGAGAGGCCCAGGCCGCCCATGACCACGGCGAGCGCCGCGAGCAGCGCATTCGTCAGCAACACGGTGCTCATGCTCAGGCCCTGTGATCACTGCCCATGCGATCCAGCTTGCGCAGCAGCGCCGGCCAGACGAAGGCGCCACCCAGGCCGCCGGTCTGCACGCGCAGGGCCTCGGCCGTGCCGCGCAGGATGGTCGGGTCCACGGCGGTCAGCGCACCACCGCCGCTCTGCGCGGCAAGCTGGATGCGGCAGGCGGCTTCAAACGCGTGCATCGCCAGGAAGGCATCGGCCACCGAGCCGCCCACGGTCAGCAGGCCGTGGTTTTGCAACAGCAAGAAGGTGTTGGCGCCCAGGTCGGCCTGCAGCCGCGGACCCTCGTCGGGGCGGAAGGCCACGCCCTCGTAGGCGTGCGTGCCCAGCGACGCCAGCACGAAGGTGGCCTGCTGCGAGATCGGCAGCACGCCACCCGCCTGGGCGCTGACGGCCACGCCCGCCGTGGTGTGGGTGTGCAGCACGCACTGCACGTCGTGCCGCGCCGCATGCACGGCGCTGTGGATGACGAACCCGGCCGGGTTGACCGGGTGTGGCGAGTCGATCACCTTGCGGCATTCGGCGTCCACCTTGACCAGGCTGCTGGCCGTGATCTCGTCGAACATCAGCCCGTAGGGGTTGATGAGAAAGTGGTGCTCGGGGCCGGGCACGCGGGCGCTGATGTGGGTGAAGACGAGGTCGTCTCAGCCCATCAGCGCCACCAGGCGGTAGCAGGCGGCGAGGTCTTCGCGCAAGGCCCATTCCTCGTCGCTCACCTGGTTGCGCACGGTCGTCGTCGTCATCGCAGTCTCCTGGGTTCTTGTGAGCCGCGATTGGGGCATGCGAGGGGCACCCTGCTCTGCCTGAAACCAGACAATTCAGGGCATGTCCGAACGCGACGTGCTCCTGACCAACCCCTGGTTCGCCTCGCTGCCCGCGCCATTGGCCGGCACCGTGCTGGCCGCCGGCCGCATGCGCAGGCTCGCTGCGGGCGAGGTGCTGTTCCGCCAGGGCGACGCGCCCGGCGATTGGCATGCCGTCTGCCGCGGTGCGATCAAGGCGAGCAGCACGGCGGCGAACGGCACGGAGTCCATCCTGGCCGTGCTGGAGCCGGGCAACTGGTTCGGCGAGATCTCGCTGCTGGACGGCGGGCCGCGCGTGCATGACGCCACCGCCGTCGGCGCGACGGCCGTGTTCGCCGTGCCGGCCGAGGCGTTTACCCGGCTGATGCAGGACGCGGTGTTCGCGACGGCGCTGGCGCGGCTGATGGCCGGCCGGCTGCGCACGCTGTTCGGCGTGCTGGAGGACGCCACGCTGCGGCCCACGCGGGCGCGGCTGGCACGGCGGCTGACGCTGCTGGCGCGCGGCGACGCGACGCTGGCCGCCGAGCCGCGCCAGCGCCTGCCGGTGTCACAGGAGGCGCTGGCGATGATGCTGGGGCTGACGCGCCAGACCCTGGGCAAGGAGCTGGGCGAGCTGGCCCGCGCCGGGGCGCTGAGGCTGGGCTACCGCAGCATCGACATCATCGATGCCGCGCTGCTGGCGAGGCTGGGCAACTAGCGCTGCGTCAGAAGTCGGCCCACTCGCCGTCGGCGGTGGCGAGGGCAGGCTTCAGGTTCGGGCGCGCCACCGCCGCCGGCCGCGACTTGGGCACCGGCGCAGGCTGGCGAGCCGCCTGGTTCGACTGGCTGACAGGTGCGAACGCCTTGCGCAGCTTCGGCGCGGGCGCGGCGGCGCGGGACTCGTGCCCGAGCTGGAAGACCGACACCACCTCCACCAACTGGCGCGCCTGCTCCCTGAGGCTCTCGGCTGCGGCGGCGCTTTCCTCGACGAGGGCGGCGTTCTGCTGGGTGGCCTGGTCCATCTGCGTGACGGCGTCGCCGACCTGGGCGACCCCGGTGCTCTGCTCGCCGCTGGCGGCGCTGATCTCGCCCATCAGGTCGGTGACGCGGCGGATCGCACCGACCACTTCGGTCATCGTCGAGCCGGCCTGGTCCACCAGCGTGTTGCCGCGCTCCACGCGCTCCACGCTGGCGAGGATCAGCGTCTTGATTTCCTTGGCCGCTTCGGCGCTGCGCTGGGCGAGGCTGCGCACCTCGCTGGCGACAACGGCAAAGCCCCGGCCCTGTTCGCCGGCACGTGCCGCTTCCACGGCGGCGTTCAGCGCGAGGATGTTGGTCTGGAAGGCAATGCCGTCGATCGTGCCGATGATGTCGACGATGCGCTGCGAGCTTGTCTGGATGTCCTTCATCGTGGCCACCACTTCGCTGACGACCTGGCCGCCCTTGACGGCCACCTCGCTGGCACCCTGGGCCAGATGGTTGGCCTGGCGGGCGTTGTCGGCGTTTTGCTGCACGGCCGAACCGAGCTGATCCATGGAGGCTGCCGTCTGCTGCAGCGCGCTGGCCTGCTCTTCCGTGCGGCTGGACAGGTCCTGGTTGCCCTGGGCGATCTGCGCGCTGGCCGTGGCCACGCTGTCGGAGTTGCCGCGCACCGTGCGCACGATGCCGGCCAGGGACTGCTGCATGCGGCCCACGGCGGCCATGGTGCTGGTGGTGTCACCGGCGCGCACGGGCACCGGGTGGGCGAGATCGCCATCGGCCACGCGCTGCACGGCGTCGCTGAGTTCGGCCGGTTCGGCACCGAGGGCGCGGCTGAGGCTGCGCGACAAGGCCCAGCCGACCAAGCCGCCCAGCAGGGCCATCGCGGCGGCGGCGGCCATCATCAGCGTGCTGGTGGTGGCGGCCTCGCGGCCGGCTTCCTCTGCGAGCCGGTGGGCGATCTTGCTCTGCAGCGCGGTCAGGTCGTCCACCGCCTTGAACATGGCGAACAACTTGGTGCGCACGTCACCCGCGAGCAGGGCGAAAGCTTCGGCCGCTTTGCCCTCGTCGGAGAGGGCCGCGACCTGCTGCATCCCTCGCTGGTAGTCGGGGTTGTTGTCAGTGATGACTTTGAACATCACGCGGCCCTCAGGCAGGACGATCACTTTGTCCAGTTCGGCAATCAGCTTTTCGTTGGCCTCGCGCATCTCGCCGATGCGCTTCCATTCGACAGCCTTGGCGGCTGCATCGGTCACCAGCAACCCGTTGCGAACTGCACGTGCGGCCGTGTTGAAGTTGTCCTTCACGTCGCCGAGCTTGTCCATCTTGGGCATGCGGTCGTAGGCCAGTTCGTTGACGTTGGCGGCGAGGGTGCGGAGCTGCACGGTGGCCGTGACGGCGATGGCCACCCCCAGCAGGACGGCGGCGCCAAAGCCCAGGGCCAGGCGGGTGGAGACCTTCAGGGAAGCAATGTTCATGTCGTGATCGGCATTGGGGGATGCAACGGCTCAGGCGGCCAGCGCCATCGGAGCGTCGGCCTGGACGTCGGCCAGCAGGGACTCCACGTCCATCAGCACAACGGCGCGCTGGTCGAGGCTGGCAATGGCGACGAGGTGGCGCTGGTCGGCGCCGCCCTTCATGGCCGGCATGGCACGGATCTGCTGCGGCGCCAGCTCCACCACATCGTTGACGCGGTCGGCCACGATGCCGATGCGGCGCTCGCCCAGGCTGATGACGATGACCACGGTGAAGGCATCGACCTCCGCCGCGCGCAGGCCAAGCCTGATGCGCAGGTCGATCAACGGCACGACCTCGCCCCGCAGGTCCATGATGCCCAGCAGGTAGGCACAGGCACCGGCCAGCCGCGTGGGCGCCTGGTAGGAGCGGATCTCCTGCACGCAATGCAGGGCGATGCCGTACTCCTGGCCGTCCAACAGGAACACCAGGGCCTCAGTCGACTGGCCGGCGTCGGGGCGGAAGACGATGGCGGCGGTGGAGGTGGCGGGGACCAATTGAACGCTGTTCATGACGGCAGGCCGGGCGGGTCGGCGGGTTGTGAATCAATGTCGTCATGTTATTTGCTAAATTTGATACAAGCTTGCCAATTTTCGTAGGATTGGTCACGCGAAAGCGACTTGCGTTCAAAGACCACAGGCTGCGGGCGAGCCATTTGCAGACGATTCCCACTCTAGTAGCCCCAGAGCATGCCCGAGCCGCTCAGCGGCGGATCGCTCATCATCCGCGGAGATGCGGCGTTATCAAATCACTCAAATTCGTCGGACTCGGTGCACCCTTGCCCGGCCTCGGTCAGGCTCACGGTCCAGCGGCCGGCGTCATCACAGGCCAGTTCCACCAGGCCCGGCCCCGGCACACCGCTGACGCTGGCGCGCCCAAGCGCAGTCAGCTCGCGCAGCAGCACGCTGACGCGCTGATCCAGCCGCTTGGCCAGCCGGGTCAGCGCCACCGGTTCGCCGTCGGGGGCCAGCTCACGCAGCGTCTGCAGCAGCGGCGCTTTGCCGTCGCCAGAGGCGCCGTCCTTCGCGAGGCTCATTCAGTTCTCAGGACTGAATGAGTCCGCGCTCGGCATGGCGCGTCAGCACGACCGGGATGGACTTGGACGTGGGCGTACGCGCGGTGATGGAGAAGCTCTCCAGCGGCACCAGCGGGTTGGTCTCGGGGTAGTAGCTGGCCAGGCAGCCGCGCGGGATGTCGTAGGCCACGAGCAGGAAGCGCTCGGCGCGGCGCTGCTGCACGTCCGTGCCCGTCTCGCCGACATACAGGCTGGTGATGTCCACCCAGTCGCCCGCCTTCAGCCCGAGATCCTGGATGTCGTCGGCATGGATGAAGACGACACGGCGGTGGCCGTAGACGCCACGGTAGCGGTCGTCGTGGCCGTAGATGGTGGTGTTGTACTGGTCGTGCGAGCGCAGCGTCGTCAGCGTGAACACGCGAACGTCGCGGTGGCGCTCGGCAATGCGCCGCGTCGCCAGGTCGGTGGGCATCGCGTGCGTGCTGAACTCGGCCTTGCCGCTGGCCGTGGCCCAGACGCGTTCGCTGGCGGTGTTGCGCAGGCGAAAGCCTCCCGGATGCCGGACCTTCTCGTTGAAGCCGGCGAAGTCGGGCAGCACGGCCTCGATCTTGTCGCGGATGGCGGCGTAGTCGCCGGCGAGCTGCAGCCAGGGCGTGCGGCTGCGGGTCAGCGTGGCCGCGGCCATGCGCGCGACGAGCATGGGCTCGGACAGCAGGTGCTCGCTGGCCGGCGCGTTCATGCCGGCGGACAGGTGCACCATGCTCATCGAGTCTTCCACCGTGACGCCCTGCGGCCCCGTGGCCTGCACGTCGATCTCGGTGCGACCCAGCACCGGCAGCACCAGGGCCTGACGGCCGTGCACGACGTGGCTGCGGTTGAACTTGGTGGTGATGTGCACGGTCAGCTCGCACTGGCGCAAGGCGCGCCAGGTGGCAGCGGTGTCGGGCGTGGCGGCGGCGAAGTTGCCGCCCATCGCGATGAAGACCTTGCCTTTGCCATCGAGCATGGCCTGGATGGCGCCCACCGTGTCGAAGCCCGGCTCGCGCGGCGGCTCGAAGCCGAACACCTGGCCCAGCTTGTCGAGGAAAGCCGGGGCGGGTTTCTCGTAGATGCCCATCGTGCGGTCGCCCTGCACGTTGCTGTGGCCGCGCACCGGGCAGGCGCCCGCGCCGGGGCGGCCCAGATTGCCGCGCAGCAGCAGCAAGTTGACGATCATCTGGATGGTCGCCACCGAATGCCGGTGCTGGGTGATGCCCATGCCCCAGCAGGCGATGACGCGCTCGCTGGTGGCGTAGATGTCGGCGGCCAGCTCGATCTGCGCGCGGGTCAGGCCCGAGGCTTCGACCAGGGGCTCCCAGGGCTGCTCGCGCAGCTCGGCCACAAAAGCGTCGAAGCCCCGGGTGTGCTGGGCGATGAAGCCCTCGTCCAGCACGCCCAGCTCGACGACGCGCTTGCACATGCCCTTGAGCAGCGCGAAGTCGCCGCCCACCTTGAGCTGGAAATAATGGCTGCTGATCGGCGAGTCGCCGAGCGTGGCCATCTCCATCGCGTTCTGCGGGTCGGCGAAGCGCTCCAGGCCGCGCTCGCGCAGCGGGTTGAAGCTGACGATGCGCGCGCCGCGCTTGCGGGCGGCGCGCAGCTCGCCCAGCATGCGCGGGTGGTTGGTGCCGGGGTTCTGGCCGAAGACGAGGATGCAGTCGGCCTGCTCGAAGTCCGCCAGCGTGACCGTGCCCTTGCCGACGCCGATGGTCGGCCGCATGCCCGAGCCGCTGGGCTCGTGGCACATGTTGGAGCAGTCGGGGAAGTTGTTGGTGCCGTATTCGCGCACGAACAGCTGGTACAGGAAGGCGGCCTCGTTGCTGGTGCGGCCCGAGGTGTAGAAGATGGCCTGGTTGGGGTCGGGCAGGCCTTGCAGCTCGGCGGCGATCAGCGCGAAGGCGGCGTCCCAGCTCGTGCGCTGGTAGCGGTCCGTCTGGGCGTCATAGAGTAGAGGCTCGGTGAGGCGCCCGGTCGCTTCCAGTTCGTAGTCCGAGGCCGCAGCCCATTCCTTCAAGGTCTTGGCGCCGATGACCTCCGGCGTCGCGCGCCGCGCCGTCGCCTCGGCCGCCACGGCCTTGGCGCCGTTCTCGCAGAACTCGAAGGTGGAACGGTGGTCGCGGTCGGGCCAGGCGCAGCCGGGGCAGTCGAAGCCGTCGGTCTGGTTGGCATGCAGCAGCGTCTTGGCGCCCTTGACGGCCACGCCCTGCTCGTTGAGGTGCTTGGCCACGCTCTTCAGCGCGCCCCAGCCCCCGGCCGGGCCGTCGTACAGCTCGATCTTCTGTTCGCTCATCGCTCGTTCGTCAGGAAAAAGGCCCCGCGCCCTGGGCGGGACACGGGGCCTGTCAGCCTAGCAGGCCGGGCTCAGTGGAAGAACTTGCCCACGTTGATCAGGGTCTTGTAGACGCCCCAGGCCAGCGGGATGCCGACGGCGGCCCAGGCCAGCACCACGGTCAGCTGCGACGTGGCCGCCGACTGGCCGCTGCCGCTGCCCACTTCGGCCGCGGCAGCGCGCTCGTGCGCCAGCTTCTTCTCGTGCGCGAGTTCGGCCTCGCTCATGAAGTGCTTGTCGGCCACCGGCTTGACCAGCAGGTTGGCGATCATGCCCACCACCAGCATGCCCACGAGGATGTACATGGTTTGGTTGTAGACCTGCTCGCGCGGCAGGCCCAGGCCCAGTTGGTAGTCGCGCATGTAGTTCACCACCACCGGGCCGAGGATGCCCGCCGTGGCCCAGGCCGTCAGCAGGCGGCCGTGGATGGCGCCCACCATCTGCGTGCCGAACAGGTCGGCGAGATACGCCGGCACCGTGGCAAACCCGCCGCCGTACATGCTTAGGATGACGCAGATGGCGCCGACGAACAGCAGCTTGGAACCGGCCGCGGCGCTGCTCGGGATGCTGGCGTACATGAGGCCGCCGAGCAGGAAGAAGACCACGTAGGTCAGCTTGCGGCCGAGCTTGTCGGAGAGGCTCGCCCAGAAGAAGCGGCCGCCGATGTTGAACAGGCTCAGCAGCGCGGTGAAGCCGGCGGCGACGCCGGCGATGGCCGCCAGCTGAGGTTTTTCCAACTCACCGAACTTGGCGGTCAACCCGATCAGGCTGCCGCCGAACACCTCCTGCAGCATCGGGCTGGCCATGCCGATGACGCCGATGCCGGCCGACACGTTCATGCACAGCACGATCCAGACGAGCCAGAACTGCGGGATGCCCCAGACCTTCTTCACGTGCACATGGCGCTGCGTGATCATGGCGTTGCCGCCTTGCGCGACCGGCGCCGTCCAGCCGGCCGGCTTCCAGCCTGTCGGCGGCACGCGGTAGCCCAGGGCACCGCCGATCATGAAGACGAAGTAGACGAGGGCCATGACGATGAAGGTCTGCGTGACGCCGAGGTCCGTGGGCGTCGCGAACAGCTTCATCAACTCGGCCGCCAGCGGCGAGCCGATCATGGCGCCGCCGCCGAAGCCCATGATGGCCATGCCGGTGGCCATGCCACGCTTGTCCGGGAACCACTTGATCAGCGTGCTGACCGGGCTGATGTAGCCCAGCCCCAGGCCGATGCCACCGATGACCCCGCTGCCGAGGATCATCAGCCAGAACTGGTGCAGATGGATCCCCAGCGCCGAGATCAACATGCCGCCGCACCAGCACACGGCCGACACGACACCCGCCTTGCGCGGGCCGGAGCGCTCCAGCCAGCCGCCCCACAGTGCGGCGGAGCAGCCCAGGAAGACGAAGAACAGCGTGTACATCCAGCCCAGCGTGGAGACCTTCCAGTCGCAGGTGGTGATGAACAGTTCCTGGAAGAAGCCCACCTCGGGACCGCATTTGATGGCCTCCTTGATGCCCAGCGCCTTGGACAGCGGCAGCCAGAACACCGAGAAGCCGTAAGCCATGCCGATGCAAAGGTGGATGGCCAGCGCGGCCGGCGGCACCAGCCAGCGGTTGAAGCCGACACCGGCGATGGTGCGCTCCTTGTCGAGCCAACCTGGACTCGTCCGGCCCGGACCGGGCACGGCATCAATTCCCACAGAGGACATCGTGTTTCCCTTCGACGTGTTGGAGGGTCGCGATGGCGCCCCCGGATTCATGGCCCGCACGGTCGTGCGCGGGCGGCGCAGGATATGAGCGGCGGCGAGGCAGCCGAATGAAAATCCGCCCCGGAAAACACCTAGCCAGCAGTCTCAAAACGTAACTGGCCGTTAATGGGCATTGCCGGACGCGGACGGATCGCCCGGCAAACCCGCCTATCCTTTCGCGCCATGCGACGCGTATTGATCATTGACGACCACCCTGGCGTGGGCCAGGCGCTGGAACTGCTGCTGTCCCTGCACGACATCGAGGCCGCCGTCGCCCCCAGCCCCGAGGCCGGCCTGGCGCTGCTGGAGCAAAAGCCCTTCGGTCTGGTCATCCAGGACATGAATTTCACGGCCGACACGACCTCGGGCGAGGAGGGTGAAGCCCTCTTCCGCGCCATCCGTGCCAGGCGAGCCGACCTGCCCGTCATCCTGCTGACGGCCTGGACGCGGCTGGACGCGGCGGTCGCCCTCGTCAAGGCCGGCGCGGCCGACTACCTGGCCAAGCCCTGGGGCGACGCCAAGCTGCTGGCGACGGTGGAGAACCTGCTGGAGCTGGGCGAGGCCAACCGCGAAATTGCGCAGCTGCGCGAGGCGCGGGCTGCCCGGCGCGCGGCGCTCGCTCGGCGCCACGACCTGGCTGGCCTCGTCTTCGGCTCGGATGCGATGGCCAACCTGCTGGAGCTGGCCGGGCAGATTGCCGCAGCGCCGGTGCCGGTGCTCATCACCGGGCCCAACGGGGCGGGCAAGGAGCGCATCGCGGCCTTCGTGCATGCGAACTCGGCCGCGCGCGACGGGCCTTTTGTCGCGCTGAACTGCGGCGCGCTGCCGGCCGATCTCATCGAGGCCGAGCTGTTTGGCAGCGACAGCGGCGCCTACACCGGCGCGGCCAAGGCGCGCGTCGGCCGCTTCGAGGCGGCGGACGGCGGCACGCTGTTCCTGGACGAGATCGGCAACCTGCCGCTGGCCGGGCAGGTGAAGCTGCTGCGGGTGCTGGAGACCGGGCAGTTCGAGCGCCTGGGATCGAGCAAGACGCGCCAGACCCGCGTGCGGGTGCTGTCGGCCGCCAACGCCGACCTGCGCGCGATGGTCAAGTCGGGCGGTTTCCGCGAAGACCTTTTCTACCGCCTCAACCTCATCGAGCTGAAGCTGCCACCGCTGGCCGAACGCCGTGACGACGTGATGCCGCTGGCCGAGCATTTCCTCGCCGGCCGCGCGCGGCTGAGCGACGCGGCACGCGAGGCCCTGCTGGCCCACCGCTGGCCGGGCAACGTGCGCGAGCTGAAGAACGCCGTCGAGCGCGCGGCACTGCTCTGCCAGGGTGGCGAGATCACGCCGGCGCTGCTGGGGCTGGAGGACGCGGGCGCGAACGGCGGCGGCGCCTGGCGCAACCTGGACGAGCCGAGCCGCGAGGCCGTCGTCGCGGCGCTGGCGGCGGCCGGCGGCGTCGTCAGCCGCGCTGCAACGCAGCTCGGCCTGTCACGCCAGGCGCTGTACCGGCGGCTGGAGCGCTACGGGATCGCGCCGTGAGGTGGCTTCAGCCGCTGTCGCTTCGCGCCCGCGCGCTGCTGGCGCTGGCGGCCGCCGCGGTCGTGCCGCCGCTGGTCATCCTGGGCGTGCGGCGGGCCGGACTGGAGGCGGGCGTGGCACTCGTCGTCGCCATCGTTGTGATGCTGCCGCTGGTCGCCTGGCTGGCTGCCTTCTGGATTGCGCCGCTGCTGCGGCTGACGCGGGCGCTGGAAGGCGCCGTGCTGAGCTACCGCGATGGCGACTTCAGCCTGAACCTGGTGCCCGACGGCCCGCGCGAGCTGATTCAGCTGACGCGGCTGCATGCCGAGCTGGGCCTGGCCCTGCGCGAGCAGCGCCAGCACCTGGCCCAGCGCGAGCTGCTGCTGGACACCGTCGTGCAGAACACGCCCGTGGCCCTGGTGCTGACCGGGCCGGGCGGCAGGATCGCCATCGCCAACCTGGCCGCCCGCCAGCTGCTGGGCGACGGCCGCAGCCTGGTCGGCCTGGACTTCGCCGCCGTCATCGCCCAGTTGCCCGAGGCGCTGCGCGAGGCGCTGGCCGGTGACGCGGATCGGCTCTTTGCCGTGACGCTGGCCGATGGTTCGGAAGAGACCTTTCACCACAGCACGCGGTCGTTCCGGCTGCAGGGCCAGCCGCACCGGTTGCGGCTGCTGCGGCGCATGACGCGGGAGCTGTCGCGTGCCGAGGTGGCGACGTGGAAGCGCGTCATCCGCGTGCTGAGCCACGAGCTGAACAACTCGCTGGCGCCGATCTCGTCGCTGGCTCACAGCGGCGCCGAGCTGGCCCGGCGCGGCAACATCGAGCGCCTGCCGCAGGTGCTGGCCAGCATCGGCGAGCGCGCGTCGCATCTGCACGGCTTCCTGAGCGGCTACGCGAGCTTCGCCAAGCTGCCGTCGCCGCGCCGTGAGGCGGTGGACTGGCCGCCCTTTCTCGCCCGGCTGGCCACATTGGGCGAATTCCGCGTCGACGGCGCCGTGCCCGAGCAGCCCGGCTGGTTCGACCCGGCGCAGATCGAGCAGGCCCTGCTCAACCTGATCAAGAACGCCCACGAATCTGGCAGCGAGCCCGACGACGTGGCGCTGCGCCTGCGGCTGCAGGGCGGCGAGTTGCGCATCGAGGTGCTGGACCGCGGCCCGGGCATGAGCGAGGCGGTATTGGCACAGGCCCTGCTGCCCTTCTATTCCACCAAGCGCTCGGAGCCGGGCGCCAAAGGTGAAGGACGCGGCGGCACCGGCCTCGGACTGGCGCTGGCGCGCGAGATCGCCGAGGCTCACGACGGCCACATCGCGCTGGCCAACCGGGCCAGTGGCGGGCTGCGCGTGACGATCCGGCTGCCCTGCCCGCCGTCCTGACGAATAGGGATGGCAAGCCCGGGAAATCGTGACAGACTGCGCGAATTGTTTCAGCGAGCCAGCGTCGGCCCGCTGCACCGGGAGCCGTGTCATGTCCCTTCGCGTGTCGTTTCGCACCCTGGCCCTGCTGGGCCTTTCATCCCTTGCTGCCAGCGCCCAGGCGCAATCGCAGTTCCGCCTCTTCAGCGAGGCCTACGGCGGCTACTACAACAGCATCCAGACCACCAGCCCCATCTTCGGCCTGGACCCCGGCGGCAACCCCAACACCGTCTACGGCACGCTCTACTACGGCTCCGACTACCGCAACGCCTCCGCCTACGACCAGGTCACGCCGCTGCCGAACGTGACGGCCGGCGGCACCTGGGCGGGCGACACCAGCCAGGGCATGACGCCGGTGACCAGCAGCGCCTACGGCATGACCGACTGGGGCAGCAACCACGCCAGCGCCTCGACGTCGGGCTTCACCCAGGTCAACCAGAGCTACGACGGCCAGTTCGTCGTCGGCGGCAACAGCTGGCCCATGCATGTGGACAGCAGCAACTACACCTACTCGGTGGGGCGCTCCACCTGGGAGGAGCTCTACCAGATCGGCGGCGGCACCGGCACCGGCCAGTTCACGGGCACCATCCACATCGACGGCACGCTCGCCGGCACGCTGGGCAGCGGCAACGCATCCATCGACTGGTCGCTGAAGACCTTCTCCAACCAGGTGGTCGCCTCCGTTTACGCCTCTTACGACGCGGCTGCCGACAACTGGAACATGAGTGTCTACAGCAACGGCCAGTGGAACAACACCAGCGGCACCGGCACGCTGACGATCAACGAAGACGTCATCGGCGGCTACAGCTTCACCTACGGCGCGGCGCTGTACCTGAAGTCCGAACTGGCCACGAGCGTGAGCGGCAACGGCGCCGCCGACTTCTCCAACACGGTGCAGTTCACCGGCATGAAGCTGCCTCAGGGTGCATTGGTCTACGTGCTGTCTGGCGCCAGCGCCGCGGACTACGGCATCAGCTTTGCCGGCAACGGCAGCGGCACGATCTGCCAGGACCTGGCCTGCGCTGCCGGTGGCGGCGGCCTGCCCATCCCCGAGCCCGAGACCTATGCGCTGCTCCTGTCGGGCCTGGGCGTCATCGCCTGGGTGGCACGGCGTCGCGGTCGCCGCTGAGCCAGCGGCTTGCCCAGATAGCGCGGCCACTCGGCCGCTGAGGCCGAATGCGGGCCAGCCGGCGCCAGGATGGCGGGGCTGTTGCCGGCGCCATGGCGCTCGAGTGCTGCTCCCGGACCCTGTGAGCGAATGCGCGGACCGCCCCGGTTTGTAACAACGGGGGATGGCAGCGCCCTGGGGTCACCCCTAATATGCCGCGCCATGCGCATGCCCAACCTGTCACTGCCGCCACCGGCTGCCGCCGCTCCGCTGGAGGAAGGCCAGGCTCTGGGTGTGTGGCGACTGGTCCGCCCGCTGCCTGATGGCGAGCAGGCGCACGCCGGCCAGTGGTACAGCGCCCACCACGCACTGGCGACCGAGCAGCAGGCCGCGGTCCTCGTGCTGGACCGCAGCGACCAGGGCGCCGGCGTCATGCTGCGCTACGCCGACCAGGCGGGCGACCTCGCCAAGCTGCAGGACTCCCACATCGCCGTGCCCAGCGACAGCGGCGTGACGCCCGACGCCCACCCCTATCTGATCGTCGAAGGCACCCACGGTGAACCGCTGCTGCCGCGGCTGCACAACCTGAGCCTGCGCGCGCGCATCGAACTGCTCGTGCAGCTCTGCGAGGCACTGCGCTCGGCCCACCAGCAGGGCTGGCTGCTGGCCGAGATCGACCCCGCCATGGTCTGGCTCGACCCCGCCGGCAAGGTGCGCCTGATGGGACTGGGCCTGACCAAGATCCCCGACCCCACCGACCCCTTCGACCGCGGCCTGAGCCTGGGTGCGTCGCCCGCCTTCGTCGCCCCCGAACGCCGCAACGGCGCGCCCCCCAGCCTGGCCAGCGAGGTCTACGGCCTGGGTGCGCTCGCCCGCGTCCTCGTCTGCGGCTGGGAGGACACGCCCAAGGGCCTGGCGCCGCTGCGCGGCAGCGCCGCCGACCAGTGGCCGATGATGAAGGAAGCCCAGCAGGTCAAGCTCGACACGCTGCTGCGCGCGGCCATGGCCGAATCGCCCGAGCTGCGCACGCGCGGCGCCGAGGGCATGGCCGACGAGTTGCGCGAGTGGCTGGGCCTGAGCCCGCAGCGCAACATGTCAGCCTCGACCGACCTTGCTGCGCCGAAGCCAACAGCCTGGTGGAAGCGCTGGCTGCGGCCGGCGCAGTAGCGACAGGAAAGCGCCCTCGCGCGGGCTTTTCGGGATGCGCCGCGTGTGGCGCTGCGCAACAATGCGACCCCCATCCCAGGAGGTTGCCATGACCCCTCGTTTTCTGCGCGCGTTCCTGATCGCCACGTGTGCCGGCCTGCCGCTGGCCGCCTCGGCCGCCAGCTTTGATGCCGGCGCCGAGGGCTGGACGACACCGGTCGGCGGCGTCCAGACCTGGGTGGCCACCGGCGGCAATGGCGGCGGCTGGCTGCAGGTGGAAGACATCGACGGCAATACCGACATCCTGCTCACCGCGCCGTCGGCTTGGCTGGGCAACTGGTCGGCGTATGCCGGCGGCACCCTGTCCTTCGATGCGAAGAACGTCAACGGCATCGCCACCGACTGGCCGGGCTTCGGCGAGGTCATCATCAGTGGCGCAGCGGGCAGCGTGCAGCTCGACATCGTGGCGGCCGGCCTGCCGCCGACCGACGGCCAATGGCATCACTACAGCGTGGTGCTGGCGCCCGTTGCTGGCTGGAGCAACGCGGCGTCGCTGGCCAGCGTGCTCGCCAGCGTGGCCAGCCTGACCATCAACGGCGAGTTCCACGCCGGACCTGGCGAGGTGGTCGGCCTGGACAACATCCATGTCACCGCCGTACCCGAACCGGCCAGCGCGGCGCTGTTGCTGGCCGGCGCCGGCCTGTTGGCATGTTTGCGTCGCAAACGCTGATGGCCGCCGTCGGCACCCAGCCCACGTCCGCCGGCCTGCTCGGCCTCGGCGAAATCAAGCTCAATCTGCCCGGCACGCGGCTGCAATGGCTGGCCCTGGTGGCTGGCGCCGGCTTCGGGCTCGTCGGCGCCGAGCTGGCTTGGCACCACCCGCTGTCCGGTCCGCTGGCGCTGGCGGCCTGGGGCGCCGTCGTGTTGCTGGCGGCGCTGTTCTGGGTCAAGACACCCGTGCTGCTGGTCGCGCCGCTGCCCCTCATCGGCCTGGCGCCGTGGACAGGCTGGATCAGCTTCGAGGAGATGGACCTGCTGGTCACGGCCTGTGGCTGCGGTGGCTACCTGGCCTATGCGCTGCAGCTGAACGCGCGGGACCGCGCGCCGGCCTGGCGCCACGCCCTCGTCTATTCGCCGGTCGTGATCGTGCTCATCGTCGCGCTGGCGCTGTCGGCAGCGTGGAGCATGAAGCGCGGCTTTGCTGACGCCGGTGGCTTCGTCTTCGGCTGGTTCCATGGCTACCACGAGGCCATGAACTCGGTGCGCAACGCCAAGGCCATCTTCCTCGTGCTGGCCCTGCTGCCGCTGTGGACGGCCGCCGGCGCCGCGCGGCCTCGCGGCTTCTCGCGCGGGCTGATGCTGGGCCTCGTGCTGGCCCTGGCCGGCGGCAGCGCAGCCGCGCTGTGGGAGCGCCTGGCCTACACCGGTCTGTTGGACTTCTCCACCGACTACCGTACGACGGCGCTGTTCTGGGAGATGCATGTCGGTGGCGCCGCGCTGGATGGTTTCCTGGTGCTGACCCTGCCCTTCGCGCTGCTGGCCCTGCTGCGCACGCGCTCGCCCTGGCGATTTGCGGCCGGGCTCGTCGTGGCGCTGCTGGCCGCCTATGCCTGCCTCACCACCTTCTCGCGCGGTGTCTACCTCGCGCTGCCGCTGTCGCTGATCCCCATGGTGCTGCTGGCCGACGCGCAGCGCCGCCGTGCGGCATCCTCGGGGCCGGAGAGCAGTCATATCGACAGCACGCTCGGTGCCGTCGACGAGCCGCTGCCGCACCTGGCGAAGATGGGGGCGCTGGCCATGGCTGGCGCCTTTGCCCTCGCGGCGGCACTGGTCTTCGGTGGTGGTGGCTACCGCGGCCTGCTGGCGCTGTTCTTCGTGCTGGTCATCCTGCTGATCATGCCGGCCAGCCTCTGGCTGCCGGGCCTTGGCCAGCGGCTGACGGCCATCGTCATGGGCGGCCTGCTGGCCCTGCTGCTGGGCGGCGCGAGTTGGGCGCTTTCCATGGCCGTCCCCAAGGCGGCCTATGTGCTCAACGTCGTCGCACTGCTGTGCTGCGCGTTGCTGCGCTGGCGCGATGAGCCTGGCCAGGCCAGACCCGTCTATGTGCTGCTGGTGTCGACGGCCTGGTTCTGGCTGCTGGCCACGATGGTCATCGTTGCCGACTACTGGGGTGGCAACGCGGGCCGCTGGACGGCGCTGGCCGCCGGCTTCGCCCTCGCAGGGGTCTGGGCCGCGATGCTGCTGGAGCCGCGGCTCTGGCCCCTGCAAGGTGCGGGCAGCGCGGGCAAGGCCGGCTGGCGCAAGCGCGCGCTGCTGGTGGCGGGCCTGCTGCTGGTGATGGCCATCGTCGCGGCCCTCGGCGGCGGCGGCTATCTGCGCGACCGCGTCGCCACCTGGAAGGAAGACGGCCAGACCCGCCTGACGCATTGGCGCGAGAGCCTGCACCTGCTGCATGGTGGCCGGCAATGGCTGCTGGGCAAGGGCAGCGGACGTTTCGTCAGCAGCAACCTCTATGAGGGCAACACCGCCTCGCAGATCGGCGACTACCGGCTGCGCACCGACGAAGCCGAGACGTTCCTGGCGCTGACCGGCGGCCATCACATCCTGGGGCGAGGCGAGCAGTTCCGCCTGAGCCAGCGCATCAGCCCACCATCCCCCGGCGCAGTCTCGATCACCCTGCTTCACCGCGCGGCAGCTGACACCAACCTCGTGCTGCAGATCTGCGAGAAGAACCTGATCTACCCGGACAACTGCAGCGGCGCCGAAGTCACCCTGAAACCCGCGAGACCGGAAATGTCGTCCGGTGATCCGGCGGTGGCGGCACCCGCCCAACCCGCAGGCATGGGCGATTGGCAGACCAGCCAGATCAGCGTCGGCGACGTGCCGGCTCTGGGCGGCGACTGGTGGGCGCCACGTTTCGTGACCTTCTCGATGTCCCTGGACACGCGCGGCGCCCGTGTCGACATCGGCCAAGTCGCCCTGCAGGACGCCCAGGGTCGGCAGTTGCTGCGCAACGGTGACTTCAATCGCGAAATGGCGCACTGGTTCTTCTCCAGCGACCGCCACCACCTGCCCTGGCACATCAAGAACGCGGCCCTGCATGTGCTGTTCGAGCAGGGGCTGATCGGTCTGGCACTGGTCGGCAGTGCTTATCTGCTGGCCCTGGTGCGCCTCTCCTTCGGACGCGGCCGCGACCATCCACTGGCGCCGGCCATCGTGGCCGCGCTGATCGGCTTCGGCGCCGTCGGCGCCTTCGACAGCCTGCTGGACGCGCCGCGCATCGGCCTCATCTTCTTCACGCTGCTGTTGCTGGGACTGGGGCTGCGGGCGTTGCCAGGCGAGGGCGTGGCCCGAGTGGCCTGAGGCTCAGGCCGCAGCGTCGAACAGGTTGGCGCGCAGCGCCAACAACTGCTCGCGCAGCCCCTGGATCTGCTCGGGGCCCAGTTGCATCGCAGCGGCGATGCAAGATGGCAGCTCGCCGGCCGTCTGCTTCAGCGCCCGGCCCTCGTCGGTCAGGCCGATGATGACCTGACGCTCATCTCGCGTGGACCGCCGCCGCGTCAAGAGGCCGCGCAGCTCCAGGCGCTTGAGCAGCGGTGTCAGAGTCGGCGTGTCCAGGAACAGCTGCTGGCTGATCTCGGAGACGATGAGCTCGTCTCGCTTCCACAGCACCAGCATGACGAGGTACTGCGGGTAGGTCAGGTCCAGCCGGTCCAGCAGCGGGCGGTAGACCCGGTTGAGCCCCAGCATGGTCGAGTACACCGCGAAACACAGCTGCTGGTGCAGGTCCAGCTCGTCGGCGGGGGTGCAGGTCGAGTCCATGCCGGGACTCTACAGGCGCGTGCGCTCAGCGCTGGATGAACGCCAGCAGGTCGCGGTTCAAGCGGTCCTTGTGCGTGTCGGTGATGCCGTGCGGTGCGCCTTCGTAGACGATCAGCTCGGCGCCCTGGACCAGCCGGGCCGAAGCCTTGCCCGAGATGTCGATGGGCACGATCTGGTCGTCGCCGCCGTGGATGACGAGCGTCGGCACGTTGAACTTCTTCAGGTCACCGCGGAAGTCGGTCTCCGAGAACGCCTTGATGGAGTCCAGCGTGTTCTTGTGGCCGGCCTGCATGCCTTGCAGCCACCAGTTGTCGATGAGGCCCTGCGAGACCTTGGCGCCCGGGCGGTTGAAGCCGTAGAAGGGGCCGCTCGGGATGTCCTTGTAGAGCTGGGCACGGTTGTCGATCTGCGCCTTGCGGATCCCGTCGAACACTTCCAGCGGCACGCCATCCGGGTTGTCGGTGGTCTTGACCATCAGCGGGGGCACGGCGCTGACCAGCACGGCCTTGGCAACCCTGGAGGTGCCGTGGCGGCCGATGTAGCGTGCCACCTCGCCGCCGCCTGTGGAGAAACCGACCAGCACGGCCTTCCTGCCGCGCAGGTTCACCGCGTCGAGCACGGCGGCCAGGTCGTCGGCGTAGTGGTCCATGTCGTTGCCGTCCCAGGGCTGGCTGGAGCGGCCATGGCCGCGGCGGTCATGGGCGATGACGCGGTAGCCATGGTCGGCCAGGTACAGCATCTGGGCTTCCCAGCTGTCCGAGTTCAGCGGCCAGCCATGGCTGAAGACGATCGGCTGGCCGTCACGCGGACCCCAGTCCTTCACGTAGAGCTGCACGCCGTCCTTGGTCGTGACATAGCTCGAGTTCTGCACCGCGCGCTGCGCAGGGGCGACAGGCGTCGCGGGCGTCTGGGCAATGGCAGCCATGGCAGCCAGCGCGAGGGACGAGGCGGCAAACAGCTTGGCAAAGGGGGTCATGGTGAAGCTCCTGGTTGAGGCAAAGACATTTCATTTGCTTGCAACTAGATCGCATGCGATCTAGCTATCCGGTCAGCCCGGCGAATCCGGAGCTGGCATGGGCTGAACTTTAAATCGTACGCGATCTAATTGCAAGCTATTAATTTACGACAGCACGGCAGTGAGAAGGGCGCACCTATGATCCGCGCCCCATGTCCGCCGCCCCGCCATCCGCCCATGCATCGGCCGGACTCAACCCGGCCCAGCTCGAAGCCGTCTACCACCTGAGCGGCCCCTGCCTCGTCATTGCCGGCGCGGGCTCGGGCAAGACGCGTGTCATCACGACCAAGATCGCGCAGCTGCTGGTGTCGGGCTACCGCGCCAGCCAGATCGCCGCCATCACATTCACGAACAAGGCCGCGCAGGAAATGCGCGAGCGCGCCAAGGCGCTGGTGGGCAACAAGGCAGCCAAGGATCTGGCGATCTCGACCTTCCACTCCCTGGGCGTGCGCCTGCTGCGCGAGGAAGGCACCCGCGTCGGGCTGAAGGAGCAGTTCTCCATCCTCGACAGCGACGATGTGCTCAATGTGCTGAAGGACGCCGGCGGCACGACCGACTTGAACCAGGCGCGGCGCTGGCAGTGGACCATCTCGCTGTGGAAGAACCAGGGGCTCGATGCCGCCCAGGCTGCCAGCGCCGCGAAAGACGAGGATGAGCGCTCGGCCGCCGCCGTCATGGTGCGCTACCAGGAACGCCTGGCCGCCTACCAGGCGGTGGACTTCGACGACCTCATCACGCTGCCGCTCAAGATCCTGAGCACCGACGCCGAGGCGCGCGAGAAGTGGCAGAACAAGCTGCGCTACGTGCTGGTGGACGAATACCAGGACACCAACGCCGTGCAGTACGAGCTGCTGAAGGCACTCGTCGGCGAGCGCGGCATGTTCACGGCGGTGGGTGACGACGACCAATCCATCTACGGCTGGCGCGGCGCCACCATCGAGAACCTCAAACGCCTGCCCACCGACTACCCGACGCTCAAGGTCATCCCGCTGGAGCAGAACTACCGCTCCACGGGCTGCATCCTGCGCGCGGCCAACAACGTCATCGCCGGCAACCCCAAGATCTTCGAGAAGAAGCTGTGGAGCGAGTACGGCGACGGTGAGCCTGTGGTGCTGCTGGAGGCCGACGGCGAGGAGCACGAGGCCGAGCGCGCAGTCGCCCGCATCCAGCAGCTGCGCGGCGATGGCCAAGGCCCGCAATTCCGCGATTTCGCCATCCTCTACCGCGCCAACCACCAGGCGCGCGTCTTCGAGCAGGCGCTGCGCCGCGCGCAGATCCCCTACAAGGTCTCGGGCGGCCAGAGCTTCTTCGACAAGGCCGAGATCAAGGACTTGTGCGCCTGGCTGCGCTTGCTGGTCAACCAGGACGACGACCCGGCCTTTCTGCGCGCGGTGACGACCCCCAAGCGTGGCATCGGCCACCAGACGCTCGGCGCCCTGGGCACGTTCTCGGCGCAGTGGAAGTGCAGCATGTTCGAGGCCCTGTTCGCCGAGAGCCTGGCCACCTCGCTGACCAAGCGCGCCCTGGACGGCCTGCACGAGTTCGGCCGCGCCGTGAACGAGCTGCAATACAAGGCCAGGCACACCGAGGGGCACACCGCCGCGCATGCCATGCTGACCGAGTGGCTCAAGGACATCGGCTACGAGGCGCACCTGCTCGACAACGAAGAGAACGAGAAGGTCGCCCAGGCGCGCTGGGGCAATGTGCTGGACTTCGTCGACTGGGTCGCCAAGCGCTGCGGCGGCCAGCACAGCGAGGAAGGCGGCGTCAGCTTCACGGAGCCCAAGCAGAGCGTGCTGGATGTGGCCCAGACCATCTCCGTCATCCTGTCCCTGGCCGAGCGCGGCGACGAGCAGGACCAGGTCACGCTGACCACGCTGCACGCTTCCAAGGGCCTGGAGTGGCCCCACGTCGTGCTGGCCGGCGTCAACGAAGGCCTGCTGCCCTTCAAGCGCGAGGAAGCCGAGCTGACGGCCGAGGCGCTGCAGGAGGAGCGGCGGCTGATGTACGTGGGCATCACCCGGGCGCGAACGACGCTGGCGGTGTCGACGCTGCGCCGGCGCAAGAAGGGTCGCGACACGGTGGTGGGCATTCCGAGCCGCTTCCTGGCCGAGATGAAGCTGAGCGAAGGCGGCACCCGCGAGGACCCGCGCGAGAAGCTCAAGCGGCTGCGCGCCGAGCTGGCCGCCAAGGTCGCCAGCTCGAAGCCCGAGGTAACCTAGGCGGCCTGCACGCCGGCGCGGCCCGGCTCGACGACGAAGCTCGCGGTGGTGCGGATGTCGCTGTCCACACGCAGCGCGTCGTCCAGCGACCGCACCGAGGCTCGCAGCCCCTGCGCATCCAGCACGAAGGTCATGTAGCCGCGCTGGTCGGCACGGGCGTAGTGCAGGTGGGGATGGGTGATCAGCGCCGCATCCATGTGGCTTTGCGGCCCCGCCCAGCTCGTGATGGAGCTGCCACAGAACTCGGCCGCCACGACGGGCGAGGCCGCTTCGTCGAAGTCGGCCCTCAGGTCGGCCACGACGTGCGTGTGCACGTCGCCGCCCAGCACCACCACGTTGGGCACACGGCGCTCGCGCACCGTGCCCAGCAGCCGGTTGCGGGCTGGCGCGTAGCCGTCCCACCCGTCGGTCCAATAGACGGGATTGGTCGTTTCGGCCGCATTGCGGTTCATGCGCGCCATCAGCGTCTGCTGGGCCACCAGATTCCAGCGCCCGGGTGTCGTGTCCCAGCCCTCGGCCAGCCAGCGCTCCTGCGCGTCGCCCAGCAGCGTGCGTCTGGGGTCCAGCAGCTCGGGGCAGTCCTTCATCGGCAGCGTGTTGCTGCCGTACTGACCGGCCTTGGTGCACAGCTGCGGGTCGCGGTACTGGCGATCATCCAGCGCATGGATGCGCGCGAGCCGCCCCCACTCGTGCCGGCCGTGCATGCGCATGTCCAAGCCGCGCGGCCGCCAGGCCTTGGGCAAGGGCTGGTGCTCCCAGTAGGCCTGGTAGGCCGCGCCGCGGCGGGCCGGGAAGTCCTGCGCGATCTTCTCGCCACGCAGGCCGGCGTAGTCGTTCTCGACCTCATGATCGTCCCAGACGAAGAGCCAGGGCACGGCCGCATGCATGGCCTGCAGCGCCGGGTCGGACTTGTACTGGGCATAGCGCGCACGGTACTGCGCCAGCGTGACCGCCGCCCCGCCCTCCTGGGGCCGCACACGGCCGGCCGCGAAGCCGTACTCGTAGATGTAGTCGCCCAGGAACATGACCAGGTCCAGCTCCTGCGCCAGCATGTGCCGCCAGGCGGCGTAGAGCCCGTGGTCCCAGCGCTGGCAGCTCGCGATCGCGAAGCGCAGCGGCTCCAGCGCGTCCGCTGCCGGCGCGGTGCGCGTGCGCCCCACCGGGCTGCGCTGGCCCAGCGCCTCGACCAGTACCAGCGCCCCGGCTTCAGCCCTGCCGGCTCGGCATGCACGCTGTGCGCCCAGCTCGCCTGCGCCACCTCCCTACCCGCGGCCAACACGCGCCTGAAGCCCTCGTCATCGGCGATCTCCCAGCGCACTTCCACCCGCTCCGGCAAGTCGCTGCCCGTCAGCCGGGTCCACAGCACCATGCTCTCGGCGCTGGGATGGCCCGAGGCGACGCCCAGGTCAAAGCGCGGCGCCACGTCGGCACGGGCGTGGCGCAGCCAAGCTGGCGCCACGCCGGCAGCAAGAGAGAGCTGGAGCAGGCCGCGGCGGTTGACGTTCATGCGCCGCAGTATCGATCCCGCAATGCGGCATGGAGTGGCCCCAACGCCCGGCCCCAAAGCGCAGGGACTGGATCGCTCATTCGCGGGGGTACCCCTCAAGCGCGTGAAGTCTTCACATCCCAGCCACGCTAGGCTGCGAACAATGCGTTCCAGCCCTTCCCATTCACGGTGAGCCGCATGAAAGCTCTGGTCCTCGCTGCTGTCCTCGCTGCCTCCACATCCATCGCTCCTGCCGGAGCCGGGCGTGACGTGCACACCCAAACCGTGGTCGACAAAACGACGGCCACGATGATCGCCGACGCCGGCCGCCTGGGCGCAGCCAGCCTCACGTCGTTGAACGGCAACGGCAATGCCTGGACACCGGCGAGCCGCCAGTCCGAGGTCGAATTCGACACCCTCACCGGCCAGGTCGACACCGGCACGCTGCTCATTACCGCCAGCCTGCTGGCGGTTGCGCTGGCGCGCCCGATCAGCCGCGCTCTGCGCCGCCAGGAGCAGCACCGCCGCGCCGCGGCACTGGCCAGCACCCTCGGCCAAGCGCCGCACGCCTGAGGCGCCGGCCGCTGCAGTGAATTGCGTCACAGGCCGCACACCGGCCTGAGGGGGTGGTTTCAGCAGACGTGAAGTCTGCACCCGGCGCGGGCCGGGCGAGGCCGAAGAATCGCGGCCATCGCAACGCCAACACCGGCCCCGCCCATGAAACGCACCCTGTCCCTGGTCGCCCTGCTTGCTTCTGCCGCTGCCTTCGCCGCCCCGGCGCCGGCCGGCAATCTGCTCGCCAACGGTGGCTTCGAAAGCACGGCCGTGGCCAACGGCAGCTGGGTCAACGTCTCCACCACGCCGGGCTGGACCTGGCTGGCCGGCCCGGGCACGGGCTTCGAGATCCGCAACAACGTGGCCGGTGCCGCCCAGGAGGGCAGCAACTACATCGAGCTGGACACGACGGGCAACACGCTGATCGGCCAGTACCTGGACAACCTGTCCAGCGGCACCCGCTACGACCTGAGCTTCTGGTACTCGCCGCGCGAGTTCCAGGCCGCGTCCACCAACGGCCTGCAGGTGTTCTGGAACGGCGTGCTGCTCGACGCCACGCTGACCGGCCTTGGCGCCAGCGGCAACGACTGGACCCAGCACCAGTACCGCGTGACGGCGCAGTCCGGCCGCAACCTGTTGAGCTTCGCCTCCGCGGGCAGCAGCGACAGCGTGGGCGGCAATCTGGACAACGTCAGCCTGAACCGCGTTCCCGAGCCCGGCACGATGGCGCTGACGCTGGCGGCGCTGGCGGGCGCCTTCCTGCTGCCGCGCACGCTGCGCCGCCGCGCCGAACTGCGCCGCGCTGCCGCGTTGGCCAGCACGCTGGCGAGCACGCGCCAGCGTTAAATCGCCAGCGGATCGACGTCCACGGCCCAGCGCAGCACGGCCTTGTGTTCGCGCTTGAGCGCGATCAGCTGCGGCACCCAGCCGCGCAGGAAGGCCTGCAGCCGCGCGCGTTGCGTGGCCTCCACCAGCATCTGCATGCGCTCAACGTCCGCGACGCGCGCGACCGCGTGCGGCACCGGCGGGTAGACCAGCACGCCCTCGTCGTGGGCCAGCTCGGCCGCGGCGCTCAGGAAGGCCTTGGCCGCCTCCGCCGTGCGCGCCTCGGCGCGTAGCAGGGCCAGGTGCGAGAACGGCGGCAGGCTGGCCGAGCGGCGCTCGGCCAGCTGGTCACGCGCAAAGCGCACATAGTCGTGCCGCGCCAGCGCCTGGTAGAGGGCATGGTCGCGATGCCAGGTCTGCACCCACATCTCGGCCGGTGTCGTACCTGCGGCATCGCGACCCGCGCGCCCGCCGGCCTGCATCAGCAGCGCGAACAGCCGCTCCGGCGCCCGGAAGTCGCTGCTGAACAGCGCCCCGTCCGGGTTCACCGCAGCAACGAAGCGGATGCGCCGGAAGTCGTGCCCCTTGGTGATCATCTGCGTGCCGACCAGGATGTCGACGTCGCCGTCATGCACGGCCTGCAGCTGCGCCTGAAGCTCGCCCTTGCGCCGCGTGGAGTCGGCATCGATGCGCAGCACGCGCGCACCGGGCAGCGCTTCGCCCAGCTGCTCTTCCAGCTTCTCGGTGCCACGGCCGATGGGGGCGATGTCGTGGTTGCCGCAGTTGGGGCAGGCGCTCGGCACGCGCTCGGTGAAGCCGCAGTGGTGGCAGCGCAGCGTGCGGTCGCGCTTGTGGAAGACGCGCCAGGCGCTGCAGTGCGGGCAGTCGCTCTTCCACTGGCATTCGCCGCAATGCAGCACCGGGGCGTAGCCGCGCCGGTTCAGGAAGACCAGGCTTTGTTCGCCGCGCTCCAGTCGCTCCTTCAGCGCGGCCAGCAGCGGCGCCGTCAGCGCCGTCGTCACCCCGGCGGAGGGCGGCAGCGACTTCATGTCGAACAGGCGCACCCTGGGCAGCGCGCCGCCCCCGATACGCGCAGCCAGCGTCAACCGCTCATATCGCCCCGACTCGGCGTGTTGCCAGCTCTCCAGCGACGGCGTCGCGGAGCCGAGCACGACAGGAATCTTCAGGTCATGCGCGCGCCACACGGCCAGGTCGCGTGCCGAGTAGCGGGCGCCGTCCTGCTGCTTGTAGGAGGGGTCATGCTCCTCGTCGACGACGATCAGCCCCAGATCCGGCAGCGACGCGAACACCGCCAGCCGCGTGCCCAGCACCAGCCGCGCGCGGCCGAGGTGTGCAGCCAGCCAGTTCTGCAGGCGCTGAGCGGGCGTCAGCGCGCTGTGCAGCGACACGATGGCCGCCGGCTGCGGCAACAGCGCCGCGAAGCGCTCGGTGAAGCGGGCTTCGAGCTGCGGCGTCAGGTTGATCTCGGGCACCAGCACCAGCACCTGGCGGCCGGCCGCCAGCGCGGCCTCGGCGGCGCGCAGATAGACCTCGGTCTTGCCACTGCCGGTCACGCCGAACAGCAGCAAGGGCTTGGGGCTGGCGGCGGCCATCTGGGCCGAAATGCGCGCCACGGCCTCGGCCTGCTCGGGCGCCAGCTCGGGCCTGACCGGGTCGGGCACGGCAACGGGTTTGGCCGCCTTGCGGTCCAGCTTGCGCAGCCGCGCGGCCAACTGGTCGGGTGACAGCTCGCGCAACTGCGGCGGCAACACCGCGCTGGCCAGTTCGCCCACGCTGCGTTGGTAGTAGCCGGCTGCGAAATCCAGCAGCCGGCACCAGTCGGCGCCCAGCGGCGTCAGGGCATCGAAAACGGCGGCCACCGGGCGCAACGCAACCTCCGGCGTGGCGGCTTGTTCGCCCGGCCAGACAATGCCCAGCAACTCGCGCTTGCCCAGCGGCACGCGCACCAGTGAGCCGGATGCGAGCACCTGCTCACTGGCGTAATCAAGAGGGCCGTTCAGGCCGCTGTGCTGAGGTGCATCAACGGCGACGCGCACCGTCGTGGGGCCGGCCGTTTCAGTCATGCACAGCTCCACGCTTCTTGTGAAGCAGTGGCTCAGCAATTAGCCGCAAGTGCATGATTCTTAAAGGCTTGTGAGTTGCCCACAAATTCTGTGGATAAGTTTGTGAGCAAATCCCCCCGCGAGTGCCGAAGGCAGCCGCTTTCGCGCCATGCCGCCCGCCATCCGCTCCCACGGCCGTTTTGCGCACTGCCTTGAAAATCAAACACTTAGCACGGATTCGGGAAAACTCTTAGGCGCACCGCACCAAATAATGCCGTCTTCGCTCGCCCCCCAACAATTGGGGATAAGTCACGGGGCAAGTGCAGATTTGACGGCCCTGTCAAGGCGCTGCGCGCAGCCTGCGGGAGTGGCTGTGCACCTCGTCCACCAGCGCCGTCACGCTGTCGGGCGGCGTGAACTGGCTGATGCCGTGGCCGAGGTTGAAGACGTGGCCGCTGCCCGCCGTGGGCTTGCCGAAGCTGTCCAGCACCGCGCGGGCCTGGGCGCGCACGGCGTCGGGCGGCGCGAACAACACGTTGGGATCGAGATTGCCCTGCAACGCAACCCGGTCGCCGACGCGGGCACGCGCGCTACCGAGGTTCATCGTCCAGTCCAGCCCCACGACGTCGGCACCCGCGTCGGCGATTTCGTCCAACCACAGGCCGCCGCCCTTGGTGAACAGGATGCGCGGGATGCGCTGGCCCTCGTGCTCGGTCTTCACCTGGCTCAGCACCTGGCGCGAGTAGGCCAAGCTGAACTGCTGGAAGGCGCCATCGGCCAGCACGCCGCCCCAGGAGTCGAACAACATGACGGCCTGGGCACCGGCCTTGATCTGCGCGTTCAGATAGGCCGCCACGGCGCGCGCGTTCACGTCCAGGATGCGGTGCATCAGATCCGGGCGGGCGTACATCAGGCTCTTGACGAGCCGGTAGTCGTCCGAGCCGCCACCCTCGACCATGTAGCAGGCCAGCGTCCACGGGCTGCCGGAGAAGCCGATCAGCGGCACGCGGCCGTTGAGCGCGCGGCGAATGGACGTGACCGCGTCGAACACGTAGCGCAGCTTGTCCATGTCGGGCACTTCCAGCGCCGACACGGCCGCCTCGTCGCGCACAACCCTGGCGAACTTCGGCCCCTCGCCCTGCTGGAAGCTCAGGCCCAGGCCCATCGCGTCGGGCACGGTCAGGATGTCGCTGAACAGGATGGCCGCGTCCAGCGGATAGCGCTCCAGCGGCTGCAGCGTCACCTCGGTGGCGAAGTCGGTGTTCGTCGCCAGCCCCATGAAGCTGCCGGCCTTCTCGCGCGTGGCGCGGTACTCGGGCAGGTAACGCCCGGCCTGGCGCATCAGCCAGACGGGCGTGTGGGTGGTGGGCTGGCGCAGGCAGGCGCGCAGGAAGGTGTCGTTTTGCAGGGCGGCGAACATCGCTGGATTATCGGCGGTGCCCTGCGCCGCCAGCTGATTCAGAGCAAGCCGAGGCTTTGCCGCCCCACCCAGCTCTCACCCGGCTGCAACTCGATCGGGCGGCCGATGCTCGCGGCCTCGACGCAAAGCATCTCGCTCCAGCCCTCGGGCGGCATGTCCGCCAGCTTGGCGCAGCGCTCGGGGCCGGGGTTCCAGAGCACCGCATCGTCGAAGCCCTGCTGCCGGATGACGACCTGGCGGCGGCCCTCGGCCAGCAGCAGCGGGCGCTCCTTGACGCCGAAGTAGATGCGGTCCAGGTCCAGCACGCCCTTCTCGCCGGTCAGCAACAGGTCCATGCGCTGCAACGCCTCGGCCTGCTTGACACTGTCGAAGTAGCGCAGCCCAGCCAGGCCTTCGACGCTGACCGCGTCCAGGTCCGCCACACGCAGATAGGTGTGCAGGGCCGCGGTGAACTGCAGCGGTGCATCGCCGATGTTCTCGCAGGCCAGCTCGATGTCCAGGCTGTGCCCGCCGACGCGCACGCTCAGCTCCAGCTCGAAGGCATGCGGCCAGAGCTTGCGCGTCTCGTCGCTGTCACGCAGGCGCATGACGGCCAGCGCGTCGTCCTTGCCCTGCTGCTGCAGGACCAGCTCCCACGGCAGCGTCCGGGCAAAGCCATGCTTGGGCAGCGGGCCGCGCTCGGCGAACTGCGGGAAGCACACCGGCACGCCGCCACGGACTGCCTTGCCCGGCACGAACTCGCTGCGCGGGGAGAGGTAGAGCTGCTCCGGCGCGCCGGCGGGCTTCCAGGACAGCAGATGAGCGCCCTGGCGCGACAGGCTCAGGCTCGCGCCGTCGGGCGCCTGCAGGGTGATGAGGTCGTCGGTCATGGGCCGGCATTGTCCGTCCAGCCACCCCTTGATCGAGGGCCGGGCGCCACGGCAGCGTCCATAGAATCGCGCCTCCGGAAAAACCGCGCCCCGCCCCAGGGGCCTAGACGGTCTCGTGCGCTCCCTGTTCCTCTGTCTCGTGCTGGCCGCCCTGGCGCTGCTCGGCGGCTGCCGCTCGGCGCCCAAGCGGCCTGCCGCGCCCGACACGCCGCCGCTGCGCTTTCTGCTGACCTTCGACGACGGGCCCAGCATCCGCGGCGCGCCCAACCCCACCGAGCAGGTGCTGCGCACGCTGGCCCGCAACCCGGTGCAGCCGGGCATCAAGGCCCTCTTCTTCGTGCAGACCCGCGCCACCAACGGCGGCGGTACACCCATGGGTCGCGAGCTGATCCGCCGCGAGCTGGCGCAGGGCCATGTGCTGGGCTTCCACACGGCGACGCCGGGCCACTCCAACCACCTCGGCATGGCCACCGACACGCTGCGCGACTCGCTGCAGCTGGGCCTGGCCGACCACGCCGAACTCGGCGCCGCACCCCGCCTTGTGCGCCCACCGATGTGGGCCTATGACGACCGCACCCTCACCACCTACGCCGACGCCGGCCTGCGCGCGCTGCTGACCGACGTCACTGCCAACGACGGCAAGCTCATCCCGCCCTACGGCAGCCCGCGCCGTCGTCAGCACATGGACTACCAGATGGACCTGCTGAGGCCCCGCGTGCTGGCGGGCGAGCTGCCGCTGGTGCAGGGCGTCATCCCCGTCGTCGTGACCTTCCACGACCCCAACCCCTTCACCGCCGAGCACCTGGCCGAATACCTGCAGCTGCTCGTCAGCAGCGCACGCCGGCAGGGCCTGCGCGTGTCGGCGCAGCCGTTCTACGGCCAGGGCGAGGACATCGAGGCCGTCGCGCTGGCGCGCACCGTCGCCGTGGGCGAGCCCGTGCAACGCATCCCCGGCTTCTGGCACTCGCTGCTGATGATGAAGCCGTGAGGCGTGCGCTGCTGCTGTGCTGGCTGGCGCTGCTGGGCGCCTGCGGCCACATGACCCGCCAGGAGGGCGAGGCCGCCGGCACCGCGCCGCTGCACGAGCCGCTGCATGCGGGCGTCGATCGCCTCGTGCAGCCGGTGCTGGCGGCGCACGAAACGCCCGGCCTCATCGTCGGCGTGGCCACGCCGGACGGCCGCCGCCACTTCTTCAGCTACGGCCGCGGCGAGACGGGCGGCGGGCCGCTGGCCCCGGACACGCGCTTTCCCATCGGTTCGCTGACCAAGGGCTATGTCGGCGCGCTGCTGGCCGTGCTGGTGGACGAAGGCCAGCTGCACTGGGAAGACACGTTGATATGGCTTCTTCCTGTCAAGCGGCAAGACCCGGTCCTCTGCGGTGCAGATATTGAACTGAACCTGTTGCCGGACGGGGAACGCGACGGAGCCTGAGTTGCCACCCGATGTGGATGCGCGACGGTTGATCATGCTGATATGCGAGGGTTGGCTACCTCAAGACAAGTGTTCGTCGCAGGGCTGCCTTCGGTCTAGGGGCTGAGGTCGATCCGGCCACTCGCGCGGCGTTCACGCTCAATAACGTGGTCGAGGGTTCCCTTGATGGCCGCGGCTGCGCCGCGTTCCCCGTCCGGCCTCTGGTGCAAATGCGGGTGTGTCACCTCCTTGGCGCGGCGCTGTTCATCAGGACGACCTTCACGCGGCTACCACCGGCAGCGGTGGCTTGATGCCCGCCCAGCCCGAGAGCTGCACCTCGCGCCCGATCGCCCACACGAACCCGGCCAGCTCGCGCGCCACCGCCACCACGGCCTTGGTCTTCATGAGCCGGCGCGCGCTCAAGCGCTTGAACTTGTTGCACAGCCGCGTCTGCGCCTTCCACGCGATCTGCGTCACGCACTCGGGCAGCCCGTCCTGGCGTGCCGCGATGATCGGACTCACCCGGGGCTCCATCCGGTAATGCCAGGCCACTTCGACCAGCATGCGTCGCGCTGCGCTGTTGCCCGCCTTGGTGATCGCGCCTTGCCGGCGCTTGGGGCCGGAGCTGTGCTCCGTGGGCACCAGTCCCAGGTAGGCCATTAACTGGCGCGGCGACTCGAAGCGCAGGAAGTCCTGCAACTCCGCCACCAGCGTCATCGCCGCGATCAACTGCACGCCGCGCAGGGCTTGCAGCGCCTGCACCACGGGCAGCAAGCGCCAGTGCGGCAGCGCGTCGCGCAGCGCCTGCTCTAAGCGGGCGATGCGCTCGCCGGCTTGAGTGATGGCGTGCAGATATTCCTGGAAGGCGATCTGCTGGGCCGTATGGCCGAGCTTGACCGTGGCCAGCCAGCGCAGGTGCGCCGCCGTCCACGAGGACTTGCCGGCGTAGGGAATGCCGTTGCGCAGCAGCAGCGCCTTGAGGCGGTGACGGCCATTGCGCTGCTCACGCACGGCGTCCTCGCGGGCACGCACTAGGTCACGCACGGATTCGTCGGCCGCATCGGGCACGCGCACCACCGAGAGGTCGCCCGAGCGCGCGAGCCGGGCCAGCAGCATGGCATCGCGCCGGTCGGTCTTGATGCGCTCGCCAGGTGGGCGGGCGATGCTGGACGGGGCGACCACATCGCAGCGCAGGCCCTGGGCGCAGAGGTGGCGCTGGATGACAAAGCCGCACGGGCCGGCTTCGTAGACGATGTGCAGCGGCTGGCCGCGACTGACGAGTTTGCGCACGGCCTTGTCCAGGGACGCGAGATCGCCCTTGATGCTGCCGACATGCCGGATCTCGGCGTCGCGCGGCGCGTCCGCCACGGCGATGTCGATGCTGTCCTTGTGGACGTCCAACCCGACGAACAGGGTGCTAGATTCCTTGCCCATGGCCCGACTCCTTGCTCACTCGCAACGCCCCGGCAGACCGCCTGCCGGGTGCCTTGGTGTAGCTCTGCAGCCCTTGCGCCTGCAACCTACGGCATCGCAGGGGTCGGGCCGCCCGACATCACGAAGCCATCTTGTCTAGGCCAGCTGCTGCCCGCCATGCCGCTGAAGCCTGAGGCCGCACGGCTGACGCTGCTGCAGCTGGCCACCCACAGCGCCGGCCTGCCGCGCCAGCCCACCGACCTGACGATGCTGACGGGCCTGCTGCACTTCACCTTCACGGGCAGCAACTTCTACGGCGTGCTCGATGCCGATGGCCTGACGCGCTTCATGGCCGGATTCACGCCACCGCCCCACCCGGCGCCCGCCTATTCCAACATCGGCTACGCGCTGATCGGCATGGCCATCGAGGCCCGCACCGGCCGCCCGCTCGGCGAGTTGCTCGCCGACAAGGTGCTGGCGCCGCTGCAACTGGCCCGCACCGGCTTCGACCCCGGCAGCACCCATCGCGCCCAAGGCCACGCCGGCGACCAGCCCTACTTCATGCCGCGCGGCCGGCCCGTGGCCGACTGGCGCTTCCCCGCCGCGATGCAGGGCTCGGCTGCGCTGTACTCGACGGCCGCCGACCTGCTGGACTTCGCCGTCGCCCATCTCGACGCCGGCCCCCTGCACGGCCTGCTCGCGGACAACCTGCGCGTGCGCCACGCCCAACCGCAGGACGCGCCCGGCATCGCCTGGGTCACCGACGACTTCGACGGCATGCCCATCACCAACCAGGTCGGCATGGCGGTCGGCCACACCGCCTACCTGGGCGTACAGCGCGACAGCCGCCTGGCCGTCGTCGTGCTGCAGACCAGCTTCAACTGGAACTTCAAGATCGGCCACAAGCTGCTGTTGCGGCTGGCGCGCGGCCAGATCGACTGGCTAGAGCTGCCCGCCCAGACGGCAGCCCTGCCAGCCCCTATCATCGCGGCCGCTCGCCAGGACGGGCGCCCAGCCCCAGCCAAGCCATGACCTCTTTCCCGACCTCCTCGGCCGCGACCCCGGCGCCCGCCTTCGTTCCCGAGACACGCTTCGGCCTGTGGTTCCTGTCCACACCGACCTGGCGCGTGCACGTGCTGCAGCGCGCCCTCAACGACCTGCAGCGGCTGGCGCCTGACCTGCCGACCGAGGGCGTCGTGCTGGACATCGGCACCGGCCAGGGCCACTCGCTGCCGGAGCTGGCCGAGCGCTTTCGCCCGAGCCACATCCACGCCCTCGACCCCGAGCCCGACTTCAATGCGCGCTGCGACGCGATGCGCCAGGCCGCTGGTGTGCCGGTCACGCTGCACCACGCGCATGCCGAAGCCATCCCGTTGCCGGACGCATCGGTGGACCTGGTGCTCTGCCACCAGACCCTGCACCACATCGTCGACCAGAGCGCCGCGCTGGCCGAGGTCTTGCGCGTGCTCAAGCCTGGCGGCCACCTGCTGCTGGCCGAGAGCACCCGCGCCTACATCCACAGCTGGGTCATCCGGCTGCTGTTCCGCCACCCCATGCACGTGCAGCGCAGCGCGCCGGAGTTCCTGGCCATGCTGGGCACGGCCGGCTTCGAGGTGAAGCCCGAGCACATCAGCACACCCTACCTGTGGTGGAGCCGCAAGGACCTGGGCGCGCTGGAATGGCTGGGCTTCGGTGTGCCCAGGGAGCGCGAGGAGACGCTGCTGAACTGCGTCGCGCGCAAGCCGGGTTAACTCAGCAAGCGTGAGCGGCTGCGCTGCCAGACGGCACCGGCCGGGCCTTCGAGGTGAAGCGGGAGCACCGGGTCGGCGGCGATGGCCAGCACGAGGTCGCCAACGCGCGTGACGGCCATGTCACCGCCCACGTCATCTTCGAACGCCAGCGACCGCATCAGCGCGAAGTCCAGGCCTTGGCCGCGCGCCTTCAGCCAGGCTTCCTTCAAGGTCCACCACTGCAGGAAGGCCAGCGCGCGTGCATCGGCCGGCAGCGCGGCCAGCCGCTCGCGCTGGGCCGGGCCATGCACGGCCTCGGCCAGCGCCAGCTGATTGCGCGGGCGGGCCAGGCTTTCGACATCGACGCCCACCGGCACGCCGGCCGCGGCGCAGGCCACGAAGCCGGCGCTGTGGCTGATCGAGACATGAGTGCCGCCGACATCGGCAACGTGGCAAGCTCCGCTGTCCACCACGGCCAGCACGGGCAGCGCCTCGGTGCCCAACCAGCGCTGCACCGCGCGGCGGGCCAGCCAGCGACCGGCCAGGAAGCTGTCGCGTCGCGCCTCGGTACCCAGCGCCATCAGCCTCGCGGTTTCGGAGGGTGTCAGCCAGTCGGTGGCCGGCGCCATTTCGGCCCGCACGGCGGGCTGTGGCGCCAGCAGGCACAGCATGGCTGCGTCAGTCGGCAACCTTGGCGTAGGTGCCCCGCAATGCCACGCCGATGATGATGGCGCCCGCGTGGCACTCGAAGTTCGTCGCGCTCTTGTACTCGACCTTCTTGTAGTAGCTGACGATGTCGATGACGGCGTTGGCGCCCTCGCGCTTGGCGCTGTTCTGCAGGTTGATCAACGCGGTCAGCGCGGCCCACTTGCAGCCAAACTCGTCGCTCTTGCCGACGCCGTTGGTCTTGGGGTTGCTCACATCGGTCGAGAAGCGCTTGATGACCTTGGGCATGGGCTGGCCGGCGAGCAGGAAGCGCATGTCGGCATCCAGCTTGCCCTGTGCCTCGGGCATGGCCAGCACGTCGGCCAGCGGGATGTGAAGCACGGTGTCGCGCGCGAACGCGGGCAGGCTGGACAGCGCCGCGACGGCGGTCAGCGCGACGAAACGAGATTTCATGAATGGCTCCTTGGACGAGGTTCAGTCCGGGCGCGGCGCGCCCGGGTCACATTCACTTCACGTTGACCAGCGAGATCTCGCTCGTGATGTCGCTGCTCAGGTTGCGCAGCCACATGTTGTACGTCGGATGGATGCGCTGGCGATCCGGGTTGGCGTTGAGGTTGTAGCTGCTGACGTAGCTGAGCTGGTAGCTGGCGTCGTCGTAGGCCACCTTCACCGTGGCCTCGTGCTTGCCCTGGCGGCTCTGCTTGAGCACCATCTCGCCGGGGGCGTCGGCCTCCACGGTCCAATTGCGGCGCGAGGCGGCGCGGATCAGCACCTCGTGCAGCTTGGCCTGGTTGATCTCCGGCTTGCCCTGCACGCTGATGCGGTCGGGCACCAGCATGGGCTCGTCACGGGCCATCGCCGTGCCCAGGCACAGGCCCAGGCCCAGACCGAGCGCGACCAGAGCGGCGCGGGTGCGGTTCTTTGTTGTCATGGATCGTCCTCCTTGTGGCTGTCGTGGATAGAGCGACCGGCTCAGAGCCGACGCAGGATCAGCGACGTGTTGATGCCGCCGAACGCGAAATTATTGGTCATCGCAAACTCGGTTTCGAGCTTGCGGCCACCGCCGAGCACGTAGTCCAGCTCGCCGCAGCGCGGGTCCACCTCGCGCAGGTTCAGCGTCGGTGCGAACCAGCCGGCCTTCATCATCTCCAGCGTCATCCAGGCCTCCAGCGCGCCGCAGGCACCCAGCGTGTGGCCCATGTAGCTCTTCAGCGAAGAGATCATCGTGCGGCTGCCCAGCACGGCCTGCGTGGCCTGGCTCTCGGCCACATCGCCCTGGTCCGTCGACGTGCCGTGGGCATTGACATAGGGGATGACCGAAGCGGGCAGACCGGCATCGTCCAGCGCCAGCTGCATGGCCTGACCCATCGTGGCGGACTGCGGCTGCGTGACGTGCGTGCCATCGCAATTGGTGCCGTAGCCGACGATCTCGCCGAGCATGTGGGCGCCGCGCGCCTTGGCATGCTCGTACTCCTCCAGCAAGAAGGTGCAGGCACCTTCGCCCAGCACCAGGCCGTCGCGGTCCGCGTCGAAGGGGCGCGGCGTCAGGCGCGGCTGGTTGTTGTACTTGGTGCTGGTGGCGAACAGCGTGTCGAACACGGCCGCCTGCGTTGGGTCCAGCTCCTCGGCGCCGCCGGCCAGCATGGCGATCTGCTTGCCGCTTTGCACCGCCTCGTAGGCATAGCCCAGGCCCTGGCTGCCCGAGGTGCAGGCGCTGCTCGTCGTGATGATGCGGCCGGTGATGCCGAAGAACACCGCGATGTTGACGGTCGCCGTGTGCGACATCATCTTCACGTAGGTGTTGGCGTTGATGCCCTCGATGCTCTTGGCGCTGATCATGCGGCCGAAGTCGCCGACGGCGCTGGGCGTGCCGCTGGAGCTGCCGAAGCTCACACCGAGCTTGCCGCTGGTGACCAGCGGGTCGCCGATCAGGCCCGCCTGCTGCAGCGCCAGCTCGGCCGAGCGCGTCGCCATCTGCGCCACGCGGCCCATGCTGCGCATGCTCTTGCGGTTGTAGCGGTCGGCCGGCAGCTCGAAGGGCGCGCAGGGCACGCCGACCTGGGTGTTCAGGCCTTCGTAGGCCGCCCAGTCCTGCATGACCTGGACCTTGTTGGTCTCTGCCCGCAGGCTGTCCAGCACCGTCTCGACGTCATGCCCCAGCGGCGACAGCGCGCCGATGCCCGTGATCACCACGCGCTTGCCTGTACTCATCCCACCATCCCCCCGTTGACCGAGATCACTTGTCGCGTGATGTAGGCCGCGTCCTCACTCATCAGGAAACTCACCAGCGCCGCCACCTCTTCAGGCCGGCCCACGCGCTTGGCGGGGATGATTTTCAGCGCTTCTTCAACCAACGCCGTGTCGATCATGTCTGTCGCGATCAGTCCCGGCGCCACGCAGTTGACGGTGATCCTGCGGCTGGCCAGCTCCACCGCCAGCGCCTTGGTCGCGCCGATGATGCCGGCCTTGGCCGCGCTGTAGTTGACCTGGCCGCGGTTGCCCATGATCCCCGACACCGAGGCCAGCGTGACGATGCGGCCCGGCTGCTTGCGCCGTACCAGCGGCATCGTCAGCGGCTGCAGCACGTTGTAGAAGGCGTCGAGGTTGGTGTGGATGACGGCATCCCAGTCCTCGCCGGTCAGCGCCGGGAAGGCGCCGTCACGCGCGATACCAGCATTGCAGACCACGCCGTAGTAGCAGCCATGGGTCTCGACATCGGCGAGCAACGCGCTGGCAGTCGCCTCGCGGTCGGCCACATCGAACTGCAGCACGCGGGCCGTGCGGCCCAGCGCCTGGATCTCGGCCGCAGCGGCGTCGGCCTGCTCGCGCTGATTGCGGCAATGCAGGACAAGGTCGTAGCCATCCTGCGCCAGGCGCAGCGCGATCGCGCGGCCGATGCCGCGGCTCGACCCGGTGACGAGCACCGTACTCATTGGGGCACCCTTCGCGCTTCGCGCTGTCCCGCCAGGCGGGAATTCGCCTCTTCGGGCGGCCGTGCGAGGCTCATACGTCTTCTCCATTCAAAAAGGCGCTCGGGTCTTCGGGACCGAACACTGTCAGCAATGCACTGGCCAGTTCCACGCCGTCCGCGTGGATGCGGCACTCGAACTGGCCCAGCCCGTTGTCGGCCTGGTAGCCGCGCTCGATGTCGACCTGCAGGCGCTGCCCCGCAGCAAATCGCGGCACGCTGCAGCGGTAGCGCCGCGTGCCCAGCAGCAGGCCGATGCGAGGGGCATGCCCCTGCGCACGCGCCTGCCAGCCGGCCCAGGCGGCCACGGCCTGGGCCATGTATTCAATGCCGACCCAGGCGCCCACGCCGTCGGCGTGGCTGAACAGCCCTTGCGCGGGCACGACGACCTCGGCGCTCAGGCGCTCGCCCTCGGCGGCGATGACGCGGTCGAGCAGGCACATCGGGCCCTGGTGAGGAACCAGTTCGGCGATGGGAGGCAGTTCAGACATGGCTCAGCACCAGCGACGCGTTGTTGCCGCCGAAAGCGAAGGAATTGCTCATGACGTGCCGCGGCGCCTGCGGCAGGCGCTGGCCCGGTGCGACGAGCTCGATCTGCGGCAGCCCGGCATCGCGCTGGCCGTCGAAGTGATGGACGGGCAGGCGGCCGTCGCCTGCCACCGTCAGCCACGCGATGGCCGCCTCGATCGCGCCGGCGGCGCCCAACGCATGGCCCGTCAGCGGCTTGGTGGATGAGCAGGGCAGGTCCAGGCCGAACAGCTCGGCCACGGCGCGGCTTTCCATCGCATCGTTCTGCGGCGTGGCGGTGCCGTGCAGGTTCAGGTAGCCGATGTCGGCCGGCGTGAGGCCGGCACGCGCCAGCGCCTCGCGCATCGCGGCCAGCGCACCGCGGCCGCCGGGCTCGGGCGCCGAGATGTGGTGGGCATCCGAGCTTTCGCCCCAGCCGGACAGTCGCACGGCAGACGGTTCTCGGCTCAGCACGAACAGCGCCGCACCCTCGCCGATGTTGATGCCGGCACGCGTCGCGCTCATCGGCCGGCAGCGCGCGGCGTCCACCGACTCCAGTGCCGCGAAGCCCGCCACCGTCATGCCGCACAGCGCGTCCACACCGCCCACGAGCACGGCGTCGCACAGGCCGGCCTTCAGCAGCCGCGCGCCGCTGGCCAGGGCCTTGGCGCCGGACGAGCAGGCCGTGGAGACGACGTAGCGCGGCCCGCCCAGGCCCAGCGCTTCAGTCAGCATCAGCGCGGGCGAGCCCAGTTCCTGCTGCTCGACATGGAAGCCCGCCGGCAGCTGGCCATCGCGGGTCAGCGCAGCGATGGCAGCCTCGCCTTCTGCAACGCCCGAGGTGCTGGTGCCGAGCACCACACCGACACGATCCGCGCCGTGGCGGGCGATGGCCACGTCCACTTGATCTCGAATCTGCGCGAGGGCCGCGAGCAGCAGCGCGTTGTTGCGGCTGCGCTGCTGCAGCGGCAGGTCGTCGACGGACGGCAGGGCCGCTCGCACCGCGCCCAGATGGAGTTCGTGCCCCGGCCAGACCGTGCCGTTCAGGGCCACGCCGCCAGGCTCACTGGCAAACACGGCGTCGCGCAATGCGGCCAAGTCATGACCGGCCGCGCAGATGACGCCGGGAACTTGCAGGTAGATCACGCGCCCTCCTGCGGCTGGGACTCGATCAACAAGCGATAGCCCTCGGCGGGGTTGACGATCTCGACGATGTTCGCGCCCGGGCGCCGGACAACCAGCCGGGCTTGCCCGCCTTGCTGCAGCTCCTGCCCCGCGGCGGTCGGCACCCAGGCCCAGCCGTCGGGCAGGGCGGCGCGCACGGCCTCGGCAGGCCAGAAGGTCAGGCAGAGGTCGCGCAGCATGCGGCCGGTGTCCACCTCGGCCGGCAGCATCGGGTGGCGCTGCACCTGCAGATCGCGGCCGTCCCACTGCATCAGCAGCACGCGCTGGCCAAAGGCAAAGCCGGCCAGCAGCAGGGCCGAGGCGTCGAGCTGCAACTGCACGTCGACGCGCTGCGGCGGCGCATCGGGCTGGTCCAGCCGCGTGACGGTCAGCCGTTGGTTGAGCGCAAACCGCGCGCCGCCAAGCGCTGCCGGCGGCAGGCGCAGCAGCGGCAGCGCGCTGGGCGCTGGCGGCGCGCCCGCGCAGCCTGCCAGCAGCAATGCAGTCAGCAGCAGGCGGCGGTTCATGCGCGGGCGAACCTCAGCAGGCTGTGGCAGTAGCCGATGCCATCGCGCGCCGTCAGCAGGCGCAGGCCGGCGGCTTCGGCCAGGCGGATGTAGTCGGCACTCTCATAGATCTTGCTGTTGCCGCTGGCCATCGCCGTGAAGTAGGGCGAGGTGTTGATGAGGCAGAAGGCGGCGATGTCGTAGCGCTGGCGGTCCCAGAAGGTGTCCATCACCAGCACCTGGCCGCCGTCGGCCAGGCAGGCGGCCACGCGCTGGAAGATGCTGGCGATCTCGGCCTCCCCGAAGCAGCTGAGGAACTGGCTCATCCACACCAGGTCCATGCCGGCCGGCAGGGCGGCGGCCGGGTCGAGCAGATTGCACGGATGCAGATGAGCGCGCCCGCGCAGGCCGTCGGCCGTGAGATTGGCTGCGGCCACGTCGAGCTGCTGGGGCAGGTCGACGAGATGGAGTTCGACGCGCGCGTCGCAGTCCAGCGCGGCGCGGCTGAACTTGCCGGTGTTGGCGCCGATGTCCATCAGCCGGCGCGGCGCGGTGGCGAACACGTCGGGCAGGATGTCGGGGAAGGAGGTGTCCGAGTAGTGGTGGTCGAAGGCGAACCAGCTCGACTTCGCCGGCTCTGGCAGCTCCGACAGCACGGGATAGATGCTGGGCCAGTCGCCCAGGTGGGCCAGGGCCCCAGCGGCTTGCCGGCGTCCAGCGACCGCGCCAGCTCGAACAGGCCCTGGTAGCAGACGTCGTGGATGAAGTCGAAGTTGACGCGCGTGATGTCGTCGGAGATCAGGCAGAAGCCCGTCTTGTCGAGCTGCCAGCGGCCGCCCTCAATCATCACGACGCCGGCCGACAGGCAGGATTCCAGCACCAGCTTCAGCGCATAGCGGCTCCACTGCCCGGTGGCTTCCAGCTCGTCGAGCGTGACGCCGCGCTCCCCTGCGTCGCCCAGGGCCTCCAGCACGCCGCGCTTCCAGGCGTAGTGAACGCAATGGAAGACGACCGGGCCGAAGGCGATCTTCTGGGCTTCGAAGCGGGCGTCGAAGGCACGCTGCTTCGCTGGGGAGAACTTCTTGGTCTCAAGCATGGGGCAGGAAGAATGGGGTGAGCAGCCAGGCGAGAAAGACGCCAAGAAGCAGGGTCAGGCCAAAGGCATGCAGAGCAGGCGTGCCCGACAACGCCAGCAGGCCGAAAGACAACAGGGTAGACGCGGCGGCCAGCGTCACCGACAGAAAAGGCCGGGTTTCAGCGCGCCCGGGCTGTTCGAGCAGGAATATGCCGTAGTCCACGCCCAGACCCAGCAGGATGAGCAGGGGCAGGATGTGAAAGAGCTGCAAGACCTGGCCGGCGATGGCAAGCAAGGCAACGGTCAGCACGCAGGCGAGCGCCGTGGGCGCCAGCGCGCGCCAGGCGGCACGGCCGAAACGCCAGGCCAGCGCGGCCCAGGTCAGCACGAAGCCCAGCACCAGCACCGCCGACATCAGCTGGCGGTAGCGCCCCAGCAGCGCGCTGACCTCGCCAACCTTGTCGACCCAGGTGGCGCCGTCGAGTTTCAGCGCGGCCAGCGCGGCGCGGGTGTCGGCCGATTCGGCGCCGCGCAGCAGCACGACGGTGGCGAAGCCATCGCCCAGGCGACCCAGCCACTGGGCGCGGACGGGTTCGCTGGCGGGGCTGGCCAGCCAGGCCTCGGGCGCGAGCTGCGCGGACGCAGCCGTGGCCGGCGCGACAGGCTGGCCCAGCTTCTCGGCCAGCACCGGCCGCAGCTCGGCCACGCGCCGCGAAGCGAGCTCGGCATCCTCGCGCTGGCGGCGCAGCGAAGGCAGCCAGTCGCTGACCGCCTGCGCGCCCAGCTTCAAGCTGCGCAGCTGCGCCGTCAGCGCTTCCTCGCGCTCCAGCAGCTGCTGCTCGTCGCGCCCCTGCACGACGAAGAACTGCGCGAGCCCCGGCGCCTGCATCAGGCGCGCGAACTCGCGCTGCTGGGCGACGAGGGCGGGCGGCGCGGACTGCAGCTGGCGGATGTCGTCGTCGAAGCGCAGCCGGCTCGCGCCGACCGCGGCCAGCAGGCCGGACAACACGAGCAGCACGGTCAGCCCGCGCCCCGTCAGGCTCGGCCACAGCGCGCGCCGCGAGCCCAGCCAGTCGGCAAAGCGCGTCGGCGCCATGCGGCCGGCGCCGTCCAGCAGCGGGAACCACCACAGCACCGTGACGAAGGCCGCAACGAGGCCCGCCGCCGAGAACACCGCGATCTGGCGCAGGCCGGGGAAGGGCGGCACGGCCAGCAGCGCGTAGCCGATGACGGTCGTTGCCATCGCGAGGCTGACGATGGGAATCTGGCGCGCCAACATCGCCCAACGCTCGCCGGCCTGCAGGCCCTGGCGCGCGCTGAAGTAGTTGCTGCCGTAGTTCTCGGCCACGCCGAGCAGGCTCGCGCCGAAGATGAGCGTGACCAGGTGCAGTTCGCCGAAAGCCAGCAGGCTGACCGACGTGGCCACGCACAGACCCACCGCCATCGACAGCGCGACAAGCAGGCGCGGGCGGATGGACCGGAAGGCCAGCAGCGTCAGGGCGACGATGCCGAGCAGCGAGCCCAGGCCGATGGTGTGGATCTCGCGCTCGGCCTGCTCGGCCGCGGCGGCGGCGAACAGCGGCACGCCAGCGCGGATGACGCGCGCGCCCTGCCCTTCGGCAGCCTGCGTGGCGGCGTCCAGCAGCGGCAGCAACGCGCGCTGCGCACGGATCTCGAAGCCGGAGCCTGGCAGCTCGATCAGCACCAGCGCGTGGTGGCGCTCGGGCGCATCGGGGTCGGTCAGCATCAGCCGGCCGCCTTCCACGCGCACGCGGCTGCTCTGGCCGCGCTCGGCGAGCCACTGGCTGAAAAGGTTGAGCGGGTCGTCGGCCCAGGCACCCACGCGCGGGCCACCGACGGGCTGGTACAGCGCGGCCAGGGCCTGGTCGGCGAGCTCTTCGGTCGGCGTCTTCGCCAGGCGCTCGCGGGCCTGGGGCGACAGCAGACCGGCGCGCACCGGTGTGTACAGAGTCAGCCAGGCTTGCTGGTCGGCATCGGCGACGCGGTGGCGCGCCGGGATGTCGCCCAGCGCCTGCAGAAAGACATCGGCCGCACGCTGGGCCTGTGCCTTGTCGCCACCGCCAATCAGCACGGTCACGCGCCGCGAGCCGGCGTCGGCCAGGGCCTGCGTGGCCTGGGCGGCCAGCGGGCGCTGCTCGTCGCGCGGCAGCATGGCCAGCATGTCGGTCACGGGCGCGCCGCGGTGCACGCCCCAGTACCAGGCGCTGTGGGCCAGGCAGGCGAGCACGACCACGAGCCACAGGCCCGCGAGGCGCCGGGTGGTTCGCTCAAGACTCACTGAAAGAGGCCCGGCTCGGCGGCGCCGTCGCTGCGCTGGTTGGCGAGCAGGATCAGGCTCTCGTCGCCATTGGCCTCGAAGAGCTGGATGCGGCGCACAAAGCCGTCGCCTTCCAACTCCACCTTCTTCAGCACCTGCTGCAGCGCGCCGGGCATGGGCGCCAGCGCCAGCTGCCAGTTCGCGCCCTTGGTGCTGCCGCTCAGCTCGAAGAGCTCGGCCAGGCCGCTGACGTCGCCGTTGAGCAGCGCGAACATCAGCGTGTTGATGACGCGCACGGCCGGCTCGCGGGATGCGTCAAGCCTCATCGCCGTCTGGCCGCCCTGGGTCGCGCGGATCTCGTTGAGCGTCAGCCGCAACTCGCTGGCAAAGGGTTTGAGCGTGCGCCACAGCACGCCGCGGCCACGCGCGGCGACGAAGTTGCCGGTCGACACCAGGGGCTTGGCGAAGCCCGGCACCTTCTTGGTCTGCGTGAAGTCGCCGCGCAGCCATTCGGGCTGCTGCAGGCGCTCGCGCACGGCCTGCGCCAGGCTCGACTCGGCCGCCACCGCGGCGGGCAGCAGGGCGAGCAGCAGCGCGCGGCGCTTCATGCCGGCCCCTCAAGCGGGTCGCCGGGCCGCTCCCAAGACTCGCTTGGCCCCCCTGGGGGGCCGGCCGCGCACTCGCGGTCGGGGGGCTCCAAAACCCCGAGCTTTCGCCACAGCACCGGCGGGCAGACGTATTGCATCTCGCGCGTCGCGATGTTCAGCGCCACCTGGATGGTGTGGGCCTTGTGGATGACCTTGGCCGTGACGGCATCCCGGATGACGTAGTCGACCTTGATGCGGTTCTCCCACTCGACGATCTCGGCACGCACGATGACGCGGCGGCCGTAGGGCAGCATGTCCACGTACTTGAGCCGCATGTCGACGATGGGCCAGGCGTAGCCCGACTCGCGCATCTGCGGGTAGTCGTAGTCGAAGCGCGCCATCAGCGCATTGCGCGCCAGCTCCAGATACTTGACGTAGTGCCCGTGCCAGACGATGTCCATCGGGTCCAGGTCGTGGAAGGCCGGGGTCAGCTCGATCTCGTGCCAGAGCTCAGGCATAGAGGCTCCACGCTCGGGTGCGGATGGCGTCCACCAGACCGCGCAGCTCGCGGTCCAGTGCACGGTCCTCGACGATCAGCGGCAGGCGCTCGGCGAGGTCGCGCTGCATGCCAGCGAGATTGGGCGTCAGCGCCAGCAGCGCCTGCTGGTCGCGCAGCTCGACGCCCTGTCGCGCAGCGATCAGCGTGGCGGCGACGACCTGCTCGGTCAGCTCCAGCACGCGCAGCGCGTCGCGGGCGGCGATGGTGCCCATGCTGACCTTGTCCTGGTTGTGGCATTCGGTCGAACGGCTGAAGACCGAGGCCGGCATGGTCTGCTTGAGGGCCTCGGCCGTCCAGGCCGAGACGCTGATCTGCAGCGCCTTGAGGCCGTGGTTGATGGGCGCGCGCTCGCCGCTGGCGCCGGAGAGGTTGGCGGGCAGGCCGTGGTTGTAGCGGGCGTCCACGAGCAGCGCAAGCTGCCGGTCGAGCAGGTCGGCGACGTTGGCCACGGCGGTCTTGAGCGTGTCCATCGCCATCGCGATGTGGCCGCCGTAGAAGTGGCCACCATGCAGCACGCGCTCCTCGACCGGGTCGATCAGCGGGTTGTCGTTGGCGCTGTTGAGCTCGTTCTCGATGAGCTGGCGCAGCCAGGGCAACGCGTCTTCCAGAACGCCGATGACGTGGGGCGCGCAGCGCAGCGAGTAGCGGTCCTGCAGGCGGTGGTCGTTGCGCGAGGGTGTGTCGCTGGTGAGGTCGGCGCGCAGGCGCTCGGCCACACGCTGCTGGCCGGCGTGGGGCTTGGCGGCGAACAGCGTGGCGTCGAAGTGATGGGCATTGCCGGCACTGGCGACGACGTTCATGGCCGTGATGCGCGTGGCGAGCTTGGCGAGGTAGTCGGCGCGCGCGAAGGCCAGGCAGGCCAGGCCGGTCATGACGGCCGTGCCGTTCATGATGGCCAGGCCTTCCTTGGGGCGCAGGCGCAGCGGCGTGGCGCCGGCGGCGCGCAGTGCCTCCAGAGCCGGCAGCGTCTCGCCGTTGACGCGCACCTCGCGCTCGCCGCACAGCACGGCGGCCAGGTAGGACAGCGGCGTCAGGTCGCCGCTCGCGCCGACCGAGCCTTCGCTGGGGATCAGCGGCAGGATGTCGTGCGTCAGCAGCGTCTCGATCTGGCGCAGCAGGTCCAGGCTCACGCCGGACAGGCCCTGGCACAGCGAGGCCAGGCGGGCACCCAGCACGGCGCGCGTTTGCTCGGCGCTCAGCAGCGCGCCGGCGCCGATGCCGTGATAGGTGTACAGGTGATGCGGCAGCTCGGGCACCAGGGCCGGCGGCACGGCCACGGTGCAGGAGTCGCCATAGCCGGTGGTGACGCCGTAGATGACGCCGTCCTCGGCCAGCAGCCGGGCGACGAAGTCGGCACCGGCCTGGATGCGCGCCTGGAACTCCGGCGCGCGGCCCAGCTCGGCGGTGGCATGGCGGTGGGCCAGCGCGACGATGTCCTCGATGGCGAGGCGCCGGCCGTCAAACGTGATGCGAGACATGTGTGTCGATCTGGGGGCGATCCCAGAAAGCGTAGAAGTTGAACCAGTCGTAGGGCGACCGCTGCAGCCGCGCGGCCAGCGCATCGGCAAAGCGGCGGGCGTGCTCGGCCAGCGCCGCCTCGCGGGCGCGGCGCGGCAGGTGGACCCTGTCGGCCAGCAGCTCGAACTCCAGCGCATAGCCCTGGCCCTCGTGCAGGCTGAGCATCAGGTAGAGCGGGCAACCCAGCAGGCCGGCGATCAGGTAGGGCCCGACGGGGAAGTCGGCGTCGCTGCCGAGGAAGGGAATGCGCACGGTCTTGCTGCCGCGCACGGGCACGCGGTCTCCGGCGATGGCGATGAACTCACCGGCTGCGACGCGCTCGGCGAGCTTGAGCGTGAGGCCCATGTCGAGTTCGCTGACCTCGATGAGCTCGACGCCGCGCCGCGGGTTCAGCCGCGCGAGGATGCGGTTGAAGCTCTCGGCGTGCTTGGTGTGAACCAGCACATTGACCTTGAGGTCGGGGTGCGCCTCGGCCAGGGCCTGGCAGAGCTCCAGGCAGCCGGTGTGGGCCGTGACGAGGACGGCGCCCTGCCCCGTGCGGGCCTGGGCATGCACGGCATCGCCGCCGCGCGTCTGCACGCGCGCCAGCGGGTAGCGCCCGGCGATGGCGAGCAGCTTGTCAAGCAGGGTCTCGGCGAACAGGCGCACATGGGCCAGGCCCTCGCGCCAGCCCGCGGCGGGCTGCACGCGGCGCAGATAGCCGAGGCTGTGCGCACGCAGGGTGGGCCGCGCCAGCCAGTAGACAAGCACCACCGGCCACAGCAGCAGGCTGAACACCGTGCGGCCCAGCACGCGGTGCACGCCGAACAGCAGCCAGATGCCGGCCACGAAGGTGCTCTCGCCCATGGAGGCCCAATGCTTCATGCGCCCAGCTTTCGCCACAGCAGCAGCGGTGCGCGCCACAGCATGCCGAAGAACAGCCGCGTGTGCATGGCCGAGATCAGCACGTTGTCGTGCCAGACGCGGAAATGCGAGACACCGTCTTCGGGGTAGCGCACGCGCGTCGGCAGGTTGGTGACCTTCATGCCGCGCCACACCAGCCGCACCGCAATCTCGGTGTCGAAATCCATGCGGCGGCCGATGTACTGGTTCTTCACGCAGGCGAGCGTGGCGCCCAGCGGATAGATGCGAAAGCCACACATCGAGTCGCGCACGGCGAACGAGAGGGTGTTGATCCAGACCCAGATGTGGGTGGCATAGCGGCCGTACAGGCGCGCCCTGGGCACGCTGTCGTCGTAGATCGGGCAGCCGCAGATCAGCTGCGCCGGCTCGGCCGCGGCGGCGGCCGCGAAGGCGGGCACGTCGCGCGTGTCGTGCTGGCCGTCGGCGTCGATCTGCAGCGCGTGCGTCCAGCCCAGGCTCGCCGCGCGACGCAGGCCGGCCATCACCGCACCACCCTTGCCCTGGTTGACGGGCAGGCGCTCCAGGAAGACATCGGGCTGCTGCGCCAGCGCATCGAGCACGGCGGCGCAGCCAGGCTCGCTGGCATCGTCCACCAGCAGCACGGGCAGGCCGTGGGCGCGCAGTGCCGCGACGACACCACTGATCGGGCCGCCATGGTTGTAGACAGGAATGACCGCGCCGAGCTTCATGGCGTCGTGAACAGCAGCCGGCCGCTGGCGTGCTGGCCTTGAGCCGAGTGGTAGCGGAAAGCCAGCTTGCCCGGCGTCCACGCAAGGCTGAGCGTGACGTGCCGGCCCGGCGTGATGACGCGCTGGAACTTGAGCGCCTCCATGCCGGCAAACTCGCCAGTGATGCCGAAGCGCTCGCGGCCGAACATCTCGGCCCACTCGAGTTGCACGACGCCCGCCACGATGGGGTGCTCCGGGAAATGGCCTTCGAACTGCGGCAGTGCCGGGTCGATGAACAGCGTCAGATTCTGGCCACCGTCAACCGGCTGGATGGCGCGCAGCGCCGGCCGGCGCGGGTCGAATTCGGCCAGCAGCCGGGCCTGCGTGGACTTGCCCTGGCCGTTGAAGGGCAGCTCGGGCAGGAAACGCAAGCGCCGTGGCAGCGCGACGCGTTCCACCACACCCGCCAGGCAGGTCCGCAGCGCGTCGGCCAGCGCGCGCTTGCCCTGCGCGTCGTGCAGCTGCCAGCCGGCTTCGCTGGGCACGGCGACAACGCCGAGCTGCTCGCGTGGTTCGGTCAGCGGCACGAGGCGCAGGTCGGCGATCAGCGGCGAGTCGCGCAGCGCGGCTTCCACGGCGGTGAGCGACACGCGCTTCTCGGCGATCTTGACGATGCGGTCGGCGCGGCCGCGCAGCTCGAAACCGCCTTCGACGGCCACGGCGCGATCGGCAGTGGGCATCCAGCCGGGTTCGTCCAGGTGCGCCGAGCGCAGCCACAGGCCCTCGTCCGCGATGCGCCACTCGACGCCGGGCAGGGCCTGCCAGTGCGCGGGCGCGCTGGGGGTGCGCTGGCGCCAGGCGACGCCGCCGGTCTCGCTGCTGCCAAAGACCTCGATGGGCGCGCGGCCGAAGACGCGCAGGCAGTCGGGCAGGGCCGCGTCGGGCAGCGGCGCACCGGAGCTGAAGAGCTGGTCGACACTGGCCTGTGGCACCAGGGGCAAACGGCTCAAGTGAGCGGGGCTGGCGATGAGAATGGCGCGGGCATTGGGCGGCGTCAGCTCGGCCAGGTCTTCGACGACCACCACGCTTTGCGCCTGCATTGGCCGGCCCGTCGCCAGCGGCCACAGCACGCGGAACAGCAGCCCGTAGACATGCTGGTGCGACACGCTGGCCAGCACGGCCGCACGCGGGGCGGTGGCGCCAAAAGCCTGTTCCAGCGTCGTGATCTCGTCGAAGAGCTGGCGCAGGCGTTTTGGCAAGGCCTGGGGTTGGCCGGTGGAGCCTGAGGTGAAGACGACAAGTTGCTGGGCCTCGGGATCCAGGGGCCGGCCGGCAGCGGCCGGCGCGGCAGCCGACTCGATGACGGCCAGCTCGGGAGGCGGCGGCACATCGCCGGCGAATCCGTCGACGCGCGAGGCCAGGGCCTGCCGGCTCGCAGGCGTCAGGTCGCCGGGCAGCCAGGCCTGCTTGCCCGCCTGCCAGAGGCCGAACAACGCCGCGGCGAACCCGAGACTGTCCTGGAAATAGAGCGCGAAGCGCTGGCCCGGGTGCGCAGCAAACGCGGCCTGCCAGCGGCCTGCCTGATCGAGGAACTCGGCGCCGCTGACCGGTTTGCGGCGGCGCCAACCCACGACGGCGGGCGGCGCCAGCGTCAGCAGTGCGGCCAGGCGCTGGGCCGGCGTCATGCCTGTGCCCTTGCGTAACGGGCCCGCAGCGCGCGGCGCAGCAGCCATTCGCCGCCCATCAGCGTGCCGATGAGGCCGTAGGCGATCAGTCCGTTGTACAGCGCCCAGACCTCTTCCGACGCCCACAGCGCCGTGGCCAGCGCAAGGCCGCCGTTGAGCACGAAGAAGCCGCACCAGACCTGCGTGACGCGGCGCGTGTACGCCTGTCCGCGGGGCGTCGAGGTCGGGCTCCTGCAGTCGCGCGATGCGCTCGGCCACGCTGGGGCCCCGCACCAGGCTCAGGCCGAACACGACGAGCAGCACGACATTGACGAGCACGGGGTAGAGCTTGAGTGGCAGGCTCATGTTCAGCAGCGCGGTGCTGGCCGCCAGCGCCAGCGCGGCAAGCGCCACCCAGCGGGCCTGCACGACCTGGGCGCCACCGGCCAGCCAGCGCAGGCCGCCCAGCGCGAGCAGCAGCAGCGCGAGGTAGCGGGGCTCGACATGCCCCAGGCTGAAATAGACGATCAGCGGATACGCGGCCGTCAGGGCCAGCACCAGGGCCCAGCGCATCGCTCAGCCCCGGATCAGGCGGTAGCCGCCGTCGCCGGCTTGTCGCCGACTTCAGCCGCAGAGGCATCGGCGGCCTCGGCCTTCAGCAGACCCTGCAGCGCGTCGACGACGTCCTGCACGGTGCGCACGGCCTTGAAGGCGTCGGGCTGCAGGCGCTTGCCCACCAGGGGCTTGAGCTTCACGATGAGGTCGACCGCGTCGATGCTGTCGATGTCGAGGTCGTCGTGGAGCTTGGCCTGCGGCGAAATGTGGCCGGCCTCGATGTCGAAGGTGTCGACGAGGATGCTGCGCAGGCGATCAAAAATCTCTTGGTCGGTCATGGCGAGGCCTCACGCGGCAATCTTGCGGTGGCTTTCAACGAACTGCGCCAGCGCACGGATGCTGGCGAAGTGCCGGCGGGTTTCGGCGGAGTCGGCGGCCATGCTCAGGCCGTAGCGCTTCTGCAGCGCCAGGCCGAGTTCCAGCGCGTCGATGGAGTCCAGGCCCAGGCCTTCGACGAACAGCGCCTGCTCGGCGTCGATGTCCTCGGGCTTGATGTCCTCAAGTTGGAGTGCCGAGATCAGCAGTTCCTTGATTTCTTGTTCCAGCGCTTGCATGACTCCCCTTCGTAACTGTTTTCGGTGGCCTGTCGGGCTCTGAGAAAAACTGGATCAGGCTTTCCGTCAGCCGCCGGGCGGCCCGCCCGTGCTCACCACCGGCCGCTTCCAGCACGGGCGCGGTGGGCAGGTCGTCGCCGACCTGGATGGTGAAGCGCAACGGGCGCTTGGCGACGGTCCACCAGGGCTGCCCCTTGTACAGGCCGAGCGGTTCGCACAGGATACGCACCGGCGTGATGTCGAGTCCGCCGCGCAGGGCGATCTGCGCCGCGCCGCGCTGCATCTTCAGGGCCTGCCCCGGCCGCGACCGCGTGCCTTCGGGAAAGATGATCAGGTTGCTACCCGCCGCCAGCGTGTCTATACAAGCCAGCAACAAATCAGACCCCGGATTGTTGCAGATGTAGCCCGTGGCACGCACCGGCCCCCGCGTACAGGGGTGGCTGGCGAGCGTGGACTTGACCACACAACTGGCGTTAGGTACCAAGCCGATGAGGAAGGCCACGTCGATCAGCGTCGGGTGGTTGGCGAGGATGAGCAGGCCGCGGCGCTGCAGCTTTTCCACGCCGAGCACTTCGTAACGGATCAGGCCGAGCAGCCGCATCCAGCCGACGAAGAGGCGGAACACGCCCTGCACGACGGCACGCGCAGCGCGCTGGCGGCGGGCGGCATCGCGCAGAAGCAGGGCCTGCAGCGGAAAAACCACGACCCAGAGCAGCAGGCCGCCGATGCCGAAGCAGGCAAAGGCCAGCGCGGTGGCGAAGATGCGCCAAAGCCGGCCGGGCCATTGTCGCCAGTCACGCATGGCGGCTCCACAGCCAGCCGCCCTGGCGCCACTGCGGCGCGGAGCCGGCCAGGAAGCGCAGCGTCGCCAGGTCGAGTGGCAGCTCGGTGGGTTCGATTGCCTCGCCCGGCGCGGTGGGTTGCAGGCGCAGGCCATGCTCGGCGCCTTCCAGCAGCACGGCCCAGGTGCGCATCGGTCCGGGATGCTGCTCGAAGCCCTGATAAGGCTCGGGCAATTCCGCCTCGACGGAGACGACCAGCACCTGCGGCGCGCCATCAGCCAGCAAACCGACGGCCTCGCAGATGCCGGCGGCTGCGCTCGCGGGGCCCGCGGAAACGGCCGAGTAGTTGGCCGTGTCACCACGGGCGATGGAATAGACCGCGCTGCTGGCGTTGTGGACCGAGAGGCTGAAGGCCGTCGGCGACAGCGGCTCACGCTGAGCCAACTGGCGCAGCAGCGCGACCGAGCGGGCGATCTCGCCCCAACGGGATGCGAACACGACGGGGCCGGTCGGTGCATCGCCCTGCGCCCACCAGGCCACCTGCAAGGCGGCGCGGCCCAGGGGGTCGATGCGCCGGCGCGTCATCGCCGGCACTTCGGCCAGCGGCGCCACGCCGTCGCCCATCGGCAACGCCGAGGCGGGCGCGGCCAGCCAGGCGGCCCAGGCTTCCTGCGTCTGCAGGCCAGGCGCCCAGGCGGCCCAGCGGCGAACTCGGAAGTCGGTCATGAATCAGGCTGGCTCGGGCGCGGTCGTGGAAAGCGCCGGATTATCCGCAGCCCGCCGGCCCGCAAGTGGAGAGACCAGTCCAGAACGGTGCAGGCGCCCGTTCAGCCGACAAACTCGGCTTGTAACAGCAAGAAGTCGTCAGCCAGCCGAGCGGATTCAGCCAGCCGGCGCATCTGCGCGAAGGCCTGCGCCGCAGCGCTGCCCTGGGTGGGCGGCAAGCAGGCGAGCACGGCCTCGAAGTCGTCCAGCTGCAGGCAGCGGCCGCCGCGGTCCATGAATTCGAAGGCGCCCTTGTTGAAGATGTGCAGGCGGCTGCCGGCGGGCACGGTCAGGCTGCCCTCGACGAACTCGGTGCCAGGCAGCAGGCCGACGGGCGGGTTGAGGGCGTCCAGGCGCAGCATTTCGCCATCGGGCACCCGCAGCAGCGCGGCATGCTGGCCGGCACAGGCATGGCTCAGGCCGCGCGTGGCGGTGTCGTAGACGGCGGCCCAGGCGGTGAAGAAGAGGCCCACATGCGCACCCTGGCGCCAGCGCTCGTGCAACTGCTGGAGCAGCTGGGCGGCCCCAGCAGGGTCGCCCACGTCCTGCAACTCCTGCAGCACGCGGGCGGCGTGGCCGGCGACATGCTCGCCCGGGCCGCAGACGTCGATGAGGATCAGCGCGACGCGATCCTGGGCCAGCGCCGACACGGCAAAGCCGGCTCCGCGGGGTGGTTCGGCAGGGCGGTAACAGAAGTCGGTGCGCACAGGCCCCTTGCCCAGCGGGGCGGGCAGCCAGGCCGAGACGGTCCGGTCGCGCTCGGCGTCTTCACAGGCCGCTCGGACCAGCCGCTCGGGGGACAGGAAATCGTGGCGGAAAAGGTGCTGGCCCACTGCCAGGGTGCTGCCCGGCGCGAGGTAGGCGGTGCCGCTGACGCGGCAGCCATTGATGAAGCTGCCGTTGGTGGACTTGAGGTCTGTGACCTTGAGGGCCGGGCGGCGAGCCTCGACCTGCACGCGGCAATGCAGCGCAGAGACCTGCAACTCGGGCAACACCAGATCAGCGGCGGTGCGGCGGCCGAGCACCAGGGGCTTGCCACCGAGCTCGATGCGGCGGCCGGGCTGCTGGCCCTCCAGCACGAGCAGGCTGTGCCGCCACTCGCCGAGCGCGCTCACGCCAGAAGGACCAAGCGCGGCCGGAGCCGCGCTTGGGTTGGGGGTGCCGAGCGGTCGCTCGTCCATCGCCGTTCGCGACGCGGCGCCCTATTTCTTCATGAACTTGCGCAGCGCAGCGACCTGGGCCGCCAAAGTGAGCAGCTCATTCTGGATCGCGGCCTGGTCGAGTTCGCTCTTGGCGTTCTTGAGCGCTTCCTCGGCCAGCTTCTTGGCCTCGAGGGCCTTGGCTTCGTCGAGGTCCTTGCCGCGGATGGCGGTGTCGGCCAGCACGGTCACGCGGTTCGGCTGCACTTCGAGAATGCCGCCGGCGACGAAGACGAATTCTTCGGTGCCGTCGGGCCGCTCGATGCGCACGGCGCCCGGCTTGATGCGGGTGATCAGCGGCGTGTGCTTCGGCAGGATGCCGAGCTCGCCACTCTCGCCCGGCAGGGCGACGAACTTGGCCTCGCCCGAGAAGATCTGCTCTTCGGCGGAGACCACGTCGACGTGGAGGGTTGCCATGTTCAATCTTCCTTAGCTAACCATTGAAGAAGTTCTGCGAGAGACGGGACGCCTGTCGTGATGACGGGTCCCAGTCAACCTCACTGGATCTTCTTGGCCTTCTCGAAGGCTTCGTCGATGGTGCCAACCATGTAGAAGGCCTGCTCCGGCAGGTGATCGCACTCGCCGGCCACGATCATCTTGAAGCCGCGGATGGTTTCCTTCAGCGGCACGTACTTGCCGGGCGAGCCCGTGAAGACTTCGGCGACGTGGAAGGGTTGCGACAGGAAGCGCTGGATCTTGCGGGCGCGGGCGACCGACAGCTTGTCTTCCGGCGACAGTTCGTCCATGCCCAGGATGGCGATGATGTCGCGCAGTTCCTTGTAGCGCTGCAGCACCTGCTGCACGGCGCGGGTCGTCGAGTAGTGCTCTTCGCCGACGACGTTGGGGTCGATCTGGCGGCTGGTGGAGTCCAGCGGGTCCACGGCGGGGTAGATGCCCAGCGAGGCGATGTCACGCGACAGCACGACGGTGGCGTCCAAGTGGGCGAAGGTCGTGGCGGGGGACGGGTCGGTCAAGTCATCCGCAGGGACGTAGACGGCCTGGATGGACGTGATCGAGCCGACCTTGGTCGACGTGATGCGCTCCTGCAGGCGGCCCATTTCCTCGGCCAGCGTCGGCTGGTAGCCCACGGCGGAAGGCATGCGACCCAGCAGTGCGGACACCTCGGTACCGGCAAGCGTGTAGCGGTAGATGTTGTCCACGAAGAACAGCACGTCCTTGCCTTCGTCGCGGAACGACTCGGCGATGGTCAGGCCGGTCAGGGCCACGCGCAGACGGTTGCCCGGGGGCTCGTTCATCTGGCCGTAGACCATGGCGACCTTGGAGTCTTCCAGCTTGTCCTGGACCACGACGCCGGAGTCCGACATCTCGTGATAGAAGTCGTTGCCCTCACGGGTGCGCTCACCCACGCCGGCGAACACGGACAAGCCGCTGTGCGCCTTGGCGATGTTGTTGATGAGCTCCATCATGTTGACGGTCTTGCCGACGCCGGCGCCACCGAACAGACCCACCTTGCCGCCCTTGGCGAACGGGCAGATCAAGTCGATCACCTTGATGCCGGTTTCCAGCAGGTCCTGCGACGGGCTCAGCTCGTCGTAGGCCGGGGCCTTGCGGTGGATGGAGGCGGTCAGCTCGGAAGAGACCGGGCCGCGCTCGTCGATGGGGTTGCCCAGCACGTCCATGATGCGGCCGAGGGTCGCCTTGCCGACCGGCACCTTGATGGTGTCGCCGGTGTTGAAGACTTCGGTGCCGCGGCGCAGGCCGTCGGACGAGCCCAGCGCAATGGTGCGGACGACGCCGTCGCCCAGCTGCTGCTGGACTTCCAGCGTCAGGGCCGAGCCCTCCATCTTCAGCGCGTCGTACACCTTGGGCATGCGGTCGCGCGGGAATTCCACGTCCACGACGGCGCCAATGCACTGAACGATCTTGCCGACTGCTTGAGTGTTAGACATTTGTGCGTTCCTTCAATTCAAATCTTTGCGTTCGGGCTGGATCAGCCCACCGCGGCCGCGCCGCTGACGATCTCGGACAACTCTTTGGTGATCGCTGCCTGGCGGGTCTTGTTGTAGACCAGCTTGAGCTCACCGATCAGCGTGCCGGCGTTGTCGGTCGCAGCCTTCATGGCCACCATGCGGGCGGACTGCTCGCTGGCCATGTTCTCGGCCACGGCCTGGTAGACCTGGGCTTCGGTGTAGCGGACCAGCAGCTCGTCGATGACGGTGGCGGCATCAGGCTCGTAGATGTAGTCCCACGAGTGCGCCGGCTTGCCAGTCGAGTCCGCAGTGGCCATGTCGCTCGCCTTGAGCGGCAGCAGCTGCTGGACCACGACCTCTTGCTTGATCGCGTTGATGAAGCGCGTGTAGCAGAGGTAGACCGCCGAGAGCTTGCCTTCGGCGTAGGCGTCGAGCAGCACCTTGACGGGGCCGATCAGCGCATCGACATGGGGCTGGTCACCCAGCTGAGTGGCGTGAGCCACCACCTTGGCGCCGATGCGGTTCATGAAGCCCAAGCCCTTGCCACCGATGGCAACGACTTCAGCCTTCTGGCCGACGGATTCCAGCTCCCTGAGTTTGGCCGTGGCCGCGCGCAGCAGGTTGGTGTTGAGGCCGCCGCACAGACCCTTGTCCGTCGTGACGACCACCATGCCCGCCGTCTTGGCCTGCTCGTTCTGGACGAGGAAGGGATGACGGTACTCGGGGTTGGCCTTGGCGAGCTGAGCAGCGATGTTGCCGATCTTCTCGCTGTAGGGACGGGCCGCACGCATCCGCTCCTGCGCCTTGCGCATCTTGGATGCGGCGACCATCTCCATCGCCTTGGTGATCTTCTTGGTGTTCTCGACCGACTTGATCTTGCCGCGGATTTCTTTGCTTGAAGCCATGCAAATTCCTTAGTCAGTTGGGGACAGAGCTTTTCGCTGCGCTCAAAGGTCTGTCCCGCAAGCTCATCGGCTTCTTAAGCGAACGACTTCTTGAAGGAAGTGATCGCGGCGTTCAGCTCAGCTTCCGCATCCTTGTCCATCGCCTTGTCGTTTTCGAGCTTGGCGAGGAGGGCGGCGTGGCTGGTCTTCAGGTACTGGTGCAGGCCGTGTTCGAAGGCCAGGACCTTCTTCACTTCCAGGCTGTCCATGAAGCCCTTGTTGGCGGCGTACAGCGAAGCGCCCATCAGCGAGATGGACAGCGGCGAGTACTGGGCCTGCTTGAGCAGTTCCGTCACGCGGGCACCGCGGTCCAGCTGCTTGCGGGTGGCTTCGTCCAGGTCGGAAGCGAACTGCGCGAACGCGGCCAGCTCACGGTACTGCGCCAGGTCGGTACGGATACCGCCGGACAGCGACTTGATCAACTTGGTCTGGGCGGCACCACCGACGCGCGACACCGAGATACCGGCGTTGATGGCGGGGCGGATGCCGGCGTTGAACAGGCTGGTTTCCAGGAAGATCTGGCCGTCGGTGATCGAGATCACGTTGGTCGGCACGAAGGCGGACACGTCGCCGGCCTGCGTCTCGATGATCGGCAGGGCCGTCAGCGAACCGGTCTTGCCCTTGACTTCGCCCTTGGTGAAGGCTTCGACGTAGTCGGCGTTCACACGGGCGGCGCGCTCCAGCAGGCGGCTGTGCAGATAGAACACGTCGCCGGGGTAGGCTTCGCGGCCCGGCGGGCGGCGCAGCAGCAGCGAGACCTGGCGATAGGCCACTGCCTGCTTGGACAGATCGTCGTAAATGATCAGCGCGTCTTGGCCGCGGTCGCGGAAGTACTCGCCCATCGTGCAGCCCGAGTAGGCCGACACGTATTGCATCGCGGCGGACTCCGAGGCCGAGGCGGCGACGACGATGGTGTATTCCATCGCGCCGGCTTGCTCCAGCGAGCGCACCACGTTCTTGATCGACGACGCCTTCTGGCCGATGGCGACGTAGACGCAGGTCATGTTCTGACCCTTCTGGTTAATGATCGCGTCGATGGCGACGGCGGTCTTGCCCGTCTGACGGTCACCAATGATCAGTTCGCGCTGGCCGCGGCCGACGGGAACCATCGAGTCGATGGACTTCAGGCCGGTCTGCACAGGCTGGTCCACGCTCTTGCGCGCGATGACGCCCGGGGCGACCTTCTCGATGACGTCGGTCATCTTGGCGTTGATCGGGCCCTTGCCGTCGATCGGCTCGCCCAGCGCGTTGACCACGCGGCCGATCAGCTCGGGGCCGACCGGCACTTCCAGGATGCGGCCCGTGCACTTGACGGTGTCGCCTTCCGAGATGTGCTCGTAGGCGCCCAGAATCACGGCGCCGACGGAGTCGCGCTCGAGGTTCAGGGCCAGACCGAAGGTCTGCGAGCCGTCGGCGGCGACCGGGAATTCGAGCATTTCGCCCTGCATCACATCGGACAGGCCGTGGACGCGGACGATGCCGTCGGAAACGGACACGACGGTGCCCTGGTTGCGGATGTCCGAACCCACGCCAAGACCCTCGATGCGGCTCTTGATCAGTTCGGAAATTTCAGCGGGATTGAGTTGCATGCTGGGTCTCCAGTACCCGGAGCGGCCAAACCACAGCCAAGAGGCGGGTCAGTCGCAGGGTGAATCGATGGGATGTCTTGGGTGGCTCAGGCAGCCGTCAGGCAGTCAGGGCGACCTTCATGCGCTCCAGGCGGGCCTTGACGGAGGTGTCCAGCACCTCGTCGCCGACCACCACGCGCACGCCGCCAATCAGCGCCGGCTCGATCTGCACATGCAAGTCGAGCTTGGCGGCAAAGCGCTGCTCCAGCGTCGTCTTCAGTTCGGCCAATTGGGCGTCGCTGATTTCGTAGGCGCTGTAGATGTGCGCGTCGGACACGCCGGAAGCGGCATTGGCCAGCACGTGGTACTGGGCAACGACTTCGGGCAGTGCCGCCAGGCGGCCGTTCTCGATCACGGCGCGCAGGAAGTTCTGCAAGCCCGGGGCCAGGTCCTGCTTGGCGGCGGCCGCGATGACCGCGAGCACCTGCTCCGGCTGAGCCTTGGGGTGATCGGCGAACTGGCGCAGATCGGCGTCCTGCGCCACCTGAGCCAGCGCGTCGAGCTGCTGGCCCCAGGCCGCGAGATCGTGCTGCTTCGCAACCTGGAACAGGGCTTCGGCGTACGGCCGGGCGATGGTGGCGAGTTCAGCCATTTACAGCTCCGTCTTCAGGCGAGCCAGCAGATCGGCGTGAACACCGGCGTTGACTTCCTTGTGCAGGATCTGCTCGGCGCCCTTGACGGCCAGCGCGGCGACCTGCTCGCGCAGGACCTCGCGAGCGCGGGAAACCTGCTGCTCGGCATCGGCCTTGGCGGCGGCCAGGATCTTGGCGCCTTCTTCCTCGGCGCGACCCTTGGCGGCATCGACGATGGCTGCAGCGCGCTTCTCGGCATCCGAGATCAGCTTGCCGGACTCGGCCTTGGTCTGAGCCAGTTCCTTGGCGATCTGCGCTTCGGCGCCCGCCAGTTCGGCCTTGGCCTTGTCGGCGGCGGACAGGCCCGCAGCGATCTTCGCGGCACGCTCGTCGAGCGCCTTGATGATCGGCGGCCACACATACTTCATCGTGAACCCGACCAGAATCAGGAACACGATCATCTGAACGATGAGCGACGCGTTAATAAACACCTTGGTGCCTCACAAAGTTTCGAGTGCGGAAACCGCCGGGGCAACCTTGGCCACGGCGGGTCGACAGCTTCGAATTACTTGGCGCCAGCGGCCAGGGCGGTCGCGATTTGACCCAGGAACGGGTTGGCGGTGGCGAACCACAGGGCGATACCGGTGCCGATGATGAAGGCCGCGTCGATCAGGCCGGCCAGCAGGAACATCTTGGTCTGCAGTTCGTTCATCAGCTCAGGCTGGCGAGCGGCGGACTCAAGGTACTTGCTGCCCATGATGCCGATACCGATACAAGCACCGAAGGCGCCCAGACCAATGATCAGACCAGCGGCGAGAGCAACAAAGCTAATGACTTCCACGATGACTCCTTAGAGAGATTGAGAGAGAAACGGTTGAGGGAAAACTGCTTGGGGAAACTGGTGGCGACTGATGCGTGATCAGTGCGCGTCGTGAGCTTGGCCGATGTAGACCAGCGTCAGCATCATGAACACGAAGGCTTGCAGCGTGATGATCAGGATGTGGAAGATCGCCCACACCGAGCCCGCGATGATGTGACCGATGGCCAGGCCGATGCCGGTGGCCGACAGGCTCCAGGCGCCGCCCATCAGGGCAATCAGCATGAAGATCAGTTCGCCGGCATACATGTTGCCGAACAGTCGCATGCCGTGGGACACGGTCTTGGCGACGAACTCGATCATCTGCATCAGGAAGTTGACCGGGTACAGGTAGACCTTGTCGCCGAACGGTGCCGCGACGAGTTCGTGAGCCCAGCCGCCGGCGCCCTTCATCTTGACGTTGTAGATGAGGCAGGTGATCAGCACGCCGAGCGACAGGCCCATGGTCATGGACAGGTCGGCGGTCGGGACGCTGCGCAGCTTGGCGTGATGGTCGCCGGTGATGGTCTGCCAGATCACCGGGAGCAGGTCGACCGGCAACAGGTCCATCGCGTTCATCAGGAAGATCCAGACGAACACGGTCAGGGCCAGCGGTGCGACCAGCTTGCGGCTGTTGGCGTTGTGGACGATGCCCTTGGCCTGATCGGCAACGATCTCGACGAGGATTTCAACGGCGGCTTGGAAGCGACCGGGGACGCCCGACGTCGCGACCTTCGCGGCACGCCAAAGCAGGAAGCAACCCACCAGACCCAGCAGCACGCTGAAGAAGATGGAGTCCATGTTGACGACGGAGAAATCGACGATGCCCTTCTGGGTGCCGTTCTGCGCGTGCTGCAAGTGGTGAATGATGTATTCACCGGCACTCGGGGCTGCTGTTTCGTGGCCTTCTGCTGCCATGTTTCGTTCTGCCTCGTCAGTTCAATCAGCGGCCACGCCACGCGAGCGCCAGCCAGTTCACTTTGATGCACACCGCGAGGGTGACCAGCAGGGCTGGCCAGCTCAGGCCCGGCACCACCTTTGGCGCCAGCACCAGCATCGCGATCGATGCACCGATTTTCAAAAATTCCCAACCCATGAATCCGGCGACCGCACCGGTCGCTGAACTCACCCGCTTCGTCATGCCCCGCGCAAGCAGCATGTTTGGCAACACCACCGCAGCGACGCCGTACAGCGCCGAGGCCATGGCCACGCCGGATGCCGTCCACAGCCGAATCACGACCACGCACAGCAACCCCGCCACCAGCTGCATCCCCAGCACACGCCAGGGCGACAGCATCGGCAACGCGGCCTTCAGCGCCGCCGCCTGCTCCGGGCTCAGCGCCTTGACGGGCGGCTCCTCGTTGTCGTCGTCCCAGCCGCCGGCCGTTGAAACAGCGGGGGGCCAGGTCTTTCGGGGGCCGTTCTCGGTCATGGCGCCAGATCCTGGGGTGGGCGGTTCAACCCCTTCAAACTGCCGGGGGCCGATTGCACCGGGATGACGCCTGAGCGCCACCCCACAAAGCCACTCATTATATGTGACGAGTTACACCGGGGTAAACCTAGCCAGGGCACACGGCATTCAGGTCTGCGTCAGCGTCGCAGGCAGTCCCGGCACATCGACGCGCAGTTGCAGCACGGCACCGGCCAGCGGCTGACGCTCGAGTTCGTCGGCCGGACGCTTCTCCCGCGCGGTCGTAATGAAGAGGGTGCGCAAGTCGGGGCCGCCGAAGGTGGGCATGGTCGGGCAGGCGACCGGCAACTCGACGCGCTGCACGACCTCGCCCGTCGGCGCGAGGCGCAGCAGGCAGCCGCCTTCGAACATCGCGGCCCAGTAGCAGCCTTCGGCGTCCATCGCGGCGCCGTCGGGGCGGCCGCCATAGCTCTCGCCCGGCGTGCGCGGGCTGAACTCGGCGAAAACACGCGGCGCGGACAGCGCACCAGTCACCACGTCGAAGTCGGCGGCGTAGATGCGATGCGCCTTGGTATCCGACCAATGCATGCGGCGGCCGTCGGGACTCCAGGCCAGGCCGTTGGACGTCGTCAGGCCCGGCACCTCGGCCGAAAAGGCCTGGCCATCGAAGCGGTAGAGCGCCGCCTCCGGCTCGCGGGCATCCGAGATGCTGCCGATCCAGAGCCTCCCCGCCGGGTCGACCTTGCCGTCGTTGAAGCGCAGGCGCGCGGGGTCGTAGGGCGGCGGGCTGACGCGCAGCTGCTCACTAGTCTTAGGGTCCAGAGCCCACAGCCCGTCGCGCCGCGCCACAAGCAGCCCCCCACTGGGGCGGGCCGCGATGCAACCGGGCTCGGCTTCCTGTGGCCAGACATCCGGCGCGTCGGCGCCATCGCGCCACCGCAAGACCTGGCGGCCGGGGATGTCGACGGCGTAGAGCTGTTGTTCAGTGGGATGCCAGAGCGGCGATTCGCCGAGCAGGCAGCGGTGGCTGCCGAGGGCTTGGATGTCTTGGAAGGCCATCCCGCCACTCTAGGCGGTTATCCGAAGTAACTCGGCCGGAAGGCGCCGAGCTCGGCCTTCAGGTAGTGGGCACCCGGCAGGGGGTTGAAGTAAAACGGCGGCACCTCGACGAAGCCCAGGCTCTCGTAGAGGCCGCGCGCGGCTTCCATGTCGTCCAACGTGTCGAGCAGCATGGACGAGTAGCCAGCCTCGGTCGCGCGGTCCATCAGCACCTGGGCAAGGATGCGGCCCAAGCCGAAGCGGCGAAACGCCGGGCGCACGAACAGGCGCTTCATCTCGCAGGCGTTCGGGTAGTCGGCGTCTGGCAGCGAGCGGAAAGCGCCACTGCCGGCGATGGCGCCGTCGACCGTGGCCAGCAGCATCAGGCCGCCGGGCGGCGCGTAGGCGCCGGGCAGCGTGGCCAGCTCTTCTTCGAAGCCCTGGAAGTCGAGGTCGACGTCCAGACTGTTGGCGTAGTCGCGCAGCACGCGGCTCGCCTCCTGCCAGTCCGCGGTGGACTCGGGCGTGATGAGCTGGATATCGGGGCCGGCCATAGGCGGCGAAGTTTAGCCAGCGAAGCCCAGCACGACCCTGCGGGTCTTCGCACTCTTCTTCTGGTGATCACTCACGTTCGCTGCGCTCACGTGAGTGCTCCCCAAAGAATTCAGCTACGGCCTACGGCCGACTCGGCAAAGCCGAGCACGACCCTGCGGGTCTTGGCTGACTTCTTTTCAATCTTCGTCACGACGACTGCACCGATCTCCGCGGTGTTCGACACATGCGTGCCGCCGCAGGGCTGCAGGTCCACGCCCTCCACCTCGAGCACCCGCACGCGACCCAGCCCACGCGGCGGCTGCACGCTCATCGAGCGGACCAGGCCGGGGTTCGCATCCAACTCGTCTTCGCTGATCCAACGATGGCCGACCGGATGGGCCTCGGCGACCAGGCGGGTCAGTCCGGCTTGAATCGCGTCCTTGTCGAAGGGCTCGTCGGTGTGGAAGTCCAGCCGCGCGTAGGTCTCGGTGATGGAGCACCCGTCGACCGGATAGGGCAGCAGCGCGCAGAGCAGGTGCGTGGCCGTGTGAAAGCGCTGGTGAGCCAGGCGGCGCGCGGCGTCGACCTCGACGCGCACGGTTACGCGAACGGCCGGCAGCTCGCCTTCGACCAGGTGCACGATGCCCCCAGGCTGTTCCTTGCTCTTGCGCGTGTCGGAAATGCGCCAGCGCTGCTCGCCAGCCACCAGCCAGCCGGTGTCGCCCGCCTGGCCGCCGCCCAGCGGATAGCAGACGGTGCGGTCGAGCAGCACGCCGCCCTCCCCTTGCCCGGTCACGCGGGCTTCGCAGCCCAGCAGCGTCGCGTCATCGCGGAAGAGTTCTTCGGTCATCACAGCCTCACCTGTCCATGGATCAGTGGCGTCACGTCGCCGCCGATCCACGTGACATCGCCCTCACGGCTGACGTGCACGCGGCCGGCGCGGCCAAGCGCCGCGCCCTGCGCGGCCACGTAGCAGTCGCCCGCCAGCCCGCAGGATTGGAGCCATAGCGCAAGGCCCGCGTTGAGGCTGCCGGTGACAGGGTCTTCGGGAAAGCCGAGGTCGGGCACGAAGGCGCGCACCTCGAACTGGCATTCACTGGCGGTGGGATGGGCGCCGACGACACCGAGCTTGAGCCCCTGCATCGCGATGAAGTCGGGCTGCAGCGAGAGAACGCTGGCTGCGTCGGCCAGGCGGGCCGCCATCCAGCCCGGGCCGTTGTCGACCCAGACAAGGTCGAGCAACGCCTCGGGTGCAATGCGCAGCGCGGCGATGGCCTGCGCCCGCCCCGCGGCGTCGACCGGCCCGCTGCGCGTGAGCGGCGGCGCGGCGAAGGCCAGGCGCGCGCCTTCGCGCTTCACGCGCACCAGGCCAATGGCACATTGCTGAACGACCTCGCCGGGCTTCTTCGAATCACCACCACTGGCCAGGAAGGCGTACGCGCTGCCCAGCGTCGGATGGCCAGCGAAAGGCAGCTCGCCGCCAGGCGTGAAGATGCGCACGCGGTAGTCGGCACCCGCGTCGGTGGGCGGCAGCAGGAAGGTGGTCTCGCTGAGGTTGGTCCAGCGCGCGAACTCAGCCATCTCGGCGTCCGACAGGCCAGCAGCATCGACAACGACGGCCAGTGCATTGCCCTTCAGCGGGGTGGCGGTGAAAACGTCGACCTGGACGAAGCGGCGCAGTTCAGGCATCGGTGGCAGGAGGCGGGGCGGTCAGGTAGAGCCCCGGCCGCACGATCTCCATGCCGCGATCCGGCGTCGCCAGCGGCTTGAAGCCGTGTCGGGCGTAGAGCGGATGGGCATCTCGCGTGAACAGCATGAAGCGGCGCAGGGCTTGCAGGTCCGGGTGGGCGAGCAACGATTGAACCATCCAATCGGCCAGGCCCTGGCCCCGGTGGGCTTGGAGCACGTAGACGTCGCAGAGATAGCCAAAGGTCGTGCGGTCGGTGACGACGCGGGCGAAGCCGACCTGGCCGCCACCGTCGGCATGCAGGGCGATGCACAGCGAATGCGCGATGGCCCGCTGGACCGTGGCCAGCGGGATGCCCTCGCACCAGTAGGCCGTCGTCAGGAAGGCGTGTGTGGCTGTCGCGTCGATGTCATCGAAGCTCAGCCTGTAGCCGGGCTTTTCCACGCTCAGTGGCCACCGCCCAGGTAGGCGGCCTGCACGGCCGGGTCGCTGCGCAGCTTCTCGGCCGGGCCATGCACGGCGATGCGGCCGTTCTCCAGCACGTAGCCGTAGTCGGCCACCTTCAGCGCGGCGGCGGCGAACTGCTCGACGAGCAGCATCGTCACGCCGCGCGCCTTGAGGCTTTCGATGATGCGGAACACCTCTTCCACGAGGATGGGCGCCAGGCCCATGGAGGGCTCGTCCAGCAGCACGACCTCGGGGTTGAGCATGACGGCGCGGGCCATGGCCAGCATCTGCTGCTCGCCGCCGGACAAGGTGCCGGCCAGCTGCATGCGGCGCTCCTTCAGGCGCGGGAACAGCTCCAGCGCACGCTCCAGGTCGCCAGCGATGTCGCCCTTGGGCCGTTCGCCGGTGTAGCGCGGGAAGGCGCCCAGGCGCAGGTTGTCGGTCACCGTCATCGTCGCAAAAACACGCCGGCCCTCCGGCGAGTGCGCCAGGCCGCGGCGGGCGATGTGGTAGCTCTCCAGGCCGTCGATGCGACGCTCGTTGAGCGTGATTTCGCCGCCGCTCGGCTTGATCATGCCGCTGACGGCGCGCATGGTCGTCGTCTTGCCGGCGCCGTTGGAGCCGATGAGGGTCACGACCTGGCCCTTGGGCACCTCCAGCGAGATGCCGTGCAGGACCTGGACTTTGCCGTAGCCGGCGCTGAGATTCTTGATGGTCAACATGGATGGCGCCTCAGCTGGCTTGCCCACCGAGGTAGGCCTCGATGACCTTCTCGTTGGCCTGCACCTCGGCGGGCAGGCCCTCGGCGATCTTCTGGCCGAAGTCCAGCACGGAGACGCGGTCGCACAGACTCATGACCACGTCCATGTGGTGCTCGATGAGGATGACGGTGACACCGGCGTCGCGGATCTTGCGGATGATCTCCAGCAGCTCCTTGATGTCGGGCGCGGTCAGGCCGGCGGCGGGCTCGTCCAGCAGCAGCAGCTGCGGGTCCAGGGCCAGCGCGCGGGCAATCTCCAGCAGGCGCTGCTGGCCGTAGGGCAGGTTGCGCGCTTCCTCGCTGGCCAGCTCGCCCAAGCCGACGAAGTCCAGCAGCGCGTGTGCGCGGCCGCGCTGCTCACGGTCCTCGCGCCGATAGCGCGGCAGGTGGAGGGCGACGTCGACGAGGTTGCTGTGGAAGCTGTGGTGCAGGCCGACCAGCACGTTCTGCAGCGCCGTCATCTCGCCGAAGAGCTGCACGTTCTGGAAGGTGCGGGCGATGCCGGACAGCGCGATGTCCGACGACGTGCGGCCGTTGACCGTGCGGCCGTTGACCGTGCGGCCGGCGAACACCACCGTGCCGGCAGTCGCCTGGTAAATGCCGGTCAGCACATTCATCATCGTGCTCTTGCCCGAGCCGTTGGGACCGATCAGACCGTGGATGCTGCCGCGCTTGACGACGAGATCGACGTTGTTCAGCGCCTTCAGGCCGCCGAACTGCATCAGCACGTTGCTGGCCTTGAGCAGTTCCGGCTCGCCCTGGTTGCTGGCGCGGGTGAGTGCCGCGGCCGCGGCGGTGGCGGTGTCGCGCTCGGCCTTGGGCTTGATGTTCAACGCATTGCGCACGAAGCCGACGATGCCGTCCTGCAGGTAGTAGACGACGAAGAGGGTGATGAGGCCGAAGATGGACAGGCGCCAGTCGGTCATCGTCTGCAGCTTGAAGGAGACCAGCGCCAGGCCGATCGTGCCCAGCACGGGGATGGCCGCGAGCTGTCCTGTCATCTTGCCGCGCTTCATCGCCACGCCGACCGAGATCGTCACGATGACGGCCAGCATGACGGCGCCGATGCGAAACAGCTCCAGGTCGTCCAGCAGCTTGGGCAGCATGACGATGATGGCCGCACCCAGCAATGCGCCGGTGCGCGTCTTGCGGCCGCCCATGATGATGGCCAGCAGGAACATCACCGTCAGCTCGAAGTTGTAGGTGTTGGGGCTGATGTACTGCTCGGAGTAGGAATACAGCGCACCCGCCAGCCCGGCCAGCGCCGCCGAGATGACGAAGGCGTAGACCTTGTAGCGATAGACCGACACGCCCATGCAGTCCGACGCGACCGGGCTGCCACGCAGCGCCTCGAAGGCACGCCCCAGCTGCGAATGCAGCACGCGGTGCACGAAGATCAGCGACGCCACCAGGCAGGCCATGACCAGCCAGTAGTACTCGGTCTCGTCGAGCTGGTGGCCGAACAGCGTCGGCTTGGTCAGCGTGATGCCCATCGGGCCTTCGGTCAGGAAGGTCATCTCGTTGATGAGGATCTGGATGATGGTGCCGAAGGCCAGCGTCACCATCGCCAGGTAGGGGCCTGTCACGCGCAGCGCTGGCAGGGCCAGCATCGCGCCGAACACTGCCGTGACGGCGATGGCCGCTGGCAGTGTTGCGTAGACCGGCGCGTCGAGCTTGAGGATGAGCACGCCGGCCGTGTAGGCGCCGATGCCGAACAGGCCCGCATGGCCGAGCGACACCTGCCCGGTGTAGCCGACGACGATGTCCAGGCCGAACAGCACGATCGCGTAGATCATGATGGTCTCGACCAGGTGGATGTAGTACGGGTTGCCGGAGGCGAGCGGGAAGGCGGCGACGGCCGCGATGGCCGCGGTGCCGAGAACGAGTTTCTTGAGGTTCACTTTTTTAGCCAGTTGATGACGGAGCTACTCGCTTCGCTCGATCGGTCCGTCCCGCAAGTTCATTTCAATCAGTTGAGGACAGAGCTACTCGCTTCGCTCGATCGGTCCGTCCCGCAAGTTCATTTCAATCAGTTGAGGACAGAGCTACTCGCTTCGCTCGATCGGTCCGTCCCGCAAGTTCATCAGACCTTCTTGATCGCGGTCTTGCCGAACAGGCCCGCCGGCTTCACGGCCAGCACGATCAGCAGCAGCACCAGGCCGGGCACGTCCTTGTAGCCGGTGGACAGGTAGAAGCCCGTCGTCGTCTCGGCCACGCCGAGGATGATGCCGCCCAGGATGATGCCCATGCCGCTGGTCAGCCCGCCGATGATGGCCACGGCGAAGGCCTTCAGGCCCAGCACCGCGCCCATCGTGGCGCCGGTCAGCGTCAGCGGCGCGATCAGCACGCCAGCGAAGGCCGCGCTCAGCGACGACAGTGCGTACGAGAAGGTGATGACCAGGCCGGTATTGATGCCCATCAGCTTGGCGGCGTCGCGGTCGTTGAAGGTGGCGACGACGGCCTTGCCGTAGATGCTCTTGCGGTTGAACACCTCGACGGCCAGCATCATGCCCACCGCGCCGACGATGACGAGGATCTCCATTGGCAGCACATTGGCGCCGAGGAACTTCATCGGTGCTTCCGGCAGCGGCGACGGGAACTTCAGGTCGTCGCGGCCCCACACGTTCTCGGCCACGTTCTTGAAGATGATGCCCAGCGCGATGGTGGACATGATCCAGCCGAACTCGCTCTTGATCTTCAGCGCGGGCCGCACGCCGATGCGCTCCACGACCGCGCCCTGGAAGGCGCCGAACAGGCACACCAGCGGGATCATCAACCAGTAGTTGACGCCCCAGCCCACCAAGCTCAGCCCGACGAGGGCGCCGAGCATGAGCGCGTCGCCCTGGCCGAAGTTGAGGGTGTCGCTGGTGGCGAACGTGAGCTGGTAGCCGAACGCGATGACGGCGTAGATCATGCCCAGCGCAATGCCGCTGAACACGAGCTGGGTCAGGATCTGCATGTCTTTCCCGTGAGTGGTGCCTTCCCCAGCGGCCGCCGCGGAACCGGCTTGGCCGGTCCGCCAGCGGCGCCCCCCTTGAGAGGGCTCGCGAAGCGAGTAGGGGGTGGGCTCGTTTACTGCCGCTTCTTCTGCTCGAGGGCGCCCTTGGCGTTCACGTCCTTGACGCGCACCTCGGAGGCCTTCTTGAAGTCATCCTGGTAGGCGTAGACGACGCGCTGGCCCTTGACCTCGCCCATGACCGGAATGTTGGCCGTGATGGCCTCGTGGTCGGTCTTGGAGAAGGGCTTGTTGTAGGTCGTCACGACGCCTTCCACCGGCGTCTTCAGGTCTTCCAGTGCGGCCTTGACCTTGGGGCCTTCCGTGGAGCCGGCCTGCTTGATGGCCGCGGCAAGCAGGTAGATGGAGTCATAGCCCTGGGCCGCCGACACCGGCGACTCGATGCGCGAGTTCTTCGGGTTGAAAGTCTTCAGGTAGTTGATGATGAAGCTCTGGCGCTTGGGCGTCGTGGGCTCCTGCACAAAGGTTTGCGGCATGCGCGCGCCCTCGCCGCCGGGGCCGGCGTTGTCGATGTAGTTGGCCATGGACAGCGTCCACGAGCCGATCATCGGCACCTTCCAGCCCAGCTTGGTCATGCCGTTGGCGATCTGGGCCAGCTCAGGCCCGATGCCGTAGGTCAGCACGGCCTCGGCGCCGGCCTCCTTGGCCTTGAGCAACTGGGCCGTCATGTCGACGTCCTTGATGTTGAACTTCTCGACGGCGACCGGCGTGATGCCCTTGAGCTTGAGCGCAGCCTCCAGGTCGGCGCGGCCGAGCTGGCCGTAGTTCGTCGAGTCGGCCAGGATGGCGACCTTCTTGAAGCCGCGCTTGGTGACGGCTTCCTCCACGATCATCGGCGCCTGGATGCTGTCATGCGCCGCGTTGCGGAAGATGTAGTTCTCGGGCTGGGCCTCGAACTGCTTGGTCACGATGGAGCCCGTGGCCACGTTGTTCATGACCGGGATCTTGGCGTCCTGATAGAAGCGCTGCGACGCCAGGGCCACGCCGGTGTTGATGTAACCGACGGTGGCGGCGACCTTTTCCTTGCTGATGAACTCCTGGGCGATCTGCACGCCGCGCTCGTTCTTGGCCTCGTCGTCGCGCTCGACGAGCTGGATCTGCCGGCCCAGCACGCCGCCGGCCTTGTTGATCTCGTCGGCCGCCAGCCGCACGCCATCGCGCATGCTGACGCCCATGGAGGAGGAGCCGCCGGTGAAGGGTCCGGCCACGCCGATCTTGATCGGGTCGGCGGCCTGCGCGCCTACTGCAAAAACCGCTGCAGCCACGGCTGTCCAAACCTGCTTCATCGTTGCCTCGTCTCCGTTATGCGATCCACCCGGCGTCTTTGCCGGGGCCGATTGCATACGATGCCAGAGCGGCAACGACTTGGGGATATGGAAACCCGGGAGACCCTGAAAGCCCCCGGCTTCAGCTATCTGTCAGGGTTGGGGATTAGGGCGCGGGCTCGGCGGCGAGGTCCAGCGCCTCGTGCAGCAGGCGGCCGAGCTTCTCGACACCCTCCCTGATGAGGTCCGGCGTCAAGGTGACGAAGGACAGGCGCAGCGTCCGTGCATCAGGTTGGTGCGCGTAGAAGGCGGCGCCGGGCACGAAGGCGATGCCCGCCTCCACGGCCTGCGGCAGCAGCGCCATCGCGTCCAGACCCTCGGGCAGGCGGATCCAGAAGAACATGCCGCCCTGCGGGCTCTGCCAGTCGCAGCCCGGCGGCAGGAATTCCTGCAGCGCCTCGGCCATCGCGTCGCGGTTGGCCTTGTAGAGCGCGCGGATGGTGGGGATGTGGCCATCCAGGAAGCCGTCACGGATCACCTCGTGGACGACGCGTTGGTTGAAGCCCGGCGTGTGCAGGTCGGCGGCCTGCTTGGCCTGCAGCAGCTTCGGATACAGCTCGGGCGGTGCAATCAGGTAACCGAGGCGGAAGCCCGGCGTCAGCACCTTGGAGAACGATCCCAGGTACAGCGAGCCCTCCGGCCACAGGCTGGACAGCGAGGCCGGCGGGGGCTCGTCGAACCACAGGTCGCCGTAGGGGTTGTCCTCGACGATGGGCACGCCGGCACGGCGCGAGGCCTCGACGACCTCCACGCGGCGCTGGGCGCCCATCACCCGGCCCGTCGGGTTCTGGTAATTGGGCAGCAGATAGCTGAAGCGCGTGCCGGGCGCATCGTGCAGCAGGGAGGCAATGGCCTCCGGGCGCGGACCCTCAAGGTCGCTCGTCAGGCTGGCAAACAGCGGCTCGAAGGGCGTGAAGGCCTGCAACGCACCCAGGTAAGTCGGCGTCTCAACCGCCACCGGCGCACCGGCGTCGCACAAGATCTTGCCCACCAGGTCCAGCCCCTGCTGCGACCCGCTGGTGACCAGCACCTGGTCCGGCGAGACCTTCATGCCCAGTGAGGCGACTCGCGCCGCCACCCATTCGCGCAGCGGCGCATAGCCCTCGCTGGCCGCGTATTGCAGGGCCTCGCGCGGCGTCTTGGTCAGCACGCGGTCGCAGGCGGCCTTCAGCGCGTCGACCGGAAATGTGTCCGCGCTCGGCAGGCCGCCAGCCATGGACAGGATGCCCGGCTTCTCGGTGACCTTGAGGATCTCGCGAATGATGGACGGGTTCATTCGCGCGGCGCGGCGCGCCTGGGTCCAGACGGTGCTCATGATGGCGTTACGGTGGGTTTCAAAGGAGTCAGCCTAGCATCCAGTCGACGGCGGCGCGGGCCTGCAAGTCGGTGGAGTCGAACAGTGGCAAGGCGGCGGCGGAACCGGTAGGCAGCAACAGGCCGAGCTCGGTACAGCCAAGAATGGCAGCCTGTGCGCCGCGCTCGGCCAGCGCCGCGACCTGGGTTCGCAGCAGCTCGCGCGAGGTCGGCTCGAAACGGCCACGGCACAGCTCCTCGTAGATCAGCCGGTGCACTTCGGTGCGGCCGGCGTCGTCGGGGGTGATGACGTCGATGCCGAAGCGCTGCTTCATCCGGTCACGGTAGAAGCCCTGCTCCATCGTGAAGCGCGTGGCCAGCAGTCCGGCGCGCTTCACGCCCGCCGCGCGCAAGGCCTCGGCCGTCGCGTCGACGATGTGCAGCACCGGCAGGCCGGCGGCCTGCTCGATCTCTGTGGCGACGAGGTGCATGGTGTTCGTCGCGATCAGCAGCGCCTCGGCGCCGGCGCGCCTCAGGCCGGCGGCGGCGTCGCCGAGCACTTGCGCGGCTTGCGCCCAGTCGCCCGCCGACTGCATCGCCGCAATCGGTGCGAAGTCCACGCTGTGCAGCACGAGCGTCGCGCTGTGCAGGCCGCCCAGACGCGCGGCGACGCCACGGTTGATGAGGGCGTACAGATGCTGGGTGGATTCCCAGCTCATGCCGCCCAGGATGCCCAAGGTCTTCATGCGCCCTGCCCCGCCAGGTTCATGCGCCAGCCGCGCGCCGGCCTGGCCTCGACGCTGCGCTTCGGCGCTGGCTGCAGCAATTGGAAGGCTGCCTCGGGCCAAGCCTCGACAACGACTTCCTGCCCAGCGGCCAGCGTCAGCCCCTCGCCGGCACGCAACCAGTGGTCGTGCGTTCCGCCGGAGATGGTCAGCCACAGCCGGCCGGTCGTGACGACGAGGCGGCGCGGCGTGCGCGCGGCAGCCAGCGTCAGCGCCTGGCCGGGCACAAGTGGCGTGGTGAATCGATCTTTCATGGCAGGCCTCCTTCAGTGAACCGGTTGCCGCTTGCCCAGCCACACGACCGCGAGCACGGCAACGGCGAAGACGACGGTCATCGCGTCCAGCCGCTCGCCCAGCAAAGGCACGGCGAACAGCATGGACAGAAACGGTTGCAGCACCTGCACCTGGCTGACGCGCATCGTGCCGCCCAGCGCCAGGCCGCGATACCAGGCAAAGAAGCCGATCCACATCGAGACCAGCGACACATAGGCAAAGCCGCCCCAGGCCGAGGCTGCCACCGGCGCCGTCGGCCGCGTCAGCACGGCCAGCGGCACCGTGATGGGCAGGCTGATGACCAGCACCCAGCAGATGACCTGCTCGGCTGACATGGCCTTGCTGAGCCGCGCTCCGCTGACATACCCCGCCGACGCGCAGACCACGGCGCCCAGCAGCAGCCCGTCCGCCATCTCCAGCCCGCCCGCACCGCGCCAGGCGGCGAAGCCGACGACCAGGGCCAGGCCTGCCAGCGCACAGGCCCAGAAGCCGATGCTCGGCCGCTGGCGCAACACGAAGGCGGCGATGACGGCCGTGGCCAGCGGCAGCACGCCGGACACGACGGACGCATGCACGGCGTCCACATGGCGAACCGCGAAACCCAGCAGCAGCGGCCAGCCGAAGACGACCCCAGCGGCCGTGAAGGCCAGCAGACGCCATTCGCCGCCACGCGGCCGGCGTGCCCCGGTGACCAGCAGATAGGCCACCGACAGCAGCCCCGCAACCACCGCACGGCCGAAAGCGACAAAGGCCGGGTCCAGTTGCGGCGCCGCGGCGCTGCCGCCGGCCAGTCGCGTCATCGGGATGCTGAGAGCAAACATGACAACGCCGGCGAGGCCCAGCAGCAGGCCGCGCGTCGCATCGGACGCGGAGGTGGTCGAAATCGCGGAGGACGTGGAAAACCCTGGCATAAACTCAGTCTGAGGCATGGCACCAATACAGAACCAGTACAGTCAGCCGGCCAGACGACGAATCTGTATTGCCATGCCCACCGGTACACACCCTCCCCTGCAACGCGGTGCCAGCCTGCCGCTGGCCGGCCAGCTGGCCGAGCGCTACGCCCAGCGCATCCGCGAACGATTGCTGCTGCCCGGCGCCCGCCTGCCCTCGGTGCGCGACTGCGCCCGCCAGCACGACGTCAGCCCGCACACCGTCGTCGCCGCCTACGACCAGCTGCAGGCCGCGGGCCTGCTGGAGGCGCGCAGCCAGCGCGGCTTCTTCGTGCGTGAAAGCCGCCCGGCCACCGTGCGCGCCACCGCGGCTCGCCCGCCCGCCACGGCCATGCCGCGCCAGGCGCCGATGGACGCGACGGCGCTGATCCGCGGCATGTTCGAGGCCGACGCGGCGCGCTCGCCGGGCCTGGGCACGCTGCCGGCCGACTGGCTGGACCCGGCGCTGCTGCAGTCCGCGTTGCGCCGCCTGCATGCCGCCGACTGCCTGGCCCTGCAGGTCGGCTATGGCGACCCGATGGGCGACGACCGCCTGCGCGCGTCGCTCTCCCAGCGCCTGGACGACCTCGGCATCCACGCAGGCCCGGCACAGATCCTGACGACCAACGGCGCCACGCACGCGCTGGACCTCATCATCCGCACCCAGTTGCAGCCCGGCGACGCCGTCCTCGTGGACGACCCGGGCTGGGCCGTCATGTTTGCCCGCCTTACCCAAGGCGGGATCCGCCTGCTGCCGGTGCCGCGCGGTGCTCATGGGCCTGACCTTGACGTACTGAGCGCGCTCGCCGCCGCCCATTCGCCACGCGCCTACCTGACCGTGTCGGTGCTGCACAACCCGACCGGCCACAGCCTCAACCTGGCCACCGCGCACAAGCTGCTGCGCCTGGCCGACGAGCACGACTTCTTCATCGTCGAGGACGACAGCTACGGCTTCCTCGCGCCCGAGCACCTGCCGCGCCTGGCCGCCTTGGACGGGCTGCGCCGCGTGATCTATGTGTCGGGCTTTTCCAAGGTGCTGACACCCGCTTGGCGCGTGGGCTACCTGGCGGCCGCGCCGGAGCGCCTGAGCGCGCTGACCGACACCAAGCTGCTCGACGGCCTGACCAGCTCGCCCGTGCTGGAGCGCGCCGTGGCCCTGTGCCTGGAGCAGGGCCGGCTGCGCCGCCATGCGCAGCGCCTGCGCGAGCGCCTGGCCACCGCACGCCAGCGTGTTTCGGCGCTGGCCGCCAAGCAGGGCTTCGGCTGGGCCGCACCGCCGGACGGCCTGTTCGGCTGGCTGGACGTGGGCGTGGACACCGAGCGCCTGGCCCAGCCGCTGCTGGACGCCGGCTGGCTGATCGCGCCCGGCGCCTTGTTCAGCGCCACGCGGCGGCCCGGCTCGCTGATGCGCATCAACATGGCCACGTCGCAGGACCCGGCCTTCTGGCGCCAGCTGCGCGCGTGCGCGGACGACCTCGGCGGCCGCGTGGCGCACCCCTAGGTTCTTCCCCCCACGTTCTTGGTGTCGCCCCCTGGCGCCGAGGCGGCATCGGGCGTCCACTGGGCCGCTCAACGCCCGGGAGGGACGACATGCCCAGTTTCAGCCTGCGCCTCAGTCATCTGATCGGGGGCCTCTCACTTGCGCTGGCCGCGTTGCCGGCGCTGGCCGATTTCTCCAGTGACATCACGGTCAAGCTGCGCGCGCCGGGCGGCACGACGTCGGACGCCACGCCGCTCGACCTGGCGCAGACCGTCACGGTTGCCCACCTCTCCGACGGCGTGCTGGCGCCCAACCTGGGCGGCTCGGGCGACGTCAGCGGCTTCATGCTGGACAACGAGCGGGTCTTCTTCTCCGGCAACGCGATCCTGCTGCGGGTGGCCGTGGGCGACGACACGGGCGGCGTCCTCACCACGGGCTATCTCGGTGCCGGTGGCCAGGCGGCGCGCTACGAGATCGGTGGCCTGGCCATCACCGGCCAGGCCATCATCGGCTTCACCGTCTACGCCTTCGACGGCTTCGCCACCTCGGGCTTCAGCGGCCTGCTGAGCCCGGCGGCCCCGGGCAGCCTGGTGCAGCAGCTGGACGCGCACACGTTCAGCTTCAACCTGGACAGCCTCGTGTTCGTGCACCGCGCCGGCCTGGGATCGGGCGACGACTACGCCGAGTTCCGCATCGACCTGCTGACCTCGCCCGTGCCCGAGCCTGCCGCGGCATGGCTGCTGCTGGCCGGCGGCCTGCTGCTGCTGCGCCGCCGCCATGGCTGAGGCCGACGCGTTGTTCACGCTCGCACGCTTCGAGCCGCTGGTGGGCAGCCACTTCACGCTGCGGCTGGACGAGGCGAGTGCCCTGCCCGCGCAGCTCGTCGAGGCGCGGGCCGGCCGCGGCAGCACGGCCGACGGCCGTCAGCCGTTCAGCCTGACCTTCGAGGCCCCGGCCGAGCCGGCGCTGCCGCAGCGCATCTACCGGCTCGAACACCCGCAGCTCGATGCGCTGGAGATCTTCCTCGTGCCAGTGGCGTTGCGGCCCACCGGTCTGCACTACGAAGCCGTGTTCGGCTAGGAGAGCGCCATGTCGACCCCTTTCCTCGGTGAACTCAAGCTGATGAGCTTCAACTTCCCGCCCAAGGGCTGGGCGCTTTGCAACGGCCAGTTGCTGCCCATCAACCAGAACCAGGCGCTGTTCGCCCTGCTCGGCACGACCTACGGCGGCAACGGCCAGACCAACTTCGCCCTGCCCGACCTGCGCGCGCGCGCGCCGCTGCACAGTGGTGCCGGCGTCACCCTGGGCGAGAAGGCCGGGCAGGAGAACGTCACGCTGACGCCCGGCCAGCTGCCAGTGCACACGCACACGCTGACGGGTACCAGCGAGCTCGCCAACGCCAGCGTGCCGGGCGGCGCCGTGCCGGCGGCCAAGCCGCGCGGCGGCATCAACCGCTACGCGCCGGCCGGCAACGACGCGGTCATGGCCGCCAGTTCGCTGGCCAGCGCAGGGGGCGGCCAGCCGCACCCAAACATGCAGCCCTTCACGGTGCTGAGCTGGGTCATCGCGCTGCAGGGCATCTTCCCCAGCCGCAACTGAACGAGGAGCTCCCATGTCGACTCCCTATGTGGGCGAAATCCGCCTGTTTGCCGGCAACTTCGCGCCGGTCGGCTGGATGCTCTGCCAGGGCCAGCTGCTGTCCATCGCCGACAACGATGTGCTGTTCCAGCTGATCGGCACGACCTACGGCGGCGACGGCCAGACAAGCTTCTCCCTGCCCGACCTGCGCGGCCGCGTGCCGGTACACCAGGGCCAGGGGCCGGGCATCTCGCCGCGCACGATCGGCGAAGTGAGCGGCACCGAGACCGTCACGCTGCTGGCCGCCCAGATGCCGGTGCACACGCACGCGCTGCATGCCAGCTCAGCTGCGGCCAGTGGCTCCACGCCGGGCGGCGCGTTGCTGGCCGCCACCACCGTGGCCAGCTACGACACCAACCCGGCGACAACGGCGATGGCCGCCAGCGCCGTGGGCAGCACGGGCGCCGCGCAGCCGCACGACAACATGGCGCCGACACTGGCGCTGAACTACATCATTTCGCTGTTCGGCGTCTTCCCGTCGCCGGTCTGAGGAGCACGACATGTCCGACCCCTTCGTCGCCGAGATCCGCGTGCTGCCCTTCAACTTCGCACCGACCGGCTGGGCCAGCTGCGACGGCCAGCTGATGCCCATCAGCCAGAACACCGCGCTGTTCTCGCTGCTGGGCACGACCTATGGCGGCGACGGCAAGAGCACCTTCGCGCTGCCCGACCTGCGCGGCAGCTTCGCGATGGGCCCCGGCCAGGGCCCGGGCCTGAGCCCGCGCGACCTGGGCCAGCCTGTCGGCCGGGCCACGGTCGCCCTGCTCCCCAGCGAAATGCCCGGGCACAGCCATGCGCTGAGGGCCGGCAGCACGCCCGGCTCGACCAGCCCGGCCGGCAACGCGCTGGCGCCGACGGCCAGTGGCGCCAGCGTCTACCGCGCAGCCGGCGCCGCCGCCCCCATGGCCGGCGCGGCCATCGGTGCCGCGGGCAGCAGCCAGCCGCACGAGAACCGCCAGCCCTACCTGGCGCTGACGTTCTGCATCGCGCTGCAGGGCATCTTCCCTTCACGCGGCTGAGCCCCGGGGTATGGACTACCGCCTCCGCCCGGCCACGCCCGCCGACGAGGACTGGCAGCTCACCATCTACGCCGCCAGCCGCGCCGACGAGATGGCGTTGACCGGCTGGCCGCCCGAGCAGTGCCGCCATTTCGTCACCATGCAGCACCGCGCCCAGCAGCAGCACTACGCGCGGCACTTCCCGCGCTCGGTCTGCCAGCTCATCCTCGTGGGCGACGCTGTCGCCGGCCGCCTCTGGCTGGACGAACGCGCCGACAGCCTGCACATCCTCGACATCACGCTGCTGCCCGCCTGGCGCGGCCGGTGCCTGGGCACGCGCTGCCTGCAGGCGCTGGCCCGCCAGGGTCGGCCCCTGAGCATCCAGGTCGAGCTTCACAACCCCGCCCGGCGGCTCTACGAGCGGCTGGGCTTCGTTGCCGAGGGCGCCCCTCAGGGTCTGCACCAGGCCATGCGCCGCCCCGCCGCCCACCCGCAAACCGAGGAGTGCCTGCCATGATCAACAAGCGCGATTTCCTGAAGACCGGCGGCGCCGCAATCGTCACCAGCACCGGTAGCGCCACCGCGCTGGCCGCCGTGCGCCCCCGCCTTGACGGCAGTGCGGGCCTGGCGAGCTGGCAGGCCCATGTCGGCCAGCGCTTCGAGGTCGACGGCCACGCCGTCACCCTGCAGGCCGCCAGCCCGCTGCCCGGGCGGCAGCCTGGCGAACAATTCAGCCTGCGCTTTGCCGGCGCCCTGCCGCCCGCCATCGGCGGCGCCATCCACACCCTTACCCACGATGGCAGCGTTTGCATCACGCTGCACCTGGCCCGCACCCCGCAGGGCTTGCGGGCAGATTTCTGCCGGCTGCAAGCCGCCGAATAGTTCTCGACTGGCGGGCGCTTGTCACGGGGCCGGCGCACGCCAGCCGGCACAATCCGCTTCGCCCGGCACCGCCCCAGCTTGCGGCGCCCGATGCGGACATGAGCGACCCCTTGAAATTCCTCGTTGTAGATGCCCTGGCCGGGGTGCAAACCTTTGCGCGCCAGTTGCTGCAGGGCCATGGCTTCGCGGCCGACAGCATCCTGTGCTGCGCCGACACCGAGGCTGCCCTCGCTCAGGGCCTGGTGTTCAAGCCGGATTTCCTGATCACCGACTGGTTCCCCAAGGCGTCGCTGACCGGTATCCAGCTCTACCAGCGCCTGCGCGAGGTGCAGCCCTCGCTGCACCTGTCGCTGCTGAGCTTCGAGGTGACGCCCGACCACGAGTTCGAGGCCCAGGCCCTGGGCGCCGACTTCCTGCTGAAAAAGCCCTTCACGGCCGAGCAGCTCAAGGCCGAGATGACACGCTCGCTGGAGGCCCTGGCCAAGAACTCACCCGGCCTGCACGGCAAGGTACGCGACACGATGCGTGCTGCCAGGCCCGCGCAGCGGCCGGCGCTGCCCGTCATCCCGCCCCAGCCGGTCATCAAACCGGGCGACAAGGTGCGTTTCAACGGCGCCGTCCATGTGGCGCAGTACGTCGTGCACCGCCACGGCGAGACGGTCGTGCAGATCAAGGGGCAGGCCGGCTTCGTGCCGGTGGAAAAGCTGCAGCCGGTCTGACGTCAAGGCCCCTCGCCCAGTCCCGCCCCGCTGAACGCGAGCGCGCCCGATCGGCCCTGCAGACCGCGCTGCGGCAAGTGCCGCAGCTCTTCGGCAGGCGGTCCGGCTTGGTGAACTGGAGTCGGACAAAAGCAGTCCGTGCGGACTGCTTGTGCCTACGCAAGGCCATGGGCCTCTGGCCCATGGCAGGCCCGGCGCTCCGCCCCGACAAGGCACGACGGCCGCAGTGCTCAGACCACCACGGCCAGCAGCATCAACAGCGGGTAGGGCAAGGCCACCGTCGGGCGCAGCGCGCTCTTCAGGTATTGCGCCAGCAGGCCGGCGCCGCGCGGCCGGTTCGCCAGCCAGTCGCTGTGCAACTGCATCGCCGCCACGCCCTCGCCCGACTTCAGGCCGGCCTCGACGACCAGCAGCCGATCACCCAGCCGTGCCTGGAAGGTCTTGAGCACGGCCTCCTGCAGCCACAGCAGGGCCAGCAGCGCCAGGGCCAGCGTGTTGTCGGGCACCAGCACGACCGCCACGAAGGCCGCCAGCTTCACCACCAGGGCCAAACCCTCGTAGCGCTCGTGCTGGGCTTGCAGAGCCAGCCATTCCTGTTGCAAGGCGTTCACTTCGCTTCCAGTACTTCCCAGCGCTCCATCAGCGTCAGCAGTTCAGCGTCGATGTCGGCCGCACGGTCGGTCACTTCGGCGATGCGGGTCGCACCTTGCGCGTACAACTCGCTGCCAGCGATCAGCGCGTTGAGCTGCTTCTGCTCGGCCTCCAGCGCGGCGATCTGCTTGGGCAGCTCTTCCAGCTCACGCTGCTCCTTGTAGCTGAGCTTGCGCTTGGTGGCGACGACGGCAGCGGGTTCGGACGCAGGCGGCGGCGTGGGCGCAGCAGCAGGCTTGGGTGCCGCCTGCGCCTGCAGCGCCGCGGCGCGCCTGGACTGCGTCAGCCAGTCCTGCACGCTGCCCTCGTACTCGCGCCAACGCGCATCGCCCTCGTAGACGATGGTGGACGTGACGACGTTGTCCAGGAAGCGCCGGTCATGGCTGACGAGGAAGACGGTGCCGTCGTACTCGGCCAGCAACTCCTCCAGCAGTTCCAGCGTCTCGATGTCGAGGTCGTTGGTGGGCTCGTCCAGCACCAGCACATTGGCCGGCCGCGCGAACAGGCGTGCCAGCAGCAGACGGTTGCGCTCGCCGCCCGACAGCGTGCGCACCGGCGAGTTGGCGCGCGCCGGTGAGAACAGGAAGTCGCCGAGGTAGCTCTTGACGTGCTTCTTCTGGTTGCCGATCTCGATCCACTCGGAGCCCGGGCTGATGGTGTCGGCCAGCGTCGCGTCGAGGTTGAGCGTTTCGCGCATCTGGTCGAAATAGGCGACGGACAGCCGCGAGCCCAGGCGCACGGCGCCGGTGTCGGGCGCCAGCTCGCCGAGGATCATCTTCAGCAGCGTCGTCTTGCCGGCGCCGTTGGGGCCGATGAGGCCGACCTTGTCGCCACGCAGGATGGTGGCGGTGAAGTCGCGCACGATCACGCGCTCGCCGTAGCTCTTGCCCACGTCCTCCAGCTCGGCCACGATCTTGCCGCTGGCGCCGCCGGTGTCGATGTCCAGCCTGACCTTGCCCTGCACGTCACGCCGCGCGGCGTGGGCCTGGCGCATCACCTCCAGGCGCTGGATGCGCGCGACGGAGCGCGTGCGGCGGGCCTCCACGCCCTTGCGGATCCAGACCTCCTCCTGCGCCAGCAGCTTGTCGAAGCGCGCGTTGAACAGCGCCTCGTTCTCCAGCTCGTAGGCCTTGGCGGCCTGGAAGGCGGCGTAGTTGCCCGGGTAGCCGCGCAGCTGGCCGCGGTCCAGCTCGACGATGCGGTTGGCCACGTTGTCGAGGAAGGCGCGATCGTGCGTGATCAGCAGCAGCGAGCCCTTGAAGTCGTTCAGCAGGCCTTCCAGCCAGGTGATGGCGTCCAGGTCCAGGTGGTTGGTGGGTTCGTCCAGCAGCAGCACGTCGGGCTGGGCGACCAGCGCGCGGCCCAGGGCGACACGCTTCTTGAGGCCGCCGGACAGGCTGCCCACCAGGCGCGTACCGTCCAGGTCCAGGCGGTGCAGCGTTTCCTCGACGCGCTGCTCCCAGTTCCAGGCGCCGATGTGCTCGATGCGCTCCTGCACCCAGGCGAGGTCATCGTTCTCGTCGTGGATCTCGTAGCGCTCGCGCAGCGCCTTGGCCTCGGCCACGCCCTCGCTGATGACGTCGAAGATGGTCGCGTCGCCGCGCAGGATGGGTTCCTGCGGCACGTAGACGTTGGTCAGGCCCTGCTGTTGCTGCAGCAGGCCGTCGTCGAGTTTTTCGAGGCCGGCGAGGATTTTCAGCAGCGAGGACTTGCCGGTGCCGTTGCGGCCGATGAGGCCGACGCGTTCGCCGACTTCGAGGGAAAAGCCGGCACCGTCGAGCAGGGCGACATGGCCGAAAGCGAGGTGGGCGTTGGTGAGGGAGAGGACTGCCATGCCCGGATTGTCCCCCGGGGCGTAGCATGGCCTTCATGACGCGTGCGCCCCTGCTCGCCATGATGCTCACGGTGCTGCCTGCGCATGCCAAGGACGGCGTCATCGAATGGCAGCTCTACAACCAGCCGCCGCTGTCCATGCTGGACGGCGCCAACCGCGGCCAGGGCGCCCTCAATCTCGGACTGAACCAGCTGCTGCTGCCGCGGCTCAGCAGCTACCAGCACCACTTCAACGAGGTGCCGATCAAGCGCCTGCTGCTGGCGTTGAAGACCCAACCCCATGCCTGTGCCTTCGGCCTGTTGAAGACGGCGGAGCGCGAGAGCTTCATGCAGTTCTCGCTGCCCGTGCTGCCGCAGCTGCCGCCCGGCGTCGTCGTGCGGCGCAGTGAATTCGAGGCCCTCCAACCCTTCCTGAACCGCGACGGCGCGCTGCAGCTGAAGGCCTGGCTGGCACGCAGCAGCGGCAGCCTGGGCGTGACCGATGGCCGCAGCTATGGCGCGGCGGTGGACGAGCTGCTTGCGCCGCTGCGGGGCAGCGCGCGCGTGCCCGTCATCGCAGCCGACGCGCCGATGCGCAATCTGCTGCAGATGGTGGTGCTCGGCCGGCTGGAGATGGCCGTCGCCCTGCCCTATGAGCCGCGCTATCTGGAACTGGCCGAGGGGCTGGAGGCGAAGGCGCTGCGCTATCTGCCGCTGGCCGAGCAGCCGCGCCAACTCGTCGGCTATGCGGCCTGCGCCAAGGGGCCGTTTGGCGAGGCCGTCATCAAGCACATCAACGCCGTGCTGGCCAGGCCCGACGTGCAGGCCGCGCTGATCGGCTATTACGAGCGCTGGCTGGACGAGGACTCGCGCCAGCTCGCGCGTGCGGCCCGGGGGGCGTCGGCACCCTAGGCGACGCCGCGCAACGCCGGTGGCGTCTCGGCGCCGGGCAGATGCGCCAGCAACTGCCGCATGAAGGCCTGATCGGCCGGGCCCCGCTATCGGGGCATGTGCTGGTCCACCGCGTCCAGCACGGCTTCGGGCTCCTCGGCCTCGGCAGGCGTCTCGTTGTTCAGCACGGCCTGCATGCGCACCATGTCGAGGTCGCCCGTCCACTTGCCGACGACGACGGTGGCCACACCGTTGCCGATCAGGTTGGTCAGCGCGCGCGCCTCGGACATGAAGCGGTCGATGCCCAGGATCAGCGCCAGCCCCGCCACCGGCACGCCGCCCACGGCCGACAGCGTGGCCGCCAGCACGATGAAGCCGCTGCCCGTCACCCCCGCCGCGCCCTTGCTGGTGAGCAGCAGCACGCCCAGCAGCGTGAGCTGCTGCGTCAGCGTCATCGGCGTGTCGGTCGCCTGCGCGATGAAGACGGCGGCCATCGTCAGGTAGATGGAGGTGCCGTCGAGGTTGAAGGAGTAGCCGGTCGGGATGACCAGGCCCACCGTGGACTTGCGCACGCCCAGGTTCTCGAGCTTGGCCATCATGCGCGGCAGCACCGACTCGCTGGACGAGGTGCCCAGCACGATGAACAGCTCTTCCTTGATGTACTTGATGAACTTCCAGACCGAGAAGCCATGCACCCTGGCGATGGTGCCCAGCACGATGAAGATGAAGATCAGGCACGTGGCATAGAAGGCGCCCATCAGCTTGGCCAGCGACACGAGCGAGCCCAGGCCATACTTGCCGATGGTGAAGGCCATTGCGCCGAAGGCGCCGATGGGCGCGATCTTCATGATCATGCCGACGATGGCGAACAGCACGTGCGAGGTCTTCTCGATGCCGTCGAACACCAGCGTGCCCCGCCCGCCGAAGCGGTGCAGCGCGAAGCCGAACAGCAGCGCGAACAGCAGCACCTGCAGCATCTCGCCCTTGGCGAAGGCGTCCACCACCGTCGTCGGGATGATGGCGAGCAGGAAGTCCACCGTGCCCTGCAGCTTGCCCGGCCCGGTGTAGGCGGCGATGCCCTTGGTGTCCAGCGTCTTGGGGTCGACATGCATGCCGTCGCCCGGCTGCAGCACGTTGACCACCAGCAGGCCGACGATGAGGGCGACGGTCGACACGACCTCGAAGTACAGCAGCGCATAGCCGCCCGTCTTGCCGACGCGCTTCATGTCCTCCATGCCGGCGATGCCCACCACCACCGTGCAGAAGATGATGGGCGCGATGATCATCTTGATCAGCTTGATGAAGCCGTCGCCCAGCGGCTTGAGCGCCTCGCCCGTCTGCGGCCAGAAGTGGCCGACGAGCACGCCGATGACGATGGCCGTGATGACCTGGGCGTAGAGGGACCGGTAGATGGGCTGGCGCCCGGTGGCGGTGGCAGGCATGCGTGTCTCCATCAGTTCTTCGAGCGGAACTGGCTTGGGCGCCAGCTTAGGCCCGTCGACCGGCTGCGGCGACTGTGGCTTCCCACATGAATTGCAAAGAAGCTTTCAGGGCAGCAACTGGCGGGCGTGATGACGCAGGTGGTCGCCCACGAAGCTGGCGATGAAGTAGTAGCCGTGGTCGTAGCCGGCGTGGCGTCGGACGTTCAGCGGCTGGCCCACGCTGGCACAGGCGGCCTCAAAGGCCTCGGGGTGCAACTGCTCGGCGAGGAATTTGTCGGCCAGGCCCTGGTCGACGAGGATGCCGCCGGGATAGGGCGGGCTGACCTGCCTGCCCATCAGCTCACTGGCGTCGTGGGCCGCCCAGGCCGCGCGGTCCTCGCCCAGGTAGCCGCCGAAGGCCTTGTGCCCCCAGGGGCACTGCATGGGCGCGGCGATGGGCGCGAAGGCCGACAGCGACGCGAAGCGGCCCGGGTGGCGCAGCGCCAGCGTCAGCGCGCCGTGACCGCCCATCGAATGGCCGAACAGGCCCGTGCGTGTGAGCCCGGTCTCGTGCTGCACCAGGGGCAGCAGCTCGCGCATCAGCCAGCTCTCCATGCGCCAGTGCCTGGCCCAGGGCTCGCGCGTGGCATCCAGATAGAAGCCCGCGCCGACGCCGAAGTCCCAGCTTTCGCTCTCGCCCGCGACGCCGGCGCCGCGCGGGCTGGTGTCGGGCGTAAGCAGGGCCAGGCCCAGCTCGGCCGCCAGCGCCTGGGCGCCGGCCTTGATCGCGAAGGTTTCCTCGTTGCAGGTCAGGCCAGCGAGAAAGATGAGCAGCGCACGCGGCTCGGCCGGCGTGAACAGGCCGAAGCGCATGGGCAGCCCCGTCTCGACCGAGTCGTGCTGGTGAAAGCGCTGGATGCCGCCAAAGCAGCGGTGTTCGTTCAGGGTCTGCATGTCGCAAGTGTGGCCGCAGAATCCAGGTGATGTTCAAGACCTATCTCGTCGGCGGCGCGGTGCGCGACCGCCTGCTCGGCCTGCCGGTGCAGGATCACGACTGGGTGGTCGTCGGCGCGTCGCCGCAGGACCTGCTGGCTGCGGGCTACCTGCCCGTGGGCAAGGACTTCCCCGTCTTCCTGCACCCGCAAACGCGCGAGGAAGTGGCCCTGGCCCGCACCGAGCGCAAGACGGCCGCCGGCTATCACGGCTTTGCCTTCCACACCGCGCCCGACGTGACGCTGGAGCAGGACCTGGCGCGGCGCGACCTGACGATCAATGCGATGGCGCAGGACGGGCAGGGCCAGGTCATCGACCCCTACGATGGCCAGCGCGATCTGCGCGAGAAGGTGCTGCGCCACGTCTCGCCCGCCTTCGCCGAAGACCCCGTGCGCATCCTGCGGCTGGCCCGCTTCGCGGCGCGCTTTGCCGACTTCACGGTGGCGCCCGAGACCGTCGAGCTGATGCGCGCGATGGTCGCCGCCGGCGAGGTGGATGCGCTGGTGGCCGAACGCGTCTGGCAGGAACTGTCGCGCGGGCTGATGGAGAAGCAACCGTCGCGCATGTTCGAGGTGCTGCGCGAAGCCGGCGTGCTGGCCAGGCTGCTGCCCGAGGTCGAGGCCCTCTTCGGCGTGCCCCAGCCGGAGGCCCATCACCCCGAGGTCGACACCGGCATCCACCTGCTGATGGTGCTGAACCAGTGCGCCCGGCTGCAGGCGCCGCTGACCGTGCGCTATGCCTGCCTG
>CAUJSJ030000129.1:0-58115 GCA_963422775.4 uncultured Roseateles sp.
ATGGCCTTCTTGATCAGGATGGCCACGCGCATCTCCAGCTCGGGCGGCTCGATGGCCACCGTCAGGCCGGCGTCGAAGCGGCTGGTGAGGCGCTCGTCGATGTCGACCAGCCCCTTGGGGTAGGTGTCCGACGTCATGATGATGTGAGCCTTCTTGGCCAGCAGCGCCTCGAAGGCGTTGAAGAACTCCTCCTGCGTGCGGTCCTTGCCGGCAAAGAACTGCACATCGTCGATCAGCAGCAGGTCCAGCGAGTGGTACTTGGCCTTGAGCTCGTCGAAGGTCTTGCGCTGGTAGTTCTTGACTACGTCGGAGATGAACTGCTCGGCGTGCAGGTACAGCACGCGGGCGTCCGGCCGGTCCTTCAGCAGTGCGTTGCCGACGGCGTGGATCAGATGGGTCTTGCCCAAGCCCACACCGCCGTAGATGAACAGCGGGTTGTAGGTGATGCCCGGCGCGCCGGCCACGTGCAGCGCGGCGGTGCGCGCCATCTGGTTGGCGCGGCCGGGCACCAGCGTGTCGAACGTCAGTTGCGGGTTGATGCGGTGCTTGGCCGAGGCGGGCGCCTGCGAAGGCAGCACGATGGTGCTGGCCGACGGCGCGACAACGGGCCGCAGCGCTGCGCTGGGCTCGGCGGGCTGGGCCGCGGAGGGCTGAGCCGACGGCGCCAACGCAATGGGAGCACCCGAGGGTTCGCGAGCGGACAGCGACAACTCAAGGCGCGTCGGCTGGCCGGCGAGTTCGGTCAGGATGGCTTCGATGCGGGCCGCGTACTGGCGGCGGATCCAGTCGCGCTTGAAGTGGTTGGGCACCTTCAACGTCGCGACAAGGGCACTCTGCGGCGTACCTTCGCCCGCCAACGTGGCTGGCGGCAGCGGGCGGATCCAGGTGTTGAACTGCTGTTCGGGCAGCTCGGTGGCCAGGCGTTCACAGCCACGCCGCCAGAGGTCCGATGCCCATTCCGCCGAATCCATGCCCGTCTTCAAAGCCTGCACCCCATCCACCCTGTGTTCTTCTTCGCTCATTGTGGAAAACTTCTTTTCGAGCGGCTGGATTGTACGGACCCGAGGCCACCGGAGGACGGGTTATCCACAGAATTTGGACGAGGGTCAATCCCTGGCAAACCCGGCTTGAGAGTGGCGACTTATTGACCGGGCACGGCGCATCTGCTGTAATGCCGGGTTTTCGCGCATTGCGACTGGTTCGCCATGCGCTTTTTCTGTCGGGCGCCAACCGCTGTGTCCGCAGCACACAAACCCTCAAAAACCTCCAAAGGGGTTCCCCATGAAGCGTACCTACCAAGCCTCCAAGACCCGCCGCGCCCGTACCCACGGCTTCCTCGTGCGCATGAAGACGCGTGGCGGCCGTGCCGTCATCGCCGCACGCCGCGCCAAGGGCCGCAAGCGCCTGGCCGTCTAAGCCGCGCGTTGATTGACGACAGCGCCCGCGCGCGTCGTCAGCTCCCGGGCACCCGATGATCGGCAAGCTGAACCGCCCGGTGGACTTTGAGCGTGTGCTCGGCCGTCAGAGCCGGGCGCGCAGCGCGCATTTCGCGTTGCACCACCTCTCGGCCAATCCGGCGCCCAGCGCCTGGGATGCCGCCCGGTTGTGCACAGCCCCAGACAAGTTATCAACAGGCGACTCACAGCCTGTACACAACTCTGTGGACCAAGACCCGCCCAGCGCGCCTGAGGGCTGCTGGGTGGGTATCGTCGTGCCCAAACGGCATGCAAAGCGCTCCGTCACGCGGGCCCTCTTGAAGCGGCAGATCCGCGCCGCATTTGCCGAGCGTCCCGGCATGCCGCCGGGTTTGTGGGTCGTGCGCTTGCGTTCACCGTTTGACCGCCAGAAGTTCCCGAGCGCGGCGTCCGACGCGCTGCGCCAGGCCGCGCGGGCCGAACTGGCCCAGTTGCTGGATCGCGCGCTGACATCCAAGCCGCCCAAGCCGGTGACGGCGGCATGAGCACCAGCTGGCCCGCCCGCGTGCTGATGGCAGCCGTGCGCGGCTACCGGCTGCTGCTGAGCCCCTGGCTGGGCAATGCCTGTCGCTTCGAGCCGACTTGCTCGCGTTATTCACTGGCAGCGCTCGAAAAGCATGGCGCGCTGGCTGGCAGCTACCTGACCGTTCACCGAATCCTGCGCTGCCAGCCACTTTGCGATGGCGGGCACGACCCCGTGCCTGACAATCCGCCGCGGCTGTTTTCGCGCCTGATCCCTCCCTCCATAGCGCGCACCAGCGCGTCGTCTTCCTTGTCCGAGTCTTCTCATGACTGATATTCGCCGCACCGTGCTGTGGGTGGTGTTCACGATGTCCCTGTTCCTGCTCTGGGACGGCTGGCAAAAGCACAACGGGCATCCTTCGATGTTCAGCCCCTCGGCGCCCAAGGCCGTCTCGACGGCGCCGGGCACGCCGGCCTCGGGCGGTGTGCCGGCGGCCACCGCCGCTGCGGGCCAGGCACCCACGACCAGCGCGGTGCCGGCAGCCGCCCCGTCTGAAAAGATCACCGTTCGCACCGACGTGCTGACCGTCACCGTGGACACGCTGGGCGGCGACATCGTTCGCGCCGAGCTGCCCAAGTACCTGACGTCGCCCGATCCGACGGTGACCGACCAGCTGCTGCAGATGGTGCACCTGCAGAAGAAGCCCGAGTTCACGCCCGAGCCCGTCGTCCTCTTCAACGCCAACCAGCACTACCGCGCCCAGACCGGCCTGGTCAGCGCCCAGGGCCCCCTGCCCGCCCACACCACGCCGATGACGGCCGTGGCCGGCGAGCGCGAGCTCAAGGACGGCCAGAACGAGGTCAAGCTGCGCCTGGAGTCGGCCGAAGTGGGCGGCGTCAAGCTGGTCAAGACCTTCACCTTCACGCGCGGCGCCTACACGGTGGGCGTCACGCACGAGGTCGTCAACACCGGCACCACGCCGGTGACGCCCCAGGTCTACCTGCAGCTGGTGCGCGACGGCAGCACGGTCACCGGCGGCGCGGCCTTCACGCCCAGCTTCACCGGCCCGGCGATCTACAACGACAAGTCCAAGTTCCACACGATCAAGTTCGAGGACATCGACAAGAACAAGGTCGACATCGAGAAGCAGGCCAACGACGGCTGGGTCTCGATGGTGCAGCACTATTTCGCCAGCGCCTGGATCGTCAACGAACCGGGCAACCGCGAGTTCTTCGTGCGCAAGCTGCCCGGCCAGGCCGGCGTGCGCGGCGACGCCTATGCCACCGGCATGGTCTTCACGCTGCCGACGCTGGCCCCCGACGCCACCGCCAGCCAGCAGGCGACGCTGTTCGCTGGCCCGCAGGAGGAGAACAACCTCTCCAAGCTGGCCCCGGGCCTGGAGCGCGTCAAGGACTACGGCATGCTGACCATCCTGGCCGAGCCGCTGTTCTGGCTGCTGGACAAGCTGCACGGCTTCATCGGCAACTGGGGCTGGACCATCGTCACGCTGGTGCTGCTGCTGAAGGTCGCGCTGTACAGCCTGAATGCCAGTGCCTACAAGTCCATGGCGCGCATGAAGGCCGTCGCGCCGCGCATCAACGAGATGAAGAAGCGCCTGAAGGACAAGCCCCAGGAAATGCAGACCGAGATGATGAAGATCTACCGCGAGGAGAAGATCAACCCCATCGGCGGCTGCCTGCCCATCTTCCTGCAGATGCCCATCTTCATGGCGCTGTACTGGGTGCTGCTGTCCACCGTTGAAATGCGCCAGGCGCCGTGGATGCTGTGGATCACCGACCTGTCGGTGCGCGACCCCTATTTCATCCTGCCGCTGCTGATGATGGCGTCCAGCCTGTTCCAGGTCTGGCTCAACCCCCCGGCCGCCGACCCGATGCAGCAGAAGATGATGTGGATCATGCCGGTCGCCTTCGGCGTCATGTTCTTCGTCTTCCCCGCCGGCCTGGTGCTGTACTGGCTGACGAACAACATCCTGTCCATCGCCCAGCAGTGGATGATCAACAAAAGGCTGGGTGTGAACTGATTCACACCCCCTGGATGAGCCCCCGCAGCCGGGGGCTTCTTTCTTGATGCCGTCAGCAGTTCAATAGCTCCGCGGGGCAGAGAACATCGGCCCGGACGGGGCTCACGAGAGCGCCCGACCCGAGCCTCCCCCGCGCCAATTCCGCCAACAGCTGCCCCAACCCGGGCGGCTGTTTGCTTTTGGGGCGCCGACAATCGCGACCATGCTCGCCCGCCACGCTGACCCGATAGCCGCCATCGCCACCGCTCCAGGGCGTGGCGCCGTCGGCATCGTGCGCGTGTCGTCGCCGCAAGACCTGGCACCGATCATCGAGGCCGTCTGCGGTCGCGCATTGAAGCCGCGTGAGGCGACGTATCTGCCGTTCCGAGATGCCGCCGGGCAAGCCATCGACCAGGGCCTGGCGCTGCACTTCCCGGCGCCACATTCCTACACCGGCGAGCATGTGCTGGAGCTGCAGGCTCACGGCGGCGCCGTCGTGATGCAGTTGCTGCTGGCGCGCGTGATCGAGGCCGGCGCCAACCTTCGTCTTGCCGAGCCGGGCGAGTTCACGCAGCGCGCCTTCCTGAACGGCAAGCTCGACCTCGCGCAAGCCGAGGCGGTGGCCGACCTCATCGATGCCAGCACCGAGGCGGCAGCTCGCAGCGCGAGCCGGGCGCTGGGCGGCGCGCTGTCGCACGAAGTCGATGTGCTGCGCGACCAGCTCATCCAACTGCGCATGCTGGTCGAAGCGACGCTGGACTTCCCGGAAGAGGAGATCGACTTCCTCGAGAAGGCCGATGCCTTCGGCCGCCTCGACCGGCTGACGGCCCAACTGGGCGAAGTGCAGGCCCGCACGCGCCAGGGCGCGCTGCTGCGCGACGGGCTGAAGGTCGTGCTCGCGGGCCAGCCCAACGTCGGCAAGAGCTCGCTGCTGAACGCGCTGGCCGGCGCGGAGCTGGCCATCGTCACGCCCATCCCCGGCACGACGCGCGACAAGGTCAGCCAGACCATCCAGATCGAAGGCGTGCCGCTGCACATCACCGACACCGCCGGCCTGCGCGACGCGACGACCGACGAGGTCGAGCGCATCGGCGTGTCGCGGTCATGGGATGCGATTGCGGACGCCGACGTCGTGCTCTTCCTGCATGACCTGGGTCGCGTGGGCCAGCCCGACTACGAGGACGAGGACGAACGCATCCGCGCGCGCCTCGTGGGCGTGGACGCCCGCCGCATCGTGCAGGTCTTCAACAAAGCCGACCTGGCCGCAGCCCCCGATGGCGAGATCGCGCTGAGCCTGAAGACCGGCGCCGGCCTGGAGTCGCTGCGCCAGCGACTGCTGCGAACGGCCGGCTGGCAAGCCGTACCGGAAGGTTTGTTCATCGCGCGCGAGCGCCATGTCCAGGCACTGGCCCGCACGGCCGAACACCTGGCACTGGCATGCGACATCGCCGCTCAGCGCGACGCTGCGCTGGACCTGCTGGCCGAGGAACTGCGCCTGGCGCATGACGCCCTCGGCGAGATCACTGGTGCCTTCTCGGCGGACGAGCTGCTGGGCGTCATCTTCAGCAGTTTTTGCATCGGCAAGTAGTCCGACGGACGTCCATATGCGTTCTTGATGCGCGCGGCATCAAGCTCAACACCAGCTTGATACCCTGCTGCCTAGCGTGGCCTCACGCCGCAACCGTGCGGCAATGCAGGAGGACGAATGCGACGCCTTCAACACATCAGCTTCAGCGCTGAAGCCGAGCCCCGCAGGCCCGACCCCAAGGCCAGGCCCGGCGCGCCCGCAAGCCCGCAGCCGCAAGACGACATGTGGCGCTCACGCCGCGTCCTGTCGGGCTCAGACTGGGTGGACGCCTGGGCGCAGAAGCCCGGCCGGCGCTGAACCCTTCAAGCGTCGTTGAACAGCGGCTCGGGCAGGTACAGCCCCGGCGCGATCGTCATGCCGAACAGGCTGCCGGACAGCGGCTTGGCCATCAGTTCGGCGGTGCTCAAGCCCTCGCGTGCGGTCGTCACGAGCAGTTGTTCGCCAGCCGGGCCGCCGATGGCGGGGCAGGTGACGTGGCTGACCGGCACCGGGTAACGCGCCAGCAGGCGGCCATCGGTGGCGTAGCGCGCAACGGCAGCATTGCCCCATTCCGCGTTCCACAGGCAGCCCTTGGCGTCGATGGTGGAGCCGTCGGGCCAGCAGTCGGCCAGCTCCTTCTTCACGAAGACGCGAGGCTCGTTGACGCTGGCGGCGGCCGAGTCGTAGTCGCAGACCATGATACGCCGGGTCAGCGTGTCGCAGTAGTACATGCGCCGGCCATCAGGGCTGAAGCAGATGCTGTTGGCGATGGCGACGCCGTCCAGGGCCAACCGCCACAGCCCGTGAGCCCGCGAGTATTGGTAGAAGCCGCCGATGGGTTGTCGCGGATCGGGTTCGTACAGCGTGCCGAAGACGAAATTGCCGGCGCGGTCGCAGCGGCCGTCGTTGACGCGGTTGGTGGTCAGTGCGGCTTCGACGGGCGCGATCTCGACGGGCTCGGCGGCAACGCTGCCCACGGCCTTCAGGTCAGGCAGCACCAGGCGCGCGACGCGCTTGGCCATGCCCAGCAGCAGCGCACCCGAGCGGCTGTGCACGAAGCAGCCGACGCGCTCGGGCATGCGCACCTGCAGCCCGGTGCTGGCGCCGGGCGTCCAGGCGTAGACGCAGGCGCCCTCGATGTCGGTCCACCACCAGCGGCCGCTCGGCGCGTGCCATTGCAGCCCCTCGCCGAGGGAGGCGGCGTGGGTGAGGGCGAGAACGAGGGGCAGTTCAGTGGTCATCGGGGCGGGATTCCAGACTCGCTCGGGCCTGCTTGCGCGCGATCGCGGAGGCATGGCGTTGGCGCTCTTCGGGGGTGAAGGGCCGCAGCGGCGGCACGGGCACGGGCTTGTTGTCATCTCCCACAGCCACCATCGTGAAATAGCAGCTGTTGACGTGGCGGGTTTCCTGGGTGCGGATGTTCTCCGCGACGACCTTGATGCCGACTTCCATCGACGAGGTGCCGGTGTGGTTGACGCTTGCGAGGAAGGTGACCAGCTCACCCACATGGATGGGTTGGCGGAAGATGACGCGGTCCACCGACAGCGTGACGACGTAGCGGCCGGCATAGCGGCTGGCGCAGGCATAGGCGACCTGGTCGAGCAGCTTGAGGATGTTGCCGCCGTGGACGTTGCCTGAGAAGTTGGCGGTGTCCGGTGTCATCAGCACCGTCATCGTCAGTTGGTGGGCGGGCAGATCCATGGCGTTTTCTCAATGGTTCACGAGAAGCGATGGATTGTGGTGCTGCGCCACACCTCGCCCGGCCTCAGCACGGTGGACGGCCAGTCCTTGCTGGCTTCGTGGTGCGGCGAGTCGGGGTTGTGCTGGGTCTCCAGGCACAGGCCATCACCCTGGCGGTAGACGCGGCCACCGGGGCCGGACAGGCTGCCGTCGAGGAAGTTGCCGGAATAGAACTGCAGGGCGGGCTCGCTGGTCAGCACTTCCATGCGACGGCCCGAGTGGGGGTCCTCCAGCGTGGCGGCGTGGCGAACGCCGTCGGCGTTCAAGTCACCGTCGAGCAGCCAGTTGTGGTCATAGCCCTTGGCAATCAGCAGCTGCGGGTGGGCGCGGCGGATGCGGGCGACGATGGCGCCGGGCTGGCGGAAGTCGAAGGGCGTGCCCTCCACCGGCGCATGATGCTGCGGGATCAGATGCTCATCGACCTCGCTGTAGCGCGACGCGGGAATCGTCAGGCGGTGGCGCAGCACGCTGCCGTCGCCGGCGAGGTTGAAGTAGTCGTGGTGCGTCAGGTTGACCACCGTGGCGCGGTCGGTCGTGGCTTCGTAGTCGATGCGCCAGCTGTTGTCCGCCGCGCTCAGCGAGTAGCGGACGCTCACCTTCAGCTCGCCGGGGAATCCTTGCTCGCCATGGGGGCTGGAGTAACTGAAGACCAGCGCCTCGGCTTCGCCGGCGCGGGGCTCGGCAGGCTCGGCCGCCCACAGGCGGTGGCCGAAGCCCTCGGTGCCGCCGTGCAGGCAGTTGGGGCCGTCGTTGCGAGCCAGCGTGTGGGTCTCGCCATCCAACTCGAAGCTCGCACCGGCGATACGGTTGCCGTAGCGGCCGACGATGATGCCGAAGGACGGGTTGCGGTGGACGTAATCATCGAGGTTGTCGAAGCCGAGCACGACGTTGCCGCTCTGGCCCTGCGCGTCCGGTACCCAAAGGCCGGTGACGATGCCGCCCAGCGTGATGGCGGTCAGCTTCAAGCCCAGGCCGTTGTCCAGCGTGTATTCATGGACGCTGCGGCCATCGGGCAGGCGCCCGTACTCGACGCAGTTCATGCTCAAGCCCAGCCGCCGTCGACGATGAAGTCCTGCGCCGTGCACATGGCGCTGTCGTCGGCCGCAAGGAACAGTGCCATCGCAGCGATGTGCTGCGGCATCAGCGGCTCGTTGATGCACTGGCCCTTGGCAATCTCGAGCTTGGTCTCTTCGGTGACCCAGAGCTTCAACTGCTTCTCGGTCATGACCCAGCCCGGCACCAGCGTGTTGACACGGATCTTGTGCGGGCCGAAGTCACGCGCCAGGCAGCGCGTCAAGCCTTGCGCTGCGGCCTTGCTGGCCGTGTACGCCGGCATGCCGCCCTGCTTGAGCATCCAGCTGATGGAGCCGAAGTTGATGATGCTGCCGCCCCCTAGCGCCTTCATGTCCGGCAGCACGGCCTGGGCGGTGAAGAACTGGTGCTTGAGGTTGACGGCGACGCTGGCGTCCCAGAACTCGGGCGTCGTCTCTTCAACGGCGTGGCGCTTGTCGTTGGCGGCGTTGTTCAGCAGCACCGTGAACGGGCCGAGGCGCCCGCGCAGGGTGGTGATCGCCGCGCGCAGCGACTCGATGTCCGACAGGTCCGCCGCCATGAACTGGGGCGCGTTGCGCGACGTGGCGGCCAGACGCGCGGCGAGTGCATTGCCTTCGTCGGCGGCCAGGTCGATGAAGGCCACCTTGGCGCCCTGGGCGGCAAAGGACTCCACGAGGGTTTCACCAATGCCGGTGGCCCCACCGGTGATCAGGACACCCCGGTCCTGGAGGCTGGGGTAGCGGGCGTAAGAACTCATCGAACGGTCTCCTGCGATAGGCGGCCCAGCTGCTTTGGCTGGGCGATGGCATGATTATTAGTCATACTTATTTGTTTGCAAAGTCGCCAAATTTCGGGTTAACCCCGATGATCCCGCATAAATAGTCATACTTTAATGGCGACATGCCGGCACTGACAGCCGGTCGTGCGCGGGCCACGCAGCGCAACGCCATCACTCCCACCCGAGACAAGGGACCGCATCATGAGCCAGTCGGCCAGCCGCCCGTACCGCGGCGTTTTTCCCGTCGTTCCGACCATCTTCCACGCCGACGGCACGCTGGATGTATCCGGCCAGCTGCGCTGCATCGACTTCATGATCGACGCGGGCTCCACCGGGCTGTGCATCCTGGCCAACTTCTCCGAGCAGTTCGTGCTGTCGGATGCCGAGCGCGAGACGCTGACCCGCGCCATCCTCGGCCATGTCGCCGGCCGCGTGCCGGTCATCGTCACGACGACGCATTACTCGACGCAGATCTGCATCGAGCGCAGCCGGCTCGCCGAAGCTCTTGGCGCGGCCATGGTCATGGTCATGCCGCCGTACCACGGCGCCACCTTCCGCGTGTCGGAAGGCCAGATCGAGAGCTTCTACCAGCGCCTGTCGGACGCGATCTCGATTCCCATCATGATTCAGGACGCACCGGTGGCCGGCACGCCGCTGTCGGTGCCCTTGCTGGCACGCATGGCGGCCCACATCGCCAACGTGAAGTACTTCAAGCTGGAGATGCCGCAGGCTGCCAGCAAGATGCGCGAGCTGATCCGCGTCGGCGGGGCGGCCATCGAAGGCCCGTGGGACGGCGAGGAAGCCATCACGCTACTGGCCGACCTGGACGCCGGCGCCACCGGCGCAATGACGGGTGGCGGCTTCCCCGACGGCATCCGCAAGATCTTCGACGCCTTCCACGCCGGTGACCGCGAGGAAGCCGTCGTTCAGTACGGGCGCTGGCTGCCGCTGATCAACTACGAGAACCGCCAGGGCGGCATCCTGACCGCCAAGGCGCTGATGAAGGCCGGCGGCATCATCGAGAGCGATGCGCCGCGGCATCCCTTCCCCGAGATGAGCCCCGAAGTGCGCGCGGGCCTGCTCGACGCCGCCAAGCGACTCGACCCCCTCGTGCTCCGCTGGGGCAAGTGATGCGCGCGCTGTTCGCAGCGCTGCTCGCGCTGTGCCTGGCTGCACCTGCCTTTGCGCTGGAGAGCGAACCCGGCGCCCACGACCCGACGCTGCTGATCCACGGCGAGCGCTGGTTCGTCTTCACGACCGGCCGTGGCCTGCAGCGGCTGGAGTCCACCGACGCCGGCAAGACCTGGCGCCGCCTCGCGCCCGTGGTGAATCAGGCGCCTGCCTGGTGGGCCGAGGCCGTGCCCGAACACAAAGGCCTGGACGTCTGGGCGCCCAAGCTCTTCGCGCACCGCGGCCGCTTCTGGGTGCTGTACTCCATCTCCAGCTTCGGCAAGAACCGCTCGGCCATCGGCCTGGCCAGCAGTGACAAGCCCGATGGCGACTGGCGCGATGAGGGCCGGGTCGTGCAGAGCATGGCGACCGACAACTTCAACGCCATCGACCCCGACCTGTTCGTCGAGAAAGACGGGCGCCTGTGGCTCAGCTACGGCTCCTTCTGGGGCGGCATCCGCCTGACCGAACTGAGCGCCGACACGCTGCGACCCATCGGCGAGACCCAGTTCATCGCGCGCCGCAAAGGCGGCATCGAGGCGCCAACCGTCGCGCGGCACGGCGACTGGGTCTACCTGTTCGCCTCCTACGACCTGTGCTGCCGCGGCGCCGACAGCACCTACAACATCCGCGTCGGCCGCGCGCGCAGCGTCGAGGGGCCCTACCTGGACCGCGACGGCAAGGACCTGATGGACGCCGGCGGCACCCAACTGCTGACGGGCGGCGCGCGCTGGAAGGGCCCGGGCCACCAGGACGTCGTCGGCGACTGGCTCGTCCATCACGCCTACGACACTGAGCGCGGCGGCAAGCCGCATCTGCGCATCAAGCGCCTGAGCTGGTCCGACGATGGCTGGCCCGTGATCCCCCAAGAAGAATGAACCGGAGACACCCACCGTGGCTGGCTTGAAGTTGGAGAACGTCTGCAAGCGCTACGGTGCGGTGCAGGTCATCGAGAACCTGTCGCTGGACGTCGCCGAAGGCGAGTTCGTCGTCTTCCTGGGGCCCTCAGGCTGTGGCAAGACCAGTCTGCTCCGCATGGTGGCCGGCCTGGAAGAGGTGTCCGGCGGGCGCATCCTCATCGGCGACCGCGACGTCACCGTCGCCCCGCCCGGCCAGCGCAACCTGGCCATGGTGTTCCAGCACTACGCGCTCTACCCGCACATGAGCGTGCGCGAGAACCTCGCGTTCGGGCTGAAGAACATCGGCCTGCCTGCCGACGAGATCACCAAGCGCATCCAGGAGTCGGCCCGCATGCTGGAGCTGGACACGCTGCTGGACCGCAAGCCCGGCCAGCTGTCGGGCGGCCAGCGCCAGCGCGTCGCCATCGGCCGTGCGGTGGTGAAGGAGCCGGGCATCTTCCTGCTCGACGAGCCGCTGTCCAACCTCGACGCTGCGCTGCGCGGCCGCACGCGGCTGGAGCTGGCGCAGCTGCACCAGCGCCTGGGCGCGACCATGGTGTTCGTCACGCATGACCAGATCGAGGCGATGACGCTGGCTACGCGCATCGTTGTCATGAAGGGTGGCGCCATCGAACAGGTTGCCACACCGGCCGAGCTCTACCGCCGGCCGGCCACGCGCTTCGTGGCCAGCTTCATCGGCACGCCAGGCATGGGCTTCGTGCCGGTGCAGCGCGCGCCGAATGACCGGGGCCGCGTCGTCGTCACTGTGCCCGGCGGGCAATGGGTGACGACGCGCGTCGCCGCTGAAGGCCTGTCAGCGCAAGGCCTGGCGTTGGGCGTGCGGCCCGAGAACCTGCGCGTCGCGGAGCAAGGGCCGTTGCGCGGCCGCGTCGAGCTGGTCGAGTTCCTCGGCGAGCGCACGCTGGCGCACCTGAAGCTCGAAGGCGGCACGCCGTTGATCGTCACGGTCCCGGCAGGCACCTCGCCCAAGCTGGGCAGCTACGTCGCGGTCAGCGTGGATGTGGCTGAGGCACACCTCTTCGACGAGGCCGGCCGCGCCCACCACGCACAGGAGTCGCTGGCATGACCGCCGCCGTCGGGCTGCGCGCCTCGCGCCCGGTCTATGCCCTCTTTGTCTTGCCCTTCGTGGCGTTCTACGCGCTGCTGCTGCTGTGGCCGCTGGCCAAGGGCATCTTCATCAGCTTCCACGACCACGACCTGCTGTCCAACGACAGCTTCTGGGTCGGTCTCGGCAACTACCAGGAACTGTGGGGCGACGAGGTCTTCCACCAGGTCGTGTGGAACACCATTCGCTTCGTGCTCATCAGCACGCCGATCTTCGTCGTGCTGTCGCTGACGCTGGCGCTGGCGCTGAACCGCCCCGGCAAGCTCGCCACCTTGCTGCGTGCCACCTTCTTCTGCGCATCGGTGTTCTCCGTCACGCTCATCACCCTCGTGTGGAAGCTGGCGCTGATGCCCGAGCGCGGCCTCATCGCCCAGTTCTTCACGGCCTTGGGCCTGCCCGAACTGCCGCTGCTGACCAGCGACAACCTCGCGATGCTGACCGTGGCCCTGGTCACCGTCTGGTGGATCATCGGCCTGCCGATGATCATGTTCCTGTCGGCGCTGCAGCAGATCCCGTCGGACATCTACGAAGCCGCCGCGCTGGACAACACGCCGCGCTGGCGCGTGCTGGCGCACATCACGCTGCCCAGCCTCAAGCGCGCCATCATCCTCGTCGCGCTGATCGAGGTGATCCGCCAATTCCAGGTCTTCCCGCAGATCATGCTGATGACCAACGGCGGGCCCAACAACACGACGCGCTCGGTCGTGCAGTTCATCTACGAACAGGCCTTCATGCAGCTCTCGCTGGGCTACGCCACGGCTGCGTCACAGGTGCTGCTGGCCATCATGCTGGTGGGCGTGTCGACGCAGCTCTGGCTTGAGCGCGACACGGGAGGTCGGAAATGAACCCCTTGCTCCGCCGCGGTTGGTTCGACCGCTCCGTGATGGCCGCGCTGACCCTGCTGGCCCTGGTCTGGATGGCGCCGCTGCTGTGGGTGCTGGCCCTGTCCTTCAAACCCAATGAGTTCCTGCTGACGCGCACCGACGTCTTCCTCGCGCCGCCCTACACGCTGGCCAACTACCTGGACATCCTGCAGACCTCGCAGGTGTTCCGCTGGCTGGGCAACAGCGCCCTCGTAGCGCTGCTGCAGACGGCGGGCGTGCTGGTGCTGTCGTCACTCGCCGGCTACGGCTTTGCGCGCTGCGACTTCCCGGGCCGCAAGTGGCTGTTCGCCCTCGTCATGTTCGGCCTGGCCGTGCCGGCGCAGTCGGTGTTCATCCCACTGCACCGGCTGTTCTCGGACTGGAACCTGCAGAACACCATCGCCGGCCTCACGCTGCCGGGCCTGGCCGCGCCCTTCGGCGTCTACCTGATGACGCAGTACGTCAAGGCCATCCCGGCCGAGCTGGAAGAGGCCGCGCTGCTGGACAACGCCTCGCGCTTCAAGACCTTCCTGACCATCATCCTGCCGCTGACGCTGCCGGCGCAGGCAACGCTGGGCATCTTCACCTTCCTGGGCTGCTGGAACGACTACCTCTGGCCGCTGGTCATCGCGACCCAGCCCGACATGTACACACTGACGCGCGGCCTGGCCTCCACGCAGACCAACTTCGCGCAGTCGGAAGGCCTGGGATTCCTGATGGCCCAAGCGGTGTTCGCCGGCATGCCGGCGTTGATGCTGTATCTCTTCTTCCAGCGCCACCTGGTGACGGCCGTTGCCGGGACGGGCAAGTCATGAAGCGCCTGTTCATTTGCGCGGTCGCCGCGCTGCTCGCCGCCTGCGGCGCGCGCGCACCCGAAGCCGGCAAGACCGAGATCACGCTGATGCGCTTCTTCGGCAGCTGCGAGGCGCAGTTTGGCCAGGTCGTGAAGACGTCCGAGGGCGTTGGCGAATGCGGCATCGTCACGGCCCTGGTCAACGAGTTCAACGCCACCAACACGGACGGCATCGTCGTCAAGACTCAGATCGGCGAGTGGGGGCCCTACTACGACCAGCTCACCGCGCGCCTCGTGTCCAAGGACATCCCGGCCATCGCCGTCATGCACGAGTCTGCGCTGGGCGACTACGTGCGCCGCAAGCTCGTGCTGCCGCTGGACGAGGACTTCCAGCGCATCGGTGTGCCGGTGGACGACTTCACCGAGCATGCGCGCCGCGGCACCTCGTTCAACGGCCAGACCTTTGCGCTGCCCTTCGACACCTGGGCCTGGCTCTGGCACATCAACACCGGCCTGCTGAAGAAGGTCGGACTCACCGGCGCCGACGGCCAGCCCACGCTGCCGCACTCTCCCGAGGAGCTGCTGGCGCAGGCGCGGCAGTTCAAGCAGAAGACCGGCAAGCCCTATTTCGCGTGGGCCGTCGCCAACGAGACGGCGGCGAACGACCGCACCTTCCTGACGCTGGTGGCCCAGCAGAACGCGAAGCTGTTCGCCGATGACGGCAAGACCATCGACATGCACCAGCCCGCCGTCGTCAACGCGCTGACGCTGATGCAGACGCTGTACCGCGAAGGCCATGTGCGACCCAACCTCGACTACGCCGCTGCCAACCAGGCTTTCCTCAACGGCGAGGCCGGGGTCGTCGTCGTCGGCACCTGGACCATCGACCAGTTCCTGCGCGAGTCGCAGAAGGACGAGTCCAAGCTCAAGGGCGCCTACACGGTGAAGCCCTTCCCGCAGCTGTACGAGAAGCCCGCCGTGTTCGCCGACGGTCACTCCTGGGCGCTGTTCAAGGGCGGCGCCAAGGACGCCAAGGCGCACGAGGCCAGCGTCAAGTTCCTGAAGTTCGTCTGGGACCACAGCGCTGAGTGGTCGCGAACGGGCCACCTGCCCGTCAGCAAAACCGTGGCGGAGAGCGCCGCCTTCCGTGCGCTGCCGCTGCGCGAGGCGCTGACCGAGATCACGCAGACCGGCACCGGCATGCCGGGCAACGTGCCCACCCAGCGCGCCATCGAGCTGCTCATCGGCGAGGACGTGGCCAACGTGATGATCTCCGGCAAGCCCATCGCCGAGGTGCAGGCCAGCGTGGAGAAGCGCGTCAACAAGGCGCTCAAGAAGGCAAGAAGATGACGTTTGAAGCCTCACTGATCGTCGACCGCGACTTCGATATCGCGCCGCTGGACCGCCGCCTGTTCGGCGTCTTCGTCGAGCACCTGGGGCGCTGCGTCTACAACGGCATCCACGAGCCGGGCCACCCCACCGCGGACGAGCACGGCTTTCGCGGCGACGTGGCCGAGCTGACGAAGGAGCTGGGCGCCACCATCGTGCGCTACCCCGGCGGCAACTTCATGTCGGGCTACAACTGGGAAGACGGCGTCGGCCCCAAGGACCAGCGCTCCCGCCGGCTGGACCTGGCCTGGTTCTCGACCGAGACCAACCAGGTCGGCACGCACGAGTTCATGGCCTGGTGCCGCAAGGTGGGCATCGAGCCCATGTTCGGCGTCAACCTCGGCACGCGCGGCCCCGACGAGGCGCGGCACTACCTGGAGTACTGCAACCACCCCGGCGGCACGGCGCTGTCGGACCTGCGCCGCTCGCACGGTGCCGAGCAGCCTCTGGGCATCAAGTTCTGGTGCCTGGGCAACGAGATGGACGGCCCCTGGCAGATCTGCCAGAAGACGCCGGACGAGTACGGCCGCATCGCCAAGGAGACCGCCAAGCTGATGCGCTGGGTGGACCCGAGCATCGAGCTGGCCGCCTGCGGCTCGTCGGCCTACGACATGCCGACTTACGGCGTGTGGGAAGACCGCGTGCTGGAGCACTGCTTCGAGTTCGTCGACTACCTGTCGCTGCACAGCTACTTCGTGAAGCCCCCCGCGGACACCAGCACCGAGAGCTTCTTCGCGCAGATCGAGACGAATGCGCGCTACATCGAGGACACGGTGGCGATTGCCGACTCCGTGGCCACGCGCAAGCGGTCGACGAAGCGCCTGAAGCTGTCCTTCGACGAGTGGAACGTCTGGTACCGCGCCCGCCACGGCGAACATCTCAAGCAGGCGGGCTGGCCTGAGGCGCCGCGCCTGCTGGAAGAGGTCTACACGGCCGAGGACGCACTGCTCATCGGCGGCATGCTGACGATGTTCATGAACCACGCCGACCGGCTCAAGGTCGCCTGCATGGCGCAGCTCTGCAACGTCATCGCGCCCATCATGACGGAGCCCGGTGGGCCGGCCTGGCGGCAGACGATCTTTCATCCGTTTGCCCAGGCCGCGCGCTGGGCGCATGGCGACGTGCTGCGATCGGTCGTCAAGTCGCCCGGCTATGCCAACACCAGGCACGGCGAGCTGCCCTATCTGTGCGCCAGCGTCGTCGACGACCCGGCCACCGGCCGCACCGCCATCTTCCTGCTGAACCGCCACCTGAGCGAAGAGATGGACCTGTCCATCACGCTGCGCGGCCTGGGCCAAGACCGCGCGTTGGTACACGCCGAGCAGCTGCACAGCGCTGACCTCAACGCCACCAACACCGCCGACGCCCCCGACCGCGTCGTGCCCCAACCGCTGGATGGCATCGCCATCCTCGACGAGCAGTTGCGCGTGAAGCTCAAGCCCGCTTCCTGGAACGTCATCGTCACCCAAGCTACTCGCGCATGACCTGGAACAACCCCCTCATCCCTCAGCGCGCCGACCCGCAGATCAGCCTGGTCAACGGCCGCTACTGGTTCACCGCATCGGTGCCCAGCTACGACGCCATCGAGCTCCGCAGCGCCGCCAGCATCGCCGACCTCGCAACCGCAGTGCCCAAGACCATCTGGCACAAGCACGACGGCGGCCCGGCGAGCTTCCACGTCTGGGCGCCGGAGCTGCACCGCATCGATGGCCGCTGGTATGTCTACTTCGCGGCCTCGGAGTGCGACGACATCTGGAAACTGCGCATGTACGTCCTCGAATGCTTGGGGCAAGACCCACTTCGCGACGCCTGGGTCGAGCGCGGCCAGATCGCAACGCCAGAGAAAGGCTTCTCGCTGGACGCGACACCTTTCGAGCACAACGGCCGTCGCTTCCTGTGCTGGGCTCAGAAGAGCCCACCGACGCAGAGCAATCTCTACCTCGCCGAGATGGCCAACCCCTGGACTCTGAAGTCGGAGCCCGTGGTCATCACCCGGCCCGAGCTGGCCTGGGAGCGCGTCGGCTTCTGCGTGAACGAAGGCCCCGCCTTGCTCAAACGCAATGGCAAGGTCTTCATCGCCTACTCGGCCGCTGCGACCGACGCGAACTACTGCATGGGCATGCTGTGGGCGGGTGAAAACGCCGACCTGCTGGACCCGGCGAGCTGGCACAAGTCGCCGACGCCGGTGTTCACGACCCATGAGTCGGCCGGCCAGTTCGGCCCCGGCCACAACAGCTTCACGACGACGCCCGACGGTCAGACCGATCTGCTGGTCTATCACGCCCGCAACTACCGCGACATCGTCGGCGACCCGCTGAACGACCCCAACCGCCACACGCGTGTGCAGGCGTTCACTTGGCGCGACGACGGCTTCCCCGACTTCGGCACCCCTGTCGCCGACGGTCCCTATTCGCTCTGACTCCTCTGAGACAACGACCATGCGCCTCATCGCTTCGCTCCTGCTCGCCCTGCCCGCACTTGCCCAGGCGCTGAACAGCCCGGACGGCCAGCTCCAGGTTGACGTGTCGGTCAACGCCGAGCAGCAGCTCGTCTACACGGTGCAACGCGCCGGCCAGCCCGTGCTGTTGGCTTCACGCCTGGGCCTCGTGCTGGCGCAGGGCGACTTTGCGAACGGCCTCAAGCTTGTTGCGACCTCCCCCGTGAAGGCCCACCGCGAGCAGTACACGCTCGCCGCCGGAAAGAAGAGCAGCGTCGACTACCGCGCCAACGAACAGCGCTTCACCGTCGCCAACGCGGCCGGCCAGAAACTCGTGCTGACGCTGCGCGCCTCCAACGACGGCCTGGCGCTGCGCTACACGGTCGACGGGCCGGAGCGCAAGCAGTTCAAGGACGAGCTGACCAGCTTTGCCTTCCCCGCCGACGCGCGTGCCTGGCTGCAGCCCATGTCCGTGGCCAAGACGGGCTATGCGCGCACCAACCCCTCCTACGAAGAGCACTACCAGGCCGACATCGCCGTCGGCACGAAGGCGCCGTCACATGCCGGCTGGGTGTTCCCCGCGCTGTTCCGCGCCGGCGCCAACTGGGTGGCGCTGACCGAAGCCGGCATGGACGGCCGCTTCCACGCCTCGCGCTTGGCGGCCGACTCCACCGGCGGCACCTACCGCATCGGCCTGCCCGAGCCCAGCGAGGTCTTCACCGGCGGCCATCTGCTGGCTGACGTAGGCATTGACTGCCCCCAGGCCGACGCAAAGCGTCGTCCGCCCCCCGAGGGGGTGAAGCAAGCTCGGGGCGGCCCGTCGCTTGCTTGCCCGCTGACCACGCCCTGGCGCGTGCTGGCCATCGGCCCGCTGAAGACGGTCATGGAGTCGACCCTCGGCACGGACCTCGCCGCGCCCGCCGTCGCCTTCGACAAGAAGAAGCTCCAGCCCGGCCACGCCTCCTGGAGCTGGGCCATCCTGAAGGACGACGCCACCGTCTTCGACGTGCAGAAGCGTTTCGTCGACTACGCCGCCGACATGGGCTGGAACTACACGCTGGTGGATGCCTACTGGGACAAGAAAATCGGCGACGCCAAGATGAAGGAACTGGCCGACTACGCGAAGACCAGGAACGTCGGGCTGCTCGCCTGGTACAACTCCTCGGGCGCCTGGAACGACACCGACATGAGCCCGAAGAGCGCGCTGCTGACCCCGACCGACCGCGCCAAGGAGTTCGCCCGCATGAAGGCCATCGGCGTGAAGGGCCTGAAGGTCGACTTCTTCGGCGGCGACGGCGCCTCCATGCAGGCCTATTACGTGGACCTGCTGAAGGAGAGCGCGCAGGCCGGCTTCCTGATGAACTTCCACGGCGCGACGCTGCCGCGCGGCTGGAGCCGCACCTACCCCAACCTGCTGACGGTGGAGGCGGTGAAGGGCTTCGAGTTCGCCACCTTCTCGCAGGGCGACCAGGACCCGGTGGCCCGCCACGCCGCCATGCTGCCCTTCACGCGCAATCTCTTCGACCCCATGGACTTCACGCCCATGGTGTTCGGCGACATCCCCAACATCAAGCGCGCCACGCGCAACGGCTTCGAGCTGGCCGAGAGCGTGCTGTTCCTGTCCGGCATCCAGCACTACGCCGAAACACCCGACGGCATGGCCACGGTGCCTGCCTATGTGAAGGGCTTTCTGCGCGAGCTGCCGCGCCATTGGGACGAGGTTCGCTTCCTGGATGGCGAGCCGGGCAAGTTCGCCGTCATCGCACGCCGCGCCGGCAAGCAGTGGTTCATCGCCGGCATCAATGCCGACGATCAGCCGCGCGACGTGCAGCTGGACCTGGCCTGGCTCGGCGCACGCGAAGGCCAGCTCATCACCGACGGCGCGGGTGAGCGCGAGTTCGCACAAGGCAAGCTCACCGCACCGGCGGCCAGGCTGACGCTGGCGGCCAAAGGCGGCTTCGTCGCTCGCTTTCGATAATGAAGGCTTTACTGACCAGCCAGGCGCCCATGCGAACCCGAGCGGATCACTCCACCTACAGCGCCCAGACCGAGGGCAAGAGCCAGCACGGCCGCATCGTCAGCGAGCTGGGCCTGGCCATCGTCGGCGGCGAGCTCAAGCCCGGCGACAAGCTGCCGCCCGAGGCCCAGCTGCTGGAGCGCTACGAGATCAGCCGCCCGGTGCTGCGCGAGGCGGTGCGCGTGCTCGTCGCCAAGGGCCTGGTGGTGTCGCGCCAGCGCGCCGGTGCCAGCGTGCGGCCGCGCAACGAGTGGCATCTGCTCGACCCCGACGTGCTGTACTGGCTCATCCAGTCTCGTCCGCAGCGCGACTTCGTGCAGACGCTGCTGGAAGTGCGCCAGATCTTCGAGCCCGCTGCCGCCGCGCTGGCCGCGCGGGCCGCAACGGATGAGCAGCTCGGCTCGATTGCCGCCGCCTACGAAGGCATGGCCGCCGCCAAGACGACCGAGGAGCTGCTGGAGCCCGACCTGGCCTTCCACCGCCGCATTGCCGAGGCCACGGGCAACGACCTGCTGGCCTACATCGGCAACATGCTGTCGCTGGCGCTGCGCGAGTCGATCACGCTGTCCAGCCAGCTGCCCAACACGCACGAACTCTCGCTGCCGCGCCACAAGGCCATCCTGACCGCGCTGCAGGCCCGCGACCCGCTCGGCGCCCGCCAAGCCACGCTGGTGCAGCTGGACGAGACCGGCGACGACATCAACAGCGTTCTCGCCAACGACGGTCGGGTGAACCTTGCTTAAGAAAGCCGCCATGGCCCGCGACGACGACGATGACAGCGGCCTGACCGACGCCAGCCCCAACCCGAACTGGTTCCTGCGCGCGCGCCTGAAGACGCGCCAGCTGCTGCTGCTGATCGCGCTGGACGACGAGCGCAACATCCACCGCGCCGCCGAGGTGCTCTGCATGACGCAGCCCGCCGCGTCCAAGCAGCTCAAGGACCTGGAGGACATGCTGGATGTGAAGCTCTTCGAGCGCCACCCACGCGGCATGGAGCCCACGCTCTACGGCGAGACCATGATCCGTCACGCGCGCATGGCGCTGACGTCGCTGTCGGCCGCGCATGACGACATCGTGGCGCTCAAGCACGGCCTGAGCGGCCAGGTCGAGGTGGGCGTCATCATGACGCCGGCCATGGGCCTGCTGCCGCGCGCCATCTCGCGCATCAAGCTGCAGGCGCCCCGCTTGCGCATCGGCGTGCAGATGGACAGCAGCAAGGTGCTGCTGGACATGCTGCGCCGGGGCAAGCTGGACTTCATGATCGGCCGCATCGTCGAGGAGGAAGGCGCCAGCGGCATGCACTACGAAGAGCTGACGGTCGAGCCCGCCTGCGCGGTGGCGCGTGTGGGGCATCCGCTGCTGAAGGCGGAGAACCTCAAGCTGGCCGACCTGGCGAACCAGCCGTGGATCCTGCCGCCGGTCGGGAGCGTGCTGCGGCATCGGTGGGAGCTGATGTTCCGCCGCGCTGAACTGGAGCCGCCGGCGAACAACGTGGACACGACGGCCTTGTTGTTGATTACCGCGTTGCTGCAGCAGACGGATTCATTGCATGTGATGCCGGTGGAGGTGGCGCGGTATTACGCGTCGCTGAATGTGCTGGCCATCTTGCCGATTGAGCTGCCTTGCCATATGGATGCGTTTGGGATCATCACGCGGGAAGGGCATTTGATGTCGCCAGGGGCGAGGCAACTGCTGCACGAAGTTCGATTGGCTGCGCGAGATCTGTACTGAGGTTGTGGGTTGCTTTTGCGGAGGGAGTGGCTGCTCGGTGCATTGCCGGGAGTCCCGCCCGGCGGCGGGGTAACTTTCTTCTGCGGGGCCAGAAGAAAGTCACCAAAGAAGAGGCCCTGAACCGCACACCATCGCGACGACGCCATGAGCGGCGCGCGAAAACAGCCGGCGGGATTGCGCCCAGACGCGACCCGCTTCGCTCTCGCTGCTGTCCCTGTGACGAGCACCATCCATCGCCACTTCACGCCCGTTAACGCCGGCTGCACGCCGAGCTCATCAGGAAGCCAATGCAGCGCCGCTCGGGCGGCGCGGCCGGGGTGTACTGGGGAGTGGGGCCGGGGCTTCAGTCTTCGTCGGGTTCGGCGAACTTGGCCTGAAACGCCTCGGCGAACTCGGCCGATGCGCTGAACGTCAGCGTCACCGTCACCCACCCGCCCGCCTCGTGCTGCACCAGCAGTTCGTGGTCCCAAGCGTTGCCATCCTCCACCGGCCCTTGCCGGCCGGCGAACTCAGCGTGCGCCCAGGCCAGCACCTGCTCCACCTCGGCCATCACGGCCGCATGCTCGGTCTGGCGGGTAGAGGCCATGGCTTCCAGCGTGAGGATGTCGTCGGAGCCGTCGGTGAGGTCGAAGGTGATGTAGCGCATGGTTGATGGCGGGGACATGAGGGGATTCTCCGTAGCTGCCAGCCGCCGATCATCCATGGCGGTGTAAGCGCGCCACCTCTTCCAAGCGCTGAAAAAAGTGATGGCTGTCGCAGCAAAGCGGCATGCAGGAGAATGTTTGAAAGACCTGGGAGGAGCCGTTGATGAGCCATCAGCAATACCCCGTGGAGGTTCAACCGGACTTCCTCTCCAAGATCACCCGTGCAAAGCCTGTTCAGGCGCTGTCGGAATTGATCTGGAATGCGTTCGACGCCGATGCAAAGCGAGTCACTGTCTCATTCGACTACAACGATCTCGATACGCTGTCAGCCGTCGTTATCCGCGATGACGGTCTCGGCATTCCTCGATCTGCCGCTCCGGAGTTTTTCCGGCGTCTCGGGGGATCTTGGAAGCGGCCTGGCGCGACCACTGAGGGCGGCAGGTTCTTGCATGGGCAAGAAGGGCGCGGACGTTTCAAAGCCTTCGCAATTGGCGGCTTCGCAGAATGGGCTGTAGCTTATGAGCGGGACGGCAGCATGTGGTCGTATGCAATCACGATGTCTGCCGCTGACATCCGCCACGTCAACATCACCGATGAAATGCCCGCCCAGGCGGGAACCGGTCGCGGTGTCGTCCTTACGATCACCGAGCCACTAAAAGACTTCCGTACCTTCATTAACGACACGGGCATACACGCGCTAGTCGAAATCTTCGCGCTTTACCTGGCGGACTACGACGACGTACTGCTGACTATTGGCGGCCGCCGCATCGATCCCAATGAGGCCATCGCAAGCCGCAAGGCTTTCAACTTGGCGGACCTCGTTGTTGACAAGAAGGTCTATCCAGCGCGACTTGAAATTGTGGAATGGCGCGGCCTCTCTAACCGCGCCTTGTTCCTATGCAATGAGAAGCGTTTTCCGCTGATCCAAGTTGATCGGCGTTTCCATATCGGCGACTTCCATTTCACGGCCTATCTTGAATCGTCATACCTAACGGCGGCCCAAAAAGACGGCACTCTTGAATTGGCTGAGATGCAGAGTGCTGTCGTTGCCGCGATCGATGAGGCACAAAAGACGATCAAGGACTATTTCAGGCAACGCGCGGCGCTTGCCGCTCGAAGCTACGTTGAACAATGGAAGAGCGAGAGCGTCTATCCGTTCAAAGGCGATCCCACGACTCATGTCGAAGAAGTCGAGCGTCAAGTTTTCGAAATCGTCGCTGTGAACGTTGCCCGACATCTTCCTGACTTCGCCGAAGCGCCACCGGAGAACAAGGCGTTCCAGCTCCGGATGCTTCGCCAAGCAATTGAGAAGAGCCCGGAGGAACTGCAGCTAATCCTTACCGAGGTTCTCCGACTCCCCAAGCGCAAGCAAGAGGAACTCGCCGAACTGCTGCGCGACGTGTCGCTGTCCTCGATCATCAGTGCCGCAAAGGTTGTCGCTGACCGACTTAGGTTTCTATTGGGACTTGAAGCCATCCTCTTCGATGCTGACTTGAAACCGAGACTCAAAGAGCGTTCGCAATTGCACCGCATCGTCGCGCAGAACTGCTGGCTATTCGGCGAAGAGTTCAATTTGTCTGTCGATGATCGCTCGCTTACCGAAGCGCTTCGTGCACACAAGAAAATCCTTGGCGAAAGCGTCGTAATCGACGAACCCGTGAAGCATGTCTCTCAGGAGCGCGGGATCGTTGACCTCATGCTCTCCCGCCTGACGCGACGTCACAAGGCCAACGAGGTGTCGCACTTGGTTGTGGAACTCAAAGCACCCAAAGTGAAGATCGACGCGAAGGAAATCGCACAGATCGAGGGCTATGCAGCTTCGGTCTCTGCAGACGAAAGATTCAGAAACGTGAAAGTCAACTGGACGTTCTGGGTCATCAGCGATGACCTCGGGCCTATCGGAGAGTTTCGCGTCCTTGACGAGTCCGGCGTCATTTTGAAGAAGCCGACCCTCTCGATCTACATCAAGACATGGGCGCAGGTTTTGGATGAGAACAGGGCTCGAATGCAATTTTTCCAGGAGCGGCTTGAGTTCCAAGCAGACAAAGGTGCGTCGCTCGAGCACCTCCAACAGCATTACGCGAAATACCTTGAAGGTGTCATTGAAGACAATGTCCAGTTGTCGGAATCGCGAAGCGAAGTAGATGACGAGATCGAGGCCAGTTGAAAAGTCGGTGCTGCAAAGCCTGTGCTCGTCGCCATGAGATTTGGTCCGAGCAATTCAAGGCTTGCACCGAGGTGCAGGATTAGAAGCAGCCCGTAGGTTGGGGTGAACGCAGTGAACCCCAACGATTCCTCCAGGCAACTGCGAAGTTCGCGAACACCGCGCGCGTCGCCCGAGCGACGCTGACTTCGTATTCCTGATGAGCCCGGCGTGCAGCCGGCGTTAACCGGCGTGAAGGTGCGATGGATGGCGCTCTTCACAGGGACAGCAGCGAGAGCGAAGCGGGTCGCGTCTGGGCGCCGTGGCGCTGATTGTTTTCGCGCGCCGCTCAAGGCGGTGTCGCGATGGTGTGCGGTTCAGGGCCTCTTCTTTGGTGACTTTCTTCTGGCCCCGCAGAAGAAAGTTACCCCGCCGCCGGGCGGGACTCCCGGCAATGCACCGAACAGACACTGCTCTCCGCAAAACCAACCAAACAAAGACTCAAGGCTTGCAAGCCGGAGAAGGATTCGCCCTCGGCCCCGCCTTCGTCTGCGCGATGAACGGAATCGTCCCATCCGCCCCATACAAAAACTCTTCCACAGCCACTGACCGCCGGTACTCCCCGCCGCCGGGCAGCTCCGCGTTGTGATACGCCACGTAGCTCTTGCCGTTGAACTCGAAGAAGGCCTGATGGATGGTCGGCGTCTTGAGGTTCTTCGCCATGACGACACCCCGCGGGGTCCATGGGCCAACAGGGCTGGGCCCCGTCATGTACGCCGTCTCTTCAGGGAAGTGCTGCGAATAGCTCAGGTAGTACACGCCCTTGCGCTTGTGCAGGTACGACGCCTCCACGAAGTCCTTCACCGGCACAGCCGTGATCGGCCCGTCCAACTCCGTCATGTTGGCCTTGAGCTTGGCGACCTTCATCACCGTGTTGCCCCAGTACAGCCAGGCCTGCCCGTCGTCGTCGACGAACACGGCCGGGTCGATGTCGTCCCAGGCGATGTCGGTCTGCTTCGTCATGTCGTTGGTGATGAGCGCGGAGCCGCGCGCATCGACGAACGGGCCGGTTGGCGAATCCGACACCGCCACACCCACCGCGAAGCCCGGCACCGTGGCGTGCTCGACCGTCGAATAGAACCAGTACTTGCCGTGGCGCTTGACGACGTCAGACGCCCAGGCACGGCCCTTGGCCCAGGCGAAGTCGCGGGCCTTGATGGGCACGCCCGCGTCCTTCCAGTTCACCATGTCGCAGGTGGAGAACACGCGCCACTCGTGCATGACGAAGTCCTTGCCCTCAGGCAGGGCCTCGTCGCGGCCGGCGAAGAGATAGACGCGGCCACCATCGACCAGCACGGCGGGATCGGCGGTGAAGAGCGGCGCAAACAGCGGGTTGGTGGCGGCATGGGCCGCGCCGCACACCAGCGCAGCGGCCAGCAGGAGCTTCTTGAACATCACGCTTGAGCTTTCTTCAGTGACAGCAGCCGCTGCACGGCGCAGAAGACGAACAGCAGCGCACCGATGACGATCTTGGTCCACCAGGAACTCAGCGTGCCGTCGAAGGCGATCAGCGTCTGGATCAGGCCCAGCACCAGCACGCCGGACAACGCGCCGGCCACGTAACCATAGCCGCCCGTCAGCACGGTGCCGCCGATGACGACGGCGGCAATCGCGTCCAGCTCCACGCCCTGGGCGTGCTGGCCGTAGCCGCTGAGCATATAGAACGCGAACAGCAGGCCGGCCAGCGACGCGCAGAAGCCGCTGAGGGCGTAGACGGCGACCTTGGTGCGGCCGACGGGCAGGCCCATCATCAGCGCGGACGCCTCGCTGCCGCCGAGCGCATAGACGGTGCGGCCGAAGGCGGTGCAGTGCGCGACCCACAGGCCCGCGCCCAGCACGACGAGCGCGATGACCGCGCCAGGCGACAGGAAGGCGCCGCCGAACAGCGGCAATTGAGTCTGCGACAGCGTGACGAAGAGCGGCGCGTCGATGGTGATGCTGTCCACGCTGATGAGGAAGCACAGCCCACGTGCCAGGAACATGCCGGCCAGCGTGACGATGAAGGCCTGCAGCTTGAACACGTGGATGACCAACCCCTGCAGCGCGCCGAAGGCCGCGCCGCCTAACAGAGCGACCACGATGACCAGCTCGGCCGGCCACTGCGCCACCTGCAGCAGCCAGGCGCTAACCATGGTGGTGAGTGCCAGCACCGAACCCACCGACAGGTCGATGCCGCCGGACAAGATGACGAAGCTCATGCCCACCGCGATGACGAGCAGGAAGGCGTTGTCGATGAGCAGGTTGAACACGACCTGCGTGGACGCGAAGCCGGTGTAGCTGGAAGCGCCCGCAATGAAGAGCACGGCCATCAGCACGACGCTGACCCAGCTGGTGAACGACGGAGCGGAAAGCAAGCGCTTCATGCCGACCTCCGCGACCAGAACGACGACTGCGAGATGCAGACGGCGAAGACGACAACGGCCTTGACGACCATGGTGACCTGCGGCGGCACGCCCATGGCGTAGATCGTGGACGTCAGCGTCTGGATGATGAGGGCGCCGATCAGGCTGCCGGCCAGGCTGAACTTGCCGCCGCTGAGCTGGCCACCGCCGAGGGTGACGGCGAGGATGGCGTCCAGCTCCAGCAGCAGGCCGGCGTTGTTGGCGTCGGCGCTCTTGATGTTGGACGAGATCATCAACCCCGCAAGCCCCGCGCCGAGGCTGCAGTAGACATAGACGAAAAAGACGATGGCCGCGGTCCGGACGCCAGCCAGCCGTGCGGCGACGGGGTTGATGCCGACGGTCTGGATGAACAGGCCCAGCGCCGTGCGCTTCATCAGCAGCGCCGTGAGGCCGCCCACGGTGGCGACGACGAAGAGCGACACCGGCAGCCCCAGCAGGTAGCCGCCGCCCAGCCAGAAGAAGCTGGCGGGCTCGTAGACGGTGATGATCTGGCCGTCGGTCAGCAGCTGCGCCAGGCCGCGGCCGGCCACCATCAGGATCAGCGTGGCGATGATGGGCTGCAGGCCCAGGGCCGACACGAGCAGGCCGTTCCACAGGCCGCACAGCAGCGCAGCACCCAGCGCCGCGATGAAGGCAATCGCCAGGCCGTGCGAGCCCACCAGCACGCAGGCCACCGTGCCGGAGATGGCGACGATGGCGCCCACCGACACGTCGATGCCGCGCGTGGCGATGACCAGCGTCATGCCCAGGGCCGCCAGCATCAGGGGCGCGGCACGGTGCAGGATGTCGATGAGACTGCCGTAGAGGTGGCCGTCCTTGATCTCCAGGTGCAGGAAGCCCGGCACGAAGACGGCTGCGACGGCGAGCAGCAGCGCGAGGGCCGCGAGGGGCCGCGCGAGCGGATGCTTCCAGGCCCTCGAAACAGCAGAGGAGGCGCTTGGCGTAGACATGGCGAGACTTTGGGAATTCATGCAGCGACGGTGGCGGGCTCGGCAGCAATGACCTCGAGGACGCTGCGTTCGTCCAGCTCGCCGCGGCGGTACTCGCCGGCGGCGCGGCGGTCGCGCAGCACGAGGACACGGTCGCTGCAGTGCAGGACCTCGGGCAACTCAGACGAGATGAAGAGGATGGACATGCCCTGGCCATCCTCACGGTGGGCGAGCGCGCGGACAGCGTCCATCAGGTCTTCCTTGGCGCGCACGTCGATGCCGCGCGTGGGCTCATCCAGGATGAGGACGGCGGGCTGCGTGGCCAGCCAGCGGGCGAGCAGCGCCTTCTGCTGGTTGCCGCCGCTGAGCTGGCCGATGGGCGTGTCGGCGCTCGGGGTCTTGATGCCCAGGCGCTGGATGTAGTCGTCGGCCAGCGCCTGCTGCTCCTCACGGCTCATGACGAGGCGCAGGCCGTGACGGGCTTGCAGCGCGAGCAGGATGTTGTCACGCACGGACAGCTCCAGCACGGCGCCTTCGTGCTTGCGGTCCTCGGAGCAGAACGCGATGCCGGCGGCGATCGCTTCGCGCGGCGAGTGCCAGCGGCCGGTGCGCCCCTCGGTTTCGACGTGGCCGGCATCGGCTGCGTCGGCGCCGAACAGCAGGCGCGCCGCCTCGGTCCGGCCGGAGCCCAGCAGGCCGGCCAGGCCCAGCACTTCGCCGCGCCTGAGCTCCAGGTCGAGGGGGTGCAGCGCGCCGCGCCGGGTCAACCCTGAAGCCTTCAGGACAGGGGCGCCGGTGTTTGGGGCGCGGCTGTCCAGCCGGGTGGGTTGCTGGTCGGGCGGCGCGCCCACCATCTTGTTGACGAGGGCCAGGCGGCTCAGGTCGCTCGCCAGGTACTCGCCTTCGGTCTCGCCGTTGCGCATGACCGTGATGCGGTCGGCCAGTGCGTAGGTCTGGTCGAGGAAGTGCGTGACGAAGAGGATGGCCAGGCCCTGGTCGCGCAGGCGCTTCAGCACCGTGAAGAGGCGCTGCACGGCGGCGTCGTCCAGGCTGGATGTCGGCTCGTCGAGGATGAGCACCTTCGCCTGCACGCGCAACGCGCGGGCGATGGCGACCATCTGCTGCACGGACAGCGAGTAGCGCGACAGCGGCGCCGCCACGTCGATGTCCAGGTCCATCTGGGCAAGGACGCGCTGGGCCTCGGCGTTGACGGCAGACCAGTCGATGCGGCCCCAGCGTCGCGGGAAGCGACCGGCGCAGATGTTCTCCGCCACGCTGAGGTTGGTGCAGAGGTTGACCTCCTGGTAGACGGTCTGGATGCCCAGGGCCTGGGCGTCCTCGGTGCGGCGCGGTGCGATGGCCTGCCCTTGCAGCTTGATCTCGCCGGCGTCGGGAACGTAGAGCCCCGTCAGCACCTTGATCAGCGTGGACTTGCCGGCGCCGTTCTGACCCATCAGCGCATGCACTTCGCCCGGGAACAGGCGCAGGCCGACGTCGCTGAGCGCCTTCACGCCCGGGAAGCCTTTGTGGATGCCGGACAGCGTCAGCACTGGCGCGGATTTATCGACGTTCATGGTTCTCGCTCATGCCTTCGCGCACACAGGCGCCGAGTCCTTCGGCAGGCGTCGGACAGGACGCAAGTCCTGTCCTCGGTCCTGCCTCAGTACTTCCGGTTGGGCAGCTCTTTGGCCGCGACTTCAGCCGCGAACACGCCCTCCGTCACCGTGATGCGCTTCTCGACAGGCTTCTTGGCCACGATGTCCTTGGCCAGCTGCATCAGCTGCGGCCCCAGCAGCGGGTTGCATTCGACGGTGACGTTCAGCTTCCCAGCCTTCATCGCCTCGAACGCGCCACGAACCCCGTCGATGGAGATGATGACGATGTCGACACCCGGCTTCAGCCCAGCCTCCTCGATCGCCTGGATCGCCCCAATCGCCATGTCGTCGTTGTGCGCGAACAGCACGTCGATCTTCTTGTCCCGCTGCTTCAGGAAGGACTCCATCACTTCCTTGCCCTTGGCACGCGTGAACTCACCCGACTGCGAACGGATGATCTGCAGCTTGGAGTTGGTCTTGATGACTTCCTCGAAACCCTTCTTGCGGTCGATGGCCGGCGCCGAGCCCACGGTGCCCTGCAGCTCGACGATGTTCAGAGAAGCCGCCGGCGTCTTGGCAGCCCGCTCCAGCAGCCATTGCGCCGCCTTGCGGCCTTCCTCGACGAAGTCGGAGCCGATGAAGGTCACGTACAGCGACGGGTCGGCGACCTTGACGGCGCGGTCGGTCAGGATGACGGGGATGCCGGCCATCTTGGCTTCCTTGAGCACCGTGTCCCAACCGGACTCCACGACCGGCGAGAAGGCGATGACGTCGACCTTCTGCGCGATGTAGCTGCGGATGGCCTTGACCTGATTTTCCTGCTTCTGCTGCGCGTCGGCGAACTTCAGCGTGATGCCGGCCTCCTTGGCTGCGGCCTTGATGGAGGCGGTGTTGGCGGTGCGCCATTCGCTCTCGGCGCCGACCTGGGAGAAGCCCAGCACGAGAGGCGCGGCAAAGGCGCTGGCGGCGGCCAGGGACATGGCGACGGCGAGCAGGGCGCGGCGGGCGATGAGGATCTTCATTCGGTTGTCTCCTAGGGGTGGTGGGGCTGTCTAGCGCAGCAATCGCAGGCCGTAAAGCCCGCCGGCGATGGAACCTGGTTGGGCGACGAGCTTCACGTTGAGCTTGCCACCGGCGGCGCTCACGAGCTCGGCGGACAGCGCAAAGTCGCGCGTGTAGACCTCGTCTGAAGTGTCTGGCCCGCCCAGCTCGACCACGGCGATGAGCTGGCCGTTGACGAGGAGGTCGAAGCGGCGGCCGGCATCGCTCCTGGCGAAGCTCAGCCGCAATGCCTTGGCCTGGCCATCGCGGTCGTTGAGGTCGTAGCTGAACCACTGCCTGGCATGCCGCCAGCGCCCGGCCGGCGCGACGCCGCTCTCGGCGCCCTCGCCCTTGAAACCGTGGTCGGACTCGGGCTGCTGCTCGCCGGGTGCCACCTGGTCGATGGTCTGTGCGTCCAGCGCCAGGCGGCCTTCCTCGGCCTTGGCCAGCTCCACACGCAGCAGGCTCTGCTGGGCCGGCGTGGACCGCGCCCAATAGACCATGTAACGCGAGTCGTGCAGGCGGAAGAAGGGAATCAGCTGCAAGCGGTCGGCATCTTTGCGGCCCTGGATGAGGCCGGGCGCTGTGAAGGTCAGCGGCTGTCCGGGCACGGGCTTGAAGCGGCGGATGAAGTCGGGCTTGTTGCTGACGAATACCGGCGCGGCGTCCTGCGGGCAGACGGCGCCTTGCGCGATGTGGCCCATGCGCGAGCCATCGGCGGTGAAGTTGAGCGTCTCGCCAGCCTGCGGCGTCTTGGCGGCCAGCACGATGGGGCCGTGCAGCACGGCCACGTAGTTCTTCAGGCCGGGCATGGGCTCCAGCGTCGTGCGCATCGGCAGCTCGACGTCGACCTGGTCGCCGGGCTTCCAGTCGCGGCGCAGTTCGACATGGCCACCAGGCTTGGCCATCACCTTGACGGGCTTGCCGTTGAGCTTGACCTTCAGCGCGCCGGGCGCGACCCAGCCGGGGTAGCGGATCTTCAGCGCGAAAGTGGCCGTGCCGTCCACCGTCAGCCGCGTGCGCGATTCGTCGGGGAAGCGCGTGCTCTGCGTGACGTGGATGCCGCGCTCGCGCCAGTCCAGCCTGGACGCGATGAAGAGGTTGACGTACAGCGAGTCGCCATCGTGCGCGTAGATGAACTCGCCGTGGCGGGCGTGGCTCTCGATGCCAGAGCCCACGCAGCACCACATGCCCTCGTCCACCTTGGAGTAGACGCGGTAGTGCTGCGGCCGCATCGGCGTGAAGTAGACGAAGCCGCCCTCGCCCGGGTGCTGGGACGCGAGGATGTGGTTGTAGAGCGTGCGCTCGTAGAAGTCGCTGTATTTGCCCGTTTCCGCACCCTGCTCCGGTTGGGCCTGCGCCAGCAGCGCGGTCAGCTTGAGCATGTTGTAGCTGTTGCAGGTCTCCGGGCCTTCCACCTCATTGAGCATGGGCCGGAAGTCGTCGGCCGGATGGAAGTGCTCCTTGACGCTGTTGCCGCCGATGGCGACTGTGCGCTTGTCCGTCACGGTGCGCCAGAAGAACTCGGCGGCGCGGCGGCCCTCGTCCTCGCCACCGATCTGCGCAATGCGGGCAAAGCCGATGACCTTGGGGATCTGCGTGTTGGCATGCAGGCCGGTCAGCTGGTCCTGCCCGGCCGCCAGCGGCTGCAGCACGGCCTGGTGCGAGAAGCGCCGCGCCAGCGCCAGGTAGCGCAGGTCGCCGGTCATGTCGGCCACGTCGGCCAGCACCTCGTTCATGCCACCGTGCTCGGCGCGCAGCATGTCCTGCATCTGCGCATCAGAAAGCGGTGCGGTCAGGCGCAACGCCCAGTCGCTCAGGCGGATGAGCATGGCCTTGGCGTCGGCATTGCCGGCGTGCACCCAGGCGTCGCGCAGGCCGGCGAACATCTTGTGGACGTTGTACCAAGGCACCCAGCGGCCGTTGACGGAGAAGCTGTCGACCAATAGCCGCCCGTCGCCCACTTCCGCCCAGGCCTTGGCGCCATCGGGAATGCCGCCGATGTAGCCGTTGCCGAGCTGGTCCTGGCAGCGCTTCAACTCGGCGATGACGTCGTCGAGGCGCTTCTTCGCTTGCGGGTCACCGGTGGAGGCGACCATCAGCGCCAGCGCCGACACGTAGTGGCCGCCCATGTGGCCGTCCAGGCCCGACGACTCCCAGTTGCCATAGCTTGGCGTGGGCACGGGCAGGCCGGCTTCGCGGCGGAAGGGCGCGAGCAGGCGCTCGGGGTCGAGCGCCAGCAGGTAGTGCAAGTCGGTGGTCTGCGCGTCCAGGAACGGCCCGTCGAGCAAGCGCACGCGGTCCAGCGGGAAGGCCTGCGTCGCGGCACCCGCGCCGTGGGCACACAGCGCGAGAGTGAAGGCAGCGAGCAGGCGTTTCATCGCATCAGCCCGTGCGAATGGCCCAGAGCGACACACCGCCCGACGACAGCGCGCTGAAACTCACGACAAAGGCGCTGGCGTTGGTATTCCATTGCCGGGACAGTACCCCGGCATAGGTCGTCCCGCCGCTCACCACGCTGAGTTTGTTGCTGCCCTTGTGCGTCCAGGTGCCCGTCATGCCACCGGTGACCGTGCCGTCGGCATTCAGCGTGACGGCCATGGAGGCCTTGCTCACGGCGGTGATGTCCTTGCCGTGGTTGACGAGCTTGTAGCTGCCGGCCGCCTGCGCCGCGCTGACGTCAGGCGTCTGCGCCGGCGTGGCCAGGCTCAACGGGGCATAGCGCAGCGGCGCGATGACCAGCCAGCCGTCTTCGTTCAGGTGCATCTCGTGCACGCGAATCTCGTGGGCCTCGCCGGTGCCCGGGAAACGCGTGTGGAAGATGATGAAGTACTGGCCCGTCGCCGCGTCGTAGTAGGCCGAGTTGTGGCCCGGTGACACATAGCCCAGCGCGGTGCCGGTCTCGCCGGTGGCCAGCGCGAACTGGTGGCCGCCCATCAGCTTCATGGCATGGGGCGTGATGCTGGCGTCGTCGAAGACCGTGCCCGCGGCGCCCTTGACGATGGCCATGTCCGTGCCGGCGCCATCCACATAGGGCCCGTCGGGCTGCAGCGAGCGCGACACGCGGACGTTGTAGCCGCCGTTGGCATCCAGGCCCCCGAAGGATGTGAACATGTAGTAGTACTTGCTTTGCGGGCTGTAGAGCACGTAGGCGCCTTCGATGCGGGCGTGGTTGCCGCCCAGCAAGTGCTTGCCGTAGCCCTGTCCCGCCAGGGGCAGCCCCGTCGTCGCGTCGAGCTGCATGATGAAGATGCCGCCCGAGTAGGAGCCGTAGATCATCCACAGCTTGCCCGTCGCGTCGGGGAAGACCGACGGGTCGACGACGTTGGGGTGCTTGGTGGCGTCGTAGATCGTGCCGTCCTCGCTGGCCAGGCCCCACTGGCCGGACTTCAGCAACAGCTGCTTGTTGACGTAGGGGCCGTCCACCTTGCTGGCCACTGCGACACCGAGGGCCGAGCGGGGCGAGTCGCCCTTGCAGGCGCAGTAGTACATGTAGAACTTGCCGTCGGCCAGCTTGGTGACGTCGGGAGCCCACAGGTCGGTCACCTGGGCCCAGGCCAGTGTCTCGGCCAGCTCAGTGGTGACCTTGTTGCCGAACAGTGGATTGGCGTCGTTGACGCCGTCGGCCAGCTTGGTCCAGTTCATCAGGTCCGTCGTCTTGGCGGCCGCGAGGTGGGAGCCGAAGACGTAGAACGTGCCGTCGGCGCGGATGACGGAAGGGTCATGCACGCCGGCGTTGGTGAAGGTGAGCGGGGCTTGCGAAGGCGCGGGGGCGGGGGCGGGCGTCGGAGCCGGTGCAGGCGCCGGTGCAGGCGCTGGGGTTGGCGCAGGAGCGGGGCTGGGTGCAGGTGCACTGCCACCACCACCGCCGCAGGCGGTCAGGGCGAGGGAGGCAGAGCCCGCAAGGAAGTTGCGTCGGTTCTGGAAGGCCATGATGTGTTTGTCTCCGGGTCTGATGGTTGTGGCCGGCGCAGCCTAGGAGGCTCGGCGGCGGCGCACCAATGACATTGCAGACACGGTCGATCCTGGTTTTGATATGACGCGTGCTGACCACGGATGCAGCGCAACGCCTGGGCAAGCAGCATGGCGGGCCCAGGGTTGCGGATCAGCAGAAGGCGCTTGGCCGAAGGGGCTGTTCAGCCCTCGACAGCGACGACGACGATGGACTTGGCCGGCAGCTTCAGCGTGAGCTTGCCGTCGGCGGCCTGGGCTTCAAACGCCACGGGCACGACTTGCGCCGGCTTGCCGAGTTCGTTCTGCGCGTCCATCGCGCCGGCCGTCAGCAGCTTGCCCTTGACGGCCTTCGGTGCCGTGGCGCCGACCTGCAGCGTCAGCTCCGCGCCTTGCGTGGCGTTGGCGTTCACGAGGCCGATGTAGAGCTTGCCGTCCTTGCCGCGCGCGGCGGTGACGTTCAAGGCCGGCATCTGGGTCGCACCGACCTTGTAGACCGGGTTGTTCTCGATGCTGGCGGGCAGCGAGGTCGCGTCCTGGAAGGGCGTGTACAGCGCAAACGCGTGGTAGGTCGGCGTCAGGACGAACTTGTCCTTGCTGGTGAGGATCATGGCCTGCAGCACGTTGACCATCTGGGCCACGTTGCTCATCTTCACGCGCTCGGCGTTGGCGTGGAAGACGTTGAAATGCAGGGCTGCCAGCAGCGCGTCGCGCAGCGTGTTGCGCTGGACGAGGAAGCCGGGGTTGCTGCCGGGCTCCGGGTCATACCAGCTGCCCCATTCGTCGAAGTAGAAGCCGACCTTCTTGGACGGGTCGTGCTGGTCCATGATGGCGGTGTTCTTGCGCACCCACTCGTCGATCTTCTGCGTGTGGGCGAGCGTCGAGATCCACTGGTCCTCGCCGAAGCCGACCGCCGCGCCCTTGCCTTCCCACTTGCCGGTGGGCAAGGTGTAGCCGTGGTGGGAGATGGCATTGAAGGGCACGCCCTTGATGCCCTTGATCAGCGCCTCGGTCCAGTCGGTGCGGGCGTCATGGCCGCCGCTGGCGATGAAGACCGGCCGGTTGTTCTCCGGCGTGCGCAGGAAGCTGGCCCAGTGGCGGTACAGGTCCACGTAGTACTCGGGGCGCATGTTGCCGCCGCAGCCCCAGTTCTCGTTGCCGATGGCGAAGTAGTGCACGCGGAAGGGCTTGTCGCGGCCGTTCTTGCGGCGCTCCTTGGCGAGCGTGGAGTTGCCCTCCGACGTCATGTACTCCAGCCACTCGGCCATCTCCTGCGGCGTGCCGGTGCCCAGGTTGCCGTTGACGTAGGTCTCGGCGCCGAGCTGCTCGGCCAGGTCGAAGAACTCGTGCGTGCCAACGGCATTGTTCTCGGGCACGCCACCCCAGTTGTAGTTGACCTTGACCGGGCGCTTGGCTCGCGGGCCGATGCCTTCGCGCCAGTGGTACTCGTCGGCAAAGCAGCCGCCAGGCCAGCGCACCAGCGGCACCTTCAGCTCCTTCAGCGCGCCGACCACATCCTTGCGCCAGCCGCGCACGTTGGGGATCTTGGAGTCGGGTCCGACCCACATGCCCTCGTAGATGCCGGTGCCCAGGTGCTCGGCAAACTGGCCGTAGATGTTGCGGTGGATGACAGGCCCAGGCTGGTCGGCGTTGACGACCAGCTTGATGTCGGCGGCCAGCGCGCTTGCGCTGACGGCCAGCGTCGCCACGAGGGCGAGCAGTTGCTTCTTCATCGGTTTGTCTCCTTCGTTGTTCTGTGAGGGCCTGACGCGTCAGTTGCGGGTCAGTGCTCCGTCGCGGCGGCGCCAGACGCCACGCTCGTTCGGTTCGCGCAGCACCGCCGGCAGCAAGGCGCGCGGCAGGTTCTGGTAGCAGACCGGCCGCAGGAAGCGCTGGATGGCGGCTGTGCCGACCGAGCTGCTGCGGCCGTCACTCGTCGCCGGGAAGGGGCCGCCGTGGACCATGGCCGTCGATACCTCGACGCCGGTCGGGTAGCCGTTGGCCAGGATGCGGCCGACCTTGCGTTCCAGCGCCGGCAGCAGGGTGCGGGCGGCGGAGATGTCGCTCTCGTCGTCGTCCTGCAGCTGCAGCGTGGCGGTCAGCTGGCCTTCCAGGCCCTCGATGACGGCGAGCAGCTCGGCGAGGTCGGTGCAGGCGATCAGCAGCGAAGCGGGACCGAAGATCTCGGACTGCATCGCGTGGTTGGCCAGGAAGGCCGCGCCGGTCGTCTTGAACAGGCTGGGGGCGCCCTGGCAGCCACTCGACGTGCCGCGCAGCAGCGTGTCGACGGCAGGCTGGCCGGCGAGCTGGTCTTCACCGCGCTGGTAGGCGCCGGCGATGCCGGGGGTCAGCATGGTGGCGGCGGGCACGGGCTTGAGGGCCTCGGCGGCGGCGGCGGCGAAGCGGTCGAAGTCGGCGCCGGCCATGCCCAGCACCAGGCCGGGGTTGGTGCAGAACTGGCCGACACCCATGACCAGGGAAGCGGCAAAGCCGGTGGCGATGTCCGCGCCGCGCTTGGCGAGCGCAGCCGGCAGCAGGACGACCGGGTTGATGCTGCTCATCTCGGCATAGACCGGGATGGGCTGCGGGCGGGCTGCGGCAGCCGCCATCAGCGCGATGCCGCCGCTGCGCGAGCCGGTGAAGCCGACGGCCTGAATGGCCGGGTGGCGCACCAGCGTGTCGCCGATGCCATGACCGCTGCCGGTCAGCAGCGCAAAGACGCCGGCGGGCAGGTTGGAAAGCTTCAAGGCCTCGACGACGGCGCGGCCGACGAGTTCGGACGTGCCCGGGTGGGCCGAGTGCGCCTTGACGACGACGGGGCAACCGGCGGCCAGGGCCGCTGCGGTGTCCCCACCGGCGACCGAGAAGGCCAGCGGGAAGTTGCTGGCGCCAAACACGGCCACCGGGCCGACGCCGACGAAGCGCAGGCGCAGGTCCGGCCGCGGCGGCGTGCGCTGCGGCAGGGCGGTGTCGATGCGCGCGTCCTGCCAGCTGCCTTCGCGCAGCAGCTCGGCGAACAGCTTGAGCTGGTTCATCGTGCGGCCACGCTCGCCTTCCAGGCGGGCACGCGGCAGGCCGGTCTCGGCCATGGCGCGCACGATCAGGTCATCGCCCAGCGCCAGGATCTGCGCGGCGATCTGCTCCAGGAAGTCGGCACGCTCCTGGTCGGTCGTGGCGCGGTAGGCGTCGAAGCTTGCGCCGGCAAGGGCGCAGGCTTCAGACACCTGGGCCGCGTCAACGGCGTTGAAGTCGGGGCCGAGGGCTTCGTTCTTGCCCGGGTCGAACGCCTGGAAGGGCTTGCCGGCGCCGCGGACGGCCAAGCCGCCGATCAGCGCCAGGCCCTGGATGGTGTTGCTCATGAAAGAGTCCTCAATGGGAGTGGCGCGGGACGGCCGAGCCGCGCTTGCCGCGCAGGAAGTCGAAGTCGCAGCCTTCGTCGGCCTGCAGCACGTGCTGCACATAGAGCTGGCGGTAGCCGCTGGCGTCTTGCGGGTCCACGGTCTGGGCGGCGGCCCAGTCGGCCAGGCGCTGCGCCAGCTCGGCCTCGGGCACGTCCAGGTGCAGGCGGCCGGCGGCACAGTCGAGCTCGATGAAGTCGCCTTCCTGCACGACTGCGAGCGTCCCGCCGGCGCGCGCTTCAGGCGCCACGTGCAGCACGACGGTGCCGTAGGCGGTGCCGCTCATGCGGGCGTCGGAGATGCGCACCATGTCCTTCACGCCGGCGGCGAGCAGCTTGGGCGGCAGGCCCATGTTGCCGACCTCGGCCATGCCCGGGTAGCCCTTGGGACCGCAGTTCTTCATGACGAGGATGGACGTCGCGTCCACGGCAAGCTCGGGGTCGTTGATGCGGGCCTTGTAGTCGTCGAAGTCCTCGAACACGACGGCGCGGCCACGGTGCTTCATCAGCTCGGGCGTGGCGGCCGAGGGCTTGAGCACGGCGCCGCGCGGCGCCAGGTTGCCGCGCAGGATGCAGATGCCGCCGTCTTCGATGAGCGGGTTGTCCAGCTGGCGGATGACTTCGTCGTCGTAGATCGGCGCGTCGACGCAGTTGGCCCACAGGCTCTTGCCGTTGACGGTGAGCGCGTCCGGGTTGGGCAGCTTGCCAGCCTCGCCCAGGCGGCGGATGACGGCGGGCAGGCCCCCGGCGTAGTAGAACTCTTCCATCAGGAAGCGGCCCGAGGGCAGCAGGTCCACCACGGTGGGCGTGCCGCGGCCGATGCGGGTCCAGTCTTCCAGCTCCAGGTCCACGCCGATGCGGCCGGCGATGGCCTTCAGGTGGATGACGGCGTTGGTGGAGCCGCCGATGGCCGCGTTGACGCGGATGGCATTTTCAAACGCCTCCTTGGTCAGCACCTTGGACAGCGTCAGCTGCTCCCACACCATGTCGACGATGCGCATGCCGGACAGGTGGGCCAAGACATAACGGCGGGCATCGACGGCGGGAATCGCGGCGTTGTGCGGCAGCGAAGTGCCCAGTGCCTCGGCGAGGCAGGCCATGGTGCTCGCCGTGCCCATGGTGTTGCAGGTGCCGGCCGAACGCGAGTGGCCGGCCTCGGCGGCCATGAAGTCGTGCATGCTGATCTCGCCGGCCTTGACCTGCTCGTGCAGCTGCCACACGGCCGTGCCCGAGCCGATGTTCTTGCCCTTGAGCTTGCCGTTGAGCATCGGCCCACCGGTGACGACGATGGCCGGCACGTCGACGCTGGCCGCGCCCATCAGCAGGGCGGGCGTGGTCTTGTCGCAGCCCACCAGCAGCACGACGGCGTCCATGGGGTTGCCGCGGATGCTTTCCTCAACGTCCATGCTCGCCAGGTTGCGCGTCAGCATGGCCGTGGGGCGCAGGTTGGACTCGCCGCTGGAGAACACCGGGAACTCGACCGGCCAGCCACCCGCTTCGATGATGCCGCGCTTGACGTGCTCGGCCAGCTTGCGGAAGTGAGCGTTGCAGGGCGTCAGCTCGCTCCAGGTGTTGCAGATGCCGATGATGGGCTTGCCGTTGAACTCATGGTCCGGGATGCCCTGGTTCTTCATCCAGGAGCGGTACATGAAACCGTTCTTGTCCTGGGTGCCGAACCATTCGGCCGAGCGCAGCTTGACCTTGCTCTTCTTGTCCTCAGTCGTCATGTCTTGTCTCGATGTCGTTCTTGCGGCGCTACAGAGGAAGGCCACTTGGAGCCGATGCTAGGCAGCCGAGGAATTGCAATCCAATCAATTTCCACCGTGTACCGATGTTGTTTTGGATATCAGTCGCGACGGGAAGGCTTGCCGAACAGGGGCATGCCGTCCGAACTCCAGCGCAGCGGCTTCACAAAGGTGTGGCGGTCGGGGTTCCACAGCGGGTCGCCGACGATCTCGGTGTAGGTGCGGGCGTGATAGACCAGCAGCACCTCGTCGGCGCTCTCCCCCACCGTGAAGCTGTTGTGGCCGGGGCCGAAGATGCTGTCTTCGGCAGCGCTGCACATGACCGGCTGGGCGGACTTGTGCCAGCTGGCCGGGTCCAGCAAATCAGCGCCCTCGTCGGCCCACAGCAGGCCCATCGCGTAGTTCTCGTCCGTCGCGCTGGCCCGAGTAGCTGATGAAGACGCGGCCGTGGCGCTGCAGCACCGACGGCCCCTCGTTGACGAGGAAGCCGCGGCATTCCCAGTCGAACTCGGGCTTGCTGAGCAGGACGGGTGCGCCGCCCAGCTGCCAGGGCGTCTTCATCGGTGCGATGTAGAGGTTGGAGTTGCCGGGAATGGCCGGATCCTTCTGCGCCCACAAGTAGTAGAGCTGGCCGCGGTGGGTGAAGGTCGTTGCGTCCAGGCAGAAGCTGTCGATGCCGGAATCCACCTGGCCCAGGAACTCCCATTCGCCGCCGAGCGGGTCCTTGGCTGTGTTCCGGATCGCATACATGCGGTGCTGGAACATGCCGAGCCCGTCCAGCGCCCGTGTCGGCGCGGCGGCGAAATAGACATACCAGGCACCGTCGTTGAAGTGCAGCTCGGGCGCCCAGATCAGCTCGGACCAAGGCCCCGTGTCGGGCTTGTGCCAGACGTCGAACACCGGCGCGTGCACCAAGCCCGCGATGGTCGGCGCGCGGCGCACCTCGATGCGGTCGTACTGCGGCACCGAGGCGGTGAAGTAGTAGTAGCCGTCGGCGTGACGGGAAATATGGGGGTCTGCCCGCTGGCGGATCAGCGGCTGAATCAGGTCGGACATGGGAAGTGGCGCGACAAAGGAAAAGGGCGTTGCCCGGGAGGCCCGTGCAACGCCCGAACGAGGAAAGGCTGAGCCTCCCGGGTCAAATCTTCCAGCGGAACCCAACCGACACCGAGCGTCCGATCTGGACCGTGCCGAAGTTGGTCAGCTCGGGGCTGCCTGCCTCGCCAAACTTGTAGTACTGCTGCTGCATCTCGTTGGTCAGGTTGACGCCGCTGATGTCGAACGCCATCCGATCATTGATGTTGTAGGTCAGCTGCAAGTCCACGCTCTTTTCCGGCTGGCGCCAGATGCCGATCGGGTTGGCGAACAGCGCCGCTTCGTTGCCGGACAGGAAGCTGGAACGACGGACGTAGGACAGGCGGGCGCCGACCGGGCCCTTTTCGTAGGCGAGCGTGGCGTTCCACGACAACTTGGACACGCCGAAGAAGGGCGTCTCGAGCTGGGAGACGATCTGGCCGGCGCTGTTGGCGGTCGGCACGTTCTGCGACGAGGTCAGGCGCGTCACGCTGCCCTGGAAGCCCAGGCCGTCCAGCAAGCCCGGCAGGCCCTTCGGGAAATAGATGGCGCCGAGTTCGAGACCGCTGATCTTGCCGTTGGACGCATTGACCGGTGAGCTGATGACGTAGTCATAGCCGTTGGTGTGGTCGCCGCCGGAGGTCGAGTTGCGGAACGGGTCGTTGGCCGGATCGACGTGTACGCGGCGACGCAGGGGCACGACCAGGCCGTCGATCTTGCGTTGGAACAGGGTGCCGTAAACCGCGCTGTCCTTCTGGAAATACCACTCGCCGGTCAGGTCGAGGTTCTTGGAGCGCGTCGGTTCCAGGCCGGGATTGCCGCCACTGCCGCCGCCATAGCCCACCTTGGAGACGTCGTCAGCAAGTTGCAGCACCGGGTTGAGATCGCCGAAGCCTGGGCGGCGCAGCGTTTCACCGTAGTTGAAGCGCACCAGCACATCCTTGACCGGCTCATAGCGCAGCGTCAGGCTGGGCAGGAACTTCTTGGCCGTCTTTTCGCCGTCCTTTGGCGTCACCACCTTGGTGGTGGCATTGACGTCGTAGGCGGTCATGCCGGTATTGACCTGCACATAGCGCACGCCGAAATTGGCGCGCAGCGGACGGCCGAGCAACTGGTGCTCGGTATCCGCCATCAGGAAGACATTCGTGGTGTCTTCCTTGACCTGGAAGGTCTTCTGCAGACTCAGCGCGTCGGTCGTCAGGAAATTCGGATTGCCGGCCTTGTAGAGCTTGCGCCAGTCGTCGATGTTGTCGCGAATGTAGTAGACATTCGGCTCCATCCAGGAGCGGGGAACGTCCGCGATATCCGTGCCGAAATTCGAATTGACGTGATAGTAATTCGCACCCAGCGAGGCCAGGTTACGGCCCAGAAAGCCGGACTGCTCGCGCTTGGCCTCGGAAGCCTTGCGGCTGTCGAAGCGCACGCCGAAATGCAGGGTCTTCAGCGGGCCCCAGTCGGCATCGTAGACACCGTTCAAGCTGGCAGTGGCGGCGCTGCCCTCGTTGCGGTTGGCGTTGTCGTAGAACTGCGCCACGTTCCACTTGGCGGGGTTCGCCAGCTCGGCGTTGTCGTTGAACTTGAACGCCATGTTGCCGCCGCCCGAATTGAAATCGACGGCAATCGACGGCGCCACGCGATCGATGCGGGTGGCGGTGAATTCCGAGTGGTATTTGCTGGTCTGGTACGACACATCGCCGTCCAGCCGCAGCCGGTCACCGAGATTCCACTTGCCGTTCAGGGCATAGACAAACGAATCGGTGGCCGACGTGGTGTAGTCGCCGCTGTTGAAACCATAGACGTCATTCACGACCCGCGTCTTGATGACGTTGGTGCCGGGGAATGTGGTGATCGTCCCTGCGGGGTTGCTGCCGAGGCTGCCCCACCAGTCGACGAAGCTGAACAGCAGCTGGTTGAAGGCCTTGTTGCGATAACCGTTGTACATCGCTTCGAACGTGTAGACGGCATCGTCGTTCGGCTGCCATTGCAGCGCGACGTTGGCGGCCGGGCGCTCGCGCTGGCCTTCAACGTCGCTCAGGAAAACGGCGTCACGGGCCAGGTAAAAGGGGCGTGCGGTGCCGTTGAAATTCAGCGTCGAACCCGCCTTCTGCGGCAAGCCGGTGTAGGTGCCGGGCGTCCAGACCTTGTCGTCGAAGATGCGCTGCAGCGGCGTATAGCCTGCTGGAACTTCAGCGGCATTCGGGCTGGTGAACGGCACCATGGCCCCCGGCGTCACGCTTTCGTTGCGGTAGTCCGTCTTGGTCATCGACAGATTGACCAGCGCACCGAATTCACCCGCGTCGGTCTTCCAGCGATTGCTGGCCAACCCGCTCAACTGCGGATTCGCCTTTTTCGCCGGGTCGAGATACGTTTCACGCGCCAAAAGCGAAAACTTCGCGCCCTTGAAATCGAAGGGGCGCAGCGATTTGACGTCGATCTGGCCGGCGATGCCGTTTTCCAGCTGGCTGGCGTCGCGCGTCTTGAAGACGTCGATCTGGCGAACCAGGGTCGACGGAATGTCCTGCAGCGCCACCTGCGTGCCGGACGCGGTGAAGATGTTGCGGCCGTTCCAGGTGGTGGCCACGTCGGGCAGGCCGCGGATGGACAAGGTGCCGACTTCACCGCCGGCGCGGTTCGTGACCTGAATACCCGTCACGCGCTGCAGCGCTTCGACGACGTTGTTGTCGGGCAGCTTGCCGATGTCTTCGGCAACGACCGATTCCACGACCTGGTCGCTGGTGCGCTTGTTCGCCAGGCTCTTGGTGAGCGACGCCCGGACACCGGTGACCGTCACAGTTTCCAATGACTCGGACTTGGCGGCTTCCTGGGCCAGTGCGCCGCCGGACAGCGCGGCCAATGCGGCGGCGGCGGTCAGGCTGAGGGCAAAACGGGCAGGGGTGCGGGAGGGGTTGGCGGCTGCGCGCAGCGGCACCGAGGCGGTGTGGTTCATCATGTCTCCGGAATCGTTATGGGGATCGGCCAACCCTGAGCCGTTCTGGGCCTCTAGAGCGGGCCGTGGGCTGGGGTCTGAATTCATGCTATGGGGCCGACCGATTCGCGACTAATCACATTTTTGGACTTCTCGATGCCGCTTTGCGCATCGCCACCACGGGTATCCCCTGGGATCAGCGCCAGCGCCCTAACGGCGCGGCCGAGGCACACCCGCAGTATCCAAAATCACTTTCCAAAAGCCTGAGTCCATGTTTGCCGAGGCCGTTTCTGCGCCCTCCCAAAACCCCCCGCCAATCGGCCTGCACGTGCCGGTCCGCGCTGAAATGTGGGGGCGAGTCAGTCTCAACGGCGTACGCTCCCCGCCGATACCGCATCTCGTCGAAGGCGCTGCAATATTCGCGGGCCGACGCCCTCTCGGTATAGGGCATGTATACCGGCTCGGCATTTTTCTGCGCCATCTCCGGCGGCTGCCTGGCCGACCGCCTGGCCGTGGTGCTGGGCATGCTGCTGCGGATGGCGGGCTGGGTCGCGCTGGGCGTGGGTCAGCCCCTCGCCCTGGCCCTGGGTTTGCTGGTAGCAGGCCCCAGTTTGTTCAAACCCAAGACGGCGGACATGGCCGGCGCGCAATATCTGCCGGACGAAGCAAGGTGCCAGGGCCGGTATATGGCGTTCTATATGGGCGTCAATATCGGTACCGCCTTGTCTGCGCTGATTGGCGGGTATCTGGCCCGGCGCCATGGCCGGGGTTATGGATACATGGCTGCAGCAGTCGGCATGGCGATCGGCATCGTTGTCCTCATGGCCAGCCGGCGCTTTGAGCGGGTTGTCGCGGCGCCGGCGCGCCCCACCTGGACTGATGCGCGGGCGCCACGCCGCATCAGGGCCTGCTGATCGCGCTGGTGGCTATCTGCTTCGACCTGGGCTACGAGCAGGCGGGCGTCATCTTGCTGGCGCCGCGCTTCGCGATGCTGCACAGCCTTCAAGGGCGCGCCTTGCGGGTGAGCTGCCGGGCGGCCACGCTGGTGGGCGCCCGCGCGCTGCGGCGGTACGCCGGCAGGGGCAGCCCGCGGTCGAACTGAGGGTCAACTCGTGACTGTCAGCGCCGCCTGGTGCAGGCGCACCATGTGATACGGGTCGGGCTGCTCGTCCCTGCAGCCCCCGCTCTTGCACGGCAGGCCGTCGGCCGCGCGCCAACCACCGTGTTCGGCGTCGACGAGCTGGGCCTTGATCAGCGCATGGGTTTGCTCGTAGCGCCGCCACAGGTCGTTGCGGCCCGTCGCCTGGGCCGCGACGAGCAGGGCATGCAGGCATTCGGCCTGCTGCCACCAACCCTTGCGCGCGTCGGTCTTGGCGCCGTCGGGGAAGGCACGCTGGCCGCATCCGCCATCGATCTCGTCGTAGCCGGCCTCGACGGCATAGGCGAGCACGCGCTCGGCCACCTGCGCATACACCGGCGACACGACGGCGCCCGCGGCCAGCAGATGGCTCCATTCGAACTGGTGCCCCAGGTCGACATAGCCGCCAGCCTCCTTGGTGGGCAGCGGCTTCCAGGCCTCGTCGTACCACTCGGGAATGAAGGCCCCGCCGCTGGCCTGGCCTTGCAGCAGCTTGTAGGCGGCGAAGTCGCCCAGGCGCCGCGCACCGGTTTCAGCAGACTTGTCGCCGCTGGCGGCGCGCAGGGCGAGCAGGGCCTCGAACATGTGCATGACCGGGTTCTGCGTGCGTGCGCCGGGCAGGGGCTTGAAGTCGCGCTCGCACTCGTTGTACAGGCCGCCGGCCGGGTCGGTGAAGCCCATCTCGATGTCGCGCCAGGCCTGCTGGGCCGCTTCGCGGTAACGCGAATCACCACTCACGCGGTAGAGCTCGGCCAGGGCGAGCAGCACGAAGGCATGGTCGTAGGCCCGCTTGACCATGGCGCGCGGCATGCCGTCGGCACCCACGGTGTGGATGAAGCCGCCGTTCACCCCATCGCGAAAGCGCTCGAGCATGAAGTTGGCGCCGCGCCGCGCGATGGTGAGATAACCCGCGTCCTGAAAAAACTCGTGGCCCGCCGCGAAGGCGTAGACGAGACGGGCCTGTCCGGTCAGCTCCAGCTCGGGCTGCGGCAGGGGCCTCCAGGCGCGATCGAAACGCAGCTGGAAGCTGCCGTCGGGGCGGACCGCGTGGCTGTGCCAGCGCAGCAGCAGGGCTTCGAGGTCGTCGCGGTGCCAGCCGGTGTCGACGCGGTTGCGGTAGCTGCCGTCCGGGTCGCTGCAGGCCGCCAGGCCGGCCAGCAACCCCAGAACGGCGCGGCGACCGATCTGCACGCCCCCGGTCATTTCAGCGCCCATGCGGCCAGGTCGCCCGTTTGGTCGGGCCCTTGCTGGCCTTGCCGCGCGCGGCCCAGAGCTTGTAGGCCGCGGGCGTCAGCTCGCGCTTGAGCAAGGCGACCAGCTCGCCGTGTCCGATGCCATGCACGAGCAGCACCTTGGTATAGGGCGGCGCGTCCTCGAAGGCGGTGGCGATGACGCGCTTGATTTCGTCGGGGCTGAGTTTGGGTGCGGGCTTGGCCATGGGCGGATTGTGGCGTCGCGTTCGCAAGCCGTCAGCCGATGGCCGTCTCGAACAGGGCGCGTTGCGCGGTCAAGGCCTGCGCGAGGGCGGGCTCCAGCGACTCGCTGAACACCAGGTGCACCTCCACGCTCACGTCGTCGAGGAGGCGGCGGTAGGCGACGCCCGGGTAGCGCTGCCAGGCCAGCGCCGTCGGCAGCAGCGTGTCGAGGACGTCGACCTGCCGGCCGAGATCTTCAATCCGCGCACGCAGCGTTTCGAGCCGGTGAGCGCCCCACCGGGCACGCCGATGCGCTACTTCCATGAGGCCCACGCGCTCCCGCAGGGCGGGGTGCTGATCCTCGGTGGCGAGTGTCGCGACGGTGCTGGCTCAAGCACACCGCTGGCCAGCGTGCTGCGCTTCGATCCCGCCCAGCAGGCACTGGTCGACGCGGGCCTGCTGGAGCGACCACGCTCCGTGGTGCGCAGCGTGCTGCGGCCTGACGGGCAGGTGCTGATGTTCGGCGGCGAGGCCACGGACGACGCCAGCACCGCAACGGCAGGAAGCTACCGCGAAGGCGCCGCACAGGCGCTCGCGCCGATGCCCGCCGGCCGCGCCTGGCACACGGTGAACCCACTGCCGGATGGCCGCCTGCTCATCCTTGGCGGCGATGCGCCGAACGGCTCCGCGGTCGGCGGCGGCCTGATCTACGAGTAGGCCGCGCGACCTGCTGCGTGGCCTGCAATCCTCAGCCCCAGCGCTGTGCCACCCAGGCAGCGGCCGCACCGGCGAGCGTGCTGGCGAAGGTACCCCAGGCCGTGTCCACCAGCGCGAGCCTGACCGGCCAGTGGCGCAACGTGGCGAGGTTGGTCAGGTCGTAGACGCCGTAGCCCACCAGGCCCACCAGCGCCGCGCGGGCGATCTGCTGGCCGAGTGGCTGGCCGGTGGGGAAGAGGGCCAGGGCCACCAGCGCGGCCGGGTAGGCGAAGTAAAAGAGCAGGGCCGGCACCCAGCGGATCTGCTCGGCCATCTGCGCGCCCATCTCCTGGCGGTAGAAGTCCTTGGCGAGCACGCCCAGCCACAGGGCGTCCAGCACGCCCATGACGAGCAGGGCGGCGAGATAGGGTTTGAGGAAGGCATTCATGGTGGCTGCAGTTTGCCCGCCCTCGCGCCGCCGGTCGCGTAGGAAAGCGCCGCATGGCGCTGCCTCTGTGCGTTGTCCTACAGCCGCTCAGCCCTCGCGCTGGCACGGTGCGGAGCGGCGTCGCCCCAGCATCGGGCCACGGACTGACCACCGGCCTTGCACCCACAGCCATGACCTCCTCCTCACTGCCCCTGCCTCCCAACCCCGATGCCGCGGTCGTCACCGGCGCCTTCGCCCGCAGCCGGCGTCCCGCCCTGTCGCTGCTGGCCTCGGAGCCGCTGCGCGCCACGCTGGAGGCCGTCCAGGCCCTCGGGCACTGGCACAAGAAGCCCCGGCAAGTCGGGCGCGACCACACGGTCGTGCTCTTCCCCGGCCTGGGCACCGATGGCCTGACGCTGTGGCCGCTGCGCCGCCACCTGGAGCGCGCCGGCTTTCGGGCCATGGACTGGGGCCAGGGCATGAACACCGGGCCGCGCGGTGATGTGGACGCCTGGCTGGACAAGCTGGCCGACTCGCTGCACTCGCGCGTGGCGCCGGCACGCGAAGTCAGCTTCGTCGGCTGGAGCCTGGGCGGCTTCTATGCCCGCGAGCTGGCCAAGCGCTGGCCGGACCGCGTGCACCACGTCGTCACCATCGGCACCCCCTTCAACGGCAGCGTGGACGACACCAACGTCGGCTGGCTGTTCCGCCTGCTCAACGGCCGGCACGCACCCGCCGAGGCCGCGCTGCGCGAGCGCCTGGCCGAGCCGCCGCCTGTGCCGACGATCTCTCTGTACAGCCGCCGCGACGGCGTCGTCGCCTGGGAGGCTTGCACACACGCGCGCCGCTGGCCGCTGGCGCGCGACATCGAGGTGCAGGCCAGCCACATGGGCATGGGCTGGGCGCCCGAGGTGCTGAACCGCGTCACGGGCGTGCTCGCCTGCCGCCGCGGGGCGCCGGAATGATCGCGACAGCAACCCTGTCGACCCGCATGGGCCCGCGCGAAGACTCACCGAGCCCGGCACCGCCGCCCGAGAAGCTGCCGCCGCGCGAACCCGTCGTGCCGGCCAAGCTGCGCGCCACGCTGAAGCGCGTGTTCGGCCTGCAGGCGCTGCGCCCCGGCCAGGGCGAGGTCATCTCGCGCGTGCTGGCCGGGCAGAACACGCTGGCCATCATGCCCACGGGCGCGGGCAAGTCGCTTTGCTACCAGCTGCCAGCCGTGCTGAGCAGCGCGCTGACCGTCGTCATCTCGCCGCTGATTGCGCTGATGAAGGACCAGTGTGACGCGCTGCGCGCCCGCGGCGTGGCGGCGCGGCAGCTGCATTCGGCGCTGGACGCCAACACCCGGCTGGAAACCGAGGCGCTGCTGACGCGCGGCGCTGTGCGGGTGCTGTTCACGACGCCCGAGCGCCTGGCCGATCCCCGCACGATGGGCCTGCTGCAGGAGCAGCGCGTGGGCCTGCTCGTCGTGGACGAAGCCCATTGCATCGCGCAGTGGGGCCACGACTTCCGGCCCGCCTTCAGTGCGCTGCGCGACGCCCGCCGTGCGCTCGGCCGCCCGCCCGTGCTGGCGCTGACGGCCACGGCTTCAGCGCCCGTGCAGCGCGAGATCGCCGAGGCCCTGGGCATCCCGCGCGACGGCGTGCTCAGCCACGGCGTGTACCGCCCCAACCTGCGTCTGGCCGTGGCGCTGCCGCAGACCGAAGGCCAGCGCCGCGAACTCATCCTGCGCCGGCTGCAGGCCTGCGAAGGCAGCGCCATCGTCTACTGCGCCACCGTGCGCGAGGCCACGGCCCTGCACCGCCAGCTGCGCGAAGCGGATCTGCCTGCCGGCCTGTATCACGGCAAGCTGCCGGCCCGGGAGCGCAGCGCCGCCCAGGAGACCTTCATGGCCGGCCAGAGCCGCGTCATGGTCGCGACCAACGCCTTCGGCATGGGCATCGACAAGCCCGACATCCGCCTCGTGCTGCACGCGCAGATGCCGGCCTCCATCGAGGCCTATGTGCAGGAGTTCGGCCGTGCGGGCCGCGACGGCGAGGCGGCGGACTGCGTGCTGCTGTTCCGCGAGGGCGACCGCGCGCTGCAGCAGTTCTTCACCAGCGGCCAGGTCCCGAGCCGCGAGGAGCTGAGCACGGTCTGGCGCGCGCTGGCCAGCCACACGCCGCAACGCGGCTGGCTGCCAGCGACCCTGGCCGAGATGGCGCGGCTGCCGCAGCGCCGGCTGGAGCAGGTGCTGGGCGCGCTGCGCTCGGTGCGTGCACTGCGGGGCAGCGCGGCCGACGGCCTGCGCGCCTCGACGCGGCGCGACGCCGACACCGTCATCGATGCGGCCGAGGCCGCGGCGCAGCAGCGCCAGCGCAGCGACCGAGATGGCCTCGCGGCCATGGTGCTTTACGCCAAGGGCGGCAACTGCCGCTGGGCCGGCGTGCTGGCCCATTTCGACGAGGCGCTGGACGACGGTGCCGCGCGTTGCGGCCACTGCGACAGCTGCGCCCGCTTCGAGCAGCTGCTGGTGACTGAACGCGAGACGCCGACCGAACCGCAAGCCACCACGTCACGCTCGCCGGGGCCGGCCTTCGCGCGCGGCCAGCGTGTGCGCGTGCGCCGCTTCGGCTGGGGCCAAGTGCAGTCCTGCAACGCGGAGATGGTGCGCATCGCCTTCCCGCGCCACGGCCAGCGCGACATCCACCCGGACTTCGTGCTGGCAACGGCGCGGCGTTAGGCCCCGCGCGTCACCGGCATCTGGATCTTGTCGGTCGGCAGCTTCATGTGGCTGGCCAGCTCCAGCTTGGCCAGCGAGTTGCGGTGCACCTCGTCGGGGCCGTCGGCCAACCTCAATGTGCGCTGGTGGGCCCACATCATGGCCAGCGGCGTGTCCTGCGAAACGCCTGCGCCGCCGAAGACCTGGATGGCCCAGTCGATGACCTGCAGGGCCATGTTGGGCGCAACGATCTTGATCATCGCGATCTCGGCCTTGGCGACCTTGTTGCCCACCGTGTCCATCATGTGGGCCGCACGCAGCGTCAGCAGGCGCGCCTGGTCGATCATGCAGCGCGACTCGGCGATGCGCTCCTGCGTCACGGTCTGCTGGGCAATCGTCTTGCCGAAGGCGGTGCGGGCGATGGCACGTTCGCACATCAGCTGCAGTGCGCGTTCGGCGGCGCCGATGGAGCGCATGCAGTGGTGGATGCGGCCCGGGCCGAGGCGCCCCTGCGCAATTTCGAAGCCACGGCCCTCGCCCAGCAGGATGCTGCTGGCGGGCACGCGCACGTTCTTCAGCTCGACTTCCATGTGGCCGTGGGGCGCGTCGTCGTAGCCGAACACGCTCAGCGGGCGGAGGACGGTGATGCCCGGCGCATCGGCCGGCACGACGATCATGGACTGCTGCTCGTGGCGTCCGGCATCGGCGTTGGTCTTGCCCATGACGATGTAGACGGCGCAGCGCGGATCGCCCGCGCCCGAGCTCCACCACTTGCGGCCGTTGATGACGTAGTCGTCCCCGTCGCGTTCGATGCGGCATTCGATGTTGGTGGCATCTGACGAAGCCACGGCGGGCTCGGTCATCAGAAAAGCCGAGCGGATCTCGCCGGCCAGCAGCGGCTCCAGCCACCTGTCCTTGAGCGCCTCGGAGGCGTAGCGCTCCAGCGTCTCCATGTTGCCGGTGTCGGGCGCGGAGCAGTTGAAGACCTCGGGCGCCCAGAACACGCGGCCCATGATCTCGCACATGGGCGCGTATTCGAGGTTGGACAGGCCCTCGGGCGCACGGTTGCTCTTGGGCAGGAAGAGGTTCCACAGCCCGGCGGCGCGCGCCTTGGGCTTGAGCTCCTCGATGACCTTGGTGGCCTGCCAGACATTGCCCGCGCGGCGGTTGGCCTCGACCTCTTCGAGATAGCGGCGCTCGTTCGGGTAGATGTGCTCGTCGAAGAAGGCCAGCAGGCGTTCGCGCATCTGCTGGACCTTGGGGCTGTAGTCGAAGTTCATGTCGGCTCCTCAGGCGGGTGAGCCAGTGTGGCGCAGCCAGGCCACGGCGCTTGTCGCGCAGGCGGCATCAGGCCAGCAGCTTGGCTTCGGCCAGCGCCAGGGCGGCTGGCATGCCGCTGATCACCAGCGTATCGCCACCCGCCAGGGCCACCTGGTCGTCAACGAGCATCGCCTTGCCATTGGCGCGCCGCAGTGACACCACGGCGACACCCAGGGCGTGCAAGGCCAGGTCATCCAGCGGCTGGCCGGCCAGCGCGCTGGCGGTCGGCAGCGTGACGGAGGCGAGCCGCGCCTGGTCGATCTCGTCCGCGGTGTCGTCGTCGGCGCCGTGGAAGTAGCCACGCAGCAGGCCGTAGCGCTTGTCGCGGGCATCGCGCGTGATGCGGATGACGCGGCGCATCGGCACGCCCACCAGCGCCAGCGCGTGCGAGGCCAGCATCAAAGAACCCTCGATGGCCTCGGGCACGACCTCGGTGGCGCCGGCGGCCTTGAGCCGCTCCAGGTCACTGTCATCGATGGTTCGCACCACCACGGGCACATGCGCCGCATGCGCCTGCACGAGGTGCAGGATCTTCAGCGCCGACGGCGTGTCGTGATAGCTGACCACCACGGCGCTGGCCCGCGCCAGGCCGGCGGCCATGAGACTTTGCACCTTGGCCGCGTCGCCGAAGACGACGCTCTGCCCGGCGGCCGCGGCCTGGCGCACGCGGTCCGGGTCCAGGTCCAACGCCATGTAGGGGATGTGCTCGCCCTCCAGCAGGCGCGCGAGGTTCTGGCCCGAGCGGCCGTAGCCGCAGATGATGACGTGGGCCTCGGTCTTGATGCTCTTCTTGGCGATGCTCGTCAGCGCGACCGACTGCATCAGCCAGTCGCTGCTGGACAGCTTCATGACGATGCGGTTGCTGTACATGACGATGATGGGCGTGACCAGCATCGACAACACCATGCTGGCCAGCACCGGGCTGACCCATTGCGCGGCGATCAGCTTGTGCTGCGCGCCCAGCGTCAGCAGCACGAAGCCGAATTCGCCGGCCTGCGCGAGATACAGGCCGGTGCGCAGCGCCACGCCGGGCGGCGACTTGAAGAGCCGCGCCAGCCCGGCGATGAGGGCGAACTTGGCGAAGACCGGCAGGGCCGTCAGCATGATGACCAGCCACCACGTGTCCACCAGCGGCCGCCAGTCCAGCTTCATGCCGATGGTGATGAAAAACAGGCCCAGCAGCACATCGTGGAAGGGCCGGATGTCGGTCTCGACCTGGTGCTTGTATTCGGTCTCGGCGATCAGCATGCCGGCGACGAAGGCGCCCAGCGCCAGGCTCAGGCCCGCGTGCTCCGTCATCCAGGCCAGGCCCAGCGTGACGAGCAGCAGGTTGAGCATGAAGAGTTCGTCGCTCTTGCGCCGTGCCACCAGCGTCAGCCACCAGCGCATGACTTTCTGGCCACCGTACAGCAGCAGGCCCAGCAGCGCGGCCGCCTTCAGCCCGGCCCAGCCCAGCGCCTCGGCCATCTCGCCGCCGCTGCTGTTCAGCGCCGGGATCAGCACCAGCAGCGGCACCACGGCCAGATCCTGGAACAGCAGCACGCCCATGACGAGCTTGCCATGCGGGCTCTCCAGCTCCAGCCGCTCGGCCATCAGCTTGACGACGATGGCCGTGGAGCTCATGGCCATGGCCGCGCCCAGCACCAGCGCGCCCTCCCAGCCCAGCTGCCAGGCCAGGCCGAGGAAGGCGAATCCGGCCACCAGCAGCGCGTTGCCCAGCAGTGCGCCGCCGATGGTCAGCAGCACCTGCGCCATGCCGATGCCGAAGACGGCCGTCTTCAGCGCGCGCAGCTTGGGCAGGTTGAACTCCAGCCCGATGGCGAACATCAGGAAGACGACGCCGAACTCGGCCAGATACTGGATGCTGGCCGAGTCATGCGCGAAGGCGAGCGCATTCGGGCCGATCAGCACGCCCACCGCGAGGTAGCCCAGCATGGGCGGCAACTTCAGGCTGCGGCAGACCACGACGCCCAGCACGGCAGCGACGAGATAGAGCAGGGCGAGGTCGAGGGAGGTCATCTGCAGAGATAGTAGACGGCCGCCACGCCGAGGAGACACACTGCACACCCCTGGACTGGGAGACCGCCATGACCCGCACGACCCGCCCCTGGGTGGCATCTTTTGCCGCTGCGTTCTGCGTGCTGGCGGCGGCGCCCGCGACAGCCATCGTCGGCGGCACGGCGACGACCGAATTCGGCCAGGTGGGCAGCGGCGTGCAGGTGCTGCCCAACTGGGTCATCACCGCGCGCCACCTGGGCCTGGGCGTTGGCGACACCTTCAGCAACGGCTACGGCAGCGCCACGATCGCGGCGCGCTATGACGCGGCCTCCGGCCCCTTCCCGCTGGATGACCTGACGCTGCTGAGGCTGGCCACGCCGATCGCGGCGCCGTCACTGAGCCTGGTGGCCGACACGCTGGTGACCGGCAGCAGCTACGCGCTGGATGCGACGCTGACGACCGGGCACAACCAGGCGCCGCGCGGCTACGGTTTCAGTCAGGTACGCGAGTTCTGGCCGTTGGCGGACCCTGACGACGCCGGGCCGCTGACCGAGGTGCCGGTCAACTGGCTGATCGTCTACACCGATGGCTACACCGCGCCCTATGTCCAGGGCGGCGACAGCGGCGGCGGGCTTTTCATGGGCCACGTCACGAGCCTGGGCGGCCAGCCCGGCGCCGTGCCGCTTTGGGGCATCGCATCGGCCTACATCACCGACAAGGACGCCAACGACAACGACATCAACCCACGCTCCGGCTATGTGCAGCTGGCCAGCTACCGCACCTGGCTGGACGCCACGCTGGCCGCCGACGCCGTGGACGCCCAGGTGCTGGGCTGGGTGAGCACCGCCGTCCCGGAGCCAGGCACCGGTCTGCTTCTGGCTCTCGGACTGTGCGGATTGGCACACCGACGACGCAGATAAGCGCCCGGTATGCATTGCGCGCATGGGCGCATACGCACTTGGCTAGACAAGTCCTGGCGAGGGCAGCGAGCTTCGCGATACCGTTCGCCCCACTCAAAGTTACGGAGCATTACATGCCCAACCTGTCGTTTGTTTCGCCCACGCGCAACAGCCCGTGGGGGACGTATCTGTCGCAGATCGATGCCGTCGAGCCCTACCTGGGCCACCTGGCCCGCTGGGTCGAGACCCTGCGCCGCCCCAAGCGCGCGCTGATCGTGGACATCCCCATCGAGCTGGACAACGGCAGCATCGCCCACTTCGAGGGCTACCGCGTGCAGCACAGCCTGACGCGCGGCCCGGGCAAGGGCGGTGTGCGCTACCACCCCGACGTGACGCTGGAAGAAGTGATGGCCCTGTCGGCCTGGATGACGATCAAGAACGCCGCGGTGAACCTGCCCTACGGCGGCGCCAAGGGCGGCATCCGCGTCGACCCCAAGCTGCTCAGCCTCAAAGAGCTGGAGAAGATGACGCGCCGTTACACGAGCGAGATCGGCATCATCATCGGCCCGCAGCAGGACATCCCGGCGCCGGACGTCAACACCAACGGCCAGATCATGGCCTGGATGATGGACACCTACTCGATGAACACCGGCGCCACGGCGACCGGCGTCGTCACCGGCAAGCCCATCCCGCTGGGCGGCTCCCTCGGCCGCGTGTCCGCCACCGGCCGCGGCGTGTTCGTCGTGGGTCGCGAGGCGATGCGCCGCCTGGGCCAGCCGCTGGACGGCGCGCGCGTGGCGGTGCAGGGCTTCGGCAACGTCGGCTCCATCGCCGCCAAGCTGTTCGCCGCCAACGGCGCCAAGATCGTCTGCGTGCAGGACCACACCGGCACCATCCTGAACGAGAACGGCTTCGACATGACGAGCCTGCTGGAGCATGTGGCCACCTACAAGGGTGTGGCGGGCTTCACCGGCGCCGACAAGATCGACGACGAGAACTTCTGGGACGTGCAGACCGATGTGCTGATCCCGGCCGCGCTGGAAGGCCAGATCACCGCCGATCGCGCCCAGCGCATCCGCACCCGCCTCGTGCTGGAAGGCGCCAACGGCCCGACCACGCCGGACGGCGAGGCCGTGCTGGCCGACCGCGGCATCGTCGTCGTGCCCGACGTGATCGCCAACGCCGGCGGCGTGACCGTGTCCTACTTCGAGTGGGTGCAGGACTTCTCGTCCTTCTTCTGGACCGAGGACGAGATCAACGTGCGCCTGGACAAGATCATGATCGGTGCCTTCAAGCACATCTGGGAAACCAGCGAGCTGCACAAGATCACGCTGCGCACCGCCGCCTTCACGGTGGCCTGCACGCGGGTGCTGCAGGCGCGCGAGGAGCGCGGGCTGTACCCGTAAGCCGGCAGCCGGGCCGTCCCTGACCACCGCCGCCAGCGCCGCAAGGCCTGGCGGCGGCACTGTTTCAAAGTAGGTACGTAGGCACAATTCCGTCACCACGAATGGACAGCTCCGCGCAAGTTGGCACAGTCGTGCGCCCTTGGCCATGACTCCTCAATTGACTGCATCCCCGTCCGCCGGACTTGATCGCCGGCAACTGTTGCGCGGCGCGCTGGCCTCTGCGCTGCCGTCGCTGGCCTTGCCTGCGGCTGCCGCCTCCGGCCCGCTCATCGTGGGCGGCCTGCCCGTCACCTGCAACCTGACGCTGCCCGTCGCCTGCTCGGCGCGCCTGGCGTCCAACAAGGCATCGGGCAGCAAGGCCTTCGAGTTCGAGTACAGCAAGTACAACGGCTGGCCGGAGATCAAGGAATCGCTGATGACCGGCCGCATCCAGGCGGCCTACATGCTGGCGCCGCTGGTCATGGATCTGGCGGACAAGAAGATCCCCGTCAGGATCGTCTCGCTGGGTCACCGCTCGGGCGCCGTCATCATGGTGCGCACCGATTCGCCTCACAAGAAGTTCAAGGATCTGACGGGAAAGCGCATCGCCATCCCAAGCCGCTTCGCGGTGGACTTCCTGTTCCTGCGCAAGATGCTTAGCGCAGAGGGCATGAGCCCGAAGGACATCCAGATCGTCGAGATGCCCCCGCCGGATATGCCTGCGGCCCTGTTCGCCAAGGCCGTGGACGCCTATTGCACCGGCGAGCCCTTCGGCGCCTCGGCCCAGCGCGCCGGCTATGCCCGGCCGCTGCGCATGACGCGCGACGAATGGCGCAACTACATCTGCTGCGTGCTGACGGTGCGCGAGGAACTGATCCGGGACAACCGGCCGCTGGTGCAAGACCTCGTCAACCACGTGCAGGGCGCGGGCAACTGGCTGGACCTGCAGCAGCCCAACCGCGAAAAAGCCATCCAGATCGCAGCCGGCCGCAAGTTCTTCAATCAGGACCCCAACATCCTGCGCTTCGTGATGGAGAACCCGACGGATCGCGTCACCTACGGCGACCTGCGCATGATCCGCGCCGAGTTCGACGACCTCATGCAGCTGTCCATCGAGGCGGGCACGCTCAAGGCGCCGGTGGCCTACGAGAAATACGTGGACGACAGCTTCGTCAAGGCGGCCAGGGCCGCGCCGATCCCGATATGAAGCGCCGCGCTTTGTTGTGGGCAGCGCTGCCTTTGACGGCACGCGCCGCGCCGGCGGCGCCAAAGCTGAAGGCCGGCGTCTTCGAGCCCGCCCAGCCCGCGCCCGAGTTCGCGCTCAAGGGCAGCGACGGCGCGGCGCTGAACCTCGCCCGCTTCAAGGGCAAGCTGGTGCTGCTGGTGTTCGGCTTCACGAACTGTCCCGAGGTCTGCCCGACGACGTTGGCCACGCTGGCCCAGGCGCGCAAGGCATTGGGCGCGGACGCGGCAGACGTGCAGGTCGTCTACGTGACGGTGGACCCGGAGCGTGACGACGTTGCGCGCATCCGCCAGTACCTCGCCGCCTTCGACCCGAGCTTCATCGGCGGCACCGAAGCGCCGGCTACGCTGGCCGCGATGCGCAAGCGCTACGGCGTCGTTGCCGAGAAGATCGCCCCGTCGAAGTCATCGCAGCCCATTGCCTACGGCATGAACCATTCCACGTCTGTCTGGCTGATCGACCGCGCCGGCACGCTGCGGGGCATGATGCCCTACGGCCACCAGGCCAAGGACTTCGTCCATGACCTCAAGTTGCTGCTGGCCGCGAAGTGAGCAGGCGCTGGTTCTGGCTCCTGCCGGTGGCGCTGCTGGTGCCCCTGGGATGGGCTGCATTCGTGCCGATCGAACTGCCCACACGCGACGAGCTGTTCGAGATCCCGCCCGGCACCTACGCCCGCCGCATGGCCGGTGACAAGGTCGAGATCCTGCCCGACCGCATCGACCTGACGCTGGGCCTGAACGACGTGCTGCTGCTGCGCAACCTCGACGAGGTGCCGCAGCAGTTCGGGCCCGTACTGATCATGCCGGGGCAGAGTTTTCGCCTGCCCTTCGAGGTCGCGTCGAGCTACAGCTTTGCGTGCAGCGCGCATGCCAGCGGGCAGATGAGCATCGTCGTCGCGCCGGCCCCCAAGCGCGGGTGGCCAACGCTGCAATGGCGCTGGGAGCAGTGGAAGAAACGTTGGAAGGAAAGTCGGTGAATCTGCGCCTGAGTCGCATCCTGCCGCCGCTGGCGGTCATTGCCCTCGTCATCGCGGCCTGGTGGGGCATCGTCGTCTACACCCAGAGCCCCATCTTCCCGACACCCTGGGCCGTCGTCACCGGCACGCTGGAGCTGGCCGAGGATGGCACGCTGTGGGAGCACATCGGCTCGTCGCTGTTCCGCGTCGGCATCGGCTTCGGGCTGGCCATGCTGGTGGGCATTCCGCTGGGGCTGTGGATGGGCTGGGTGGGCGGCGCGTACCGCACCTTCAACCCCATCTTCCAGATGCTGCGGCCGATCTCGCCGATCGCTTGGATCCCGCTGGCCATCCTGTGGTTCGGCGTCGGCGACGTGTCGCCCATCTTCCTGATCTTCATCTCGTCGGTGTTCCCGCTGATCGTGCAGACGACCTCGGGCGTGCACACCATCGACCGGCGCTACCTGCGCGCGGCGGCCAACTTCGGCGTGTCGCGCAGCGTGATGTTCC
>CAUJSJ030000130.1:0-69273 GCA_963422775.4 uncultured Roseateles sp.
GGAACAGCGCGAGTACCTGGAGATGGTGCGCTCATTCGGCCGACGCGCTGCTGGTCATCATCAACGACATCCTCGACTTCTCGAAGCTGGAAGCCGGCATGATGAAGGTTGAGCAAGTCCCCGTGGCACTGCAGGACCTGCTGCACGACTGCCTGAAGCCGCTGGCCGTGCGTGCCAACCAGAAGGGCGTGGAGTTGCTGTACCGGGTCGCGCCGGAGGTGCCCACCCAGGTGTTGGCCGACCCCGGGCGGCTGCGGCAGGTGCTGATCAACCTGGTTGGCAATGCCCTCAAGTTCACCGAAAAGGGTGAGGTGGCGGTGGAACTGCGGCAGGTCGAGTACACCGGGGCCGACAGCCTGCTGCTGGAATGCGTGGTGCGAGACACCGGCATCGGCATCCCGCATGACAAGCAGCAACAGATCTTCGGCGCCTTCTCGCAGGCCGACGCGTCGATCACCCGGCGTTACGGCGGCACTGGGCTGGGCTTGGCCATCTGCGAGCGCCTGGTGGGCCTGATGGGCGGGCGGCTATGGCTGCGCAGCGAACCGGGCCGCGGCAGCGAATTCCATTTCACGGTGACCGTGAAGGCCTTGGAGCCGGAGCGCATGCGTCCACCCATTGCGCCCCCGGGCACGCTGCTGCAAGGCCTGGCGGTGCTGGTGGTGGACGACAACGCCACCCAGCGACAGTGGCTGTCCGACGAGCTCAAGCGCTGGGGCATGCGCCCCACCGCGGCGCCCAGTGCCGAGGCCGCGCTCGCCGTGCTGAGCGAGCCGCAGCGGCAGTTTGCGCTGTGCCTGATCGACGCGCAGATGCCGGGCATGTCGGGCTTCGATCTGGTCTCGAAGCTGGATCCGGGCAGCCTGCTGCGCCGCCAGACCTGGATGCTGCTGACCGTCGGCGACCTGGCCAGCGACGCGGCCCGCTGCAAGGACATGGGCCTGGCCGGGTATCTGACCAAGCCGATCTCGCCCTCAGACCTGCTGGACAGCGTCCTGCGCACCCTGGGCCAGAGCGAACCTCAACTGGAACTCACCGCCCCGCTGTCCATCGCGCAGCCGATGCCCAAGGACGGCAAGGGCCTGGACGTGCTGCTGGTGGAGGACATGCCGGTCAACCAGGCACTGGCCCGGCGCCTGCTCGAGCGGCTGGGCCATCGCGTCTGGCTGGCGGACAACGGACAGATCGCCATCGACCTCACCGCGCAGCGCGGCTTTGACGTGGTGCTGATGGACATGCAGATGCCCGTCGTGGACGGCTTGCTGGCCACACGGACCATCCGGGAGCGCGAGCAGGCCAATGGCGCGCAGCAGCACCAACCCATCGTCGCGATGACCGCCAATGCCATGCAGAGCGACCGCGAGCGCTGCCTGCAGGCCGGCATGGACGGCTACCTCAGCAAGCCGATCGACGCCGCGCGAATGATGTTGGAGATCGAGCGGGTGCTGGGGCGCTCACAAGGGCGTGCCCTGCGCATGGCCCTGGCTCTCGAAGCCGAGCAGGCCTTGGCCGACATCGACACCGCGCAGGCCCTGGAGCGCCTGGACGGTGACCGCGAGTCCCTGGCCCTCATCGCCAAGATGTTCGTCGACGACTGCCCGGCGCAGATCGCGGAGATCAGCCGTTGCGTGGTGGCGCGTGACCCGCAGGCCCTGTCCTACGCGGTGCACAACTTTGCGGGTACGGCTTCCAACCTGTCGGCGCATGCGCTGCAGGACGTGCTCCAACGGATCAACGCCGCGGGCAAGGCTGCCGCCTGGGGGCAGGCTGATGAGTTGGTCAAGCAACTCCCGCACCGTCTGCAAAGCCTGGAAAATCAGCTCGAGCGTTGGGCGCTAGGTGCGACATGAACGGCCCTCACCATCAAATCATCTACACCAGCTATGCAAGCCCAGACCTGACCAACGAGGCGCTGCAAGCCATCCTCGCCATCGCGCGGCGCAACAACGCCCGGGACGAGATCACCGGCATCTTGCTGCACAGTGGCGACCAGTTCCTTCAGGTGATCGAGGGCCCAAAGCCGGCGGTCGAGCGGCTGCACAGCCTCATCGCCGCGGATCCGCGTCATGAAGGCATGCGCACCGTGCTGGCCCACGAAGTGAGGCAGCGCGACTTCGGAGAGTGGCACATGGCGATGCGCGAACTGCCGCCCGAACTGCTCGCCGAAAAACCCGCGCTCAGCCAGTTCTTCACGCCGGAATTCGACCTCGCATCTTTGCGATACGGCACGCCGGCGACCTTCCTGCTGCAGGCGTTTCGCGAGTTGAGCAGTCCTGCCGACGCCAGCTGAGCCGCTCTGCCCGGCAGATTCGATGCCGCACAACTTGGTTCCTCCCGCCAAACGTAACGGATGACTCGGCGAGTGCGCGCAATATGTCTGCGAAGAATCGGCGAATCCGGGGCTATGGACAGATGACGGGAGGTCAATGAGGGGGTCGGTTTTGCCAGTCCGGCAGTCACGGAGTGCTGCCGCGGCGATGCGAGCGCGACGGGATAACGGCCCTGAGTCTTGCTGGATCCATCTCAAGCTGGGAGGCCAGCCTGTCGACGCAGCGATCAATATCAGCAGGCAGGTTCATGACGCGATGAGCCAGCGCAGACAAGGCGCAGATGGTCCGATGGTTGTCCTGGCCAGGAAGCTCCAGCGTCGCTTGGAACTCGACATGGTGGCGCACGCTGTGAACGGCTGAAGCTCGCAAGCCCCAGGTCTCGCACAGTGCCGCGCCAAGAATGTCGTGCGAGGCCCCGAACGCATGCAGCTCCAGCGAAGCCAGCGCGCAGTCATCGGTCGAGGCTTTGCTCCACAACGGGCGGTAGCGCGAAGGCGAGTGGCGAAACAGCAGCGCCTTGCCGCATTCTTCGAATAGGCCTGCAGAATGTGCTGCCCACGCATCGAACCCGAGCGACCGGCCCAGCACGCCCATCAACTCACCGCGCGCTGCAGCGCGTTGCCACAGGCGGTCCAGTTCAGGCGCCTGCGGGAACGCGGCGCGAAGGCCGTGCTGCAAGGTGATGCCGCCCACCTCCCGAAACCCCAGGTAGGTGATGGCTTCGCGCACGGTCTGGATTCGGCCTGACAGGTTGAACAGCGCGGAGTTGACCGTTCTGAGCAGGGCAGACGCCAAAGCCATGTCGGACTCGATCAGCTCACTCAAGGAGTCCAGGTCGCAGGAAGGTTCAGCCAGGAGAGCCGTCATGCGTACCAGGGCCACGGGAGGTGCCGGCAGGTCCAGGTCCAGAGCGTGGCGCCCGGCCTCCAACGATTGGGCTGTCAAGCGCAAGCCCCTGGCGCCAGCGTCACCACGGCTGGACTGCGATGTCGGTGAACGACACCTGCGCACGCCCGTTTCGCTTGGATGCATACAGGGCTTCGTCCGCCAGCGCCAACACGCGCTCGATAGGCATCTCATCGTGCGCTTCGCCAGCAGGACGAACCCTCGGCAGGCTCGCCGAGCCTTCGCCGCTATCCGTCGGCTCGTAGCTCGCCACGCCGATGGACACCGTCAGATGACCCAGTTCCGATGCCACGTGCTCAATCCCGAGTTCCTCCATCCGGGCCAGCATGGCGCGAGCGACAACGGCTGCACCGGCCTGGTTGGTTTCCGGCAGCAGCACCGCGAACTCTTCGCCGCCGTAGCGTGCAACGACGTCGCCAGGACGGCTTGCACTCTCCTTCAGCACGCGGGCGACGGCAATCAACGCATCGTCACCCTTCAGATGCCCGTAGTGGTCGTTGTAGCGCTTGAAGTGGTCCACGTCGATCAACAGGACCGACATGGAACGCAACATGCGTCGAGCTCGCAGCCATTCGCTGGTGAGGCTCTCACCGAGTGCGCGCCTGTTCGCCAGGCCGGTGAGGCTGTCGGTGCCAGCGAGTGCACGCAGCTTGTCCAGCGCCACCTTGAGCCGAAGTTGGGTCTTGACCCTCGCCAGCAGGATGGCCGGTCGCACAGGTTTTGCCATGAAATCCGCCGCGCCCAGGGCCAGCCCGCGTTCTTCCATCGCCTCCTCGCCGCGGCTGGTCACGAATACCACGGGGAGGTCTTGCAGCTGCGGGAGGCTGCGCATCGCCTCCCAGGTCTCGAAGCCGCTCATGCCGGGCATTTCGGCGTCGAGCAGCAGCAGGTCGGGCACCTCCTGCTGGACCAGTCGCAAGGCATCGGCGCCCGATGTGGCAAAACGCAGTCGACCCAGCCCGCTCAGCGTCTTGCTGAGGACCTGGATCACCGCAGGGTCGTCGTCGACCAGCAGGATGCTGGGCGTTGCACCTTGAAGCAAAGGCATGGGGAATTTGGGCTTTGGCAGTCAAGGATAAGCGCAGCAATCTGCTTGCGGCGCATCAGCCGCCACCGGCGTTTTGCAATTCGCACACCAGACGCAATGCCGTCACGAAGTCGAGGTTGTCCACGGCGCGGCGAAGCGGGGTTGTCCGATCAATGCCATAGGCCGCCTGCAAGGCGGGCGCGAGCTTGGCGAACTGTTCCACGGCGGCCAGGTCCTGCTGCCGCAGCAGGGTCAGCAGTGCGTCCAGTTCACCAGGTGCCATGGGGGCGGCTGCGTCGTTCACTGCCGCTGGTGCAACGCTGCTGCCGGCCCGCTTCGCAATTTCGGGTGCCGCTGCAAAGGCGAGCCGCGCCAGCGCCTGGTCAACGGCCGTCAGACGGGCCCTGAGCGCCGCGGCGCCTGCATTGGCGCGCAGGTGCGCCTCGGCTTCACCCGCCAGGCGGTGCAATTCGCTCATGCCCAGCATGCCGGAGGAGCCGCGCAGCTTGTGCATGCTGGCCGTGAGTTCGTCGAGCGCAGCCTCCGACAGGTCGGCAGCGCGCGACGCGAAGTCTTGCCGGCCGTACTCCTCCAGCAGTCGCGCCACCATGCGCAGGAACAGCTCCGCATCGTTTTGCAGCCGGTGTGCCGCATCCCGGCTGTCGACGCCCTCGATGGCGGGCCAGTTGATCGGCAGTGGCGCCTGCCAGGAGCTTCCGCTCAGGCGCAGAGGCTGCCCACTGGCCTGCTCCACGGCGCGTCGGAGCCGGCGCACCAGGTTGGCGGGGTCCAGGGGTTTGGTGAGGAAGTCGTCCATGCCGGCCTCCTCGGCCTTGCGCCGCTCCTCGCCCAGCGCGCCCGCCGTCAGCGCGAGCACCGGCAACTCGGTCAAGCCCAGCTCGCCTCGCAGGCGGCGCGTGGCCTCATAGCCGTCCATCTCGGGCATTTGGACGTCCATCAGCACCGCGTCGAAGCGCTTCGGTTCGGCACGCAAGGCTTCCAGCGCCTGATGCCCGTTCAGGCTGGTCGTGACACTGGCGCCTTCCCTTTCGAGCAGCCGTCGGGCCACTTCGAGGTTGATGTCGCTGTCATCGACCAGCAGGATCTGCAGGCCATTCAACCAGCGCGCATCCACCGCCTCGATGTTGGTCGACCTGGCGACCCGGTCGGTGCTGCCGGTGTGACGCGCCACGCTGGCATTGACGGCATTGAACAGCTCGGAGGCCCCCACCGGCTTGGTCAGGATGTGGTCCACCAGTCGCTCCGGGTCGAGAGCGGCGATGGCAGTTCTCTCTTGGGCCGAGATGATCAGCGTTGCGGGAAGGCGCTTGGGCGCCACCAGCGCTGCCAGCGTCGCGAGGGCTTGCAGGCCGTCAAGCTCCGGCATGAGCCAGTCCACCAGCAAGGCGTCCGGCAATGCTGCGTTGCCAGCCAATGCCTCCTGGAAATGGTCTTGCAGGGCCATGCCAGAGGACAACTCCACCGCGCGCCAGCCCAGCGCCCGGCACAGACCCGCCAGCACGCGGCGGTCGTCATCGCTGTCGTCGACGACCACGACGTCCAGCCCCACGCCGCTGCCGGCCACCCCGTCTGCCGTGTCCGCACCGGCAAGGCCGAACGGCAGGCGCACCCAGAATTCGCTGCCCTGGCCGACGTGGCTCTCCACGCCGACTTCGCCATCCATCAGATGCGCGAGCCGGCGCACGATGGAAAGACCCAGGCCGGTACCACCGAAGCGGCGTGTCGTGGACGCATCCGCCTGGGTGAAGGGATCGAACAGCCGCTCCAGCGCCGCGGGCGAAATCCCCACCCCGGTGTCTCGCACGCTCCAGCGCAGCCACAACGGCTCGCGGTCAGCAGGGCCCTCCGCGGCCACCTGCACCGTCACCCGCCCGTGACTGGTGAACTTCAGCGCGTTGCTGGTCAGGTTCACCAGAATCTGGCGCAGCCGCAGCGCGTCGCCGCGCAGACGGGCTGGCACGCTGGCCACACCATGAATCTCCAGGCCGATGCCCTTGCTGTCGGCCAGCGGCATGAACAACTGCTCCAGCTCGTACAGCAGTTCAACGGGGCTGAAGTCCACCCGCTCGATGCCCATTTCCCCCGCTTCGATCTTGGCCAGATCCAGCACGTCGTTGATGATCCCCAGCAGCGAGCGGCCGGCGATCTGCAGCTTGGCCAGCAACTGGCGCTGGTCGCCGTCCAGCGGCGTGGAGGCGAGCAGGTGGGCCACGCCGATCACGGCGTTCATCGGCGTGCGAATCTCATGGCTCATGTTGGCCAGGAACATGCTCTTGGCCGCATTGGCAGCTTCGGCCGCCGCCTTGGCGTGGCGCAACGCCGCTTCAGCGCGCAACCGTTCGCCGATGTCCTGGGCAATGCCCAGATAACCAACCACGGCCCCCTCGTCTCCTCGGATGGCCGTCACGATCAGGGACACCCGCAGACGCCGGCCGTCCTTGCGCACATAGGTCCATTCCCGGGTCTCGGCACCGTCGATCTCGGGCTTGTGGACGAACACCCGGAAGCCCTGCACGGGCACACCGAATTCGGCGCTGAGCTCCAACCCACGCGCCTCGACCTCCTCGGCCAGATGCAACGGTGCAGGGCTGCTCTTGCCCACCATCTCGTCGGCGCCGTAGCCGAGCATCTGCTCCGAGCCGCGGTTGAAGATGGTGATCAGGCCGGCAGGGTCGGTGGCAATGATGGACAGCTCGGTCGCCGCCCCCAACACGCTGGCCAGCAACTTGGCCACGCGCTGCATCTCGGCTTGCGCGGCCTTGGTGGCAGAAATGTCCTGGTGGGTGCCGTACATCCACTCGGGCGCACCAGAGGCCGTGCGGGTGGACAAGCGCCCCCGGCTCTGGACCCAGACCCAATGACCTGACTTGTGTCGAAGCCTGAACTCCACGGCGAAATCGTCGGCTGCACCGCTGAAATGCTGCTGCAGGCGGCTATCGACCTGCGCCCAGTCATCAGGATGAGCAAGACGTTCGAGCGCCGGCGTGTCCATGGGGCCGAGTTCCTCGCGCGTGTAGCCGAGCATCTCGGCCCAGCGCTCGTTCACGCGCACCTCGTCCGTGAGGGCATTCCACTCCCAGGTGCCGGCGCTGGTGCCCTTGATGATGTTCGCCAGGCGCTCGCGCTCCACCGCCAGCGCCTGGCGGCTCTCGACCACTTCGGTGATGTCGTGCACGATGACGTAGAAGCCCTGGACCTCGTCGCCCCGAAGGTCAGGCAGATAGTGGGCGAGCGAGTGCCTCATGCCCCGACCATCCGGGCGCGGAATGGCCCGCTCGAACCGCTGCGGCTCGCCGCGCAGCACGGCATCCACGAACGGCTTGTTGCGAGCGAAGATCTCCGGCCCCAGCAGCTCGACCATGGACTTGCCGGTCAGCTCTCCGTGGGGCACGCCGAACCAGGTCGTGTAGGCATGGTTGGCGACACGGTTGTGCAGCGACTTGTCCCAGTAGCCGATCATGGACGGCATGGCGTCGAGCAGCGTCTGCAAGTCACGCCGGGCAGTGTCCAGGTCGGCCGTGCGCTCGGCCACCTGACGCTCGAGCGTCAGGTTGAATTCCCGCAGCCGCCGCTCGGCGTCCTTGCGCTCGCCGATGTCCCGGATCAGCTTGGCCAGACCGATGGTCTGCCCGCTCTCGGACCGGATGGCGCCCACGGTCATGGACACGTCCAGCTCGACCCCGTCCTGCCGCAAGCAGGTCGTGTCGAACGGGGCCAGCGTTTCGCCTCGGGCGATGCGGTCCAGCAGATCTTTCTCCTCGTGCCGGCGCTCGGGTGGCAGCAGCAGCGCGGCGACGGGTTGCCCCATGGCGTCGGAGCGCTGCCGTCCGAACAGCATCTCGGCGGCGCGGTTCCAGATGATCACCTCGCCATTCATGGATTCCCCCACGATGGCGTCGGCCGAGTTCTCCACGATGGTGGCCAGTTGTGCCTGGCGCTCCGAGTTGCGCCGCTCGCGCTCACGGCTGAGTCGGACGGCACCCACCAGCGCAGCCATCAGCGCGCTGGTTGCCAAGCCCGCCAGCAGGACGACAACCGGGCTGAGCTGAATCTGCCGGTCCACGAAGTGCGGCATCGCTCTCAATTCGATCTGCCAGCGCCTGCCGTACACCGAACGCTCCAGCGTGAGGGAGAAGACTTCGTCGCCGCCAGACGCCACCTGCCTGGCGGAGTCGAAAATGACGCCTGGTTGCTTGGCGTCCGTGATGTCACGCAGGACCATCTGGTAGTCGCCGCCAGGGAAGTCGAAATCTGCCAGGACATCCCGGAGCGACAAGGCCGAGTAGCTCCAGCCAAAGGCCGCGGCATCACGCTCGGCCACCGTCGCAATGGGCTGGCCAGGTCGATAGATCGGCAGCAGCAGTAGCACCGCGCGCTGGGTGTCGCCAACGGCATCGACCAAGGTGACCGGCGCTGTCACCGTTGCCTTCCCAGTCTCCAGGGCGGTCAGCGCTGCTTGGCGCCGATTCGGCTCGGACGCGATGTCCAGGCCGATGGCGGGCTGGTTGCGCTGCGCAGGCTCCACGTACTGGATCACGAAGCGCTCTTCGCCATGCCTGCCGAAGCCGTGGATCTCGAATTCAGGCATGCCGTCCTGGCGCGCCCGCTGCACGAATGCCGACTCCTGAGAGACCGGCACGCGTCGCACAAAGCCGAAGCCCCTGGCGCCGGGAAACTCGGTGTTGATGTCGCGCGTCCGGCTGTAACGCTGGAAAAGCTCGCGACTGATGCCCTGCTCACCCGCCGTCAGGACGGTGCCTCGCGCGCCGCGCAGGCCATATTCGTAGAGCTGCATGCGCGCGGTCAATTGCCCGGCCACCTGCTCGCAGAGCCGGGCAAAGGCCTCCCGGCTCGCCTCGTCATTGCGGCGTGCCTGGTACCAGGCGGCCAAGGCGCTGGCGATGCTGCCGGCCAGCGCAATGCCGACCACCCAGGCCATCACTCGCGGCGGCAGGCGGGGAAAGCTCATCGTGGCGTGCACCCCCGCAAGGCAGAGGGCCAAGTTCATCTGGGGCCAGTATCGCGGGAGATTCCATGCCCATCAGTTGCCGCTGACACCCAGGAATACACTCCGAACGACAACCTGGTTAGCCCGTCGAAGACCCTTTGTGGCGTGGCTGGCCGATGCAGAGATCCTGGCGTTCTTTCAGGGAGGCGCCCATGCCGTTGAAGCCCGAGCTGTTGCTCGTCGATGACGATCCCATCGCCATCCAGGTGCTGAGCCGCATGCTCACCGGCCATGCGCGCCTGCGCTTCGCGCGCTCGGGCGCCGAGGCGCTCAGCATTGCGCGCCAGGACCCGCCTGACCTGATGCTGCTCGATGCAGAGATGCCGGGCATGAGTGGCATGGAAGTTCTGCAGATTCTGCGCGGCGACCCCAGCCTCAGCGGGATGCCCGTGATCGTGGTCACCAGCCACCGCGCGCCGGACTTGGAGGCCGAAGTCTTCGAACTTGGCGCCGTGGACTTTCTGCCCAAGCCGCTCGTCGCGGCGCAAGTGATCGCGCGGGTGCGTGCGCAGCTGCGCCTGAAGCGCATTGCCGAGGCCACCCGGCGCATCTCTCCTGCCGGTGTCATCACCGATCAGGCCTGCGTGTTGGTCGTCGATGACGATGTCAATGCCATCCAGCTCCTTCAAGCCACGCTGGCGCCCATGGTCAAGCGGATCCAGTTCGCCACCGACGGAACGGCCGCGTTGGAGCTGATGGCAGATGAGCCACCGGATCTGGTGCTGTTGGATGTGCAGATGCCCGGGATGGATGGCTTCGCCGTATGCCAGGCCATGCAGCAGGATCCGGTGCTCAGTCATGTTCCGGTCGCCCTGGTCACCCGGTTCACCGACGCCGACAATGAAGCGCGCGGCCTGGAACTCGGAGCGACGGACTTCATCGCCAAGCCTTACAGGCCCGCCGTGCTCAAGGCACGGGTGCGCAACCTGCTGCGCCTCAAGCAGGAGAACGACCTTGCCTTGCGGGCGCTCGGTGAGCATTGGCAGCGCCTGGGCGACGCGCGCGTGTCTGACATCGTCGGCGCGGCCTCAGACGCCATCCTGACGATCGACGCGGAAGGCAACATCGCCCTCGCCAACGCCGCAGCTTGCGAGATGCTTGGCGTCACTGCCGAAGCGGTCCTGGGCCGTGACGCGGCGACGGTGCTGCCGGGCGCCACCGCCTTGCTGGAAATCGTGACTGGCTACGGCGTACGTGCCGAAGGAGCCCAGGCCAGCAGCTTGCCCGAACGGCTGGAACTGCATCGCGTCGACGGGCAGACGCGGGTGGTTGAACCCTCGGTATCGAGGTTCGGGCGCGGCGAGGACTGTGTGTTCACACTCCTGCTGCGAGATGTGACTTCGCGCGTGGGCGCCGAGCAGGCGGCGCAGGCACGGCTGGAGGCCGAGGCTGCCAGCCGTGCCAAGTCCATGATGCTGTCCTATATCGCGCACGAGATCGGCAATCCATTGAATGCGATCCTGGGCTTCGCGCAGTTGTTGGAAATGGACGACCAGCAGCCGCTTTCCCCGGGACAGGCGCGTCGGGTCGGCCAGATCATCGCTGCGAGCCTGCATCTGCAGTCCTTGGTGCGCGATGTCATGGACGTCAGTCGATTCGAGACCGGGAATTTCGACGTCAAGGCCCAGAGTCTCGACGTGCGGCGCGTGCTGGAAGCTGCCGCCGCAACGGTGGCTGCCCAGGCGGAACTGGCCGGTGTCGCGATGGCGGTCAGCGTGCCCGCCGACGCTTTGAACGTCATCGCCGACGAGGGGCGCCTGCAGCAGTGCCTGATCAACCTGTTGTCCAACGCGATCAAATACAACCGACCGAATGGCGGCGTTGAGTTCTCGGCCCGAAGAGAGGGTAGCTCCGCACTTTTCGAGGTTTGCGATCAGGGGCTGGGCATGACCGAAGACCAGGCCGCCCGGCTGTTCGAGCCGTTCAATCGACTTGGCCGCGGCGCGATGGGCATCCAGGGTGCAGGGTTGGGCCTTGTGGTGACGCGAATGTTGGCCGCTGCAATGCAAGGACGCCTGACGGTCAGCAGCGAGGTGGGCAAAGGCAGCGTGTTCACACTCGCGTTGCCGCTCGCTTCCTGACAGGAGGCAGCCCTATCGCTCGGGATGCCCTGTACAAACCGGCCGCGTCGTCTCCGCATGGGCCTTCATTGCCTGCAGGCCGGCCTCGATCATGCCGGCGATGGCTGGGGCCAGCGCATGCGGCAGCAGGTCGGCGATCCAGACGACGCGGCAGCGCGTGCCGCCTTCGTCGAAGACCTGCGTTGAAGCGTTGTGATGCGCCAGCCGCCCGCCCGCGGCCGACCAGGCGATGCGGCGGGCCTGGTCGTCAATGTCGATGATGACTTCGCGTGCGCTCAGCCCGTTGGCGAACCGGACCTGGCGCGCATCGTCGCCGTCCATCGTGCAGTCCGCAATGAAGCCCGGCGCGAGCCGGGTGTGCAGCGCGCCGGCGTCGCGCATCGCGTCCCAGAGGGCGGCGGCGGGCGTGTCGACGAGGATTTCGCGGTGGATGCAGGCCATGCAGCGCTCCTGTGATGAGCCCTCATGCTGCCGCCCCCCGCGCCGCGCCGCTCGCTGGAAGCGGACATCTCCATCCGGCGAATTTCAATAGTCCAGCCACTCCATCGGCGCCACCAGCGCGCCGCCGCGGATGCGCTCCAGCGTGCCGGTCAGCACGTCGATGTTGTTGTCGAAGCTGCCATGGCCGGCGTCGATCTGGTCGCCTGCCTTGGTGATGCGTACCTTGGGCGAGGTGATGCGGTTCAGCAGCGCGCCGGCCGGCCAGAGCTTGAGCCAGGCGGCGACGTCGGGATTCGGTGCCTGGTTCGGGCCCAGCACCCACTGGTCGCCGAGCCAGGCCGGGTCGGGCTTGACGAGGGCGCGCTCCATGCCGAGCAGCGGCTGCTTGCGCACGTCGTCCAGCGCGCGCGAAACGAGATAGAGCAGGGACTTGCCGTAGATGTCGCGCCGCGCGTCGGGCAGGCCGTCACAGCGCTCGTTGGCATCGGTCAGCACATGCAGGCGCAGCGTGTCCAGCGCCAGCACGCCGGCCTGTTGAGCCGCGCCGTAGTGCTGCACGGCAAAGCCGCTGGAGCAGGCGGCGGCGTAGAGCTCGCAGCTGGCGGCGGGTACGACGTTGGCGCCGCCCAGCCGGCCGAGCAGGTGGCCGATCAGGATCGAGCCGGCCGAGTGGCCGACGAGGTGGACCTCCAGCGTCTTGCCGCTCTTGGCCAGCGCGTCGCGCAGCTCGCGCAGCATGCGGGCGGCGAGGTCCAGCACGTGGTCGGGCGTCGCTCCGCCCTCGGCGTTCTCGCGCATCTCGCTCCAGATGCCGCGTGCAAACTGGCGGCCGACGGCCTCGATGGCGCGGTCCTTGGCCTCGGCGGCCACTTCGCGCAGGCGGTCCAGCCAGGCGGCGCTGCGGTCGTCCGAATCGACGATGCGGTGCTTGAGGTCTTCGAGGATGTCCTTCAGCGTCTCCCCCGGGCCGGTCTTCCACGTGAAGAACAGCGGGTAGATGCCGTTGGCCAGGAAATAGGGCGCGAGCACGCGGATGCGCTGCACCGAGCCGATCTCGTTGTTCAGGCCGCCGTGGGCGTAGATCGCCAGCTTGACGGTCTTGTCCTTGCTGGCCTTGAACCAGGCTGCGGGGCGGTCGACGACGATTTCCCGGGCCAGGCCTTCCCGGTCGTTGCGGGCGCGCGTGAAGTCGGTCGACATCAGCTGGCCGTCGTTGCCCGAGACCAGCGTGTGGGTGTAGGCCTCTTCGGTGCGCAGCGGCTGGTAGGGCTTGTGCGCGAAGACGTGGTTGAAGGGCCAGGGGTCGTCGCGCGGGTTGTCGTCCACGCGCAGCGTGGCGCCGACGTCGGACAGGCCGCGGCCGGCCATGACGCGAAAGCCACCGGCCACGGCGCTCGGGGCGCTCTTGGCGGTTTTTGCCGTCTTGGCGGTCTTGGTGGCCACGGGCTGGCGGCTCTTGATGTCCGACAGGTCCTGCGGCACGCCCAGCGCGACGGCCCAGGCATCGGTGCCGTTGGTGACCCAGTCCTCGTAGCTGAGCACGGCGAAGCCGCTGGCGCCCCAGCCGGTGCCCCAGCTGTTCTGCACGACGAAGCCGCGTTCGTTGTAGCCCACCAGCGCGAAGGCGTGGCCGCCGGTCTTCTTGGCCATGTGCTCGATGCGCGGCAGCTTGTCGTGGCTGGCCGGCATGTCCGACTCGTCGAGCGTCCAGCCGTCGTGCACGTCACCCGACACGTAGATGGCGCCGATCTCGTAGATCGCGGCCTGCATGTCGACGACGCTCCTTTTGTCGACGCGGTAGTAGACGCCCAGCGCCCGGGTCGTCGCGTCGTCGTCCCAGCCCTCGGCGGGGCGCGCGAAGATGCCGTTGCCCTCCCGGTCCAGCGGGTAGGGCCACAGCGTGGACGAGCACACGCCATGCTTGTGCCAGCCCTTGAGCGCGCCGCGGCAGGAGGAGCCTTCGTAGTCCTGGCCAGGCCATTCGTCGTAGAGCTTGGCCAGTTCGTAGAACATGCGCGGGCTGACGGTCTCGGGCGGTGTGCGGCTGCGTGGGGTGGCGATGTGGCGCAGCCAGTAGAGGTAGTTGGTGACGCAGGCCAGGCCGAAGCCGGTGCAGGCGCCTTCGTTGCCCTGGTTGAGGATGCGGCCGGCCTTCACGTAGGCGGGCAGCAGGCGCTTGAGGTCGGCGTCCTGCGGCCAGCGGGCAGGCAGCGAGCGCAGCGGAGCGCGGTAGACCAGGTCACGCAGGTCCAGGCGGTCGGGTCGGGCGTCCAGCTTGGGCGCGGCCACGGCGTTGGCGGCGGCTGCTTTGCCGGCGGGGGTCTTCTTGGCGGCGGGCTTGCTTGTCTTGGTGGCCATGGCGTCTCCTGGGCTGTTTTCGTGACAACGGCGGATGATGGCCGTGCGTCCGGGCGCAGACAAGCGCGCATGCGAGACTGATCCTCATGTTTAAGGTCTGCATCGTCGGCCTCGGGGCCATTGGCGGCTGGGTGGCCGCGCATCTGTCGCGCGTCGACGGCCTGGAGGTCAGCGCGCTGGCGCGTGGCGACACGCTGGCCGCCGTGCGCGAGCGAGGCCTGCGGCTGGACAGCGCAGACCAGACCTGGAGCGCGCCGCTGCGCGCCAGCGCCGACCCGGCGGAGTTGGGGCCGCAAGACCTCGTCATCCTCGCCGTCAAGGGCCCGGCCATCGCCGGCGTGGCCGCGCAGGTCGCCCAGCTTTGCGGGCCGGACACGCGGGTGCTGACGGCGCTGAACGGCCTGCCGTGGTGGTTCACGGCTGGCCTCGCCGCGCCGGGGTTGACGCTGCACAGCGTCGACCCGGACGGCCGCATCGCCGCGCTGATCCCGCCCCAGCGCGTCATCGGCTGCGTCGTCCACGCCAGCTGCGCGCTGCGCGGGCCGGGCTGGGTGCATCACGTCATGGGCAACGGCCTGTTGATCGGCGAGGCCGTGGGCGGCGCGAGTCCGGCGGTCGATGCGCTGGCCAAGCTGCTCGTCAACGCCGGCTTCGAGGCCAAGGCGGTGGACAGCATCCAGCGCGACGCCTGGTACAAGCTGTGGGGCAACATGACCACCAACCCGGTCTCGGCGCTGACGCGCGCGACGACCGACCGTATCCTCGCTGACGACCTCGTGCGCGAGTTCACGACGGCCATCATGCGGGAGGCCGCCGAGGTCGGTGAGCGCATGGGCTGCCCGATCTCGCAGACGCCGCAGGACCGGCACGTCATCACCCGGTCGCTCGGCGCCTTCAAGACGTCGATGCTGCAGGACGTCGAGGCGGGCCGGCCCATCGAGACCGACGCGCTGCTCAGTGCGCCAAGGGAGCTGGCTCAGCAGCTGGGCGTGGCGACGCCGATGCTGGATGCGCTGCTTGGGTTGACGAGGTTGATGGACGGGTGCCGGGCGAATCCTGCCTAGTCGCAAGCCGAGGGCGGTTCCTCAATGTTGTGGGCGCCATGGCCGGGCGGAACTGGCATCGTCGGCGCAAATCAAACCCCGTTGAGGAGCGTGCATGCGAAACCTCTCATCCCCCCAATGCGCCGCCACGGCCGGCTGCTGGCCTATCCGGCGGCAATGGGTTGCAATGGCCGCTTTGTGGGCAGCTTGCGCCGCGGCGGCCAGCGTGCCGGCGGAAACCGTGACCGCCAAGCGTAAGGCGCTTGTCGAGGCAAATAGTCGCTTGAAGAGCGCTGGTGCGGAGTTGCGTGACGCGAAGTCGGCACTCAAGAACGCGGAGGATCAGTTTGATGCCGGCGCCCTCGACGACAAGCTGGAGCCGAAGGCTCTGGCGAAACGGGCGGTGTCACTGCGCCAGGCTGCTGACAAGGTGGCCATGCTTCGTATAAAGGAAGAAGCTGCTGAAGTGCTGCGAGACGACGCACGTCAAGTGCTTTATGACGCGTTGGCTGAAAAGCCAGCAGACCGCGAGAAACGTAGCGGCGACCTCAATGAGGCTCTTACCAAGGCTCGTGACGAGCGCAAGCGCCCGGTGCTGGACGACGCGAATGCCACGTTGTTGGCAGACGCTGCACGCGCACAGGAGATGGTGACCAAGATCAAGGCCAACTCGGAGCAGGCGTTTGCGCTGACGGATGAGGGCAGTGCGCTGGCGCTGGCGATGGCGCTCGAGCAGTTGAAGACTGCCGACGGCAAAGTTAAGGACGATGTGAATGCGCTGCTGGCACTGCAGGACGCCGCTGCGGGTCGCCTCGTGGCGCTGCATGCACATGAGCAACGTGGAGGCGCGCAGAAGCTCGGCAATCTTGTGGTGAACCACGCGTCGCTACTGGCGGAATGCAAGCTAGACGATGGCCAGCCGGGCTGCGACCAGCTGCCGACCGACAGTCAAGACCTATTGGCTGCCCTGAGCCGACGCAGTGAGCGTGCGGCGGCAGATCACAAGGTCGCCAAGCTCGCCAAATTCACGGTGCAAGCACGCGAGTTCAGCAGCGACGAAACGAAGCAGCGAGCCGCGCTGGCCTATCTGCAGATGGTGGATCGCAACCCCAATGCGGGTTGGCAGTTCGGTGGGGAGGCCGCCACGCTCACAGCAGGGCGGGATGGTGCGACGGCGTCAATTCGCTTCAGCTTGAAGCGCTTCTCGTCGGCCTTCGAGAATGACACTACCCTGACGCTCTCTGCGCCGCTGGCCGAGCAGGGGCGCACGAGGTTGTTGGCCAGCGCCGCCGGCGACCGGCCGGATGAGACGTCGTTGCGGATCGAGAAGGTGCTGGTTCGCAATCTCAATTCCGGTTTGAACTTCTTCGGCAACTTCAACCAGTTCGGTGCATTTGCGCAAGTTGGGCGGCAGCGCTTCAGCGTGGCAGATGCAGCTGACTTGAAGGCGGAGGCGGGTCAGACCTCACGTACGACGTTCTCGGTGGGCGCCAGCAACTTGTTTGGCTTTGCCAATGCGTCCAATGCCGCGCAGGTCAATGCCGTACATCGCGTGGGCTTCCAGATGCAACGCGGCTACAAGGCCGGTGACGAGATCACGCGCTGTCCGACGCAGCCGGAGCCCGGCGAGACCACGTTGAGCTGCGTGACAGCCAGCTTCGATCCGGTCAAGGTGCAATGGAAGCGCACGCTGAACTATCGCTATCGCAAGGAGTTCGGTGGGCGCGTCGCCATTGCGCCTGCGTTTTCCTATGAGCACACCAAACGTACCAAGACCTATGACCTGCCGGTTTACCTAGTTCAGGGGGGTGGGGATGAGCAGGGCAAGTTCACGGCGGGTATCGCGTATCGCCATGTGAGCACCCCCGGCAAGGAGACGACCAAGGGTTGGGAGTTGTTCGTCACGTCGCCGTTGTCCTTGCTCGGCCCGTGAAGCCCTTGATCCTCGCCCACCGCTCGTGGTCGCACCAACGGCCACCGACCTTCAGGTACTTGGGCGAGTAGCCTTCGAGCTGGAAGCCGCAGCGCCTGGCCAGCGCGATGGAAGCCGCGTTGCCCGGCTGTATGTTGGCTTCGACGCGGTGCAGGCCAAGGTTCTTGAAGGCATGCCGCACGACGGCGTTCAGTCCCTGCGTCATCAGCCCACGGCCCTCGAAGCCAACGAAGGCGTAATAGCCCAGGTAGCCGCTGCAGAAGGCGCCCATGACGATGTTGGTCAGGTTGATGGCGCCGGCCAGTTCGCCATCCGCTTCCACAACGAAGCCGTGATGGGCTCCCCCGTCGAAACGCGTGACGTAGCCCGCAAACGCAGCGGCATCACAGGGCGGCTGCACCCAAGGGCGATGCAGCTTGCGGCTGGCGCGTGCGGCGGCGATGAAGGCGGCCTCGTCCGCCGCCGTGACCGTGCGGATCACCGGCCCAGCGGCGCGATGCCCAGCCAGGCCGCGTGGGCCCAGAACGCGAAGAAGGCCCACAGCGCGATGCCGATGACGACGGTGGCCGCAGTGCCCGCCGCGTTAGGTGCTGCCATCACCGGCGCCGGCCGCCGCCGCGCCGCGCGGAAGACGAGGATGGACCAGACCAGGAAGCTGCCGAACAGCATCACGTCGGCCAGCGTGTTGTTGGCGATCAGATGGGCGAAGGCCCAGACCTTGACCGACAGCGTCATCGGGTGAACGAGCCTGGCCTTGATGTGGTTGCGTGGCACGTAGGCCGCCGCCATGAAGATCATGGCGACGAGCACCAGGAGCGCGGCAAGGTGGTTCATGCCGCGGATGGGCGCCCACAGCACGATAGGTTCGAGGCGAGCTTGCGAGAAGCCCCACAGGATGAGCCCGAAGCCGGCAATGGAGAGCAGCGTGTAGAGCGCCTTCCAGCCTTTCTCCCCCAGCCGCGCAATCTGCGCGCTGCGCCACTGCGGCGCCAGCGCACGCGTCAGGTGGATGCCGAGGAAGAGGGCGAGGCCGAGTGCAAGCCAGATCATCTTTTTCTCCGTCAGGTTTGCCGGTCGACGCGCAAGGCGAGCACGACCGAGCTGTTGGTGCGCAGCACGCCGTCGATCTCGCCGATCTCGTCGAGCAGCGCGTCCAGGCGAGCCGTAGTGTCGGCGCGCAGCAGCGCCATGTAGTCGAACTCACCGCTGACGGAGGCGAGCTGGCGCAGCTCGGGCAGTTCTGCCAGGCGCTTGACGACCTCGCGGCCGGCCTTGGGGCTGACGGTGATGCCGACAAAGGCCTGCACGCTGCGGCCCGCCTCGTCGCCGCCCAGGCGCGCCGTGTAGCCCACGATGCGGCCGCTGGCCTCCAGCCGCGCCAGCCGCGCGACGACGGTGGTGCGCGCCACGCCCAGCTTGCGCGCCAGCGTGGCGGTGCTCTCCCGGGCGTTGGCCTGCAGCAGCAGGATCAGGCGTCGGTCGAGGTCGTCCAGCGAGATGGTTGGGTTTACCCGTGATTCATCCATAACGACGAATCATCGCGACGAATCGTCGAAACAGCAATTGCTTTCGTCGGAGTGGTGCTTTCTTTCGTCATCACCCCTGCCTAGAGTTCGGCCCAACGCAAACCTCGCCTGGAGACCCTCATGAAGATCGCCCTGCTCGGCGCCGGCCACATCGGCCAGACCATCGCCCGCCTGCTGCACGCCACCGGCGACTACCAGGTGACCGTGCTGGACAAGAACCCGGCCTACCTGAAGGTGCTGGCTGCCGAGGGCATCGCCACCGCCGAGGTCGACAGCGACAACCGCGCTGCGCTGGCTGCGCAACTGCGTGGCAAGGATGCCGTCGTCAACGCGCTGCCCTACCACCTGGCCATCACCGCCGCCGAGCTGGCGCTGGAGTGCGGCTGCCACTACTTCGACCTGACCGAAGACGTCGCAGCCACCAAGGCCATCATGAAGATGGCCGACGGCGCGCGTACCGCCTTCATGCCGCAGTGCGGCCTGGCACCGGGCTTCATCGGCATCGTGGCCCACCACCTGGCCAGCGGCTTCGACTCGGTGCGCGATGTGCAGATGCGGGTCGGCGCCCTGCCAGCCTTCCCGACCAACGCGCTGAAGTACAACCTGACCTGGTCGGTCGACGGCCTCATCAACGAGTACTGCCACCCTTGCGAGGCCGTGCACGAGGGCGAGACCATCGCCGCGCTGCCGCTGGAAGGCCTGGAGCACTTCAGCCTGGACGGCACCGAGTACGAGGCCTTCAACACCTCCGGTGGCCTGGGTACGCTGTGCGAGACCTGGGCGGGCAAGGTGCGCAACCTCGACTACAAGACCGTGCGCTACCCCGGCCACCGCGACCTGATGCAGTTCCTGCTCGGCGACCTGGGCCTCAAGGGCGACCAGCAACTGCTCAAGGACATCATGCGCAAGAGCATGCCCGCGACCATGCAGGACGTGGTGCTGGTGTTCGTGACCGTGTCTGGCCAGAAGAACGGCGTGCTGCTGCAGGAAGTGTTCGCCCGCAAGATCTTCGCGCAGCGCGATGGCGCGCAGCCCCTGAGCGCCATCCAGATCACGACCGCCGCCGGCATCTGCGCCGCCGTGGACCTGTTCCGTGAAGGCAAGCTGCCGCAGAGCGGCTTCGTGCGCCAGGAGCAGGTCGCGCTGCCGGACTTCCTTGCCAATCGCTTCGGCTCGGCGTATCAACAAAGCCGTCAAGTCGAGTCCATCTCCTGATCGGGACAATGCGGACCATGAAGCAACAAACCCTCTCCGTTCTCGACGCCCTGGGCGTCCACCTGCCCGGCGCGGGCGACCTGACCGTGCGTTCGCCCATCGATGGCAGTGTGCTGACGCAACTGCCCACGGCCAGTGCGGCCGACATGAAGGCGGCCGTGGGCCGTGCGCACGAGGCCTTCAAGGCCTGGCGCGTCGTGCCCGCTCCGAAGCGCGGCGAGTTGATCCGCCTGTTTGGCGAAGAGCTGCGCGCGCACAAGGCTCAATTGGCGCAGATCGTCTCGATCGAAGCCGGCAAGGTCACGAGCGAAGGCCTGGGCGAAGTCCAGGAAATGATCGACATCTGCGAGTTCGCCGTCGGCCTGTCGCGCCAACTGCATGGCCTGACCATCGCCAGCGAGCGCCCGGGTCACCGCATGATGGAACAGTGGCTGCCGCTGGGTGTCGTCGGCATCATCTCGGCCTTCAACTTCCCCGTGGCCGTGTGGGCCTGGAACTCGGCGCTCGCGCTGGTGGCCGGTGACGCCTGCGTGTGGAAGCCCAGCGAGAAGACGCCGCTGACCGCGCTGGCGACGCAGGCCTTGTTCGAGCGCGCGCTGAAGGCCTACCGCGCGGCCGGAAACGCCGCGCCTGACGGCCTGTCCGAGCTGGTGATCGGTCGCGCCGATGTGGGCGAGGCGATGGTCGACGATGCCCGCGTGGCCCTCGTCAGCGCCACCGGCTCGACCCGCATGGGCCGCGCCGTCGGCCCTCGCGTCGCGGCTCGTTTCGGCCGCTCGCTGCTGGAGCTGGGCGGCAACAACGCCATCATCGTGACGCCCGGCGCCGACCTGGACCTGGCCGTGCGCGGCATCCTGTTCGGCGCCTACGGCACGGCCGGCCAGCGCTGCACGACGACGCGCCGCGTCATCGTGCACGAGAGCATCCATGACGCGCTCGTCGACCGCCTGGACCGCGCCCGTGCGCAACTGCCCATCGGTTCGCCCATCGAGGCCGGCACGCTGATCGGTCCGCTGATCGACGCCCAGGCCTTCGACGCGATGCAGTTCGCGCTGAGCGCGGCGCGCGAACAGGGCGGCCTGGTGTCGGGTGGCGAGCGCGCGCTGAGCGACCGCTTCCCCGAGGCCTACTACGCCGTGCCGGCGCTGGTGCGCATGCCGTCGCAGACCGAGGTGGTCTGCCACGAGACCTTCGCGCCCATCCTGTACACGCTGAAGTACAAGACGCTGGAAGAAGCCATCGAGTTGCAGAACGGCGTGCCGCAAGGCCTGTCGTCGGCCATCTTCACGACCGACCTGCGGGAGGCTGAAGCTTTCATGAGCGCGGCCGGCAGTGACTGCGGCATTGCCAACGTCAACATCGGCACGTCCGGTGCGGAGATCGGCGGCGCGTTCGGCGGCGAGAAGGAAACCGGCGGCGGCCGCGAGAGCGGCTCCGACGCGTGGAAGGCCTACATGCGCCGCACGACCAACACGGTGAACTATTCGAGTGAGTTGCCTTTGGCTCAGGGCGTGAAGTTCGACATCTGATTTCGAACTTCGTCAGAGGAGGCCGAGAACTGGGCTATAGTCCGGCCTCCCTGAAAGCCCAGGTGGCGGAATTGGTAGACGCACTAGTTTCAGGTACTAGCGGGTAACTCCGTGGAGGTTCGAGTCCTCTCCTGGGCACCAAACAAGAAAGGCCAGCACGCGAGTGCTGGCCTTTTGCGTTTTGGGGCCCAGGAGAGGACTCGAAGGGCGTGTCGTCGAGGCGTCGGACAAGCCAGTGGCTTGTCCGACGCCTCGACGAAGGCTTCGCGCCTACGGCGCGTTGCCGGCCGCCGGGGTCGCCGGAGGTGACTGAGTCCCCGCTAAGGTGCCCTAGATGGGCGCCTTAGCGAGTGGTGGCGCCAAACCACCGCTGCTCAAACGCCACGGCGGAAACACCCTTCCCAAACCACCACCCCTGCCCCCAATCACACCCCATCTCCCGCAGCGCCACCATCTGCGCCTCGGTCTCCACCCCTTCGGCCACCACATCCATCCCCAGCTCATGCGCCATCGTCACGATGGCCCGGCACAGTGCCAGCGCCTTGCCGCCGGCTTCGAGCCCAGCCACGAAGCTGCGGTCGATCTTGACCGTGTCGATGTCATGGTGCTGTAGATAGCTCAGCGATGAATAGCCGGTGCCGAAATCGTCCAGCGAGACCGTCAGCCCCGCCTCGCGCAACGCCCGCAGCCGCTCTGCCACGGCTTCGTCACGCTCCAGCAGCAGGCCCTCGGTGATCTCCACCGCCAGCGCGTCGCCCGGCAGCCCCATGCCGCGCAGATGCGTGACCCAGTCCGGCGGCATGCGGTGGCTGCGTTCGCTGAGGAACTGCACCGGCGACTTGTTGATGCTGATCTGGAAACCGTCGTGCCCCGCGGCGCGCCAGGCCTGCGCCTGCGCCGCCGCCTCGCGGAACACCCAGTCACCGATGTCGACGATGAGGCCGCTGGTCTCCGCCAGCGGAATGAACTGCGCGGGGTTGACGTCGCCCAGCGTCGGGTGGGTCCAGCGCAGCAGGGCCTCGGCCTTGCGTGGCGGTGCGGCCGTGTCGCGCAGCGACAGGATGGGCTGGTAGACCAGGCTGAACTGCCCCGCCGGCAGGGCCTCGCGCAATTCGCTGGCCAGCCGGGCGCGGCGTTGTGCGGCCTCCTGCAGGGCCGGCGTGAACAGGCTCATGCGATTGCGGCCGGCCCCTTTGGCCTCGTACAGCGCCTGGTCGGCATGCTTGAACAGCGCCTCGATTTCGACGCCATCGCGCGGCGCGAGGCTGACGCCGATGCTGGCGGACACATAGACCCGCTCGCCGCTGACGTCGAAGGCCGCCGACAACACGTCCAGCAACTGCTGCCCGACACGCGCGGCCGCCGAGGCCGCGTCCGCCGCGGCCAACAGCACGGTGAACTCGTCACCGCCCATGCGTGCCACGACACCTCCGGACGGCATGCAGTCCTGCAACCGGCCGGCCACCTGCACCAGCAGCGTGTCGCCGACGTCATGGCCCAGCGAGTCGTTCACCTCCTTGAAGTGGTCGAGGTCGACGAACATCACGGCCAGTTCCTCGCCGCGCATCGCGCGCAGCGTCAGCGCGCGTTCGATGCGCTCGCGCAGCGAGCGGCGGTTGGGCAGGCCGGTCAGCGTGTCCACGCGCGCCTGCTGCCAGACCACCGCTTCCTGGCGCTTGCGGTCCGTGATGTCGGTGTGCGTGCCCACCATGCGCAGCGGCTGGCCGGCCGCGTCGCGTTCGATGACCATGCCGCGGCTGAGGATCCATTTCCAGGTGCCGTCCTTGGCCAGCACGCGGTGCTCGTTGCGGTAGATGTCGGTACGGCCGGCGAAATGGTCCTCGCGGTCCCGGTCCATCTGGGCCAGGTCGTCGGGGTGGGTGCGGGCATCGAACGCCTCGGGCGTCGCGTCCACGTCGCCGGGCTCGAAGCCGTGCAGGCGCAGATAGCGCTCGGAGAAATGCTCGATGCCCTGCTGCACATGCCAGTCCCAGACGCCGTCGCCGCTGCACTCCAGCGCCAGCTTCCAGACGTCGTCGGCCTCGCGCAGCCGCATCTCGGCCGCGCGCCGTGCAGCGATGTCGGTGTGCGTGCCCAGCCACAACGGCGAGTCCGGCAGGCGCTGTGCCTGGGCCAGCAGCCAGTTCGCGCCGAGCCGGTATTCCATCTCGAAGCGGCCCGTGGCCTGGGCCGCGGCCCAGCGCGTGGCGAAGGCGCTGCGGTCGTCCTCGTGCAGCCACTGGGCCAGCGGCGTCGGCAGTGCGGGGCGGTGCAGCGCTTCGGCCAGCCGCGCGTTCATCCACAGCAGGCGGCCTTGTGCGTCGGCTTTCCAGACCTGCTGGGGCAGGGCGTCGAGCAGTGAGGCAAAGTGCACAGGCGGCGGCATCGTCAATGGCTTGGGGACTGCGCCGACTGTATGCCCGCCGCCATGCGCCACAATCTCGCCCGCCCGAGCCGTTCGGGCGCGTTTTTTGGACGAGACCCCCGCATGAACAAGACCGATCTGATCGAACACCTGGCCGCCAAGCATGAGCTGAGCAAGGCCGAAGCCGGCCGCATCCTCGAAACCCTGCTGGACGCCGTCGTCACCACCGTGAAAAAGGGTGGCGCCGTGTCGATCCCGGGCTTCGGCTCCTTCAAGCAGCACGCCCGTGCCGCCCGCAACGGCGTGAACCCCAGCACCGGCGCCAAGATCAAGATCGCCGCCGCCAAGCTGCCCAAGTTCACCGCCGGCGCCGGCTTCAAGGCCGCTGTCGATCCCAAGGCCGCTGCCAAGAAGGCCGCTGCCAAGCCGGCCGCCAAGCCCGCAGCGAAGCCGGCCGCCAAGGCCAAGAAGAAGTAATTCTTCGCCCATCGTGAGCTCACGCAGCGGCAGTCCCACCATCGTCGACGTCGCCCGCGAAGCGGGCGTGTCGATCAAGACCGTGTCGCGCGTGCTCAACCATGAGCCCGGTGTGCATGAAAGCACCCGGGAGCAGGTGCTCAAGGTGGTGGAGGCGCTGCGCTACCGGCCCAAGCAGTCGGCGCGCAGCCTCGCCGGCGGACGGTCGTTCCTGATCGGCCTGCTCTATTACGACCCCAGCGCGATCTTCGTCGGCAGCGTGCAGCAGGGCGCCACGCTGCGCTGCCGCGAGCTGGGCTATCACCTCGTCGTCGAGTCCCTGCACAACGACGCGCCCGACCTGCGCCAGCAGATCGACCGCATGGTCATGGCGTTGCGGCCTGACGGCATGATCCTGACGCCGCCGCTGTGCGACAACCCCGAGGTGCTCGCCGCCCTGCGCGAGAGCGGCACGCCCTGCGTGCTGATCTCGCCGGAGCGCGATCTGCGCGGCGTGCCGTCGGTGCGCATGGACGACGTCCACGCGGCCGAAGAGATCACCAATCTGCTGCTCAGCCTGGGCCACCAGCGCATCGCCTTCATCAAGGGGCCGCCCGACCAATCCGCCAGCGGGCTGCGCTATCAGGGCTTCGTCAACGCGCTGCGCGCGCACGGCCTGGAGCCCGACCCCGAGCTGGTCCAGCCCGGCACCTTCACGTTCGAGAGCGGTCGCGACGCCGCCCACCAGTTGCTCAGTCGCCGCCAGCGCCCGACCGCCGTTTTCGCGAGCAACGACGACATGGCCCTGGGCGTGCTCGCCGCGGCCCAGCGCCTGGGCCTGCCCGTGCCCAACGAGCTGTCGGTCGCCGGCTTCGACGATTCGCCGACGGCCGCTCTGGTCTGGCCTCCGCTGACCACCGTGCGCCAGCCGGTCGCCGAGATGGCGCGCGCGGCCGTCGAGATGCTGGTGTCGGTGCAGCGACCCGACATGACCGCGCCGGCTGACGAGGCGGAGCTGCACAAGGTGCTGCCGCATGAACTCGTCGTTCGCGATTCCACGCGCGCCCGCTGAGCCATCCCGCCCGCTTCTCGCGGCCGTGCCGCAGATATCGCTAACATTTGAATTGACAGCGTTGTCAATCGGCGGCAAGATGGTTTGATTGGGTCGGCAGAAGCAGTGCACCGGCGCCAAGAAGGTCCGAGCCCTGCAAGGGCTCGCTGCGAGCTGGGCTCCCGTACCGGCCGCGTTTTTGCCACCTGCCACGCCGCCGCCCGGCCCGTTCCCTCGCCATGAATCTCCCCGATACCGCTCGCATCGACCCCGCCGCCCTCGCTCAATCCTTCCCGCCGGACTTCCTCTGGGGTGTGGCCACCAGCGCCGCCCAGATCGAGGGCGCCGCCTTCGAGGACGGCAAGGGCGCCTCCATCTGGGATGCGTTCTGCCGCCAGCCCGGCCGCATCAAGGACGATTCCAACATCGACGTCGCCTGCGACCACTACCACCGCTTCCGCGACGACGTCGCGCTGATGAAGGGCCTGGGCCTGGACTGCTACCGCTTCAGCTTTTCCTGGCCGCGCGTGCAGCCGTTGGGGCAGGGCGCCTGGAACGAAGCGGGCTTTGCCTTCTACGACCGCCTCATCGACGCCCTGCTCGAAGCCGGCCTCCAGCCCCACGGCACGCTCTACCACTGGGACCTGCCGCAAGCGCTGGACGAGAGCATCGGCGGCTGGCTGTCGCGCGACATCGTCGGCCGCTTCGCTGACTACGGCGCCGAGATCGCGCGCCGCTTCGGTGATCGCCTGGCCAGCATCGCCACGCACAACGAACCCTGGTGCACGGCCACGCTGGGCTACGAGACCGCCCAGTTCGCCCCCGGCCACTCCAGCCGCGCCGAAAGCCTGCAGGTGGCCCACCACCTGATGCTGTCGCACGGCGACGCCATCCAGGCGATGCGCGCCGTCACCCGCACCCGGCTCGGCATCGTCCTCAACCACACGCCGTCCTTCCCCGCCACGCCCAACGAGGCCGACCGCCGCGCCGCCCGCATCGACGACGGCCTGAACGTGCGCTGGTACATGGACCCGATCTTCCGCGGCACGTACCCCGCCGATGCCTTCGACCACGTCGGCGCCGACGCGCCGCAGATCGAAGCCGGCGACCTGGACCGGATCCGCCAGCCGCTGGATTTCCTCGGCATCAACTTCTACACGCGCAGCCTGTTCGACGCCGATGGCAACACGGTCAAGGGCCCCGGCAAGCGCGGCTTCACCGACATGGGCTGGGAGATCGTGCCCGAGGTCTTCGCCCAGCATCTGGTGCGCCTGGCCCGCGAGTACAACCCGCCGCCGATGTTCATCACCGAGAACGGCATGGCCAACGCCGACCGCATCGTCGACGGCCCCGAGCCCCATGTGCCCGACGCCGAGCGCGTTGCCTACCTGGCCAGTCACCTGCAGGCCCTGGCCACGGCCATGAGCCTGGGCGCCGATGTGCGCGGCTATTTCTACTGGAGCCTGCTCGACAACTTCGAGTGGAACTCCGGCTACGACAAGCGCTTCGGCCTCGTCCACGTCGACTATGCGACTCAGGCGCGCCTGCTCAAGGACAGCGCTCACTGGTACCGCGACCTGATCGCCCGTCACCACGCACGACGTTGAACTGAAGCCCCTCGCTCAGGCGCGTGTCGCTGAACGCGGGCGTACCTGATCGGTCTTGCAGACCGCGCAGCCGACAGAGCGGCTGCACTTCGGCAGGCGCGGCAAGTCCAAACGACTTGCCGTGTCCGGCCGCAGCCCCAAGGGGACGGCAATGCTTGAGGCATCGAGCCGCAAGCACATCGTCAATGCGGGCCGGCTGGGTGAACCGAGGTCGGACACAAGCAGTCCGTGCGGACTGCTTGTGTCTACGGAGGGCCATTGGCCTGCGGCCAATGGCAGGCCCGGCGCTTGGCCCGCGAATGTCAAGGCCTCCCGCCATGCATTCCTCCGCGTTTGCCCCGACGAAGCCACGGGATTTCGGTCACGATCACGCGCTAAGCTCCGAACTGCGTTTCGCCAGGGGATTTTTCCCGGATGGCGGCGGGCGCAACAGGGCGAATTGAAGTACAGCGGAGGCTGGCCCAAGGACTGTGGCGCGGTTGCCGTAGCTTGGGTCGAGTCGAGGAGTGCCCGGCTTACGGGTTCTGAGTGAATGCAGGATAGAACAAGCGATCCTCTGATCGATGTGAGCCAGTTGACGGTCGGGATGTTCATTCATCTGGACCTCGGCTGGATGTCGCATCCGTTTCCGTTGTCGAGCTTCAAGATCGCCTCCAGCGATCAACTGCTCATCCTGCGTCGCCTCGGCCTGACCCAGGTGCGGTGGAGCCCGGCCAAGAGCGACCTCAATCTACAGGCCGCCGGTAGCGAAGACGCCGCGGCCAACGACGCGGCCGTCGCCGGCGATTCCGCTGCTTGCGCCGAGCCCAGCCCCGAGGATCTCGCCCGCGAGGCTCACCGCCGCGCGCTCGCCGCCCAGCGCGAGGCCCTGCGGCTGTGCGAGGAGCAGTACGGCGAGGCCGCCGACGGCTTCCGCGGCGTCATGGACAAGGTCCAGTCCGACCCCCACCAGGCGCGCACCCAGGCCGAGAGCCTGACCGCCGCGCTGCTCGACAAGATGCTCGTCGAGGGTGATCTCAACATGCGCCTGCTGAACGAGGCCGCGGGCGACCGCAGCACTGCGCACGCGCTGAACGTCTGCATCATCGCGCTGCTGCTCGGCCGTGCCTTCGGACTGGGCCGCGACGAGATGATGGACCTTGGCGTCGGCTCCTTGTTGCACGACGTCGGCAAGCTCGAGGTCGCCGCGCGCCTGCGCCATCGCGACGAGAGCTTCACGGCTGCCGAGACCCAGGCCTACCAGCAGCATGTCGTCAAGGGCGTGGCCATCGCCCAGACCATGGGCCTGGCGCCCGGCCCGCTGCTCATCGTCGCCCAGCACCATGAGCATGCCGACGGCAGCGGCTTCCCGCAGCGCATCAACATGGACCGCATGAGCACCGGTGCGCGCATCGTTGCGCTGGTGAACCGATTTGACGGCCTGTGCAACCCGCTGATCACGTCCAAGGCGATGACGCCGCACGAGGCGCTGTCGCTGATGTTCGCGCAGGGCCGCAACCGCTTCGACGCGACCATGCTGAACGCTTTCATCCGCATGATGGGCGTCTACCCGCCTGGCTCCACGGTGCAGCTGACCGACGACCGCTACGCACTTGTCGTGTCCGTCAATTCGGCGCGGCCGCTCAAGCCCCGGGTCATGGTCCATGACGTCAAGGTGGCCAAGGAAGAGGCCCTCGTTCTCAACCTCGAAGACATGCCCGACCTGGGCATCCGCCGTAGCCTCAAGCCCCAGTTCCTGCCGCGGGCTTCGCTGGACTACCTGAGCCCGCGGGCGCGCATCGCCTACTTCTTCGATGCGGTCGCCACAGGCCCAGGGGAGCTGGCGGCGTGAACGCCAGCCGCGAGGCGCAGTCTGCACTGCCTCGCAATCCCGAGGCGCCGTCCGTGATCGGCGCGCTCCTTGAAGGCCTTCCCGAGCCGGCCTGGCTGGTGGATGGCGACAGCCTCACCGTCAGCGTCATCAACCGCGCCGCGCTGCGCCTGCTGGGCCTCAAGCCCGAGCGCGCCTTCGGCCAGCCGCCGGCGGCGCTGTGCGGGTCACTTGAAGACGAAGCCTTCTGGCAGGGCGCCGCGCGCGACCCGTTTGCGCGCATCCGCTCCGACACCGTGCTGACGCACAGCGACGGCCAGCCCCGCTGGGTCAGCCGCAGCATCAGCCCCATCCACACGCCCGAGGGCGGGCGTTACTGGCTGGTGCTGCTGCATGACCAGACCCGCCGCCGCCGTGCCGAGGCCGAACGCGAGACGCTGCTGGCTGAATTGCGCGCCACGCTCGAATCCACGGCCGACGGCATCCTCGTCGTCGACCTGGGCGGCCGCGTGCGCAGCTTCAACCGCCGCTTCGCCAAGCTCTGGGGTCTGCCCGGCGGCCTGCTGCACGAGCCTGGCGACGCCGGCCTGTGGCTGAGCCTGCAGCGCGTCATGCGCGACGGCGAGCAGTACCGGCTGCGCATCGAGGCCTTGCTGGACGCGCCGCTGATGCGCTCCAGCGACATGCTGCGCCTGGCCGACGGCCGCGTGCTGGAGCAGGTCTCGCTGCCGCAGATGAGCCGCGGCGAGCCCATCGGCCGCGTCTTTTCCTTTCGCGACCTGAGCGAGAAGCTCGCCGCCCACCAGCGCATCGAAGAACTCGGCCGCTCCGACGTGCTGACCGGCGCGCCCAACCGCCGCGCGCTGGCCGACCGCATCGTGCAGCAGATGGCGGTCGTCGACACCGGCGAACCGGCGCCCGCCTTCGCGTTGCTGCATCTCGACCTGGACCGCTTCAAGCAGATCAACGACACGCTCGGCCACAGCTACGGCGACCGCGTGCTGCGCGACGTCGTCGAACGCCTGCGCGGTGCCGTTGGCGCCAACGACACACTGGCCCGGCTGGGCGGCGACGAATTCGCGCTGCTCATCGACGGCGCCCAGATGTTCGAGGCCGAGGCCGCCGCCCGCCGCGTGCAGCAGTTGCTCGCCCAGCCCTTCAGCTTCGATACGCTGAGCTTCACGGTCACGGCCAGCTGCGGCGTCGCCCTCTACCCCGGCGACGGCAGCACACCCGACGAGCTGATGGCCAGCGCCGAGCGCGCCATGCACTGGGTCAAGGAAAGCGGCCGAGCGGGCTTCCGCTTCCACGTGCCGCGCAAGGAAGTGGACCTGCTGTCGCGCATGCGCCTGGACCACGACATGCGCCAGGCCCTCGCCGAGGGGCGTTTTCGCCTGCACTACCAGCCCCAGGTCGAGCTCGGCAGCGACCGCGTCATCGGCGCCGAGGCGCTGATCCGTTGGCGCGACCCGCAGCGCGGCGACATCTCGCCGGCCGAATTCATCCCGCTGGCCGAGGAGAGCGGCTTCGTCGTCGCCATCGGCGAGTGGGTGCTGCGCGAGGCCGTGGCCCAGGCCGCTCACTGGCTCAGCCGCGGCCTGCGCATGCCGGTGGCCGTCAACGTGTCGGCGCTGCAGTTCCAGCAGGCGCACTTCGTCGAGACCGTCGCCGAGGTGCTGCGCGAGGCGATGCTGCCGGCCAGCATGCTGGAGCTGGAGCTGACCGAGAGCGTGCTGCTCGGCGACGCCGAGGAAGGCCTGCGCCGCATGCGCGCGCTGGCGGGGCTGGGCGTCACGCTGTCCATCGACGACTTCGGCACCGGCTACTCGTCGCTCGCCTATCTGAAGCGATTCCCCATTCAGCGCCTGAAGATCGACCGCAGCTTTGTGCAGGGCCTGCCGGGCGACGCCAGCGACGTCGGCATCGCCAACGCCATCGTGCAGATGGGCCGGGCGCTGGGGCTGCAGGTCATCGCCGAGGGCGTCGAGACCGAGGCCCAGCGCGATTTCCTGGCCCAGGCCGGCTGCCACGAGTTCCAGGGCTATCTGTTTGCCAAGCCCCTGCCGCCGGATGAATTCGAGAGGCGCGTGCGCCCGCGCCGCCATGTCGTTGACGCGCCGGTGTCCGGCTGGCTGGGGCTGGCCAGCGGCTGAGCCGGCGCGGCGGCGCGCACAATGCAGCCATGCTCTACCGCTTCAAATCCAAGGCTGGCGCCGACGTCATCATGATGGCCGATTCGGCCGATGCCGTGCTGCGTTTGATGGGACGTGAATCCGCGCCCCAAGGCATCCTCGAAGCCGCTTCACTGCCGGGTCTTGTCCAGGCGCTGGAGGCGGGTGTCGCGGCCGATGACGATCAGTTTCAACGCGCCGTGGACGACGCCAAGGCCGCCGGCGAAGCCGTGCCGCGCCGCCAGGGCGTGTCCCTGCGCCAACGCGCCTGGCCGTTGCGCGAGCTGATGCAGCGCAGCGCAAAAGAGGGCGCCGACGTCGTCTGGGGCGTCTAGTGCTGGAAAAAGCCACCCGGCTCATCCTGATCCGGCACGGGGAAACCGCCTGGAATCGCGCGACGCGCATCCAGGGCCACACCGACATTCCTCTCAGCGCGCTCGGCCTGGCCCAGGCCGAGCGGCTCGCCGAAGCGCTGGCCGACGAGCCGCTGGCCGCCATCTATTCCAGCGACCTCAGCCGCGCCAGACAGACGGCCGAGGCCCTGGCCGGCACCCGCGACCTGCCCATCCGTTTCGACACCGCACTTCGCGAGCGGGCCTTCGGGCGCTTCGAGGGCCTGAGTTGGCAGCAGATCGAGCAGGGTTATCCCGAGGATGCGGCTCGCTGGCGACGTCGCGAGCCCGACTTTCCTGTCGGCGGCGGCGAGAGCCTGAATGTCTTCAGCGCGCGATGTCTTGAGGTGGCCAGCCGCGCCGCGGCCGCCCATCCGGGCCAGAGCATCGCCCTCGTTGCCCATGGCGGCGTGCTGGACTGCCTCTACCGTGCCGCCACCCGCGTCGCGCTGGACGCGCCACGCAGCTGGCAACTGGGTAACGCCACCATCAATCGCCTGCTGGCGACGCCCGATGGCTTCACGCTGATCGGCTGGAACGACGACCGCCACCTCGCCGGCCTGAGTGCCGACGACATCGCCGCCTGAGGCGGCTGCGGGCATTTCAAGGCCCCTAGTGCACTGTTGCATCCACGCGTCGCTCGCATCAGGTGTGGCAAGAGGCGCTCCTATACTGGCCGCCACCCGTCTTTCTAGGCAGGGCCTCAGGCCCCGTCCAACCTCTCTGTAAAGGCAAACGATGAAGAAGATTGCACTCGTCGCCGCTCTGGCCGCCACCGCTGCCGCTCCGGCTTTCGCACAAAGCGTGACCCTGTGGGGCCGTCTCAACACCACCGTGGAAAGCCAGAAGTTCGGCTCGCAAGACCGCAAGATCGTTGTGCAGAACAACTCGTCGCGTCTGGGCTTCAAGGGTAGCGAAGACCTCGGCGGCGGCCTGAAGGCCTCCTTCTCGCTGGAACACGGCCTGAACAGCGACACCGGTGCTGCCACCGGCGGCACGACCTTCTGGAACCGCGCTTCGTGGGTCCAGTTGGAAGGCAGCTTCGGCGGCGTTCGCCTTGGCAAGTGGTTCCCGGGCTCGTACTTCGCGACGGCCGACTACGTCAGCAACCACAACCACGACACTGGCACGTCGGCTGACAACCTGTACGCCACGCAGTTCCAGACCAACAACAAGGTCTCCTACTTCACGCCCACGGCTGGCGGCCTGTCCGCCGAACTGTCGGTCAGCGCCGGCGAAGGCGCGACGACCCGTGCCACGGACGTCGCCGTCAACTACGACATGGGCCCGGCCCATGCTGGTTTCGGCTACGAGAAGAAGGGTGACTTCACGCAGTTCGCAGTTCGCGGCCTGTATGAATTTGGCCCGGTGATCGTCGGTGGCTACATCCAGCGCGCCGAGAACCTCTTCGGTGTCAACGGCAAGAAGAACTGGAACGTGTGGCGCGCCTCCGGCATGTACGTCGTGGGCCAGTCCGAGTTCCACGTGAACTTCGGCAAGGCAGACAACATCCTGGTCGACGACGGTGCCAAGCAGCTGACGGTTGGCTACAACTACAACCTGAGCAAGCGCACCAAGGTCTACGGCTTCTGGACCAAGACCGACAACCAGACCAAGGGCACCTACGCCACCGGCGTCGCTGGCCAGGACTTCTCGTCGCTGGCTGCGGGTATCCGCCACAACTTCTGATCCTTCGGGACGGAATGAAAGGCGCCCTGAGGGGCGCCTTTTTCATTGCTGCCTTGCGGCGCCGTTCACTCCCCGAACAGGTCGGGTGAGCTCTTGCCTCCGGGCGGCGTGAGACCGAGGTGGCGCCAGGCCGCGAGCGTCGCGACGCGGCCGCGAGGGGTGCGCTGAAGAAAGCCCTGCTGGATCAGATAGGGTTCGATGACGTCCTCGATGGTGCCGGCTTCCTCGCCGATGGCCGCGGCGACGTTCTCCAGCCCGACCGGGCCGCCGTCGAAGCGATGCACGATGGCTTCCAGGAACTTGCGGTCCATCAGGTCGAAACCCTGCGGGTCCACGTCCAGCATCGCCAGCGCCTTGTCGGCAATGCCGGCGACGATGCGGCCATCCGCCTTGACCTCGGCGTAGTCGCGCACACGGCGCAGCAGCCGGTTGGCGATGCGAGGCGTGCCGCGCGAGCGGCGGGCGATCTCCAGCGCACCGTCCGCGTCGATGGGCGCGCCGAGCAGGCCGGCCGAGCGGGTCACGATGCGCTGCAACTCGGCCGGCGTGTAGAACTCCAGCCGCGCGACGATGCCGAAACGGTCCCGCAGCGGATTGGTCAGCATGCCGGCCCGCGTCGTGGCGCCCACCAGCGTGAACGGCTGCAGATCCAGCTTGATCGAGCGCGCCGCCGGCCCCTCGCCGATCATGATGTCGATCTGGTAGTCCTCCAGCGCCGGGTAGAGGATTTCCTCGACGACGGGGCTTAGCCGGTGGATTTCGTCGATGAACAGAACGTCGTTCTTCTCGAGGTTGGTCAGGATGGCGGCGAGGTCCTTGGGCTTCTCCAGCACCGGGCCGGAGGTCTGGCGCAGGTTCACACCCAGCTCGGCGGCAATGATGTGGGACAGCGTCGTCTTGCCCAGGCCGGGCGGGCCGAACAGCAGCACGTGGTCCAGCGCCTCGCGGCGCTTGCGGGCGGCGCCGATGAAGATTTCCAACTGCTCGCGCGCCTTGATCTGGCCGACGTAGTCGTCGAGCAGCTTGGGCCGCAGCGCGCGTTCCATCGCCTCCTCGCGGCTGGATTCCGGCGCGGCGCTGACGATGCGAGGCGCCGGCGCGAAGTCGTCAGTCTGGATGCTCATGAGAGTTTCTTCAGCGCGAGCTTGATGCCGTCACTGACGCCGACGTCTGGCGGAAGCACCTTCAATGCGGCGGCCGCGTCCTTCTCGCTGTAACCCAGCGCGACCAAGGCTTGCAGGATGTCTGCCTGGGCGTCATTGACCACGCTGGCCGGAAGCGCGAGGTCGGCGCCGAGTTTGCCTTTCAGCTCCAGCAGCAGCCGCTCTGCCGTCTTCTTGCCGATGCCAGGCACCTTGGTCAGCCGGCCGGTCTCCTGAAGCGATACGGCCTGAGCCAGTTCGGCGACGGACAGGCCGGACAGCAGCCCCAGCGCCATCTTCGGGCCGACGCCGCTGATCTTGATGAGCATGCGGAACGTGGCGCGCTCCTCGTGCGTGAGGAAGCCGAACAGCTGGTGCGCGTCCTCGCGCACGGTCAGGTGGGTCAGCAGCACGGCCCGCTCGCCCAAGCCGCCGAGGTTGAAGAAGGTGCTCATCGGCACATCCACCTCGTAGCCCACGCCCGCCACGTCGATGACGACCTGGGGGGGCGATTTCTCGGCGATGACGCCAGTCAGTCTTCCAATCATCGACAGATTATGGTTCGCCCCCGGCTCGTGGGTACGCGATCCGCCCCCCGAGGGGGCCAAGCCTTTGCCGGCCTTGAGCCGTCAAGGGCTTGCTCGGCACCCGGCTTGGGGCGGCCCGGCGCTCGGGTGCAATACCGTGCCGATCAGTTCCTGCCGAACAACCCGAGCCGTTGCGCTTCGAGAGCCGCTTCGGCACGCGAACTCACGTTGAGCTTGCGGTAGATCTGCTTCACATAGTCTGCGATCGTGTGACGCGACAGGCCCAGCTGCACGCCGATCTCCGGCAGCGTGTAGCCCTTGGCCACGCGCAGCAGCACCTCGGTCTCGCGGTCGGTCAGCGACACCTCGTGCAGCAGCGCCTGCGAGCTGGGCTTCTTCTGGGCCGCAAAGTAGGCGATGACCTTGCGTGCGATGGATGGCGACAGCGGCGGCTCACCACCACTCATGCGCTGCAGCTGCTCCACCAGCAACTCGCGGGATTGTTCTTTCAGCAGATAGCCGAAGGCACCGGCCTGCAAGGCGGGGAAGAGGTGCTCGTCGTCGTCGTGGATGGTGACGATGACCGACTGCACCTCGGGCTGCTTCTCGCGCAGCGCGGCGATGACCTCGACGCCCGAGCCATCCGGCAAGCCCAGGTCCAGCAGCGCCAGCGTGAAGCGCTGGCCGTTGACCAGCGACAGCGCGTCCTGCACCCGCGAGCATTCGGTGATCTGGGCGTTGGCGAACACCTGCTTGACCAGGGCCTTCAGCCAGGCGCGGATCTCCGGGATGTCTTCGAGCAGCAGGATGTGGTTCATGGCGGGCCTCGGAATCAGAGCGAAATCTAGAGCGGGATGGTCAGACGGATGACAGTACCCCAGCCAGGGCCGGATTCCACCAAGCACTGGCCATGCATCTGCTTGGCGCGTGATTTCATGCTCGCCATGCCGTGGCCTCTGTCCAGGCGACCATCCAGTTCGGACGGAATACCCTGGCCGTTGTCCTGGATGGTCAGGATGAAATCACCGTCCTGCACCGCGCTGGAAATGGTGGCGTGCGTGGCACCGCTGTGCTTGATGATGTTGGACACCGACTCGCGCAGGATGCGCGTCGTCTGCACGTAGGAGCGGGCCTGGAAGGTGTGCTCGATGTCTTCGGCCGGGCTTTTCCACTCGGCCAGGATGTTGGCCTGGCCCAGGCGCGACACGACTTCGGCGCGCCAGTCGCCCAGGGCGTCGATCAGGTGCACCGGCTTGCCGGTCAGGCCCCGCACCGACAGGCGCATCTCCTCCAGCGCCTCGCGCGCCAGCGTCGAAATCCGGTCGGACTCGCTGGTGTGCACGATGGTCAGCAACTTGGCGCCCAGGTCGTCGTGCAGGTCGGCCGCGATGCGCTTGCGCTCGCGCTCGGTGACCTGTTCCAGCTTCTGCTCCGCGAGCTGGCTGTGGCTGCGCTCGACCTCGGCGATGCGCTCGGCCATGCGCTGCTCGATGTTGGCGATGCGCTTTTCCGCGTCCAGTCGGGCATGCGCGACGCTGTTCACCACCTGCAGCCCCAGCGCCAGCATCAGCACCGGCAGCATCAAGCCCAGCCAGGGCGAGGCCGTCCACCACAGGGATTCACTGGTGGCCGCCAGCGCCATCTCGGCCACCAGCGCGACCATCGTCGGCAGCAGCAGCGCGGCCATCAGGATGAAGTCGCGTGCCTGGGCCTCGTCGGCACCGGCTTGCAGGCGCAGGCGGCGCAGCCACAGCGCCCAGCCCATGGCGACCACGAGTTCCAGGCTCAGCACCGCATGCCAGACCGTGCCGAGGATGGCGACCTGGCCGCCCGTCAGCAGCAGGCTGGCAGGGACCACGAGGCACTGGATCAGCAACGCATGGTCGATCCAGCTGCGCTTCCAGTTCATCTGCCGCAGCAGGTACTGCACGCCGCACAGCACCAGCAGCGTCATCAGTAGCGGCCGCAGGCCGGCGGCACCGGGTGTGGCCGCGGCACGCAGCACCACCCAGCTCAACATCATGCCGATGAGGAAGCTGGCCGGCCGCTCGCGGTGATGCAGGCCCGACACCAGGCCGACGACGGTCGCCATCAACGCCAGCATGGCGGCCATCCAGCCGTGCAGCGTGGCGGCCCAGTACAGGCCGGTGGGTACTTGGGCCTGCGCAGCCAGCGGGCAAAGCAGGGCCAGGGCCAGCACGAGAGAAAGGGGCAGGCGCCGAGCCACGAGGGCCTTCGGCGCAATGGGAGACATCATGGAGCGGCATTGTGCTGGAGCGCCCGCGGCGTGCGCGCCGGGGAATGCACCAGCGATCCGCGTCTTGCAAAGAGCCAGCGACAATTCCTGTCCACTCCTTTCAGCACATCGTGATCCTGCGCTTCGCTCTGGAACCCGTCGACAACACCCGCCTGGCCCGCGTCTGCGGCAGCCTGGACGTTCATCTGCGCGAGATCGAGGCCGCGCTTGGCGTCAAGCTGAGCCGGCGCGACGCCGAGTTCCGCGTCGATGGCCCCAAGGCGGTGGCCGAGCGCACCAGGAGCCTGCTTGAGGCGCTCTACGAGCGTGCTCGCCGACCCATGGCCGCCGAGACGATGCAACTCGCCCTGGTCGAGGCCAAGGGGCCGGCCGCAGTGGCGACACCGCCGGCTGGCGACGAAGAGGCCCTGGTGCTGCGCACCCGTCGCACCGACCTGTCGGCCCGCACGCCGCGCCAGCATCAGTACCTGCAGCAGATCCTGTCGCACGACATCACATTGGGTCTCGGCCCTGCCGGCACCGGCAAGACCTTCCTGGCTGTCGCCTGCGCCGTGGACGCGCTGGAGCGCTCGGCCGTGCAGCGCATCATCCTCACGCGCCCGGCCGTCGAGGCCGGCGAGCGCCTGGGCTTCCTGCCCGGCGACCTGACGCAGAAGGTCGACCCCTATCTGCGCCCGCTCTACGACGCGCTCTACGACCTGCTGGGCTTCGACCGCGTGACCAAGGCCTTCGAGAAGGGGCAGCTCGAAGTCGCGCCGCTGGCCTTCATGCGCGGCCGCACGCTGAACCACGCCTTCGTCATCCTCGACGAGGCGCAGAACACCACGCCCGAGCAGATGAAGATGTTCCTGACGCGCATCGGCTTCGGCAGCCGCTGCGTCGTCACCGGCGACACCAGCCAGATCGACCTGCCGCGGGGTCAGCAGTCCGGCCTCATCGACGCCGAGCATGTGCTCGCCAAGGTCAAGGGCATCGCGATGACGCGCTTCACCAGCGCCGACGTCGTGCGCCACCCGCTGGTGGCGCGCATCGTCGAAGCCTACGAGGCGCGTGCCTTGCGCGAGGCCCGCGAAGCATGAGCAAGCCAGAGTTGACGCTGTCCCTTCAGTTCGCCGACCCGCGCCACCGCGCGCTGCTGCCGCGCCACAAGGTGCAGCGCTTCATCCGCGCGGCGCTGGAGCTGCCGGGCGAGATCGCCGTGCGCATCGTCGACGCCGAGGAGGGCCGCGCGCTGAACCGCGACTACCGCAGCAAGGACTACGCGACCAATGTGCTGACCTTCGACTACGCGCATGAGCCGGTCGTGGGCGCCGATCTGGTCATCTGTGCCGAGGTCGTCGAGCGCGAAGCGGCAGAGATGGGCGTCCCGCTGCTGGACCATTACGCCCACCTGCTCGTGCACGGCACGCTGCACGCGCAGGGCTATGACCACGAGGCCGACGATGAGGCCGAGTGCATGGAGGCGCGCGAGACCGAGATCCTTCGCGGCCTCGGTGTGGCCGACCCCTATCGTCGCGCCGGCGCCTAGCGTTTGCTGCTCAGGTAGCGCTTGCTGCGGAACAGCAACCACAGCCCGAAGGCCACGGCCAGCATCAGCAGCGCGGCGTCCCAGAAACCGCCGGCGTCGTGGATCAGCGGCATGGCGTCGAAGTTCATGCCGAACACGCCGGTGATCAGGTTCAACGGCAGGAAGATGGCCGTCAACACCGTCAGCGTGCGCATGATGCTGTTGGTGCGATGACCCAGCGCGCTGAAGTGCATCTGCACGGCCGACTCGGCCGACGACTCCAGCCGCCGCACGTGCGTCAGCACCCGTTCCACATGCTCCAGCACATCGCGTGAGCGCACACGCAGCAGCTCGCGCTCGCGCGTGACCTGCGGGTCGCCGTCGGCCGGCCACTCGTCCAGCGCGTCTATCCATTCCTGGATGGCGGCGCGCTGGTCCTCGCAGGTGTCCTCCAGGCGGTGCAGTGCGTCGCGGCTTTCCAGCAGCAACGGCCAGTCGTCGAACTCGCTGCTCTGGTCCAGCAGCACGCGCTGCAGCGTGCCGAGCTGGCGGGTCAGCAACCGGCGCAGCTCCAGATAGCTGTCCACCATGTGGTTGACCATGCGCAGCATCAGGTCGGCCGGGCTGGCCGGCAGGCGTGCACCGCCGCGCGCATCGCGCTTCTCGCGGCCCTCGGTCAGTCGGTCGAGCTTTTGCGCGAAGAATTCCCGCACCTGGCAGTCGGTCGGGTGGACGGTGACCAGGACGTGGTCGAAGACGGCGAAGCCAACCGGGCTGGTGTCGATGGCGCGCAGCGCGCGCTGCGCCGAGGCCAGCGTGCCGTGCTCGTCGTCGACGAACAGATCCTGGCTGCCCGGCGCGGCGGCCAGGCGGCGGAACACCAGCATGTCGTACCAGGACGTGTAGTCGAAGTGCGAGGGCAGCTGGTTGTTGATCAGGTCGGACACATGCAGGTCGACGATGTTCCCGCAGCCCCAGCGCGAGAGTGCCTGCTGCACGGCGGCCTCGCCCACCTCGAACTCGCGTCGCCCATAGCCCAGCCACAAAAAGCCGCGCTCGGGCAGGGCGCCGGGCAGGGCCGCCAGCTCGCGAAAGCTGTCCGGCTCGATGTGGAAGACGCGCACGGGCTCAGGCTTTCTTCAGCAGTCGTGCGGCGTCGAGTGCGAAATAACTCAGTACGCCGTCGGCGCCCGCCCGCTTGAAGGCCAGCAGCGACTCCATCATGACGGCGTCATGGTCCAGCCAGCCGTTGGCTGCGGCGGCCTTCAGCATCGCGTACTCGCCGCTGACCTGGTAGGCGAAGGTCGGCACGCCGAACTCGTCCTTCACGCGGCGCACGATGTCCAGGTAAGGCATGCCGGGCTTGACCATGACCATGTCGGCGCCCTCCGCCAGGTCTGCCGCGACTTCTCGCAGCGCCTCGTTGCTGTTGCCGGGGTCGACGTAGTAGGTCTTCTTGTCGGCCTTGCCCAGCGCGCTCTTGGAGCCGACTGCGTCGCGGAAGGGGCCGTAGAAGCTGCTCGCGTACTTGACGCTGTAGGCCATGATCCGCGTGTGGATCAGGCCGGCCTGCTCGAAGGCTTGGCGGATCGCGCCGATGCGGCCGTCCATCATGTCGCTCGGTCCGACCATGTCCGCGCCGGCCTGCGCCTGCGTCATCGCCTGGCGGACGAGCAACTCGACCGTGGCGTCGTTGAGCAGATAGCCGGATTCATCGGGCAGGCCGTCCTGGCCATGGCTCGTGTACGGGTCCAGCGCCACGTCGGTCAGCACGCCCAGCTCCGGGAAGCGCGACTTCAGGGCCCGCACGGCGCGCGGGATGAGGCCATCCGGATTGAAGGCTTCGGCGCCGTCCACCGTCTTGAGGTGGGGCTCGATGGCGGGGAAGAGGGCCAGCACCGGGATGCCCAGTTCCAGCGCCTCCTCGGCGGTGTGCAGCAGCAGGTCCAGGCTCTGCCGGGCCACGCCGGGCATGGAGGCGATGGGCGTGGCGAGGTTCTGGCCTTCATGCACGAACACCGGCAGGATCAGGTCGCTCGCCTGCAGCGAATGCTCACGCACCAGGGCCCGCGTGAAGGCGTCGCGGCGCAGGCGGCGGGGGCGCGCGGCTGGGAAGGCGGGGGGTGTGAAAGCGGAGCGGGTCACGTCGAATCCTCGGGCTTGGGCAGACAGATGAGGGGCTGCGGCCCGGCGCGTGATGGACGACACATCCAGACGTCATTTATTCGTGACGACCCCGCTCAAGCGCGCTAAACTTGTCCGCGAATGATAGCCGCAAGGTGGTCGTTCCCTGCTTTTCCTCCCTGAGCAGGAGCCTTGACGTGATGACAGCGAAAAGGCTTTCTCGGCCCCGGTTTCAACCGGGGCTTTTTTTTGCCTTTGCCCAGGCGCTTCGCGCCTTCACGCCGCCCTCGCTACGCGATGCCGCCGTGGTGTCGTTGCACGACACGGGCACGGTACAACGACCTCTCGGTCGTTGAGCTCTGCGCCTCAGGCTTGCGACGCAATGGCTGCCCATAATGCCGCCATGCTCTGGGTCAAAGCCTTTCACATCGTCTTCGTCGCCGCCTGGTTCGCCGGCCTGTTCTACCTGCCGCGCATCTTCGTGAACCTGGCCATGGTGCCGGCCGACAGCCATGCCGAACGTGAGCGCCTGCTCCTGATGGCGCACAAGCTGCACCGCTTCACGAGCATCCTGATGGGCGTGGCCCTGCTGCTCGGTGTGTGGGTCTGGCTCGGCTTCGGCGCAGGGCGCTTCTCGGGCAGCTACTGGCTGCACGCCAAGCTGCTGCTCGTCGTCGGCGTCGTCGGCTACCACCACATGAACCGCCGCCTGCTGCGCGGCTTCGAGGAGCTGTCCAACCGCCGCAGCCACCGGTGGTTCCGCATCTACAACGAGACGTCCGTGCTGCTGTTCGCCGCCATCGTCGTGCTGGTGACGGTCAAGCCGTTCTGACGAGCCCTTCAATGCGTCGCCGCCAAAGCTCCGCCACCTGGCTGCTGTTGGCCCATGTCGGCCTGGTTGTCTACGCCAGCCTCTACCCCTTCTGGCCGCTGCGCGTGCCACCGGGCCTGGGCCTGCCCTGGCTGTTCGGTCTGCCCTGGCCGCAGCGCTTCTGGGCCTTCGACGTCGAAGCCAATCTGATGGGCTACATCCCGCTGGGCCTGCTGGGCTTCGCGGCGGCCATGCGCTCGGGGTGGGGCTTGCGCGGGGGCCTGCTGCTCGGGCTGCTGCCGGGCCCGGCGCTGTCGTTCCTGATGGAGACGCTGCAGTTCTACGTGCCAGGCCGGGTGCCTTCGCTGTCGGACTGGGCCTTGAATTCCGCCGGCAGCACGCTGGGCGCCGCCTTCGGTCTGCTGCTGAGCGCGCTCGGCGGCCTGGAGCGCTGGGAGGACGTGCGCGACCACTGGTTCGGCGCCAGCAGCGCGCCGGCCCTGGCCCTGCTCGCGCTGTGGCCGCTCGCGCTGCTGTACCCGACGCCGCTGCCCTTCGGCCTCGGCCAGTGGCTGCCCTGGTGGCGGGAGTCGCTGGTCGACGCGCTGGCCGGCACGCCGTGGGCGCTGGCCTGGGGCGATGGCGTCACCGTCGAGCATGAACTGCCGCCGGGCCTGGAGGCCCTGGCCATCGGCCTGGGGCTGCTCGCGCCCGTCCTGCTGATGATCACCGTCGCCCGCCCCGGCCTGCGCCGCCTGGCCCTGGCCGGGGGCGCCGTGCTGCTGGGCCTGTTGGGCACGGCGACGGCAACCGCCATGGCCTTCGGGCCTGACCATGCCTGGGCATGGCTCAGCGACGCCACGCGGCCGGGCGTCGGCCTGGGCATCGGGCTGGCGCTGCTGGCCTGCCTGCTGCCGTCGCGCGTGGCGGCGGCGCTGGGCCTGTTCGTGCTGTGCGCGCTGATCGGCCTCATCAGCATCGCGCCGAGCGACCCTTATCTGACGCTGAACATGCAGGCCTGGGAACATGGCCGCTTCGTCAACCTTTATGGCCTGACGCGCTGGCTCGCCTGGACATGGCCTTTCGTTGCACTGGTCTGGCTCGCCGCGCGCCTCGTGCAGAAACCCGAGTGAGAGAATTCCGAGCGATGAGCTACTACGAGCGCCACGTCTTCTTCTGCCTGAACCAGCGCACCAACGGCGAGGCCAGCTGCGCCGACCACGACGCGCAAGGCGCCTTCGACCACTGCAAGTCCCTCGTGAAGCAACTCGGCCTGGCCGGCAAGGGTGGCGTGCGCGTCAACAAGGCCGGTTGCCTGGACCGCTGCGCCGGCGGCCCCGTCGCCGTCGTCTACCCGGAAGCCGTCTGGTATTCCTGGGTCGACCAGAGCGACATCGACGAGATCGTCGAGCGCCATCTGCGCGACGGTCAGGTCGTCGAGCGCCTCGTGCTGCCGGACAACGTCGGCCGATGAACTCGCAGACGGAAAAGCGTCTCGTACCCGGCCCGGCCGGCCAGATCGAGGTGGCCATCGATCTGCCCGCCGCGGGCGTCACGCCCGTCGGCACCGCGCTGATCTGCCATCCCAACCCGACCCAGGGCGGCACGATGGACAACAAGGTCGTGCAGACGTTGGCGCGCGCCTTCATCCAGCTCGGCTGGCGCGCCGTGCGCTTCAATTTCCGCGGCATTGGCAAGTCCGAAGGCGGCTGGGACGAAGGCCGCGGTGAGGTCGATGACGCGCTGGCCGTGCTGGCCGCCGTGCGCGCGCCTGGCGAGGCGCTGATCCTGTCCGGCTTCTCCTTTGGCGGCTACGTCGCCTCGCGTGCCGCGCAAGCGCTTGCCGAACCCGCGCAACGCCTCGTCCTCGTCGGCCCCGCGACAAGCCGCTTCGACACCGCGCCCGTGCCGGCCGACACCGTCGTCATTCACGGCGAGGTCGACGACGTGGTGCCTCTTTCCGCCGTGCTCGACTGGGCGCGGCCACAGAGCCTGCCCGTCACCGTCGTACCCGGCGTGGGCCATTTCTTCCACGGGCAGCTGCCGCTGCTCAAGTCCCTGGTGGTGCGTGCGTTCGATCCCACGAAGATCTGAGTCCGCACGTGAACTGATCCGATGAAAAGAATCCTTGCCTCCCTGTCCCTCGCCTGGTCGCTGACCGCACAGGCTCAGGCTCCGCTGCCCCCCGAGATCGCCGCGCGCAACTACGTGCTGATCGACCTGACCACGCACAAGACCCTGGCCGAGCGCGAGGCCGACGCGCCGCAGGATCCGGCCTCGTTGACCAAGTTGATGACCGCGTACGTCGTCTTCGGCGCGCTGCGCGAGAAGAAGCTGACGCTGGAGCAGACCCTGCCCGTGTCCAAGCGCGCCTGGGACGAGCGCAAGGGCGATCCCTCGCTGATGTTCATCGATATGACGATGACACCCAAGGTCGACGAACTGCTGCGCGGCCTCATCATCCAGAGTGGCAACGACGCCGCCGTGGCGCTGGCCGAGGGCGTGGGTGGCACGGTCGAGAACTTCGTTCAACTGATGAACCGCCAGGCCCAGGCCTGGGGCCTCAAGCACACCGAGTTCAAGAACGTGACCGGCATGACCGAGCCCGGCCACAAGAGCAGCGCGCGCGACATGGCCATCGTGGCCTCGCACATCATCACGGACTATCCCGAGTACTACGCCTACTACTCGCAGCGCGACTACACCTTCAACAAGATCCGCCAGGACAACCGCAACCTGCTGCTGCGCCGTGACCCGACGGTGGACGGCATGAAGACCGGCTTCACCGACACTGCCGGCTACTGCCTGGTGGCCAGCGCCAACCGTGAATTCCCCAACGGCAAGCGCCGCCTGCTGTCCGTCGTGATGGGCACGGCCTCCAAGGAAGCCCGCGCCAGCGAAAGCCAGAAGCTGCTGAATTGGGGCTACACGGCGTTCGATGCCGTCAAGATCTTCGACGCCGGCAAGGCCATCGCGACCGTGCCGGTCTGGAAGGGCGAGGCCAAGGAGGTCAAGCTCGGCGCGGCCGACGCGATCTTCGTCGCCGTGCCGCACGGCGATGGCAGCAAGCTTCAAACCCAGGTCGAGCGCACCGATCCGCTGGTGGCGCCGCTGAACAAGGGCCAGCGCGTTGGCACGCTGCGCGTGACGACGACGGCCGGCGCGCCGGTGGCCGAGGTGCCGCTGATCGTGCAGGACGCCGTGCCGGTCGCCGGCATCTTCGGCCGAGCCTTCGACTCGATTCGCCTCTGGATTAAGTGATGAACCTGCCACCCGACATCCCGCCCGAGCAGTCGCTCATCGAATACCCGTCGCAGTTCCCGATCAAGGTCATGGGCGCGCATGTCGACGGCTTCGTCGAGGCCATCGCCCACGTGGCGCGGCAGTTCGATCCGGGCTTCGACGCCGCCACCATCGAGCAGCGCCCGAGCAAGGGCGGCAACTACCTGGGCCTGACGATCACCATCACGGCCACCAGCCGCGAGCAGCTCGACGAGATCTACCGCACGCTGACGACGCACCCGATGGTCAAGGTCGTGCTCTAACGCACTATCCAGGTGTAGAGTCTTCAGCCACTTTGGGGCTGGCATGGACCTCTACACCCTCGCCGTCGTCACCTGCCTGAGCGCGGCCTTCATGGCGCTGGGCATGGGCGCCCTGTACTGGGCCAGCCGGGGCGAGCGCGCCCTGCTCGACTGGGCACTGGCCGGCGTGCTCTTCTTCGTCAATGGGCTGCTGGTCTTTCTGCTGAACGGCCTGCTCGGCCTGTTCGCCAGCGACAAACCGCTGGTCACGGCGCTGGCGCTGGGTGTGGCCAATGCCTGCACGGCGGGCGGCCAACTGGCCGTGCTGTCCGGGCTGCGCCGCCATCTGGGGCGTCCGCACTGCCTGGGCTGGGCACTGGGCCTGGGCGTGCTGGTGGTTGCCGTGCATGCCCTGCCCGGCGCGCGCAGCGTCGAGGCCCGGCTGCTCATCATGCTGCCGCTGCTGCTGGCCATCAGCCTCACGACCGTGCTCACCATCCTGCGCTCGCCCAGCTACCGCTGGCGTTCGGCGCTGACGGGCCTGCTCGTCGTGGAACTGCTCTACGCCTTGCAGCTCAGTGCGCGAATTGCGCTCGTTGCGTCGCACATGGGCGCGGAGCGCCAGATCCTGGGCAGCGACCTGATCCAGACCTTCGGCCGGCTGTCGATGTTCATGTTCATCGCGCTGTCGTCGGCGGCCTGTGCGCTGATGGTGATCCGCAAGCAGGCCCTGGCGCTGCGCCAGCATGCCGAGACCGACCCCATGACCGGCTGGCTCAACCGCTGGACGCTGGCTCAGGTGCTGGGCAGCGAGTTCGAGCGCGCCCGGCGTACCGGCGCGGGCTTTCACCTCGTCACCTTCGACATCGACCATTTCAAGCGCATCAACGACCAGCATGGCCATGCCGTGGGCGACCAGGCGATCCGGCATGTCACCGCGCTGGTGGCGCATGAGCTGCGCGGCTACGACCAGAAGTTCCGCATCGGCGGCGAGGAGTTCGTCATCTGCGTGCCCGGCCAGCCCGGCGACGTCGCGGCCCAGGTGGCCGAACGGCTGCGGCTGCGCGTCGAGCGCACGCCGCTGACGACGGAGCAGGGGCCGGTGGTGATCACGGTCAGCGTGGGCCATGCCGGCGCCCAGGCCGATGACCCGGACTGGGAGGCCGTGCTCAAGCGCGCCGACCTGGCGCTTTACCAGGCCAAGCAGGGTGGCCGCAACCGCGTCGTCGCTGCTTCAGCTACTGGACGCGTGGGTCTGAGCTCGTGTCCAGCGCCTGGCGCTTGAACCGGGCCGCCTCGTCGCCGTTCTTGGCAGCCACGTCGTACCAGTAGCGCGCCAGTCGCGCGTCGGCCTCCACGCCCAGCCCGGTCTCGAACATCGACGCGACCAGGTATTGCGCGCCGACGTCACCCGCCTTGGCCGCCTCCAGGTACCAGCGATGAGCCTGTGCCATGTCCTTGGCGCGGCCACGGCCGAGGTAGTAGCAGGTGGCGGTGGCCAGCGCGCCATCGCCACTGCCGTGTTCGGCTGCGCGCTCGAACCAGCCGCAGGCGGCCTTCGCATCAGGCTTGCCGTGGCGGCCCTGCTCGATCATTTCGCCCAGCGCGTTCTCGGCCAGTGCCAGTTGCCGGGCCGCGGCGCCTTGCAGCAGCTGCCAGGCCTTGGCGTCGCTGGCGCCGGGCAGCTCGCGGCGCAGGTTCATCATCGCCAGGTTGAACTGGCCCAGCGGCTCGCCGCGCCTGGCGGAGTCGGCAAAGCCGCGCGCCGCCGCCTTCAGGTCGCCGTCGTCATAGGCGGTCAGCGCGTCGGACAGGGCGCTCGCCTGGGCGAGCGAGGCGGCGAGCAGCAGGGCGGCGATCAGGGGCTTCTTCATCGGGTCCAGTCGGCTCAGCGGAGCGAAGGCTTACAGCGGCTGCCTATGATGCCCGCATGATCGTCAAGACTCTCGGGCGGGTCGAATACCTGCCCACGCTGGAGGCCATGCGGGCCTTCACGGCGGCAAGAGACGCCGACACGCCGGACGAACTCTGGCTGTGCGAGCACCCGCCCACCTTCACCCAAGGCCTGGCCGGCAAGCCGGAGCATCTGCTGCTGCCCGGTGACATCCCCGTCGTTGCGACCGAGCGCGGCGGCCAGGTGACGTATCACGGTCCCGGTCAGGTCACGGCCTATCCCCTCGTCGACCTGCGGCGGCTGGGCATCTTCGTCAAGGAATACGTCTTCCGCCTGGAGACGGCCCTCATCCAGACGCTGGACAGCTACGGCGTGACCGGCCTGCGCGTGGGCGGCGCGCCGGGCATCTACGTGCGCCCGGCCGACCCCGGCAGCCATGCGGCGCTGGCCGGGCCGGTCGACCCGGCCGATGCGTTCCGGGGCCTGGCCAAGGTCGCCGCCCTGGGCATCAAGGTCAGCCGCCACTGCACCTATCACGGCCTCGCGCTCAATGTCGCGATGGACCTGGAGCCCTTTCTCCGCATCAATCCGTGCGGCTACGAAGGGCTGCAAACCACGTCTCTCGATAAACTCGGGGTTTTCACCGACTGGTCCACCGCGGCCGGGCTGCTCGCCGAGCGCCTGTCCGCACAGCTGACGCCCTGATCCATGTCCGACACCACTTACGACCCGACGATCAAGCAAAAGGCCGAGGCCAAGACCTCGCGCATCCCGATCAAGATCGTTCCCGTCGCTCAGGCGGAGGTGCTGAAGAAGCCCGACTGGATCCGCGTGAAGGCCGGCTCGCCGTCCACCCGCTTCTACGAGATCAAGCAGATCCTGCGCGAGCACAAGCTGCACACCGTCTGCGAGGAAGCGAGCTGCCCCAACATCGGCGAATGCTTCGGCAAGGGCACAGCCACCTTCATGATCATGGGCGACAAGTGCACGCGCCGCTGCCCGTTCTGCGACGTCGGCCACGGCCGGCCCGACCCCCTGGATGTGGACGAGCCGCTGAACCTGGCCAAGACCATCGCCGCGTTGAAGCTGAAGTACGTCGTCATCACCAGCGTCGACCGCGACGACCTGAAGGACGGCGGTGCCGGCCACTTCGCCGAGTGCATCTCCAAGGTCCGCGAGCTGAGCCCGGCGACGCAGATCGAGGTGCTGGTGCCGGACTTCCGCGGCCGCGCCGACCGCGCGCTGGACATCCTGAAGGCCGCGCCGCCGGACGTGATGAACCACAACCTCGAGACCGCGCCGCGCCTGTACAAGGAAGCGCGCCCGGGGTCGGACTACCAGTTCAGCCTGGACCTGCTCAAGCGCTTCAAGCAGGCAGTGCCCGGCGTGCCGACCAAGAGCGGCATCATGGTGGGCCTGGGCGAGACGGACGAGGAGATCCTGCAGGTCATGCGCGACATGCGCGCGCACGACATCGACATGATCACCATCGGCCAGTACCTGGCGCCGTCGGGCCACCACCTGCCGGTGCGCCGCTATGTGCACCCCGACACCTTCAAGACGTTCGAGGCCGAGGCCTACAAGATGGGCTTCACGCACGCGGCTGTCGGCGCGATGGTGCGTTCCAGCTACCACGCGGACCAGCAGGCCCACGCGGCCCTCAATCCGACGGTCAGCCCGACCGCGGCCTGATCACCCCGCCAGCGCCGCGGGCCGCGCCGGACGCGGCTGCGGTGCCATCGGCGGCACCTGCGGCGCGTCGTTCAAACGCAGGAACTTGAAGCCGGCCAGCTGCGGCTTGTTCTGCCCCGCCTGGCGCGCATCGCGCGCCGCCATGCGGGCGATGAAGGCCTGCAGCGTCTCCTCGCGCACCTGCGGCTCGGCCGAGTGCAGCAGGTGGCGCGAGCCATCCGCGCCGGTGACGATCAAGCCCACGTGCGAGGCCCACGAGTCGGCACCGCGCGACGAGATCACGTTGACGAAATCGCCGTCCTGCAGCTGCGCCTCGATGGCGACCACGTCCTGCTTGGCCACAAACACATCGTCGAAGTTCTGCATCGGGATGTCGCGCGTGATCTTGAACTGCTTGAGCAGGAAGGCCTTGCGGTCGATGACCTGGCGGTAGGCCTGCGTCGGCACGCCGAGCGCGCTGGTGATGTCCGTCACCAGCCAGCGATTGGAGAGATTCCAGTCGGCCTCGGTGTAGTGGTTGCGCGTGGCCGTGCCGATGACGCCGTCGCGGTAGCGGATGCGTTGCAGCATCCAGAAGAACTCCTCCCAGGAGGCGCTCAGGGCCATCGCGTAGACATGTTCGGCGAAGACGACGCAGTCGCTCTTGGCGAGATCGAACAGCGGCTGGGCGTCGTAGGTCTCGTAAGGGAACTCGCCGAGCAGGAAGAGCTCGTAGGGCTGGCCGATGTTTTTGCGCGCCAGCGCGGCGATGCGCTGGCGCAGGGCCGGCTGGTCCAGCTGTTGCCAGGCCAGGAAGCGGCCCAGTTCGGCGGGCTGCATGCGGTATAGAGGCTTGTTCAGCATGTCGCCCAGCGCGGCAGCGTCCAGCCCCACGCGGCGCGCGGCGTCGAGCTGTGCGGCCGTCGGCTCGATGCGCGGCGGCGGTGCGGGCTGCGGTTGGTGTGCGCAGGCGGTCAATAGCAGCGCAAGGGCAAGGGGTGCAAGGATCTTGTGCATCGCCGCAGTGTCAGCCGGGGGCCGGCGTTGCGGTCATGAGAGCTTGTGGGCCACCCATAACGTCCCGACAACAGGGGTGGCTCAGGCCTCGGCCAGCAATTGCTCGATGAGCCCGTGCAGCGCGGCGAAGTCGGGTTCGCCGACAAAGCGCTTGACGATCTCGCCACGCTTGTTGATGACGAAGGTGGTCGGCGTCATCTGCACCGGGCCGAAGGCCTGGGCGACGCTGCCGGTGTTGTCGATGGCCACGCCGAAGGGCAGCTTGCGCGTCTCGGCGAACCGGGACACGAAGGCGGGCGGGTCGTAGCTCATCGCGACAGCCAGCGTGTCCAGGCCGCGGGCCTTGTACTTGTCGTGCGTGGCGACGATCTGCGGCATTTCCTTCACGCAGGTCGCGCAGCTGGTGGCCCAGAAGTTCACCAGCATGACCTTGCCGGCCCATTGCTGGGAGCTGGCCTTCTGGCCGTTCAGCAGCACGTAATCGACGGCGGGCGCGTGCTCGCGGGCGCAGCCCGACAGCGCAGCAGCGCAGATCAGCGCAAGGGCGGGAGCGAGGCGGCGGCGGGACAGCATGGGCGGGATTTTAGGCGCCGGCCCGAATCCCCCTGGCGGCGATGGCCTCAGGGCCGCTTGGCCAGCTCGAACATCAGCAGCGACGGCAGCGCATCTGGCAGGTGGCGGCGCGAGATGCGCGCCACGCCGTCGCTGGTGGCCGTGGAGAGCTGGGTGCGGTGCTCGCCGTCGAACATCTCGACGAAGCAGAAGTCCGGCGCGTCGCGGCCGACACCGGCAATGAGCTGCAGCAGGGGTTCGCTCATCAGCGCGGCGTCGAAGAGCAGCGCATGGGGCAGGCCCTCGCGGCAGAACTGCTCGGCCTCGGCCACATTGCCCACGGTGTCGATCAGCATGCCCATGTGCCGCACGGCGGCCTGGGCCTCGGCACGCAGTTCGCGGTTTGCCGAGAGGATCAGCAGCTGGCAGCCCGCCAGCGGGCGGGAGTTGCCACCCATGCGCTCGGCCTCGGCTTCCAACCGGGCGTGCGTGCTGTCGGGCGCCGGCGGGGCCTCGTCAGGCGCGAGCTGATTGAACTCCAGCGTCAGCAGCGTGATGCCAGCCTCCTGCTCGCGCAGCGGCAGCACACCCAGCGTGATGGCCGTCTGTTCAAGCAGCCGCCAGGCCAGGGAGTCCAGCCCTGGTGTAGCCGCATGCGGATCGGCGTCGTCGCTCAGCAGCTCCAGCGCGCGGTGCGCAAAGCGGCAGCTCAGGCGGGCCTTCACCGGCCAGGGGGTCAGGTCCAGTCGCAGGTCGACGGAGGAATGCGTGTTGGCCAGCGCCCAGTCCATCAGCGCATTCAGCAGCGCGAAGAGCAGGGCGCCGTCCGCCCAGATCTCGACGGGCTTGAGCGATTGGCGCACCTGCACGCCCCGCGCCTGGGTCTCGCGGCTGCGCTGGGCCAGCACGCTGCGCAGCATCTGCGTGAGGTGCTGGCGCTCGCGGTTCAGGCGCAGGCGCCCGGAGGCCAGACGCGAAAGCTGCTGGCCCAGCATGCCGGCGGTGCGGGCGTCGTCCACACTGCGGCGCAGCAGGCGCAGGCCGCGGCGGTCGATCTGGCCGGTGGTGGCGAGGTTCTGGATCTGCTCCAGCGCCGCGCTCAGCGGCCCGGCGATCTCGGCGCCCAGCTGCTGGACGATATCTGCCCACTGGACCGGCGTCGGCTCAGGCATGACATCGTTGGCGGCACTCGCTGGCGCGGAAGAAGGTGGTGTGGACATGACCCGGTGGCTGCGGACCCGAGGCGGATGGTTCTAGGTGGTGGGCCCACCTCGGTGCGTAGACGCATGCTGAGGACATGCGGCCGCCACCTCCATCCCCCGGCCAGGGGGAAACCCTTGGTTCAGGGGTGGGTTAGCCCTCACGCGATGACGCCTGCTGCGCGCCAGGTCGTGATTTCTTCCGCAGAACAGCCGGCTTCTCGCAGCAACTCGTCGCTGTGTTGCCCCAACAGCGGGGGCGCGTGGCGGTAGGTGATCGGTGTGGCGGACAGCTTCATCGGGCTGGCGACGAGGCGCAGATCGGGCGTCAGGGGGTGGGGCATGGCAACCACCGCGCCGCGAGCTTGCGCCTGCGGGTCGGCCAGCGCCTCACCAATAGAGTTGATCGAGCCGCAGGGCACCTTGGCGGCCTCCAGCGCGGCCAGCCAATCGGCCCGGGGGCGCTGGCGCATGGCTTCTTCCAGCTGCGGCACGAGGACGGCGCGGTGGCGCACGCGCTCCGAGTTGGTGGCGAAGCGGGGGTCGGTCGCCCAGTCCGGGCGGCCGGCGATCTCGCAGAACTTGGCGAACTGGCGGTCGTTGCCGACGGCCAGGATCAGATAGCCGTCGCTCGCTTCGAAGGTCTGGTACGGCACGATGTTCTGGTGCGCATTGCCCATGCGGCCCGGCGCCTTGCCGCTGCACAGGTAGTTGCTGCCCAGGTTGGCGAGCATGGCGAGTTGGGTGTCGAGCAGGGCCATGTCGATGACCTGGCCCTGGCCGGTGGCGTCGCGGTGGCGCAGCGCGGCCAGGATGGCGACGGTGGCATACATGCCGGTGAAGAGGTCGGCCACGGCCACACCGACCTTCTGCGGCCCGCCACCAGGCAGGTCGTCGCGCTCGCCGGTGACGCTCATCAACCCGCCCATGCCCTGCACGGCGTAGTCGTAGCCGGCGCGCTCGGCGTAGGGCCCGGTCTGGCCGAAGCCGGTGATGGAGCAGATGACGAGGCCTGGGTGCTCGGCCAGCAGGCTTTGCGCATCCAGCCCGTAGCGGGCCAGGTCGCCGACCTTGAAGTTTTCCACCAGCACGTCGACTTGCGCGGCCAGCCTGCGCACGATGGCCTGCCCCTCGGGTGTGGCGAGGTCGACGGCCAGCGAGCGCTTGTTGCGGTTGGCGCCGAGGAAATAGGCTGCCTCGGAGGTGTCGTGGCCGTCGGCGTCCTTCAGATAGGGCGGGCCCCAGGCGCGGGTGTCGTCGCCGCTGCCGGGGCGTTCGATCTTGATGACGTCGGCGCCCAGGTCGGCCAGGGTCTGCGTGCACCACGGACCGGCCAGCACGCGGGACAGGTCCAGCACGCGCACGCCCGCCAGGGCTTGAGGAAGGGGCATATCTTGCATCGCGGAATTGTCGGCGGCCGGCTGCCGATAATTCGGCCATGCACCTGAGGACGACCGCCGGATTTGCCCTAATGCTGAGCCTGCTGTCGGCCTGCCAGCCCGCGTTGAATTGGCGCGAGGCGCGGCCGGCCGGGTCTGGCGCCGTGGCGCTGTTCCCCTGCAAGCCCGAGGTCGAACAGCGCAAGGACATGGGCTTGGCCCAGTGCGAGGCAGCAGGCCGGCGCTTTGCGATGTCCTGGGCCGATGTGCCCGACCCCACGCAGGTGGGCGCGGCGCTGAAGGCGATGCCCCAGGCTCTGGCTGCCAAACTCGGCCAGGCGTTGCCGCCAGCCTCGGCCCTGCAGGTGCCAGGGATGACACCCATGCCCGAAGCCGCGGAATACCGCCTCGCCGCTGCTGCCGGCGTGACGCGCGTGGCCGTGTTCGCCCACGGCGGGCGGGTCTATCAGGCTTTGATGACGGCCGAGCGGGATGACGCGGCCGCCTGGGAGGGCTTCCGTGGCGGGCTGGCCATCGAGGCCGCCCGCTAACATGCCGGCATGCCCAACTTGCTCGTGATCGCCCACGCGCCGCTGGCCTCCGCGCTGCGGCAGGTGGCCGAGCACACCTTTCCCGACTGTGCGCCGACGCTGACCGTCCTGGACGTCCACCCCGGCATGTGTGCCGAGGACGTTGAGGCGGCCGCCCGCACGCTGATGGCGCAGGCCGGCCAGTCCGAGTGGCTGGTGCTGACCGATGTGTTCGGTGCGACGCCCAGCAATGGCGCCCAGCGCCTCGCAGGGGAGCAGGTGCAGGTGCTCAGCGGTGTCAGCGTGCCCATGCTGTGGCGCACGCTCTGTTACGCCAGTCAGAAGCCTTTGACCGAGCTGGCACGCCGCGCCATGCAGGGCGCGGTCACCGGCATCGTCGCCATGCCTCCCTTGTCCCCCGCCGAATGATCAAGTCCACACTCACCATCAGCAACAAGCTCGGCCTCCATGCGCGCGCCTCTGCCAAGTTGACCAAGCTGGCCGGCGGCTTCAAGTGCGAGGTCTACATGACGCGCAACGGCCGCCGTGTGAACGCCAAGAGCATCATGGGGGTCATGATGCTGGCCGCCGGCATCGGCGCCACGGTCGAACTGGAGACCGATGGCGAGGACGAGCAGGCAGCTCAGGACGGGATCACCGCCCTCGTCAACGACAAGTTCGGCGAAGGTCAGTGAGCGGGCGTTGACTCAGCTGCTCAGGCGGCGAAAGCGCGCCGGCAGGTCGGCCATGCGCACGATCAGCGGCAGGTCGGCCGTGTTGAAGTCCGGGTCCCAGGCCGGCTCGCCCATCAGCTTCGCGCCGCAGCGCAGATAGCCGCGGATCAGCGCCGGCGGCTCCACCGCCAAGTCCTGGCGCAGGTGCTCGATGGGCAGCGGCAGGCGCGGGCGGACCTGGCAGTCGATGGGCGCGAGGTGGTCGGCGGCGATCTGCCGCCACAGGCTGGCCGCGAAATGGCCACCATCGCGCATGCTGACGCTGGCGCAGCCGATGACGGTGTCCAGCCCGTTGCGAGCCATGAACTCGGCAAGCGCCCCCCAGAGCGCAATGATCGCGCCGCCGCTGCGATGGTCGGCATGCACGCATGAACGGCCGATCTCGGCAACCCGGGAACGCATGCCGCGCAGCCGCGTGAGGTCGAACTCGGTGTCGCTGTACAGGCCGCCGGCGCGCTTGGCGGCGGCCGGCGTCAGCACGCGATAAGTGCCGACGACCGGCCCGGGCTCGCCGTCGGCGCCGTCGGCACGCACCAGCACATGCTCGCAATAGGCGTCGAAGAGGTCGATGTCCAGGCCGCCGGGCGTGCCTTTGGGCGGGGTCAGCCGCGCGCCCATCTCCACGGCAAAGACCTGGTATCGCAACGCCTGGGCTTCACGCACCTCAGCTTCGCTGCGCGCCCAGCTGACGCTGAGGCGGCTGTGAGAGGCGCGCTGCGGGCGCTGCACGGCAGGGGCATGCAACGGCGCATGCAGAATGATTTGGCTGCGATTCATGGCCGTCATGCTGGGCCGCCGGTTTGACGCTGCAGTGAAGCGCTCATGAAAAAACCATGACGCGACGGCGCCGCGCGACGCGCTACATTGGCGCCTCGATCTGCGGAGTGCGCTGATGAGCTTTCAGGTGTTCGGCATTGCGGTCTCGCGGGGGGTGGCCATTGGTCGTGCCGTGCTGGTGGCCTCCAGCCGCGTTGACGTGGCCCACTATTTCGTCGCGCCGGCGGAGATCCCGGGGGAGGTTGAACGCCTGCTGCGTGCGCGCGACGCCGTTGCGTTGGAGCTGAGCACGCTCAAGGACGAACTGCCTGACGATGCGCCACACGAGCTCGCCGCGTTGCTCGACGTGCACCTGATGCTGTTGCACGACGAGGCCTTCACCGGCGGTGCAAGTCATTGGATCGTCGAACGCCACTACAACGCCGAATGGGCGCTGTCCGCCCATCTTGAAGTGCTGGCGCGCCAGTTCGACGAGATGGAGGACGACTATTTGCGCGAACGCAAGGCCGATCTGGAGCAGGTCGTCGAACGCGTCCTGCGGGCGTTGGCTCACGAGCAGGGTGACACACCCACGCCCGTCACGCCGCGCGACTTCGGCGGCGAAGACCCCTTGCTCCTCGTCGCCGCCGACATTGCGCCGGCCGACATGATCCAGTTCAAGCGCAGTGTCTTCCGTGGCTTCATCACCGACATCGGCGGCAAGACCTCCCACACGGCCATCGTCGCGCGCAGCCTGGACATTCCCGCTGTCGTCGGCACCCGCGAGGCCTCGCGCCTCATCAGGCAGGACGACTGGGTCATCATCGATGGCGACGCCGGCACCGTCATCGTCAACCCCTCGCCCATCGTGCTGGAGGAGTACCGTTTTCGTCAGCGCCAGAGTGAACTGGAGCGCGCGCGGCTCGGGCGCCTGCGCCACACGCCGGCGGTGACGCTGGACGGCGCACACATCGAGCTGCACGCCAACATCGAGATGCCTGCGGATGCCGAAGGCGCCGTGCTGGCCGGTGCGACGGGCGTCGGGCTCTTCCGCAGTGAATTCCTCTTCATGAACCGCGATGGCGAACTGCCGAGCGAGGAGGAGCAGTTCGCCGCCTACAAGGCGGCTGTCGTGGCCATGAAGGGCATGCCGGTCACGATTCGCACCGTCGACGTCGGCGCTGACAAGCCGCTGGACCGGTTGACCGTCAATGAACTGCGCCATGAACATGTGCTCAACCCGGCCATGGGCCTGCGCGCCATCCGGTGGAGCCTGGCAGAGCCCAGCATGTTCCGCCAGCAACTGCGCGCCATCTATCGGGCGAGCGCGTTTGGCAAGGTCAAGCTGCTGATTCCGATGGTGGCTCACCTGTCGGAAGTCAGGCAGATCCTGGAGACGGTGCGCAAGGTGCAGCAGCAACTCACCGACACCGGTCATGCCTACACGCGCGTCGAGCTGGGCGTCATGATCGAAATCCCCGCAGCTGCGGTCATGCTGCCCCTGTTGCTGCGGCATGTGGACTTCGTCTCGATCGGCACGAACGATCTGATCCAATACACGCTCGCCATAGATCGAGCTGACGAAGCTGTGGCCCACCTTTACGACCCCTGGCATCCGGCAGTGCTGCAGCTGCTCAGCCAGTCCATCGCGCAGGCGCGAGCAGCAGGGAAGGGAGTCAGCGTCTGCGGCGAGATGGCGGGCGATCCGGTTTTCACCGAGCTGCTGCTGGCGATGGGGCTGCGCAGCTTCTCCATGCACCCTTCGCAGATCCCGGCTGTGAAGCAGCGCGTCCTTCGCGCTGACAGCACGCGCCTGGCTGCGGCGCTGCCAGCCATTCTGGGCAGCGAAGATCCACAAGCTGCCGCGGACAAGGAGCTTGCCGCCGTCAGGGGCGGTGCGGCGGCGGTGCATTGAGCGGGTGGTTCAGTGGAGGCCGGCGCCTCGACGCTGCGTGCAGTACGGTTGGCAGCTATATAGATAGAAGGCGGTCGAGAACTTGGCCTCGTCAGACGCGCTGAAGCAATTTCATAGCCGACAGCGCTGAGCTCTTGCATCCGCTCAAATTCCTGTGCTACAGTCGTGGGCTTCGCTGCTGACAAAGCGTGGCGCTGACTGGAGACGGTGAGTGCGGCGAATTGAAGGAAGTGAAGCCGAGCCGAAAGGCTTGGGGCGGACTTTGAGTTCGTTGGGTGCTGAAGAGTTCTGAAAAGAAATTTTCGCAAAGTACTTGACGACACTGTGAAAGCAGATCAAAATCTCGCCTCTTTGCTGCTGACGACTGAATGCAAATGCGGGCAGTTTGAAGTGACAAAGAAAGCCAAGTCGGCCAACGAAAGTTGGCGGAGTATTGAGAAAAGAAATTTTCGAAAATACTTGACGACGAAGCAAAAAGCAGATTAGAATCTCGCTTCTTTGCTGCTGACGAATTAAACGATTCGACAGCGACGCGAAACAAGAGCAAATGCTTAAAGTAACGCGATGTTCTTTAATAATTCACAGCCGATAAGCGTGGGCGTTTGAAGTGAAGTGATGTTGTCAGGTAACTGATGACGGTCCTTCGGACTTTAAACGCTCACGGAAATTAGATTTGAACTATGCAAATGGTTTGAGTCGATTCCGTTGAGTAAATCAAGATCGAACTGTAGAGTTTGATCCTGGCTCAGATTGAACGCTGGCGGCATGCCTTACACATGCAAGTCGAACGGTAACAGGTTAAGCTGACGAGTGGCGAACGGGTGAGTAATATATCGGAACGTGCCCAGTCGTGGGGGATAACTGCTCGAAAGAGCAGCTAATACCGCATACGACCTGAGGGTGAAAGCGGGGGATCGCAAGACCTCGCGCGATTGGAGCGGCCGATATCAGATTAGGTAGTTGGTGGGGTAAAAGCCCACCAAGCCAACGATCTGTAGCTGGTCTGAGAGGACGACCAGCCACACTGGGACTGAGACACGGCCCAGACTCCTACGGGAGGCAGCAGTGGGGAATTTTGGACAATGGGCGCAAGCCTGATCCAGCCATGCCGCGTGCGGGAAGAAGGCCTTCGGGTTGTAAACCGCTTTTGTCAGGGAAGAAAAGGTTCTGGTTAATACCTGGGACTCATGACGGTACCTGAAGAATAAGCACCGGCTAACTACGTGCCAGCAGCCGCGGTAATACGTAGGGTGCAAGCGTTAATCGGAATTACTGGGCGTAAAGCGTGCGCAGGCGGTTATGCAAGACAGATGTGAAATCCCCGGGCTCAACCTGGGAACTGCATTTGTGACTGCATGGCTAGAGTACGGTAGAGGGGGATGGAATTCCGCGTGTAGCAGTGAAATGCGTAGATATGCGGAGGAACACCGATGGCGAAGGCAATCCCCTGGACCTGTACTGACGCTCATGCACGAAAGCGTGGGGAGCAAACAGGATTAGATACCCTGGTAGTCCACGCCCTAAACGATGTCAACTGGTTGTTGGGAGGGTTTCTTCTCAGTAACGAAGCTAACGCGTGAAGTTGACCGCCTGGGGAGTACGGCCGCAAGGTTGAAACTCAAAGGAATTGACGGGGACCCGCACAAGCGGTGGATGATGTGGTTTAATTCGATGCAACGCGAAAAACCTTACCTACCCTTGACATGTCTGGAATTCCGAAGAGATTTGGAAGTGCTCGAAAGAGAGCCAGAACACAGGTGCTGCATGGCCGTCGTCAGCTCGTGTCGTGAGATGTTGGGTTAAGTCCCGCAACGAGCGCAACCCTTGTCATTAGTTGCTACGAAAGGGCACTCTAATGAGACTGCCGGTGACAAACCGGAGGAAGGTGGGGATGACGTCAGGTCATCATGGCCCTTATGGGTAGGGCTACACACGTCATACAATGGCCGGGACAGAGGGCTGCCAACCCGCGAGGGGGAGCTAATCCCAGAAACCCGGTCGTAGTCCGGATCGTAGTCTGCAACTCGACTGCGTGAAGTCGGAATCGCTAGTAATCGCGGATCAGCTTGCCGCGGTGAATACGTTCCCGGGTCTTGTACACACCGCCCGTCACACCATGGGAGCGGGTTCTGCCAGAAGTAGTTAGCCTAACCGCAAGGAGGGCGATTACCACGGCAGGGTTCGTGACTGGGGTGAAGTCGTAACAAGGTAGCCGTATCGGAAGGTGCGGCTGGATCACCTCCTTTCTAGATAGATCGCGCCTCGTCATTACTTCGGTATTGGCAGAGCAAGGTCACACTAAAGAGCGAAAGCTCAAGCACTTGGCTTTAAGCGCCCACACTTATCGGCTGTCACACAACAGTGAGTGAAATTGCGTGAGCCTGTTGAGCTGGCCTCGACAGGCTGACGATAACAACAGAGTTCACGCGCATGGTTCGCGTGGGTCTGTAGCTCAGTCGGTTAGAGCACCGTCTTGATAAGGCGGGGGTCGCTGGTTCAAATCCAGCCAGACCCACCACGGCAAATCGAATAGATTTGAACCGGGGGATTAGCTCAGCTGGGAGAGCACCTGCTTTGCAAGCAGGGGGTCGTCGGTTCGATCCCGTCATCCTCCACCAGTTTCACTCATTCAGTTGGTAAACCTTAGCGAATAGCAATGTTCGCTGAGGTTTACCAGCTCTGGTCTGCATAGATCGGCTGTTGTTCTTTAACAATTTGTAGAGTCGAATCAGCGCTGCTAGCGGAAAGCGACGAATCGTAAAGGGTTCGAAGCACCGTGCCGCTAGTAGCATTTTGATTGCGTCAACATAGACTTCAACTAAGCGAAGTAGCGAAAGCTAATTTGATTAGGTATGAAGAACGGCGTAACGCGTGAATACTCAAATAACACACGGATGAAACAAGATTCGTGTAAGTCCTTGACGACAGTGCAGTCAGCGCTGTCAAAGTTATAGGGTCAAGTGACTAAGTGCATGTGGTGGATGCCTTGGCGATTACAGGCGACGAAGGACGTGATAGCCTGCGATAAGCTTCGGGGAGCTGGCAAATTAGCTTTGATCCGGAGATTTCCGAATGGGGAAACCCACTCCGCAAGGAGTAACTCTGACTGAATACATAGGTCATTGTGGCGAACCGGGTGAACTGAAACATCTCAGTAGCTCGAGGAAAAGACATCAACCGAGATTCCGAAAGTAGTGGCGAGCGAAATCGGAGTAGCCCTCGCGTTTTAGCAGTTTGTATATCAGAACGGAATGGAAAGTCCGGCCATAGCGGGTGATAGCCCCGTATGAGAAATGCAGATTGTGGAACTAGGCGCGAATAGAGTAGGGCGGGACACGTGAAATCCTGTCTGAATATGGGGGGACCATCCTCCAAGGCTAAATACTCGTAATCGACCGATAGTGAACAAGTACCGTGAGGGAAAGGCGAAAAGAACCCCGGGAGGGGAGTGAAATAGATCCTGAAACCGCATGCATACAAAAAGTAGGAGCCCGCAAGGGTGACTGCGTACCTTTTGTATAATGGGTCAGCGACTTACATTCAGTGGCGAGGTTAACCGAATAGGGAAGCCGTAGAGAAATCGAGTCCGAATAGGGCGAATAGTCGCTGGGTGTAGACCCGAAACCAAGTGATCTATCCATGGCCAGGATGAAGGTACCGTAACAGGTGCTGGAGGTCCGAACCGACTAGTGTTGCAAAACTAGCGGATGAGCTGTGGATAGGGGTGAAAGGCTAAACAAACTTGGAAATAGCTGGTTCTCTCCGAAAACTATTTAGGTAGTGCCTCAAGTATTACCATCGGGGGTAGAGCACTGTTTAGGCTAGGGGGTCATGGCGACTTACCAAACCTATGCAAACTCCGAATACCGATGAGTACAGCTTGGGAGACAGAGCACCGGGTGCTAACGTCCGGACTCAAGAGGGAAACAACCCAGACCGCCAGCTAAGGTCCCCAAAATTGGCTAAGTGGGAAACGAAGTGGGAAGGCTAAAACAGTCAGGATGTTGGCTTAGAAGCAGCCATCATTTAAAGAAAGCGTAATAGCTCACTGATCGAGTCGTCCTGCGCGGAAGATGTAACGGGGCTAAGCCAGTTACCGAAGCTGCGGATGTGCAATTTATTGCACGTGGTAGGAGAGCGTTCTGTAAGCCTGTGAAGGTGGGTTGTGAAGCCTGCTGGAGGTATCAGAAGTGCGAATGCTGACATGAGTAGCGTTAAAGGGGGTGAAAAGCCCCCTCGCCGAAAGCGCAAGGTTTCCTACGCAACGTTCATCGGCGTAGGGTGAGTCGGCCCCTAAGGCGAGGCAGAGATGCGTAGCTGATGGGAAACAGGTCAATATTCCTGTACCGATCAATAGTGCGATGTGGGGACGGAGAAGGTTAGCTCAGCCAACTGTTGGATATGTTGGTTCAAGCGTGTAGTCGTGCCCCTTAGGCAAATCCGGGGGGATTAGATGAGGCGTGATAACGAGTCTGCTTGCAGACGAAGTGAGTGATACCCTGCTTCCAAGAAAAGCCACTAAGCTTCAGCTATTGACGACCGTACCGCAAACCGACACTGGTGCGCGAGATGAGTATTCTAAGGCGCTTGAGAGAACTCTGGAGAAGGAACTCGGCAAATTGACACCGTAACTTCGGAAGAAGGTGTGCCTTTAGTAGGTGATCCATTTACTTGGTGAGCCCAATGAGGCCGCAGAGAATCGGTGGCTGCAACTGTTTATTAAAAACACAGCACTCTGCAAAGACGAAAGTCGACGTATAGGGTGTGACTCCTGCCCGGTGCTGGAAGATTAAATGATGGGGTGCAAGCTCTTGACTGAAGTCCCAGTAAACGGCGGCCGTAACTATAACGGTCCTAAGGTAGCGAAATTCCTTGTCGGGTAAGTTCCGACCTGCACGAATGGAGTAATGATGGCCACACTGTCTCCTCCAGAGACTCAGCGAAGTTGAAATGTTTGTGATGATGCAATCTCCCCGCGGAAAGACGGAAAGACCCCATGAACCTTTACTGTAGCTTTACATTGGACTTTGAACAGATCTGTGTAGGATAGGTGGGAGGCTTTGAAGTAAGGTCGCTAGATCTTATGGAGCCAACGTTGAAATACCACCCTGGTGTGTTTGAGGTTCTAACCTTGTCCCGTTATCCGGGATGGGGACAGTGTATGGTGGGCAGTTTGACTGGGGCGGTCTCCTCCCAAAGTGTAACGGAGGAGTTCGAAGGTACGCTAGATACGGTCGGAAATCGTGTCGATAGTGCATTGGCATAAGCGTGCTTGACTGCGAGACTGACAAGTCGAGCAGGTACGAAAGTAGGACAAAGTGATCCGGTGGTTCTGTATGGAAGGGCCATCGCTCAACGGATAAAAGGTACTCTGGGGATAACAGGCTGATACCGCCCAAGAGTTCATATCGACGGCGGTGTTTGGCACCTCGATGTCGGCTCATCTCATCCTGGGGCTGTAGCCGGTCCCAAGGGTATGGCTGTTCGCCATTTAAAGAGGTACGTGAGCTGGGTTTAAAACGTCGTGAGACAGTTTGGTCCCTATCTTCCGTGGGCGCTGCAAGATTGAGAGAGCCTGCTCCTAGTACGAGAGGACCGGAGTGGACGCACCTCTGGTGTATCGGTTGTCACGCCAGTGGCATTGCCGAGTAGCTAAGTGCGGAAGAGATAACCGCTGAAAGCATCTAAGCGGGAAACTCGTCTCAAGATGAGTCTTGCCGGGGCCTAGAGCCCCCTGAAGGGTCGTTCGAGACCAGGACGTTGATAGGCTGGGTGTGGAAGCGCAGTAATGCGTTAAGCTAACCAGTACTAATTGCCCGTGAGGCTTGACCCTATAACTTTGAGAGTCTGTGCAACAGCATGTCTCAAGGTGAGGATTCAAGTTATGTCGTTCTTCGAAGCTACGAAGACGCAATCAAACTAAGCTGATTCCGCTGCAGTTATAGAAATAACTGCTGTGTGCAGATCGACCATGTCGAGTTCTGCTGACTCTACCAATTGGGTTTGTTGACTCAGTCAACAAGCCAACCAGTCAAGCCTGACGACCATAGCGACTTGGTCCCACTCCTTCCCATCCCGAACAGGACAGTGAAACGAGCCAGCGCCGATGATAGTGCGGATTCCCGTGTGAAAGTAGGTCATCGTCAGGCTATTTACCCCTCAAAACCCCTCCAGCCCAGGCTGCGAGGGGTTTTGTTTTTCGAGTGCTCGAATTTGGTTTGCAGGGTTTGATGCCTTCAATCAGGCTTGAAGGACTATTGAATCCCAAACCACTTGGCTTTCCGCGCGATTAGTCTTCAATCTAGGTGAGCGGCCCGAAATTCACCGGGCAATACTCAGCCGGCGTTCGATGAGCTTCGAATCGTTCCTAAACCGATCTGAGACGGGACGGGTGTCAATTCACCGACGCGCTCAAGACGTTGCTGAGCTTGTTCTGCAAGCCCGACCGCCTCAGCTCGCCAAGCTGCGCTCAAGTCAAGCTACGCAATGACGCCGCGCTGGGACGCTCGCTGTCATTGGCATGCAGCCGTGGATAGTCCGTCAGGAGCGCTCGGCCTTCCGCGCCGCCGCCAGCGCGTCGCGCACAAAGCGCACGAGCGCGCGTGCGGCCTCCGAGCCCGCGGGCAGTGGCAATGTCAGCGCTTGTACTGTGTCCAGCCCGACAAGCAGCCGCCATCCCGGCAGCATGTTTCGCAGCGGCGGGAGACCCAGGTCGGGCATCACGCCGATGGCCTGCAGGGCGGGAACCGGTTCAACGCAGAAGTCCGGAGCGATAACTAGACCAGCACCGTGGCGGGCGAGCGCGATCAGCCCATCCAGGTCGCTTCCCCAAGCCGAGGCTTGCAGCGAAACGTCCTCGCGCCGGCCATCCTCGTGCTGCCACTGGCTCGCAAAGGCTTCTTCGCTCTGGCCCAGCAACAGCACGGGCGCTGTCGCCAGATCCTGCAGGTTATCCCCTGAAAGAAGTCGATCAATGCCGTAGGCGCGGACCTCAAACTTGAGCACGGGCTGGGCCACCCACGACTCAGGCGGCTTGCTGGTCACGCGGAAGGCGATGTCCAGGCCCTCGCGGAGGAGGTCGACGCGGCGATCGGTGAAGAAGAGCTCGTATCGCACCGCGGGGTGCAGGGCTTGAAAGCGCGCCAGCAATGGTGCGAGCACGTGCCGGCCGAACCCGGCGGTGGCGCTGATGCGGATCGTGCCGTCAAGCTGGTCGCGGGTCTGGCGCAGCGCCAGGCGGGCGCTCTCGGCGGCCTCGCGGACGGCGCGGGCGCGCGAGTGCAGCCGCCGTCCGGCTTCGGTCAGGCCGAGGCTGCGTGTGCTGCGAGCAAACAGGGTGAGGCCGACGGCATTCTCGATGGCGGCGATGCGGCGGCTGATGGCGGCGCGGGTGAGGCCGAGCTCCCGGGCGGCCTGCGCGAAGCTGCCCGCTTGAGCGACGCGGGCGAAAAGTTCGAGCGCGTTGGCGTCCAGCGCTTCCTCGGCGACGGTCTGGCGGCGGCGACCGACGGCGGGCAAGTCGGCGGTCGTTGTTGACATCTGATTGACGATATGAGACTTGCTGCGCATCTAGCGGCGGGAAAGTCGCCAATCTAGAGTGCCTTCGCTGACGCCGCAAGCGCGTTGATCCGAGGTCCTCCAATGTCCACGCTAACTTTGACCCCCTCCAAGGCCCTGCCAATCGCCGAGTTGATAACGGCGCCGGAAGAGGATCCCATCGATCCCGGGTATCTGCCGGCAGGCCCGGTGCCGATACCGCTGCGCTGCAGCGACGGGCGCCTGTTGGCAGCACAGTGGTTCGAGCCACCGCCATCCGTCGGCGTGAAGGCGGTGGCCATCATCGGCGCCGCGACGGCGGTTCCAGCCAGCTACTACCGCCACTTTGCGGAGTGGATGGCGCGGCGCGGGTACGCGGTGCTGAGCTTCGACTACAGAGGCATCGCCGCGTCACGTGCCGCCTTGCGCCAGGGCGAGGACGTGCGCCTGCGCGACTGGGCTCGCGTGGACATGGCCGCTGCGCTGCATGCGGCGGACAAGCGCCGGCGCCTGGAGGCTGAGCGCCAGGGACATGAGCTGGGCCTGCTCTGGGTGGGGCATTCGCTGGGTGGCAATGCCGTCGGTCTGGTGCCGGGCTTTGCGGACAAGGTGGATGCCGTGTTGGGCGTCGCGGCGCAGGTGGCTTACCTGGGCCATTGGTCGGGCTTTGCGCGTGTACAGGCCTGGCTGTTCTTTCACGCCATGCTGCCGGTGCTCGTGCGCCTGCTGGGCGACGCACCGGGCCGCCTGCTCGGCCCGCGTGCGCAGGACCTGCCGGCAGCAGCCGCGCTGGAGTGGGCGGCCTGGGGGCGCACGCCCGGCTTTTTGTTCGGTGATGACAGCCTGGCGCGTGAACGGGCCTATGACCGCTTCCGCGGCGCCGTGCACCTGTGGAGCATCTCGGACGACCATCTCTTCGGCCCCGCCGCGGCCGTGGACGCCTTGGCTGGTCAGTTCACTGCCGCCCAGGTGCAGCGCCATGTTGTTGCGCCGGCCGACCTGGGCGTGCAGAGGATCGAGCACTTCGGCCCGTTCCGCCGTGACCTTGGCGCGAAGCTCTGGCCCCGGCTGCTGGCGCCCGTCGAGGCGGCAACGCCTCGGCTGGCCGCAAGCCTGCCAGCAGCGTAAGCGCGACACGTTCACGGTCGCGTCATGACCGGCGGGCAGCATGCCCGCCATGCCGACGACGCAAGACTCCGCTGCCGCCGACACGCCCACGCTGTCGGTGCGAACTGTCTGGATCTCGGACCTGCACCTGGGCACGCCCGGCTGCCAGGCCAAGGCCCTGCTCGACTTTCTGCGCGACGTGGAGTGCGAGACCCTCTACCTCGTCGGCGACATCATTGACGGCTGGCAACTGCGCCGCTCCTGGTACTGGCCGCAGTCGCACAACGACGTCGTACAAAAGCTGCTGCGCAAGGCGCGCAAGGGCACGCGCGTCATCTTCATCCCGGGCAACCACGACGAGTTCGCGCGCAAATACCTCACGCACAACTTCGGTGGTGTCGACGTGATGGAAGAGGCCATGCATGTGACGGCCGACGGCAAGCGGCTGTGGATCACGCACGGCGACCTCTACGACGGCGTCATCCAATGTGCGCGCTGGCTGGCCATCGCGGGCGACCTGGCCTATGAGTTCACGCTCAAGGTCAACCGCTGGTTCAACCGCATCCGCGCCAAGTGCGGGTTGCCGTACTGGAGCCTGTCGCGCTACCTGAAGCACAAGGTCAAGCGCGCGGTCAGCTACATCAACGAGTTCGAGAACGCGGTCGCGCGCGAGGCCAGGAAGCGCGGCGCGCATGGGGTCGTCTGCGGCCATATCCACCATGCCGAGATCCGCGAGATCGACGGCATCCTGTACTGCAACGACGGCGACTGGGTGGAGAGCCTGACCGCGCTGGTCGAGCATTTCGACGGCCGGCTCGAGATCATCGACCGTGGCGACGAGGCGGCGCTGCCGGGCATGCTGCCGGCACCCAAGGCGCGACCGGAGCCGGCCCTGTTGCCGGTGCCGGCGGCCGCGAAGGCTGCAGCACCGGACACCGTCAGCTGACCCGTCGGAGCAGCGCCTGCCCCGCGCGGATCTGCACGCCGGGCGCAATGCCCTCGGCCAGCTCGAAGCCGCGCGGCACGAAGACGATGATGGTCGAGCCGTGCTCGAACCAGCCCATCTCCTGGCCCTTGGCATGCGGCGCGGAACAGGGCATCTCGTTCGCCCCCTGACGGCCCAGGTGCAGCAGCACGTCGAGAAAATGCAGTCGGATGCTCGCGACCAGGATGGCCGCCACCGGCACCAGCGCGACCGAGTGGCCGCTTGACAGCTTCATGCGCACGACCGCGCGTTCGTTGCGGCAGAACAGCCGCTCCACGCGCTTGAGTGCCACCGGGTTCACATTCCAGGTATCGCCGCTCAGATAGGTCACATGCTCCACCGTGCCGTCGGCCGGTGCGTGGAAGCGGTGGTACATCGCCGACGTCAGCCGCAGCGTGACGAAGCGGCCGCCCTCGAAGACGCTCGCGTCCTGTGTCGGTCCGAACAGCTCGGCGGTTGAATACGGAAAGCCCTTGGCTTGGTAGACCTGCCCGCGCGCCACTTCGCCCGTCGCGCCAACGATGGCATCGCTCGGGCTCGCGAACACCTCGGGCCGTGGGTCGAACACACGCGAGCCGGGCTTCAGCTCCCGCGTGAAGCAGTCCTTCAGCGATCTGAAGTGTTGGTGGCTGGCCTCGCTCAGGTCCAGCGGCGTGAACGTCCGCCAGACAGCGATGGTCAGCCGGGTCAGCCACGGGCTCTCGATGCGCGAGAAGCGGCCCATCAACTTCGTCAGCGCGATGCGCGGAACGCGGTTGGTCAGCAGGAAGTTCAAGTCCTCCTGGGCGACGAGGCGCTTGAACCAGCCGCGAGGCGTCGTCATCGATTTGTCATTCACGGCGCTGTCAAGCGCGGCGGGTACATCTTGGGTTTTCATTGCTGAGGTGTGACGGTTGATGGACGAAACATTCACTCTTTCGGCGCTGGCTCTTGCCGTGCTGGCGCTGCTGCCGGCGGCCAAGCGCCGCATCGAACTCTCGCGGGCCAAGCACCGGTCGCTCGCCGGCCACTCGCGCATGGCCAAGCGGCTGGCGCGCTGGGTGCCGGGCTATGCCTACGACGAGACGCAGTTCTTCGCGGCTGATGGCGCGACAGGAGACGTCGCGGCTACGCGTCGCGCCGCGCTGCGCCGCCTGGGCGCCGAGTTCGACACGCGCTTCGCGAAGACGCTGGCCGCGACTGAACAAGCGCGCGACACGATTTCCGACCTGCGCTTCACGGGCCGCTACCGCGTGCCCTTCCAGTTCAGCCCGGTGCTGCGCGAGCACCTGAAGGTCGGCGCCTTCCTGCAGCACAGCGAGGGCGTGCAGGTCGAGGACCTGGACGGCAACCGCCTCTACGACCTGACCGGCTCCTACGGCGTCAACGTGCTGGGCTACGACGCCTACAAGGAGTGCATTGACGAGGCCGCCGCCACCGCCCGCGACCTCGGCCCCGTGCTCGGCGCTTACCACCCCTGCGTGCTGGACGTGCTCGGCCGCCTCAAGGCCATCTCCGGCCAGGACGAGGTGAGCTTTCACATGTCCGGTACCGAGGCCGTCATGCAGGCCGTGCGCCTGGCGCGCTATCACACCAAGAAGAAGCGCCTGGTGCGCTTTGCCGGCGCATACCACGGCTGGTGGGAGGACGTGCAGCCCGGCCCCGGCAACCCGCTGCCGCCGCGCGAGACCTTCACGCTGCAGGACATGGCCGAGCGTTCGCTCCAGGTGCTGGCCACGCGGCGCGACATCGCCTGCGTGCTGGTCAACCCGCTGCAGGCCCTGCACCCGAACGCCAGCGCACCGGGCGACTCCGCGCTGATCGATGGCAGCCGCCGCGCCAGCTATGACCGCGAGGCCTACACCGCGTGGCTCAAGAAACTGCGCGAGGTCTGCACCGCGCGCGGCATCGTGCTGATCTTCGACGAGGTCTTCGTCGGCTTTCGCCTCGCGCCCGGTGGCGCGCAGCAGTACTTCGGCGTCAAGGCCGACCTCGTCACCTATGGCAAGACGCTCGGTGGTGGCCTGCCGGTCGGTGTGGTCTGCGGCAGCCGCGCGCTGATGCAGCGCTACCGCGAGGACCGCCCGGCCGACATCTGCTTCGCCCGTGGCACCTTCAACGCCCATCCCTACGTCGTCGCGGCGATGGCGTCCTTCCTGAAGCGCATCGAGCGTCCCGAGGTGAAGGCGCTCTACGACGGGCTGGACGAACGCTGGAACGCGCGCTGCACGCAGCTCAACGCCCGCCTGGCTGAGGCCGGTGCGCCGGTGCGCATGGCCAACCTCTCGACGATCTGGACCGTGCTCTACACCCAGCCCGGCCGCTACCACTGGATGCTGCAGTTCTACCTGCGCAAGCATGGGCTGGCACTGAGCTGGGTGGGCACGGGCCGCCTCATCTTCAGCCTCAACTACGGCGACGCCGAGTTCGCCGAAGTCGTCGACCGCTTCATCGCCGCCTGCGACGAGATGCGCACCGACGGCTGGTGGTGGACGGCGCCGGAGCTCACCGGCAAGGCCATCCGCCGTGGCGTGCTGCGCGAGATGCTGGCCCGCAAGTTCTGAGCTGTTGCAAAAAGGCCCGCGCGATGCGGGCCTTGTCATGCGCATCGACGCACGCTCACGGGGCTTGATGACCGACATGCTCCATCGGATCGATGAGTTGGCCACGCAGCAGGTACAGCGGCGCCTTGTGGTACAGCATCACGTCGTGGAAGGGGTCGGTGATGATCTTGAAGCCCCAGGCGAGGCCTTGCATCAGGTTTTGTGTCACCCACAGCTGCACGACGCGGAAGACCAAGCCTGTCACGCCCAGGCAGAACCAGGCCATGCCCACATCCTCGAGATAGCCGCGCGAGCCCACGGCCGGCTCGATGAGGCCACCCAGCGACGGTGCAAACCACAGCACCGCCGGCAGCGCCACCCACACCGCCATCAGCACGATCTTGCGGCGGATGTTGTAGCCAATCTTGATCTCTTCCTTGTACTCATCGGTGGCCTGGTTCACCTCGTCGTAGCCGCGTGGCTCGAAGAAGAAGTGGCCGGCCTGCCGCGTCGTCATCGACACGCACCAGGCCAGCAGCGCAGCCCAGGCGGGGTTCACGAAGACGAGGCCGTAGGACACCAGAAAGCTCAGCGCGCTGATCAGGTGCAGGCTCTGGTTGATGCG
>CAUJSJ030000131.1:0-24344 GCA_963422775.4 uncultured Roseateles sp.
CGCCCCGCATCCCCGAGGTGCTGCGCACGCCCAGCGGCCGGATCGAACTGGCGCCGCCGACGGTGCTGGCCGACCTGGCCCTGGCCCTGGTCAAGGCCGAGGCCGCCCCCGAATTCAGCCTCATCGGCCGGCGCGACACGCGCTCCGGCAACAGCTGGATGCACAACCTGCCGGTGCTCGCCAAGGGGCCGGAGCGCTGCACGCTGCTGGTCAACCCCGGCGATGCCGACCGCCTGGGGCCTGGCCGAGTTCGCCAAGGTCAAGAGCGCCGTGGGTGAACTGATCGCGCGCGTCGAGCGCAGCGCCGACATGAGTCCCGGCGTGGTGAGCCTGCCGCACGGCTGGGGGCATGACCTGGAAGGCGTGCAACTGGGCGTGGCGCGCGAGCGGCCCGGCGTCAACATGAATGCGCTGCTGGACGACGCGGCGCGCGACCCGCTGTCGGGCAATGCGGTGCTGTCCGGCGTTGCGGTGGAGATCGCCCCCGCCTGAACTTGTGTCCTGCATGACACAAAGCTACGACACGGCGGACATGCACGGAACCCAGACTCCCGGCATCGAAAGCTCACGCCGCGCACCGAGGCAGAGTTCACGGGCGGCCCGCGGCGGCCCGTGCACACCCTCCCCCCGGCGCCTAGACTGACCCTGTTTCACAAATCCTGAGGGCAAACCCGTCGAAAGGCGGGGACGCAAAGCCACCGGCCTACAGCACTTGCAGCATGCAAGTGCCAAGGTAGCGGGGCCGCCAAGACCCAAGGTCTTGATCGGCGTGGCCCTCCGTTTCTCTCCTTCTGCACGAGAACCCGGCCATGCGCAGTAACCGCTATCACCTGGACCCTCAGCCTCCTCACCGCCGCGGCCCTGACCGCCTGCGGAGGTGGCGGCGGCGACAGCCCGACCGTCCAGGCCAGCGCCGCGCCCTCGGCCATCTCCCTGAGCGTCGACCTCGACAGCCCCGCAGCCGATGTCGCCGCCCAGCCCAGCTTCCACACCGCCGCCGTCGATCTCGGCGAGCCTGACGACGGCCCCGCGCCGCACCGCGCCCCTCGCCCTCTCCGGGTTGTCCACCAAGGGCCTGACGCGTGAGCGCCTGGACGATGCACAGCGCCCCCGCGCGCTGGCCTCCAGCAGCGGCGAAGCCACCCCCATGGCCACGTCCACCGCCGTCACCGTCTACACGCCTGCACAGATCCGCGCCGCCTATGGCCTGCCGGCACTGCCCGCCAGCACCGCCGGCCTGACTGCGGCGCAGGCCGCCCAGCTCGGTGCCCGGCCAGACGATCTACGTCGTCAACGCCAAGCACGATCCCAACATCGCCGCCGAACTGGCCGCCTTCAACGCCAAGTTCGGCCTGCCGACCTGCACCTCGCGCACGCTGGCCGCCAACACCGGCCTGCCGCTGGCCGCCGCGTCCAAGACGGCCTGCGAGCTGGTGGTGGCCTACAGCACCACCGCCGGCGCGCTGACCGCCACGGCACCGGCCTACGACAGCGGTTGGGCCACCGAGATCGCACTGGACGTGCAGTGGGCCCATGCCACCGCGCCGCTGGCCCGTCTCGTGCTGATCGAGGCACCGGACGCCGGCGTGGGCAGCCTGTCCAATGCCGTCGCGCTGGCCAACAAGATGGGCAGCGGCGTCGTGTCCATGAGCTTCGGCGCGGCCGAGGGCAGTTGGACGACGAGCTACGACAGCGTCTTCTCGGCGGCCGGCATGAGCTATCTCGCCGCCACCGGCGACAACGGCGCGGCCGTGTCCTGGCCTTCGGTGTCGACCAAGGTCGTGGCCGTTGGCGGCACGACGCTGACCTACACCGGCAGCGGCGCCCGCACCGAGACCACCTGGACCGGCACCGGCGGCGGCACCAGCGCGTTTGTCGCGCTGCCCAGCTACCAGAGCGGCACCATCGGCGGCTATGCCAGGCGCGCCGTGGCCGACGTGGCCTTCAATGCCGACCCCAACAGCGGCCAGTACGTCGCCACCATCGCCCAGGGCTCGACGACGACGCGCTGGGTCAGCGCCGGCGGCACGAGCCTCGCCACGCCGCAGTGGGCCGGCCTGCTGGCCGTGGCCAACGCGATGCGCGTCAACGCCAGCAAGACCGTCCTCGGCCAGCCGCATGCGGCCCTGTACCAGCAGATCGGTGCCGTGCCGACGCAGTACGCCACCGCCTTCAAGGACGTGGCCAGCGGCAGCAACGGCACGTGCACGAGCTGCACCGCCAGGACCGGCTACGACACGCCCACCGGCTGGGGCACGCCCAACGCCAGCGCGCTGCTGACCAGCCTGACCGGCGCCAGCGTCACGAGCAGCAGCACGACGACGACGCCCACCAGCACCGCGCCGCAGCTGACCACCACCAGCCTCACCGGCACCGCCGGCAAGGCCTTCGCCGGCACCATCGGCTACAGCGCGCCGGGCGCAACCTCACTGTCCATCTCCATCAGCGGTGCGCCCGGCGGCATGAGCTTCTCGGCCACCAACGCCGGCATCGGCGTCAACTGGGCCAGCCCGGTGGCCGGCAGCATCAGCCTCGTCATCACGCTGAAGGACAACCTCGGCCAGACCGCGACGGGCACGGTGAAAGTGACGATCAGCGCGAGCTGAACTTCGCCCTAGCATCCGGGCTCCTCATCAAGGAGCTCCCATGCGTCGCCTGCTGATCGCCACCCTGCTCGCCGCAGCCTTCTCGGCGAACGCCGACACCACCTCCGCCGGCCACAGTTACTCACCCCCCGAAGCCTTCGTGGCCAGCGCCAGCGGCGCGGTGCTGAAGTTCACGGCGCCCGAGGGCGACGCCAGCGTCACCGTCGTCGACCTCGCCGCGGCCAAGGATGCCGTCGACGCCGTCGCCCAGGCCTGGGCCCTGGTGCAGCCCGACTTCAAGCGCACGCTGCGCATCGCCACACCGCGGCCCAGCCGCAACGGCTGGGTGGACCAGCAGGTGTTCGACTACGAGACCTCCCCCAACGAGAAGCTGGCGCTACAGGCCGTTGCGCGCCGCGCCAGCACCGGCGACAAGGGCTGGGTCGTGCTGCTGCTGCAGGCCTCCGAAGCCACGCTTGAAAAGCGCGGCGCGCCCATCGGCAAGTTCTTCGCCAGCCTGCGGCCCAAGGGCTATGAGCGCGAGAGCTTTGCCGGCAGGACGGCCAAGCCGCTGACGCCCGAGCGCGTCGAGCAGCTCAAGGCCTTTGTGGCCGACGGCATGAAGCAGCTCGACGTGCCCGGCGTGGGCCTGAGCTTCATCAACGCCAACCAGGTTGTCTGGGCCGGCGGCCTGGGTGTGCGCGAGCAGGGCAAGCCCACGCCGGTCGATGCCGATACGCTCTTCATGGCCGCCAGCAACACCAAGGCCATGACGACGGCCCTGCTGGCCCGCGCCGTGGACGCCGGCAAGCTGCGCTGGGACCAGCCCGCCGCCGAGGCCTACCCGGCCTTCCACCTCGCCGACCCCGACGTGACCAGGACCGTGCAGATCCGCCACCTTGTCTGCGCCTGCACCGGCATGCCGCGCCAGGACCTGGAGTGGCTGTTCGCCAGCGGCAAGGCGCCGGCCAAGTCGACCTTCGACCAGCTCGGCACGATGAAGCCGACCAGCAAGTTCGGCGAGGTCTTCCAGTACAGCAACCTGATGGTGGGTGCCGGCGGCTACGTGGCAGCCGCGGCGCTCAGGCCGGGCAAGGAAGTCGGCGCGGCTTACGACCAGGCCATGCAGGAACTGCTGTTCGGCCCGCTGGGCATGAAGAGCACCACCTTCGACTACGCCCGCGTGCTGCGCGGCAACCATGCCATGCCGCATGGCGATGCGCTGGACGGCAGCACCCGCCGCGCCAGCATGGACCTGAACTACACCATCATCCCGGCCCGCCCCGCCGGCGCGGTGTGGACGACGCCGCGCGACTTCAGCCGCTGGGTGCTGATGGAGCTGAACAAGGGCAAGACGCCCGAGGGCCAGCCGCTGATCGGCGAGGCCAACTGGGCCGAGCGCTACAAGCCCCAGGTCATGGTCAGCGAGGACATCACCTATGGCATGGGCCTGTTCGTGGACAAGCAGTACGGCATCACCGTCGCCTCGCACGGCGGCGACATGCTGGGCTTTCACTCCAACATGATCTGGCTGCCCGAGTACGGCATCGGCGTGACCATCCTGACCAACTCCGACGCCGGCGTGCTGCTGCGCGGGCCGCTGCAGCGCAAGCTGCTGGAGGTGGTGTTCGACGGCCGGCCCGAGGCCGATGAGCGCCTCAAGGTGGCGATCGCCAACCGCAAGGCCGAAGCGGTCAAGCAGCGCGAGCTGCTGACACTGCCTGTTCCTGCCGACGCCATCAAGCCGCTGGCTGCGACTTACAGCAGCCCGGATCTCGGGCGCATCTCGGTCACCAAGAAGGGCGCAAAGGTGCGCTTCCAGTTCGACCACTGGAACAGCGAAGTCGCGTTGCGCAAGAACGAAGACGGCACGCAGAGCTACATGACCATCGACCCGGGCATCAGTGGCATCGAGTTCGTGCGCGACGACAAGGCCGCCAAGCCGACGCTGATCCTGCGCGACGCGCAGCACGAGTACCGCTTCGTGGCGGCTCGTTGACCCGGCGCCTGCCGCTGGCTACGTTGCCGTGCGTGGCCGATGACTGCAGCGCGGCCGTCGCGCTGAGCTGAGCGGCGCAAAGGGTTGAAGCCGGCGCGCTCCGCGAGCGCGCGCCGGCCTGGGCTGACGTGAGGGTTCAACGCATCCGGTCGGTCTCCAACGCGATGCGCTCCACCGTGCCGTCGCCGTTGCGATACAGGCGCAGGCGGCGCAGGCCGTCGGGGCTGACGAGCAGCTCGGCGTTCTCGGCGCGCCAGGTTTCGAGCGGGCTCTCGTCGACACTGACGCCCAGGCGGCGAACGCCGACGTGGACCTTCAGCGTCCGGCCGTCGTCCAGCAGGTACTCGCCCTGGGCGCCGCGCAGCATGGCGCGCTCGGCAGCGGCAGGAACGGTGGGTTCCTGGGCACTCGCGGGCGCGGTCAGCGTCATGGTTGCGAGCAGAGCGGCCGACAGGGTGAGGGGTCGCAGATTCGTCCAGGTATTCATGGTGGGTACTCCTTAGGTTCCCCGAGGCCAGTCGCCTCGGCACTCTCTCTTTCGCAAACGCCATGCCAGCTTGGGAGCGCAAACAAATCCACGAATCGACGTGGTTTCAATCAGGGTTCGCCCCAGGTTTGGGCTTGTGCGCCCCGCATCGCGACACCGTGCATCGTCATGGCGCGGGGCTTGACCCTCACGCAACGTCAGGGTTCATCATCCGGCCCGTCATCAAGAAACAAGAGCCCCGGACATGGACTACACGGTGGGAGAGCTGGCCAAGCGCGCCGGCCTGACGGTGCGAACGCTGCACCACTACGAAGAACTCGGCCTGCTGAGCCCCTCGGGCCGCAGCGAGGCCGGCTACCGCCGCTACGGCGAGGCCGACGTGCTGCGCCTGCACCGCGTGCTGGCCCTGCGCGACGCCGGCCTGTCGCTGAAGGCCATCGCGCCGCTGCTGAACGGCGAGGCGCCGCGCCCGCTGGCCGAAGTGTTGCAGGGGCAGATCGAGCAGATCGAGGCCCAGCTGCTGGCCCAGGAAACGCTGCTGCAGACGCTGCGCAACGCCGCCAAGCGGCTCGCGCTGCACGGCGACGGCGGCGATGCGCTGCAGGTGCTGCTGGACGCGATGCAGATCCGCCGCGTGCACGAGCGCTGGTTCAGCCCCGAGCAGATGCGCGCGCTGCGCCAGCGCTGGGACGCCATGCCCGAGACCGAACGCGACGCCGTCGAGCTGGCGTGGCCGCAGCTGATTGCCGAGGCCCGCGCCGCCATGGACGCCGGCCGGGACCCGGCCACACCCGAGGTGCAGGCGCTGGTGAGCCGCTGGCTGGTGCTGCAAAAGCAGTTCCTTGAAATCTCGCCCGGCATGAAGGACACGATGCAGCGCATGTATGCCGCCGAGCCCGAACTGGCCCGCCAGTCCGGCGTGACGCCGGAGCTGATCGCCTATCTGCGCCTCTCGAAAGAGACCCTGCCCACCGAGGAGAAGTCATGAGCGACCCACGCCGCGAACTTTTTGGCAACGCCAACTTCCGCTGGCTCATCGGCGGCGGCCTGCTGTCCATGCTGGGCGACCAGTTCACGCTGCTGGCCCTGCCCTGGCTCGTCATGAGCCTCAGCCGCGACCCGCTCGTGCTGGGCACCGTGCTGGCCCTGGGCAGCCTGCCGCGTGCCATCTTCATCCTCGTCGGCGGCGCGCTGGTGGACCGCCACTCGCCCAAGGCGGTGCTGCTGCTGACCAAGTGGATCAACTTCGCGCTGCTGGGCCTGCTGGCCGCGCTGACGGCCACCGGCGCCATCACGCTGCCCGGTGTCTACGCGCTGACGCTGGCCATTGGCTTGGCCACCGCGTTCAGCTACCCCGCCGGCAGCGCCATCCTGCCGCAGACCGTGCCGGCCGCGCTGATCCAGCCGGCCAACGGCGTGCTGATGGGCGCGCGCCAGCTGGTGCTGCTGCTCGGGCCGGTGCTGGCCGGCCTGCTCGTCAGCACGGGCAGCGAGCCGGCGCTGAGCGGCCACGGCCTGGCGCTGGCCTTCGGTTTCGACGCGCTCAGCTTTGCCGTGTCGGCCTGGACGCTGTCGCGCGTGCAGGTCGCACCTAGCGAGGCCAGGCCGCCGCAGCCCGTGCTTGCCGCCATCGCCGAGTCGCTGCAGAGCTGCTGGCAGGACCGCGAGCTCCGCGCCCTCTTCCTGTACTTCGCAGCCATCGCCTTCTTCGTCGGCGGCCCCATCCAGGTCGCGTTGCCGGTGCTGGCCGCCGAGCGCCTGCCCGGCGGCGCCGCGGCGCTGGGCCTGATGCTCGCCGTGCACGGTCTGGGCGCGCTGGCCGGCATGGCAGTGTCGGGGCTGAAGCCGCACTGGCGCCTGTCCACGCTGGGCGGCACGGTGCTGCTGATCGACACCGCGGCGGGCGGCGTCTTCCTCGCCTTCGGCCATGTGCATGCGGCGTGGCAGGGGGCGCTGCTGCTGCTGCCGCTGGGCGCCCTGGGTGGCTTCGTGCAGGTGGCCGTCTACAGCTGGCTGCAAAAGCGCATCCCGCCGGAGATGCTCGGCCGCTCGATGGCGCTCTTCATGTTCATCGTCATGGGACTGGCGCCGCTGGCCTCCGCAGCTGCCGGCGCAGCGCTGCGGGTGCTGGACGTGACGCAGTTGTTCACGGCGGCGGCGCTGTGCCTGCTCGGGGTCGTCGCGCTGGGGGCGCTGTTCACGCCGATCCGCAAGATCGCGTACTTGCAGGCGGCCGGCTGAGCGTTAGGCCGACGGCGCAGGCTTGCGCAGGCCGTCCAGCTGGGCCAGCGAGGCTTGCAGCACATCGTCAACCAGGCCGAGCACGCGACGCCGCTCCGCGGTTGCGTGCACTGTCTGCGTGCCGCCCATCGCCGCCCCGGCCGGTTCGCCGCCCAGCAGCACGTGAAACGGCAGCGCGAACAGGGAACCTGCCATCGGCCCCCTGGGCCCGTCCGGCAAGCCACCCCGGGGCGTGAACGGGCGCTCGGTCAGGTCGATCATGGTCCCGACCATGCGTATCGCCCGGTCCTCGGCGCCGCGCTCGATGACGCGGCCGCGCGAGTGCACCAGCCGATAGCCCGAGCCATTGCTGCGCAGGCGAAATGTCGCCTCGTACATGGGCTGAATGCCGCGAGCGTGCGCCCGCATGGCAGCAAGCATGGTGTCCAGATCTTCGGGGTGCACCCGGCAGCGCCAGAAATGCGTGCTGTCGGCACCGTGAGGATCGGGGAAGCCGAGCCGGAGCTTCCACTGCGGCGAGTAGTGCACCGTCTCCAGGTCCACGCGAAGGTCCCAGAGGCCGAGTTCGCCGGATTCGACGGCCCGTTGCAGGCGAATCCCCATCGGTTGTCCCTGTGTGTGCATGGCCGGGATATTCATGTCTGGGCCCTGCGGCCGATTCGCCTTGAACCTGAAACTACTGCGGAAACTATGGGCTCAAGGCCCGGTAGACCAGCAGCGACGCATGCGCATCATTCGCGGCGTACTGCAGCTGCTGCGGTGTGAGCGTGGGGTTGGCCCAGTTGGAGGTGGTCGCCTTCTTGGACTTGCTGAAGCGCTGGCCGAGCACGACGGCGACCGCGGCCTTCAGGCCGACCGCGTCCTTGAAGCCGAGCTTTCTCACCAGTTGAGACACATCGATGGACCGCCCCAGCTGCAAGCCCAGCTTACGGTGAATCTGCGGCCGGTCTGAGGCGAGACCGAAGCCGACCTTGACGACCTCGTCGGACTCGATCATGGCCTGCAGAAAGGCCTGCACGCCCGGCGTGGCGGTCTGCACGATGAAGGCATGCGTCGCGGTGGCGAACTGGATCACCTCGGGGCCGGTCTGGGGCGCACCGGCAACGAAGACGGGCTTGCTCTCGGTGTCGAAGCCGACGTGGCCGGACTCGCGCAGCGCCTGCTCGGCGAACTCCAGCTGGGCCGCCGTCTTGAGCAGGTGGATGCGTTGGGCCGGCAGCGCCGGGTAGGGCGGCAAGGCCGCGATCTGCTCGCTCGTGGGCCGCGCGAGCGGCGGGGGTCTGTGCATGGGCGCAGTATGCAGCCGTGCCTCTTGCCGGCCTGACCCGCAGCTCACGCCGAGGGCTTGCGCCTGGCCTGCGCCGCCAACTCGGCACGGAAGTCCGGGTGGGCGATGGCGATCAGTGCGGCCGCCCGTTGCCCCGCTGACTTGCCGCGCAGCCGGGCCACCCCGTATTCGGTGACGACGTAGTCGATGTCGTTCTTGCTCGTCGTGACGTGCGTGCCCGGCGACAGCACCGGCACGATGCGGGAGAGGGTGTCGCCCTTGGCCGTGGAGGGCAGCACGATGATGGCCTTGCCGCCGCGTGACCGATTCGCCGCGCGCACGAAATCGGACTGCCCGCCCGTGCCGGAGTAGGGCGCGGGGCCCAGGCTTTCGGAGCCGCATTGGCCGAGCAGGTCGATCTGCAAGGTGGCGTTGATGGCGACCAGGTTGTCGTTCAAGCCGGCCAGCGCCGGGTCGTTGGTGAAGTCGACCGGATGGATCTCCAGCGCCGGGTTGCGGTCCATGAAACGGTAGAGCTTGCTGGAGCCCAGCGCGAAGGTGGCCACCATCTTGCCCGGCAGGTGGTTCTTGCGCCGGTTCGTGACGGCGCCGCATTCCACGAGGCTCAGGATGCCGTCGCCGATCATTTCGGTGTGGATGCCCAGGTCGCGCTTGCGCGTCAGCTGCATCACCACGGCGTCCGGGATGCCACCGTAGCCGATCTGCAGCGTCGAGCCGTCGTCGATCAGCTCGGCGACGTGCCTGCCGATGGCCTCCTGCACCGGGCCGATCTTGGGCAGCCCGACCTCGAACACCGGCGCTTCGCTTTCGGTGAGCGCGGCCACCTGCGAGATGTGCACCCGACAGTTGCCGTAGGCAAAGGGCACGTTCGGGTTGACCTCGAGCACCACGGCGCGCGCCTTGGCGATGGCGGCCATCGTGTAGTCGGCCGCGAGGCTGATGGCGAAGTAGCCGTCAGCGTCCATCGGCGACGCCATCGAAAACACGACGTCGGCCGGAATCAGCCCCCGCTCGATCTGGCTGGGCAGCTCCGAGAAGCAGTTGGGGATGAAGTCGATCCAGCCTTCCTGCCCGCCCGCACGCGTGGCGCCGCCGTAGAAGAAGGCCACATGGCGGACATGCTCCACCGTCGCGGGGTCGATGTAGTCGTACTTGCGCACCGCCAGGATCTGCGCCACCTTCACGTCGCGCAGCTCGCGCCGCTTGTCCGACAGCGCGGTCAACAGGCTCGGCGGCTCGCCCACCCCCGTGGGCACGATGATGAAGTCGCCGTCGCGCACCACGCCGACGGCGTCGGCCGCCGGCAGGCGCTTGCTCAGATACAGGGCTTGGATAGACATGGAGACTCCCGGGTTGTCAGGATAGTCTGAGGCCCCGCGGGCGCTGTGCGATGGCCCACGCACGCGATCTCCGTGCGCCGGCGCACAGACCATCACCCCGCGAGCGCCGATGGTGACCCTCCCCTGCCACAAGCAAACCCCTCAGGAGACCTGCCATGGCCGCCGACACCAAGACCGACACCGCCGCTGACTTCAACCCCTTTCGCGAGCTGAGCAAGACCTTCGAGCAGTTCAAGATGCCCGGCGTGGACGCGAACGCCTTTGTCGAGGCGCGCCGCAAGGACGTCGAGGCCCTGGTGACAGCCAACCGGATTGCCTACGAGGCGATGCAGTCGCTGGCAAAGGCGCAGTCCGACATGCTGACCCAGGCGATGCAGGGCATGCAGGCTTCGGCCAAGGGCGCCGCAGCCGGGAACACCCAGGGCGGTGACATGGCCCAACAGGCCGAAGCGGCTCAGAAGGCCTGGGTGAAGATGCTGACCGACATGAAGCAGTTGGCCGAGATGGCCCAGAAGGCCCAGGTCGAAGCCGTGACGGGGCTCGCCGCGCGGGCGAAGGAGAGCTTCGGCGAGATGAAGGGGTTGGCGCAAGCGAAGTAGCGGGGCGTACCCGAGGGGCCTAGCGCCCCGCCAGCAACGTCGCCACCTCGGCGGCCGACCTCACGCCCAGCTTGGCGAACACCCGTGCGCGGTGCACCTCCACGGTCCGCACCGACACGTTCAGCTCGTCGGCGATGACCTTGTTGAGCTTGCCCGCCGCCACCCGCGCCATGACCTCGCGTTCGCGCTCCGTCAGGCTGGCCAGCCGCGCGCTGCGCTCGGCAGACTGCGCGCCCTCGGCCTGCATCGCCGCATCCACGGCCAGCGCCTGCTCGATGCGATCGGCCAGCGCGTTGTCGCTGTAGGGCTTCTCCAGGAAATCGAAGGCGCCCTTCTTCAGCGCCTCGACGACCATCGGGATGTCCCCGTGGCCGGTCAGGAAGAGCACGGGGTTGCGCAGGCCGCGCGTGAGCAGCTCGTCGTGCAGGCGCGTGCCGCCCATGGGCTCCATGCGCACGTCGAGCAGGAAGACGCCGCGGGGCCTGGCTTCGCCGTCCAGCGCGGCGAGCAGCTCGGGGCCGCTCTCGAAGGCACGCACCGCCAGGCCGCGCGAGCGCAGCAGGAAGGCCAGCGCGTCGCGCACGCCGGGGTCGTCGTCGACGAGATGGACGCGGCCGACGTGGGCTTCAGAGGTGCTGTTCATGCGCGAGCTCGGCGGTGGGGTCGTGCTGGCGGGCAGCCAGGCTGAACGAGAACAGCGCGCCGCCGCCGGGGGCGTCCTCGGCGTCCAGCACGCCGTGGTGGGCCTCGACGATGGAGCGGCAGATGGCCAGGCCCAGCCCCATGCCATCGGGCTTGGTAGAGTAGAACGGCGCGCACAGCTGCTCCACGCGCTGGCCGCCGAGGCCGGGGCCGTTGTCCTGCACGTCCACGCGCACGAAGTCGCCGGCCAGGTGGGTGGCCACACGAATGCGGCGGCGCTCGGGGCGGGCCAGCAGCGCGTCGGCGGCGTTGCGCACCAGGTTGATGACGACCTGCTCGATGAGCACCGCGTCGGCGCGTACCTCGGGCAGGCCGGTGGCGAGCTGCAGCTCGATCTGCACCTCGCGCTGCTGCAGGTCGCGCTTGAGCAGCTCGACGGCGGCGCCGATGATGGCGTTCAGGTCGCACGGCTCCTGGCGCGGCTCGCGGCGGGTCAGGAATTCGCGGATGCGCGCGACGATGCGGCCGGCGTGCGCGGCCTGCTGGCCCAGGCGCTGCAGCGCGCCGAGCACGAGCTCGTCCTGCACGCCGAGCTTGGCCAGCGAGTTGGTCAGGCCGGCGCCGTAGCTGGCGATGGCCGTGAGCGGCTGGTTCAGCTCGTGCGCGAGCGTGGACGCGATCTCGCCGAGCATGGTCAGCCGCGCGTTGTGGGCCAAGGTCTCGACCTGGCGGCGCTCGCGGTCTTCGAGGCGCTTGCGCTCGGTGATGTCGATGATGCTGCCCATCCAGCCGATCTGGCGGCCGCCGGCATCCACCAGCGGCGACTCGAACACCATCACGTCCACCCGGCGGCCCGACGCGTGGCACCAGTGCGCCTCGTAGCCGTTGCGCGGCGCGTGGCCCGCGAGGTTGCGGCGGTTGCGCTCGGCCACCTCGGACAGCTGCTCGGGCGGCCAGTAAGGCATGGGCGGCAGCAGGCCGACGAGCTGTTCCTGAGCCAGGCCCACCATCTCGCAGAAGGTGCGGTTCACGTACAGCAGGCGGCCGTCGAAGTCGCGGGCGCGCAGGGCGACGAGGGCGGAGTCCTCCATCGCGCGGCGCCACGCGGCCTCCGTGCGGCCGGCCACTTCGGCACGCTCCACCTGGCGCATCTGGCGGCGGATCAGCCAGCTCGCCACGGCCACCAGCGGCAGGAAGCCCGCCACCAGCACCCAGGCCAGCGCGCGCGTGCCGTTGGTGCTGGGGTCGCGCAGCGTCAGCTCCAGCGCGGCATCGGTCAGCACCTGCTGGGCCAGCGGGCTGGCACGCAGCGGGCCGGTCAGTGCCACGCGGTAGCTGGGGCGGGGGAACTGCGCCGCACGCAGCGCCGACTCGGTGCTGGACGCGATGACCTGGTCGGCCACATCCACGAGTTGCACGTCGTACTTGCGCGCCAGCCACCAGGGCACGCCACGCTTGAGCAGCAGCGCCGGCGCATAGCGCACCACCACCACGCCGCCATGCGCGGCGGGCGCGGTCAGGTGCAGCGAGAGGCCGTCCTCCGAGTGGCCGGCCTCGGCGTCCTCGGGCACCTCGGCCAGCACGCGGTTGTTCGCATCCAGCCAGGTCACCGACTGCCACAGCCGCCGCAGCCCGGCGTTCACCTCGGGGTGAGCGGACAGCGTCGCCACGGTGGCGGGCTGGCCGGCCAGGCCGGCGGCGAGCTGGCGCACATGGCCCTGCTCCTCGTCGATGCGGTCGCGCAGCTGGGCCTCGGTGCTGAGGGCGTCGGAGATCAGCGTCTGGCGCTGCTGCTCCTGTTCGTCGGCCTCGTTGGCGCGCACCCAGGCCAGCACGCCGAGCACGAAGATCAGGGATAACCCAAGGGGCGCCAGCCACAGGCTTCGGGTCAGGAGGGCGCGCAGGTTCATGCCCCGCAGTCTATGGAGACAAGCGCCCGCGTGAAATGTGGAACTCCACAACTACCCCTGCGCCGCGTCGCTCGGAAGAATCCGCCCCATACCAATCTGGAGACAAATCATGATCCTGCGTCGCCTCGCGCTCGTTGCTGCGCTGGCTTTGCCTTTTGGCACCGCCATCGCTCAAGCCCCCATCGTCATCAAGTTCAGCCACGTCGTGGCCCCCGACACGCCCAAGGGCAAGGGCGCCCAGCGCTTCAAGGAACTGGCGGAACAGAAGACCGGCGGCAAGGTCAAGATCGAGCTCTACCCCAACAGCCAGCTCTACAAGGACAAGGAAGAGATGGAGGCGCTGCAGCTGGGCTCGGTCCAGATGCTGGCCCCGTCGCTGGCCAAGTTCGGCCCGCTGGGCGTCAAGGAGTTCGAGGTCTTCGACCTGCCCTATCTGTTCAAGGACACGGATTCCTTCCGCGCCGTCACTGACGGGCAGCTCGGCGCCGACCTGTTCAAGAAGCTGGAGCCCAAGGGCATCAAGGGCCTGGCCTACTGGGACAACGGCTTTCACATCATGAGTGCCAACAAGCCGCTGCACAACGTGGCGGACTTCAAGGGCATGAAGATGCGCATCCAGTCCAGCAAGGTGCTGGACGCCCAGATGCGCGCACTCGGCGCCATCCCGCAGGTGATGGCCTTCAGCGAGCTCTACCAGGCGCTGCAGACCGGTGTCGTGGACGGCACCGAGGGCGTGCCCAGCAACTTCTACACGCAGAAGATCTTCGAAGTGCAGAAGCACATGACGATGTCCAACCACGGCCACCTGGCCTATGCGGTCATCGTCAACCGCAAGTTCTGGGAAGGCCTGCCTGCCGACATCCGCGCCCAGCTGGAGGCGGCGATCAAGGAATCGGCCACCTACGCCAACGCCATCGCCAGCACCGAGAACGGCCGCGCGCTGGAAGGCATCAAGGCCAGCGGCCGCGTGACCATCTACACGCCGACGCCCGCCGAGACCAACGAGTGGAAGAAGGCGCTGATGCCCGTCCACAAGGAAATGGAATCTCGCGTCGGCAAGGCCACCATCGAAGCTGCCTACAAGGCTGCGGCCTTCGTCGCCCCGAAGTAATCCCCTCCTGGCGCTTCGCGATGCCCAGGGCCTCAAGGCCCTCGGCAGGCGCAGCCGTTTGTCGTTGACCGGAGAACATCCATGTTGAACAAAGCGCTCAACCATCTGGAGGAGTGGCTCATCTCCTTCCTGATGGCTGCGGCGACGCTGGTGATCTTTTTCGCCGTCGTGCACCGCTATCTCGCCGGCCTGCCCTACATCCAGGACATCGCCCTCAAGATCCACATGAGCTGGGCCCAGGAGCTGTGCATCATCCTGTTCGTGTGGATGTGCAAGTTCGGCGCGGCCTACGGCGTGCGCACCGGCATCCACGTCGGCGTGGACGTGGTCATCAACCGCATGTCGCCCACCAACCGCGGCCGCTTCGTCATCTTCGGCCTGCTGGCCGGCGCCCTGTTCACCGGTGCCATCGCCGTGATGGGCGGCACCTTCGTCTGGGACAACGGCGCCCACCACGCCTTCCTGGACCTCATCGGTCAGCCCCGCGAGGACGTCTACGAAGGCCCGACGACGCCCGACCTGGAGTGGCCGACCTGGATCGTCTACTCCGCCATCCCGCTGGGCTCCGCACTGATGTGCTACCGCTTCCTGCAGGTCTGCTGGGCCTTCTGGAAGACCGGCGAGCTGCCCACCCACGACCATGCCCACGTCGAAGGCGTCGATGAACAGACGCCCCTGGATGTGAAGGAGGCCAAGCAATGAACGCCCTCATTATCTTCAGCCTGCTGCTCGCGCTGATGCTGACCGGCATGCCGATCAGCATCTCGCTGGGCCTCACCGTGATGGCCTTCATCGTGACGATGACGCAGGTGCCCATCGAGTCGGTGGCGCTCAAGCTGTTCACCGGCATCGAGAAGTGGGAAATCATGGCCGTCCCCTTCTTCATCCTGGCGGGCAACTTCCTGACCCACGGGGGTGTTGCGCGGCGGATGATCAATTTCGCGACCAGCCTGGTGGGGCACTTCCACGGCGGCCTGGCGCTGGCGTCCATCCTGGCCTGCTCGATGTTCGCGCTGGTCTGCGGCTCGTCGGTCGCCACCGTCGTGGCCATCGGCTCCATCGTGCTGCCGGCCATGGTGGCCCACGGCTACCCGATGCGCTTCGGCGCGGGCGTCATCATCACGGCCGGCTCGCTCGGCATCCTGATGCTGCCCTCGATCCCCAAGGTCATCTATGCGATCTCGACCAACACGTCCATCGGCGCGCTGTTCGTGGCCGGCTTGCTGCCCGGCATCGTGCTCGCGCTGATGCTGGCCGCAGTCACTTGGTACATCGCCCGCAAGAACAACTACCCGCGCATGGTGCGCTCCGGCTGGGGCGAGCGCTTCACGGCCTTCCGCAAGAGCTTCTGGGGCCTGCTGCTCGTCGTCATCATCGTCGGCGGCATCTGGTCGGGCGCCTTCACGGCGACCGAAGCGGCGGCAATGGCGGCGGTGTACTCGTTCTTCGTGGCCATCTTCGTCTACAAGGACCTGAAGCTGCGCGACGTGCCCAAGGTGCTGAAGGATTCGGCCAACATGTCCGCGATGCTGCTGTACATCATCACGAACGCGGTGCTGTTCTCCTTCGTGCTGACCAACGAGAACCTGCCCCACCAGCTGGCCGACTGGCTGCTGTCGATGGACCTGGGCCAGAACGGCTTCCTGTTCGTCGTCAACCTCGTGCTGCTGGGTGCCGGCAACTTCATGGACCCGTCGTCCATCATCCTGATCATGGCGCCCATCTTCTTCCCGGCCGCCATGCAGCTGGGCGTGAACCCGGTGCACTTCGGCATCCTGATCGACGTCAACATGGAAGTGGGCCTGTGCCACCCGCCGGTGGGGCTGAACCTGTACGTGGCCTCGGGCATCTCCAAGCTCGGCATCACGGAGCTGACCAAGGCCGTCATGCCCTGGCTGCTGACGATGATCGTCTTCCTCGTCATCGTGACCTACTGGCCGTGGCTGACGCTGGTGGTGCCCAGGATGATGGGCATGCTCTGAGCGGGCGTAGAGCATGAGCCCCCTGCTTTTCGCGCTGGCCCTGGTGACGATGCTGCTGCTCGTCTACATGGGCCGCTACAGCGGGCGGGTGCGCTCCGAGGAGACGCGCTTCATCGCCGCACCGCCCGAGGCGGTCTACGCCGGCGTGGCCGACCTCGCGCGCTGGCAGGCATGGAACCCCTGGCTGGAGCATGCGCGCGACGCGCGTGCCGAGGTCGACGGCATCGCGCTGGCCTGGGACGTGCCCCAGGTCGGCCGCGGCAGCGTGCGCCAGACGGCGCAGACCCCGTCCCGCGCGCTGCGCCAGCAGCTGGAGTTCGCGCTGCCCTTCGCCTACCGCGGCCGTTCGGACTGGCACTTCGAGCCCGCAGCCGGCGGCACGCGCGTGACCTGGCGCTTCAAGGGCCGCGTCGCCTTCACGCTGCGGGCCTTTGCCGCCACCGTGCAGGGCGCGACCGCGCTGGATCTGCGCTTCGGCCTGGACCGCCTCGCTGCGACGCTGGAGTCGGCACCGCCGACCTACCAGCTGGACTACCTCGGCGTGCAGGCCCAGCCTGCACGCGCCTACGCCCAGCTGGCCCATCGCGGCCCGCTGGACAGGCTGGCCGCCGAGCTGCCGCCGCGAATCGACGCGGTGCGCAAACGTCTGGCCGGCGCCCGGGTGGCGCAGGGCGTCGCCGTCATCCACTATCTGAAGACGCAGCTCAAGCTGCGCATCGTCGACTGCCGTGTCGGTGTCGAGCTGCCCGAGGCCGCGGCGCTGCCCGAGGGCCTGAAATTGCATGAGCAAGCCGCCCACAGCGCCTACGTGCTGCGCTTCGACGGCCCGCCCGAAGCGCTGGAACTGGCCTGGTACCAGGCCATGCAGCGCCTGCGCGTCGAGCAGCGCCAGCCGCATCCTCAACTGCCGCCCTATGCCCGCTACGCCGGCGAATCGGCGCCGGCCCGCCGTAGCGTCGTCGAACTCTTCCTGCCCATCCGCAGCTGATCCGCAGCTGATCCGCACCTGAGGCACGCTATTTGCACTGCCCTGGGGCATGAACACGTCCCAGCCGCTTTCCCTTCCCGGCCTGCGCGTGCTGCTGGCCGACGCCGGCCAGCGCCGCAGCCCCGTCATCCGCCTGGAGCTGATCCGCCTGCGCTGCCAGCTGGTCGACGTCATCGACCTCGTCGCCCAGCCCGATGCCCTGCCCGCGGCGCTGGAGCGTCTCGCACCCGAACTGCTGCTGATCGACTGCGAACAGCCCACGCCCGCGCTGCTGGCCCAGCTCGGCGCATCCCTGGAGCGCCAGCCCCGGCCGGTGCTGCTGTTTGCCGAGCAGATGACGGTCGAGCAGATGCGTGCCGCGCTGGCCGCAGGCATCAGCACGCTGCAGCTCGCCGGCCTGCCGCCCCAGCGGCTGGGGCCTTTGCTGCAGTTGGCGCTGGCGCGCTTCGAGCACGACCAGAACCTGCAGCGCGACCTGCGCCAGACGCAGACGCAGCTGGCCGAGCGCAAACTTGTCGAGCGCGCGCGCGGCATCCTGATGCGCGAGCAGGGGCTGGACGAGGAGGCCGCCTTCCAGCGCCTGCGCCAGCTCGCGATGGATGGTGGCCAGACGCTGGCTTCTGTCGCGATGCGCCTGATTGATGCAGACCAGCTCTTGCGCACACGCTGAGGGCGCGGCGCACCAGAACGTATTTCCAGGCGACGCACCGGCGCGGCGCACGCCGCCCGCTGTAGCGCCAGCCATGCGCCAAGCACGTGCAAACCAGGCCTGACGCGCCCTCGCCAAAGCTGGCACGCAACCTGCGTTAACCCCAACGAGGCCTGCAATGGCGCAGGCCTCTTGGGCCGGCCGCCTGTTCAATCGGCTGGCACTTCAGGACAACGGCGTCCGACCTCCCCTATTCCCTGCCCGCTCGGTCGCGGCGGCGGAGCAGCACGGTCGCGACGTCGTTTCGCTTTGCATCTCAGGAGCCCGTGATGACCGCCAGCGACAACTCGAACGCCACGCCCCACCTGCAGCGCCGCAGCCTGCTTGCCGCAGCCGCCGCCCTGCCCACCCTCGATCTGCCCGGTGGCGCCTGGGCGCAGGGCTCGGACAAGCCTGAAAAGGAAGAGGTGCGCATCGGCTTCATCCCGCTGACCGACTGCGCCTCCATCGTCATGGCCTCCGTGCTCGGCTTCGACAAGAAGTACGGCATCAAGATCATCCCCACCAAGGAAGCCTCCTGGGCGGGCGTGCGCGACAAGCTCGTCAATGGCGAGCTGGACATGGCGCACGTGCTCTACGGCCTGATCTACGGCGTGCACCTCGGCGTGGCCGGCCCCAAGAAGGACATGGCCGTGCTGATGACGCTGAACCGCAACGGCCAGGCCATCACGCTGTCCAAGAAGCTGGCCGACGCCGGCGCGGTGGACGGCGCCTCGCTGGCCAAGCTGATGGCCAAGCAACCCAAGCTGGAGGGGCGCGACTACACCTTCGCACAGACCTTCCCGACCGGCACGCACGCGATGTGGCTGTACTACTGGATGGCCGCACACGGCATCAATCCGCAGAAGGATGCCAAGGTCATCACCGTGCCGCCGCCACAGATGGTGGCCAACATGCGCGTGGGCAACATGGACGGCTACTGCGTCGGCGAGCCCTGGGGCCACCGCGCCATCATCGACGGCATCGGCATCACCGGCACGACCACGCAGGACATCTGGCCCGAGCACCCCGAGAAGGTGCTGGGCACCACCGGCGACTTCGTCAAGAAGTACCCCAACACCGCGCGCGCCGTCATCATGGCCGTGCTCGAGGCCAGCCGCTGGATCGACGCCGGCCTCATCAACAAGAACAAGATGGCCGAGACGATTGCCGACAAGGCCTACGTCAACACCAGCATGGACGCGATCAACCAGCGCATCCTCGGCCGCTACCAGAACGGCCTGGGCAAGACCTGGGACGACCCACGCCACATGAAGTTCTTCGACGACGGCGCGGTGAACTTCCCCTACCTGTCCGATGGCATGTGGTTCCTGACCCAGCACAAGCGCTGGGGCCTCATCAAGGACCACCCGGACTACCTCGGCACCGCCAAGGCCATCAACCAGACCAAGCTCTACGCCGAGGCCGCCAGCGCGCTCAAGATCAGCGTGCCCAAGGACCCGATGCGCAGCTCCAAGCTGCTCGATGGTGTCGTCTGGGACGGCAAGGATCCCGCCAAGTACGCCGACAGCTTCAAGGTAAAGGTTTAAGCAATCATGGTCTCCGCCGTCTTCCACTCGCCCGGCGACTCCGCCGCCGCCGTCGCGCCGGTCACGGTCAGCCGCCCGGCGGCGACCCCGGACAGCGCGCCCGCCGAAGGCCCCAAGGCCAAGCCACCGCGCGACAGCATCGACTGGCGTGCCCTGGCGCTGCGCGTGCTGCCGCCCGTGCTCAGCATGGCCTTGCTGGTCGGCCTGTGGGCGCTGGCCACCCAGAAGGGCGGCAGCTTCCCCACGCCGGCGGCCACCTTCGATGCCGCCGTGCAGCTGTTCTCCGACCCCTTCTACCGCAAGGGGCCGAACGACCAGGGCATCGGCTGGAACATCCTGAACTCGCTGTCGCGCGTGGGCATGGGCTTCGGCCTGGCGGCGCTGGTGGGCATCCCGTTGGGATTCATCATCGGCCGCTTCGAGTTCGCCAACCGCATGGTGTCGCCGCTGATCGCGCTGCTCAAACCCGTGTCGCCGCTGGCCTGGCTGCCCATCGGGCTGCTGGTGTTCAAGAGCGCCAACCCGGCCGCCATCTGGACCATCTTCATCTGCTCGATCTGGCCCATGGTGGTCAACACCGCGGTCGGCGTGCAGCGCGTGCCGGTGGACTATCTCAACGTCGCCCGTGTGCTCAAGCTCAGCGAGTGGAAGGTCATCACGCGCATCCTGCTGCCCGCCGTGCTGCCTTACGTGCTGACCGGCGTGCGCCTGTCGGTCGGCACGGCCTGGCTGGTCATCGTCGCGGCCGAGATGCTGACCGGCGGCGTTGGCATCGGCTTCTGGGTCTGGGACGAGTGGAACAACCTCAACGTCGCCCACATCATCATCGCCATCTTCGTCATCGGCATCGTCGGGCTGCTGCTCGAATGGTTCCTGATGTCGCTTGCCAAGCACTTCACCTTCGAAGGGGACTGACACCATGAAGCCGTTCATCCAAGTCCAAGCCGCCGAGATGGTGTTCACCACCCGCAAGGGGCGCTTCCATGCGCTGCAGGACGTCAACCTCGACGTGCAGCGCGGCGAGTTCGTCACGCTGATCGGCCACTCGGGCTGCGGCAAGTCCACGCTGCTCAACCTCATCGCCGGCCTGCTGTCGCCCACGTCCGGCGCGCTGATCTGCGACGGCCGCGAGATCGCCGCGCCGGGCCCCGAGCGTGCCGTCGTGTTCCAGAACCATTCGCTGCTGCCGTGGCTCTCCTGCCTGGACAACGTGTTGCTGGCCGTCGAATCGGTCTTCGGCGGCAAGGAAAGCCCCGCCCAGCTCAAGGTGCGCGCCCGCGCCGCGCTGGAGCTGGTGGGCATGAGCCACGCGCTGCACAAGCGCCCGCACGAGGTCTCGGGGGGCATGAAGCAACGCGTGGGCATCGCCCGGGCGCTGGCGATGGAGCCCAAGGTGCTGCTGATGGACGAGCCCTTCGGCGCGCTGGACGCGTTGACGCGCGCCAAGCTTCAGGACGAGCTGCTGAAGATCGTCGCGCGCACGCAGAGCACGGTCATCATGGTCACCCACGACGTGGATGAAGCCGTGCTGCTGTCGGACCGCATCGTCATGATGACCAACGGGCCGGCGGCGACGATCGGCGAGATCCTTGCAGTGGGCATCCCGCGGCCGCGCGTGCGCGTCGAGCTGGCGGAAGACCCGCGCTACATCGCGGCGCGCAAGGAGGTCATCGACTTCCTGTACACGCGGCATGCGCATGTGGAGCAGGCCGCTTGAATGGATGCCCCTCGCCCAGGCTTGTCGCTGAACGCGCACAAGCCTGGGCGGTCCCCCGAGGGGACGGCGATGCGCACGGCATGGAGCCGTTCGCACATCGCCCGCCGGCCGGCTTGGGAGAGGCCCGGCGCTCGGCCGGCGGTTCACCACTGCTCGCCGCTCAGGTGACGATGTCAAAGTAGCGGTCGAAGGATGCATCCACCGCCTCGCGGCCGTTGCCGATGATGTTCAGCCCCCAGGTGAAGCCGTAGACGTCGTCGAACGGCACGCCCCGCAACCTCGCCTGCGTCTCGCGCACCAGTGCCGGCCGGGCCGGCACGTGGTTGGGCACGCTGTACATGAAGCTCACGTGCCGGCGGTCCTGGGCCACATGCAGCGCGTCCCCGGCCAGCAGCAGCGAACGCTGATCGCCCTGCCAATGCAGCACCGTGCTGCCAGGGAAATGCCCAGGGCAGCGCAGCAGCGTCGCGCCGCGGCCGAGGTCCAGCGTGTCACCCCGCCAGAACTCCACCCATCGCGAGCCACGCGCCACCCACGCACGGTCGTTCTCGTGGACGAAGATGGGCACTCCGCCCAGCGCCTCGCTCCAGCGCACCATGGCCGAATAGAAATGCGGGTGCGAGATGGCGATGCGCTCGACGCCACCGCGCCGCTGCAGCTCTGCCACGGCCTCGGGCGTGACCAGGGCCGTGCTCTCCCACAGCAAGCCGGCCGCGGGCAGATGCAGCGCGCGCTGCGGGATGGCAAAGCTCGGCGCGATGCCGATGCCGAGCAGCGCATGGTCCATCTCCAGCCGGTTGCGATGGGTGGTGGCCAGCTCGTCGTGCGTCGTCCAGGCCTGACCCTGCCAGCCCACGTACTGGCGCTCGTCGCTGCAGATGGCGCACAGCGCCGGCGGCTGCAGGCTGGCTTCGTGCTCGCTGCCGCAGGTGCGGCACATGAAGTGGGGCATGGCGGTCTTTCGTGATTCGAGGCGGCCAGCTTAGGCAGGCCCGCCTCGCGATCACAGAGCCAAGCTCAGCGATTCAAAGGGTGCCAAGCGCCTTGGCCAGTCTCCGAACGGCTTCAGGGATACGCGCCGCCGTGATGCTGCCGTAGCCCAGCACCAGCCCCTGCACGCCGCCCTTCCCTGCGCCGTTATCCAGCCAGTAGCGGCTGAGCGGCTCGACACCCACGCCGGCCGCCCAGGCCCGCCGCGTCAGCTCGTCCGCATCAACGCCGGGCAGCGCCACGGCCAGGTGCAAGCCTGCGATGGCCGGGTAGATGTCCACCCGCTCGCCGAGATGGCGCTTGAGCATCTGCTCGAGCACGCGCCGCCGCTCGGCGTACTCGACCCGCATGCGGCGCACATGCCGCAGCAGATGGCCCTCGGTGATGAAGTCCGCCACGGCCGCCTGCGTCAGCGCAGGCGTGCCCAAGCCCGCTGCATGCTTGGCTGCCACCAGCGCCTCGCGCGCCCAGGCGGGTGCCACGACATAGCCCAGGCGCAGCGCCGGCAGCATGCTCTTGGACAGGGTGCCGACGTAGAACACGCGGCCGTCGCGGTCCAGCGTCTTCAGCGCATCCAGCGGCCGCGACGTGAAGCGGAACTCGCCGTCGTAGTCGTCCTCGATGACGACGGCCTGGCGCGCGGCGGCCCAGTTCAGCAGGTCGCGCCGGCGCGGCAACGACATCGCCATGCCCAGCGGCGCCTGATGCGACGGCGTCACGCAGACGATGCGCGCGGCTTCGGCCAAGGCGCTGACGACCAGCCCCTCGGCGTCCAGCGGCACCGGCGCGAGCAAGGCCCCCGCCCCCAGCAGCGCCGCGCGCAGCGGCGGGTAGCCGGGGTTCTCGACGGCGGCCAACGTCCGACCCGGCGTGACCAGCACGCGCGCGATCAGGTCGAAGGCCTGCTGCGCGCCGGCAGTGACGATCACGTCGTCCGCCGTGCAGGCTACGGCGCGGGATGACGACACATGGCCGGCAATCGCTTCCCGCAGCGCCCGCAGGCCCTGGGCCTCGGGGTAGCGCGCCGGCTCGCGCGCGGCGGCCTGCAGCGCGCGCGTCTGCAGGCGGCGCAGCACGGCAAAGGGAAAACTGGCCGTGTCCGGCGTGCCGGTCTTGAATTGATAGGCGGGCGCCGGTCCGCGGGTGAGCAGCGCCGGCCAGCCGCCGACCTCGCCGCGCAGCCAGCGGCTGTCGGCCCACGGCGCGACGCTGGCGCGGTCCGAAACAATCACCGCCGCCCGCGGCAACTCGGCCACAAAGCTGCCGCCCGCACCGCGCGTCTCCAACCAGCCCTCGGACGCCAGCAGCTCATACGCCGCCACGGCGGTGTTGCGCGACACACCGACGCTGGCCGCCAGTTCGCGCGACGACGGCAGGCGCAGCCCCGGCGCGAGCCGACCGCTGGCGATCGCGTCTCGCAGGGCCGCATGCAGGCTGGCCAGCCGCGAACCCCGTTCGGCAGGCTTGAGGTCGAGTTCCAGGCTTGGATCCATGCTTGATGGCTGACTTGGCTCTTTGATGGCGCCACTCGGACAGGCACTCTAAGGCCTGGCTCAAGGAGAGATCGCATGAACCCAATGACGACGCCGCTCGACGGCCTGCAGGCCCACGTCCTGCCCCATGTCACGGCGGCGCTGCAGCGCGCCGGCCTGGACGCCTGGATGCCCGAGGGCGAGGGCAAGTGGTCACTGCCGCTGCAGTTCCTGCCCGACGGCGGCGGCTGGGTGGAGTTGATGCGGCTGGCGCCCGGCACCCAGCTGCCGCTGCACCGCCACCATGGTGAGGTGCACGGCCTGAACCTGCAAGGCCAGCGCCGCCTGGACGACGGCCGCATCATCGGCGCGGGCGACTACGTCTACGAACCCGAGGGCAACGTGGACAGCTGGGCGGCGGTGGGCGACGAGGTGGTGGTGCTGCACGTCGTCGTGCGCGGCGACGTGGACTATGTCGCCGCCGACGGCGCGGTGCGGCGGCACATCACGGCGGCCGACCGCATCGCCGACTACCGCGCGTTCTGCGCGGCGCGTGGCCTGGCGCCGCGGCTCGCGCCTGCCACCTGAGCCCTCAAGCCGGCCGTGCCTTCGCGTCGGCGGTGCTGGGTCAAAAGATCACCTCGGCGCGCAGCCCGCCTTCGGGCCGGTTGCTCAGCACCAGCACCGCGCCCTGGCGGCGCACCAGTTGCTGCGCGATGTACAGCCCCAGCCCGGTGCCGCCCGTCTCGCGGTTG
>CAUJSJ030000132.1:0-36192 GCA_963422775.4 uncultured Roseateles sp.
GCGGCGCGACCAAGACGCCTGCCAAGTGATCGTTTGACCGCTTGATCGCCAACGCGACATCGCCAGCCGCTGCCTGCGTGGGCATCGGCTGGCGCCAGCCTCACTACGAGGCCTTGCTGGCCGAGCGCCCCGCGCTCGGCTTCATCGAAGTCCACTCTGAGAACTTCTTTGCCGACGGCGGCATCACGCTCGCCGTGCTGGAGGCCGGCCGCGAGGCCTACCCGCTCAGCCTGCACGGCGTCGGCCTCGGGCTGGGCTCGGCCGCCGGCCTGGATGCCCGGCACCTGGACCGGCTGGCGCGGCTCGCCCAGCGCGTGCAGCCACAGTGGGTCTCCGATCACGCCTGCTTTGCACGCGTGGGATCCGGATTGCATGCAGCCGACCTGCTGCCCATTCCCTTCAACGACGAATCGCTGGCGCTGATGGTGCGGCATGTCGAGCAGGTGCAGCAGCGCCTTGGGCGCCCCATGCTGGTGGAGAACATCAGCGCCTACGTCGGCTGGGCCGGTGACACTCTGGCCGAACCGGAGTTCTTCAACGAGCTCACGCGCCGCAGCGGCTGCGGCCTGCTGTTGGACGTGAACAACCTCGTCGTCAACGCGCGCAACGCCGGCCTGGCGCCGGACGCGGCTGCACGCGAGGCCATGCGCTGGGTCGATGCAGTCCGCCCCGGCAGCGTCGGCGAGATCCACCTGGCCGGCCACTGCGAACTGGACGACGGCCTCGTCATCGACGACCACGGCAGCCGTGTGCGCGACGAGGTCTGGCGCGTCTACGCGCATGCCCTTGAGTGCTTCGGCCCCACGCCAACCCTCGTCGAGTGGGACACGGCCGTGCCGGATCTGGGCGTGCTGCTGGCCGAAGGCGAGCGGGCAAGGGCGCTGCAGGCATGAGGGTCGATCAGCAGGCCTTCGTCGACGCGCTGCTGGGCCGCGGCGAGGCGCCGGCTGGCCTGACCGGCGCCGAGCGTGGCCTGGCGACCTATCGAAACAATCTGCGGGCGCTGTCGGCCCAGGCGCTGGCCGTGCCGTTTGCGCACCTGCTCGAAGCACTCGGCGAGGACGAGTTTGCGTCGCTGGCCTGGACCTTCTGGCGCAGCCAGCCGCCGCAGACCGGCGACCTGGGGCAGTGGGGCGGGGCGCTGGAAGGTTTTCTGCTTGAGCGCGCGGGCGCCGAGTCCGGGCTGCCCGACATCGCGCGGCTGGATTGGGCGCTGCACCGGGCCGAGCGTGCTGAGGATGCCACGCTGGATGCGGACTCCCTGGCACTGCTGGGCACCACCTTGCCCGAGGCGCTGTGGCTGCAGTTGCGGCCAGGCCTCGCGCTGCTGCCGCAGTCGGGCGGGCCGGTGCTGGTCTGGCGCCAGGGCTGGCGCGGGCAATGGCAGGCCGTCCCGGCCGCCGAGGCTCTCTTCGTGCAGGCGTTGCTCTACGGCGCGGATCTTGCCGCCGCGCTGGAAGTGGCGGCAGTGAAAGGTTCGGGCGGCGAAACCGACTTTGACTTCACTGCCTGGCTGCAAGCCGCGCTGCGCAACGCCTGGCTGCAAGGAGTCAGGTCGACACCACCGAACCGGACCACGACACCATGAAAGCTTTGATCTCCACCACGTTGCGTGCCTTCACGGACCCGGGCCTGCCGCCGAGCCGGCTGCCCGCGCCGCTGGACACGCTGGTGAGCCACCTGCAGTCGCTGGCGCTGCTGGCCGCGCGGCTGTACGTGGCCCGAATTTTCTTCATGTCGGGCCTGACCAAGCTGCGCGACTGGTCATCCACGCTGGCGCTGTTCAACGACTACTACCAGGTGCCGCTGCTGCCCCCGGCGCTCGCGGCTTACATGGGCACGGTGGGCGAGCTGGCGATCCCCGTGTTGCTGGTGCTCGGCCTGGCGGGTCGCTTCGCCGGTGCGGGGCTGTTTGTCGTCAATCTGATGGCGGCGCTGTCGCTGCCGGCCGAAGACTTGTCGGCCGCCGGTGAGGCCCAGCACATCCTGTGGGGTGTGCTGGCCGTGGTCATCGCGCTGTGGGGCTCGGGCCGTTGGTCGGTCGATCACCTGGTCCTGAAACCTGCGGGTGCCCGCTCGCGTTGACGCGCGCAGCTGAAGTAAGCAGCGGCCACATCTGGAAACGATCCGGCAACTGTGTTTGTCCTAATCTGGCGGACGGTTAGCAATGGTCGTCCATGGAATTTTCAGAACTGTTCACCCAGAGCGCGCGCGACGTGCTGCCGCATGCCAGAAGGAAGGGGCTTGTCGCCTATTTCGACCATCGCGGACCGCACCTCGAGCTTCACGATCCTGGGCCGTACCTGCGTGCCGGCATCCATCGGATCTTGCTCGGCATCGTCGACTGCTTTGAGTCTGGCTTCGTCATGTTCAGCGCGGAAGTCGAGCCGCCCGTCTTTGGCCGAAGCAGCCTCGTCATCCACGCCGCCGGTACCGGGGCGAGTCGCCCCGCCGATGTGCTGGGCGTGCTGCAGCGCCTGCAGTTGGTTGCCGAGGATGTCGATGTGACTCAGGGCCTGGTTGCGCGAGCCCAAGCGCCGTGTCCTGTCACCGCCGGCTCGGTCCAGTTCGTCGACGCCGGACTTGACGGCCTGGTCATCTCCCTGAGCGGCGAAGTTGCCGCGGAGGAAACGGCGTTCGAACATTTGCCGGACGCCGCCGGTTCGGTGGCATGGCTGGTCAGCCCTTTGCCCGGTGCGCTGGACTCGGTCCAGACGAGGTTGCGGCAGTTGGGCTGGCACGTGGTGTCGTTCGAACGGCTCGAGGAGGCCGCAGCGGCGACATCCGTCGGGCCGGCCCCGATGCTGGTGATCGCCGCGGAGCACAACGGACAGGAACTGCCCCTGCTCGAACAGATCGCGCAGGCCTTGCCCAGCGTTTGGACGGTGCTCGCCGTGGTCTGCGGCTCTGACGCCCTGCGCTTTCGACGTCACTGCTCGGTCGACATCCGGGTGCTCCCGCTCAGCCCGCTGGAGCTGGAGCGCTTTACCGCGCATGTCGACACCCGGACTTCGACTGCCCTGTCGCGGCTGACGTCGCCCACACCGCTGTACGTCCAGGAGAGTCGACGTGTGCTCGTCGTGGATGACAGCCTCGTGAACCAGATCGTTGCGCGGGGTCAGCTCGAGGCCTTGGGCTACGAGGTGGTGGTGGCCGGCGACGGGATCGAGGCGCTCGACTCCTGCTGCGATGAGCCGCCAGACATGGTGCTGATGGACGTGGACATGCCGGTCATGGACGGGCTGGAAGCCAGCGAGCATTTGAGGTCCTTGCAGCGCGTCGGCAACCTGCCGCCGTTCCCCATCGTGGCTGCCACTGCCGGCGACACCGAGCTGCGGCGCAATGCCTGCCTGAAAGCCGGCATGGATGGCTACCTCAGCAAGCCCATGGACCTTCAGGCGCTGGCCGATGAGCTGAGCCGAGTGCTGCCCGGGCGGCCGATCTCCGTGGAGGCTTGAAGCTCTCCAACAGCCAGGGCTATTCGCGCGGCCGGAACGTCAGGATCAGCACCGGTGGCACGCGGCCATCGACGTCACGGGGCAGCGTCTCGGCCTTCTCGATCGCGCGCAACACGGCGCGGTCCCAGTCGGCGTCGGCGCTGGCCTTGAGCACCTTGGTGCCGAGGATGCGGCCGTCGGGGCCGAGCGTCACCTGCACTTCGGCCGTCGGGTTGGCGGCGCCGTCATCCGAATAGATGATGAGGGGGCGGATCTTGCCCTTGATGCGACCGGCATAGCCGGCCGAAGGTGCAGAGTTCTGGGCCGCGGCACCGGTCGAGCCCGGCGTGCCGCCGGCCATGCCCTGGATGCGGCGCAGGTTCTCCTGGCGCAGCGCCTCGCGGCGGGCGTCGGCCTCCTTGGCTTCCTTCGCCTCTTTGGCGTCCTTGGCGGCCTTGTCCTTCTTGCTGCGCTCCTGCTCTTCCTTGGCTGCCTTCTCTTTGGCCGCCTTGTCCTTGGCGTCCTTGTCCTTGGCCGCCTTTTCGCGCTCGAGCTTCGCGGCCTCGTCGCGGGCCTTCTCTTCCTTTTCCTTGCGCTTCTTCTCTTTGGCGATAGCGATCTCTGCCTCGCGTTGCTCGGCGGCGGCTTCTTTTACGGCGCGCTGCTGGGCCCGGGTGTCCGGCTTGGGCGCCTCGCGCTCAGGCTCGGGCGGGGCTTCCTCGCGCGGCGCGGCGACCTGGGGCACAGCCGACCACAGCTCGGCCTCGAAGGCCGGTGAGGAGTCGCTGCGCCAGTGCAGGCCGTAGCTCAGCGCAAGAATCAACAGGCCATGCGCGACCAGCGCCAGCGTGAGGCCGCGGCCGATGCCGGCCGCTTCGGGAGGGCGTAGCGTTGCAGCCGACATCAGTTGCTGCTGGCGCCGCTCTTCACGGCCAGGCCCACGCGCTGGATGCCGGCGCGCTGCAGCACGTCCATGACCTGCACGACGGCCTCGTACTTGACGTTCTTGTCGGCCGAGATGACGACGGGGCTGGTCGCGTCCTTGCCTTGTCCCTTCTTCACGCGCTCGGCCAGGCGGTTCATCGGGATGGACTCGGGCTCCAACTGGTCGACCTTGATCTTGAGCTTCTCGTCGGTGCCGACGATGACCTGGATGACGTGCTCGGGCTGCTGGCGGCTCTTGCCCACGCTGGGCAGGTCGACCATGCCGGTCGTGATCAGCGGCGCGCTGACCATGAAGATGATGAGCAGCACCAGCATCACGTCGATGAACGGGACCATGTTGATCTCGTTCATCGTGCGGCGCCGGCGGCCACCGCGGGCGGAGACGGAGGCCATTCAGTGTTGCGTGGCGTTGCGTTGCAGGATGTTGGAGAACTCCTCGATGAAGGTCTCCAGCGTGATCGCGCTGCGGTCGATCTGGCGTGCGAAGCGGTTGTAGGCCAGCACGGCCGGAATGGCCGCGAACAGGCCGATGGCCGTGGCGACCAGGGCCTCGGCGATGCCGGGTGCCACGGTGGCGAGCGTCACCTGGGTCAGGTTGGACAGGCCGACGAAGGCATGCATGATTCCCCAGATGGTGCCGAACAGGCCGACGTAGGGCGAGACCGAACCGACCGACGCGAGGAAGGACAGGTTGCTCTCCATCGCGTCCAGCTCGCGGTGGAAGCTCGCCCGCATCGCGCGGCGTGCGGCCTCGAGCAGGGCGCCGGCGTCGGTCACGCGCTTGTCGCGCAGCTTCAGGAATTCGCGCATGCCGGACGCGAAGATGCGCTCCAGTGGCGCGGCATCTGCGCGGTTGCCGACCGCCTGGTAGAGGTCGTTGAGGTTCTTGCCGCTCCAGAACTCTGCCTCGAAGGCGTCGTTGCGGCGCTTGATCTGACCCAGGCCGATGAGCTTGCCGAAGATGACGCTCCAGCTCGCCAGCGACACCAGCAGCAGCCCCGCGATGACGAGCTGCACCGCGAAGCTGGCGTGCAGGATCAGGGAGACGATGGAGAGGTCTTGGTTCATGCGGTGGTGATCGCTGCGATGACGGCCGATTGGACGATTTCAGGCAGGCGTTGAGGTTTGAGGTCGCTCCCGCGCACGCAGCCGATGCGGATCTCGCCTTCGGCCAGCAGGGTGTCACCACGCAGCGCGCGCTGGCGCACGACGAGGCTGGCGCGGCCTGCGGGTTGGGGCTCGACAGTGACGGTGAGCAGGTCGTCGAGCTTCGCGGGGGCGACGTAGCGCAAGCTGGTGGAGGCGACGACGAACATGACGCCGGTCTCCTCGCGCAGCTGGTGCTGCTCGACGCCGGCTGCGCGCAGCCACTCGGTGCGGGCGCGCTCGAAGAACTTCAGGTAGTTGGCGTAGAAGACGATGCCGCCGGCGTCGGTGTCTTCCCAGTAGACGCGGATCGGGAACTCGAAGTTCACGCCAGCACCTCGCGCAGGCGACGCATGGCTTCCTGCAGGTCTTCCATCGACGATGCGAAAGACAGGCGCATCCAGCGCTGCGGATCAGCCAGGCCGAAGTCGCGGCCGGGCGTCAGCGCGACCTGGGCGCTTTGCAGCAGCTCGTGCGCGAACGCCCAACTGTCGGCGTGGTGGCGGCTGATGTCCATCCATGCGTAGAAGGCGCCGTCGGGCGGCACGGGTACGGTCAGGCCCAGCTCATTGAGCGCAGGCACGACGTAGTCGCGGCGCTCGCGCAGCACGGCGCGGCGGCGCTCGAACTCGGCGATGGATTCGGGCTCGAAGCCCGCCAGTGCCGACATCTGCGACAGCGTGGACGGGCAGATGTAGAGGTTCTGCGCCAGCCGCTCGATGGCGGGCACGAGGGCAGGGGGAAGCACCAGCCAGCCCAGGCGCCAGCCCGTCATGCCGAAGTATTTGGAGAAGCTGTTGACGGAGACGATGTCGTCGCCCAGCGCGAGGGCGCTGCGGCTGAACTGCTCGTCGTAGCTCAAGGGCAGATAGATCTCGTCGACGACGGTCACCCCGCCTTTGCTGCGCACGAAGCCGGTGATATCGGCCAGCACGCCGGGCGCGATGGACGTGCCGGTCGGGTTGCTCGGCGAGGCCAGCAGCACGCCGCGGGTTGCCGGTGTCCAGGCCTCGCGCACCTGGCTCGCGCCGAGCTGGAAGCGCTCGGCCGCACCGGTGGGCAGCAGGCGGGGGGTTGCATCCGCGGCCGTCACGAAATGGCGGTTGCAGGGGTAGCAGGGGTCGGGCATCAGCACTTCGTCGCCACGCTCGAAGAGGGCGAGGCAGGCGAGCTGCAGGCCGGCCGACGCGCCAGCGGTGATGGCGATGCGCTCTGGCGAGATGGCTAGGCCGAAGCGCTGGGCATACCAGCGCGAGATCGCTTCGCGCAGCTTAGGCAAGCCCAGGGCGTCGGTGTAGGGCGTGGGGCCTTGCGCGACGCGGGCCATGGCTTCGCGAACTGCGGGCGCGGCGCCGAAGTCGGGCTCGCCGACGTTGAGCCGGATCATGCGCCGGCCGCCCTGGGCGAGGTCGCACAGCGGGCCGGCTGCAACTTTCGCCGCGGCCTTTGCCAGCTCCATCACGTAGAAGGGCTCGATGCGGTCGAGCCGGGCAGCGAGTTTCACGGCGCGTCGTCAACGCTTCGCGCCCACCTCGGTGGGGCGCAGGTCCCCGGCCGCGCGGTCCAGCACGCCATTGACGTATTTGTGGCCATCGGTGCCACCGAAGGACTTGGCCAGCTCGACCGCCTCGTTGATGGCAACGCGGTAGGGGATGTCGACGCAGTGCTTGAGCTCGTAGGCACCGATCATCAGGATGGCATGCTCGATGGGCGAGAGTTCCGTCGTCTTGCGGTCGACATGGCGCGACAGGATGGCGTCCAGGTCGGCCGCTTCGCTGATGCAACCGGCCAGCAGCGCGTCGTAGTGCTTGACGTCGAGCTTGGCGTAGCCATCCTGCTCGCGACCCAGCGCGGTGATGGCACCGAGGTCCTCGCCGGTCAGCAGCCACTGGTAGAGGCCTTGCACGGCCGCTTCGCGCGAGCGGCGGCGCGCGGACTTGACGGGGGCACGCTTGGCGCCTGGCTTGGTGGCCGTCTTGGATGCGGTCTTGGGAGCGTTCACTCGATCTCTTTCAGCAGATTGGCCATTTCGACGGCGACGCGGGCAGCGTCGCGGCCCTTGGGCTCGGCTCGAGCCCAGGCCTGGGCTTCGTTCTCGACGGTCAGGATGGCGTTGGCGATCGGGATGCCGTGATCCAGGCCGACGCGGGTCACGGCCGCGCCGCTCTCGTTGGCGACCAGCTCGAAGTGGTATGTCTCGCCACGGATGATGCAGCCCAGCGCGATCAGCGCGTCGTAGTCATTGCTCTCGGCCAGGACCTGCAGGGCCAGTGGCACTTCCAGCGCGCCGGGCACGGTGACGTGGCGGATGGCCTCGGCGGGCACGCCCAGCACGGAAAGCTCGGCTAGGCAGGCGCTGGCCAGGGCCGACGTGATGGAGTCATTGAAGCGCGCCTGCACGATGGCAACGCTCAGCTCACTGCCATCGAGTGCGCCTTCGGCGCCGGGCAGACCTTGTTCGGAATCTTGCATCGCGTGCCTCGTGTTTCAGCAGGAAGGGGGGGCGACGAAGCTGGTGACTTCGAGGCCATAGCCGGTCATGCTGGGCATGCGACGCGGGCTGCCGAGCAGCTTCATGCGGTGCACGCCCAGGGCCTTGAGGATCTGGGCGCCGACGCCGTAGGTGCGCAGGTCCATGGCGCCTTTGGATGCCGGCGCCGCTTCGCAGGACTGCACGCGGGCCAGCACGCCGGCGGCGTTTTCGCCGCAGTTCAGCAGCACGGCCACGCCGGCAGAGCTGGCCTTGAGCGCGGCCAGCGCGGCCGGCAGCCCCCAGGAATGGCCGCAGGAACCGGCTTCAAGCAGATCCATGACCGACAGCGGTTCGTGCACACGGACGAGGACTTCGTCGCCAGGCTGCCACTGGCCGTGGCTCAGAGCGAGGTGAGTGGCGCCGGTGCGGTCGGTGAAGACCTGGCAGCCGAACTCGCCTTGGGCCGTGTTCAGGCGCCGTTCGGCGACGCGCGTGATGAGGCTCTCGTGACGGCTGCGGTACTCGATGAGGTCGGCGATGGTGCCGATCTTCAAGCCGTGCTCGGCGGCGAAGATCTCGAGGTCCGGCAGGCGCGCCATGCTGCCGTCGTCCTTCATGATTTCGCAGATGACGGAGGTGGCAGACAGGCCGGCCATGCGGGCCAGGTCGCAGCCGGCCTCGGTATGGCCTGCGCGCATCAGCACACCGCCGTCCTGGGCCTGCAGCGGGAAGATGTGGCCGGGCTGGACGAGGTCGCTGGCCTTGGCGTCGGCTGCGACGGCGGCCTGCACGGTGCGGGCGCGGTCGGCCGCCGAGATGCCGGTGGTGACGCCTGTGGCGGCCTCGATGGACACGGTGAAGGCCGTGCCATGTTGGGTGCCGTTGCGGCGCGTCATCGGCGGCAACTGCAGGCGCTCGCAATGCTCGCGCGGCAGCGTCAGGCAGATCAGGCCGCGGCCATGCTTGGCCATGAAGTTGATGGCCTCGGGCGTGACCAGGTCGGCTGCAAGGACGAGATCGCCCTCGTTTTCGCGGTCTTCCTCGTCGACCAGGATGACCATGCGGCCGGCGGCCAGCTCGGCAACCAGCTCGGGAATGGGGGAGATGGGCATAGCTGCCGATTGTAGGTGGCGACCCTAGTTCGGGCGCAGGCGAAGGCGCAGATCCTGGCCGATGGGTGTGGCCTCGATCAGCCGCCAGCGGCGGGCTTCACCAAGATCGGCCAGCGGGGCGAGCGCTGCGAGCGGACGGCCCTCGCCGATCAGCATCGGTGCCTGGTAGACGAGCATCTCGTCGACGAGGCCGGCATCGAGAAAGGCGCCGGAGAGCGTCGGGCCCGCTTCGACGTGCAGTTCGTTGACCCCCTGGGCACCGAGTTCAGCCAGCAGGGCCGGGAGGTCAGGACGGCCGGGGCCGATGACGCGGACTTCACCCGGCGGCTGCAAGATGCGCGCGCCGGCGGGCATGCGTGACTGCGGGTCGAGCACGATGCGCAGCGGCTGCCTGGCCGTTGGTACGAGACGCACGTCCAGGCGCGGGTCGTCGGCGAGCACTGTGCCGATGCCTGTCAGCACCGCCCCCGCTCGTCTGCGCCAGGCGTGGCCGTCCGTGCGGGCGGGCTCACCCGTGATCCACTGGCTGCGGCCATCGGGCAGGGCGGTGCGACCGTCAAGCGACACCGCGGACTTCAGGCGTACGAAGGGCCGGCCGCGCTGCATGCGCGAAAAGAAGCCGATGTTGAGTTCTAGGGCTGCTTCGGCGATCGCCGGTTCCGCCAGCTCGACCTGAAGGCCCGCGGCCTTCAGTCGGGCCAGGCCCTGCCCGGCGACCTGCGGGTTCGGGTCCTCGATCGCACAGACGACACGCGCAATGCCTGCGGCGATCAATGCATCGCAGCAGGGCGGAGTGCGGCCGTGATGAGAACAGGGCTCCAGCGTCACGAAGGCTGTGGCGCCGCGAACGTCATGTCCGCGGGCGGCAGCGTCGCGCAGTGCCATCACTTCGGCATGAGCCTGTCCCGCGGCCTGGGTATGGCCCGCGCCGAGTTCATGGCCATCGGCGGACAGGATGATGCAGCCGACGCGAGGATTGGGGTCACTCAATCCCACAGCCTGCTCGGCCAGGGACATGGCGCGCAGCAGGGTGGCAGAGACGTCCGACGGATTCATGCCGCCAGTCTAGCCAGCGGTCAGGGCTGCAACTGGAGGGTCGAATAGTCTGCGTAGATGCCCGAACTCAGATTCACGGCCGGAGCGGTGGGGCAGTCCACATTGCCTTTGACGACCAGAAAGTTCTGGCGAGCCAGAGATCCGGTCACCTTGACGTAGAAGGCCGGATGCTCATAGTTGTCGGGCTCAAGCTGAACGTTCGCATAGCCATCGCCGTTGCCGTTGTAGTCGGCGCTGTAGCGGCAGACGCGGTAGTCGCTGGTTCCGGTTCCCAGGCTCAGCCCCGTGAGCTTCAGGATGCCCGACCAGTAAGGTCGTGGCGTGTTGCTGCTTGGCGAGACGATGCAGCTGAAGTTGACAAAGGGCTGTGTGCTGGGCGAACTGGTAGGCGCATCGTCGAAGCATTGGAACGTCGGCGCGGAAACCGTGACCGCGTCCATGATGACGTTGTGATTGGCATCTCTCCGAGGAAGCCCGTTGGCATCGAGACGTGCGGCGTAGTAGGTGCCGCCCGTGATGATCACGTCCAGGTCGATGGCTGCCGCTTCAGGGGTATTGGGATTTGCGGGATTGGTGTTCGAGAAATTGACCGTGCCACTGACCAGGAAGCCCAAGGTGTCGGTGCATGCCGCGGAACCCACGCTGACGGCCGTCAACGCAGTTGCCGGGGCTATAGAACAGATCTTGGTAATCGTGCCCAACGAGTTGTTGAAAACCCAGACCACGCTGGAAAGCCCACTGGGGCGGAACGCGCTGGTCCTGTTTCCTATATCCGTCGCAGCAGGCGGAATTGCCGGGTTCCGATTCTGCGGCTGACGAACCCCACCAGGCGCGGGAGCGATACCAACGGCGCCCGCGAACGCTGGGTCGACACGAGCGACAATCGTGCTCAGCGTCACCTTCTGAGCCGCGTCAGCCGCTCGGCTGGCCCGGTCGAGCCAACTGACCTCCACCTGAACTGCCTTGCCCCAGGCCCCTTGGTTGGCGGTCAACTCGGTCACATTGCTGCTGATCGAAAAGGACGTGTTTGAGTCTGGGACCGTGACTGTGAAAGCAGATTTCGAGACGATATCCCCTTCGTAGTCTGAGATTGAGGGGTCGTTGGGGATTGGTTTGAGAAGGGTGGAAAAACCGCGCGTCCTGGCCATTTCCGCCTGCGCAAGACGCATCGCTTCGCTGCGCTGTTTGCTCACATCCGTGCTGCGCCTCAGATTGCCCAACAAGGCCACCAAAGCCACCATGCCGAAGGACGTCACCATCAGCGCCACCAAGGCCTCAATCAGCGTGACACCGCGCTGCGCACGGCGCCTTAGCGAAGGGATGGCCAGCTTCATAACTGCGTCGCGCATATCAATGAACATCCGTCCAGCCACCGGGAACGCGAACGAAACTACCAACGCGATTTCGAAGCTGGTTGGCCATGGCCGATCGATAGACGATTTCCATGGTGCCGTCGGTGGTGAGGTTTCCTTCCGCCAGCAACATACCTACGATGAGGGAAGCGCCTGAGCTATTTGTCCAGTTGACGTTCCCGCGAGCCACGAGGATGCCATTCAGTTCGAAAGCACCGCTCAAGGTGACGTCGCCATCAGCGATGATGACCACGGGATCTGAAGCACTCCCCAACGTTTGGTTGCTTTCGATTCTCAGCGCTCCATCTACCCACATGATGCGTTTGCCCGCCGTGTATGCCGCCGCCAGGTCCGCGGCGCAATCCCCGTTGCAGGGCACCATTCGCAGCGATGGATGCTGTTTGTAGCGCTCGGGCGTCGTGCCCATGAACATTCTGAACACATCGACTACCGCTGAGGGATTCGAGGGATCTGTCGTCAATGTGGCATCCGAGGAAACGCGTGCCTGAGCGGGAGATGTCCCTGGGACACTGTTCAGGCGGCTGTCATTGAATCCGGACGCAATACCGCCCACGTCGTACAACATGCCGGCGGACCCGGGCTCCGTATTGTGCAGGCCGAGGCCAACACCACTCACCGTCACATTGCCTTTGACCACCAAGGGGGCGGCAGGCGGCGACCGCACGGCGCTTACCAGCGCAATCAATCCATCCTGGACGCTGGCGCCTTGCGATGCCCGGCTGTTCTCATCGGCAGCGATGCAGGATGACGCGACGCTACTGGTGCAGCCCAGGCTGCTGAGTTGAACTGCGCCTCCCGCCGGTGGCGAGGGAAAGCCGATCGCCCGGACAAAAATGCCGAAGCTGGGCGTCATCGCTGAACTAGTTCCTGCCAATGGCGTCGTCCATGCGCCCAGCGCAGGGCAGCGGCAAGTCCAGCCGTTTCCGGCCTGCACGCAATCGGCGACCATCGTGGCCACACTGCCGCCGCCCGCTTGCTTGATGCCTCGATCTGCTGCCGAAATTGACAGGTAGCGATCCACAAAGCGCGTGCCGCCTGTCGCGACAGGCGCGCAACTGGCATCGACCGTCCCGCCATTCAACTGGGCGAGGCTCCACTCCAGCCCGGCTTCAGCGGCTTCCTGAGCGACGCTTGCGCGGTAATAGCTGTTGGCAATCCGCTGCTCAAAGAGGAGGGCACGATTGGCGTAGGCGGCCAACAGTGCCATCACCAGAAAGAGCACCATCACGATGACCAAGGTTGCCGCACCTCGCTCGCCGCGCAAGCCTTGGAGTTTGCGAGCGCTGCTCATGGGGGGCACGCTCCAGCGATGGCATCGGCGCGGACCCGCTCAACGCCCTCGAGCGTTCTGATGACATTGGCGTCGTGGGTCGCCTGGCCGCGAATCGTGAAAGTCACGCGTCGGACTTTTTGTTCGGGACATCCCGTCCCAGTGCACGCCTTGTCGCAGAAATCTGCAATTCCGGTCGTCTGGGAGGAGAAATCAATATTGAAGTCAACAATTTGGACTGATTCCGGATCGGTGATGGGTTGCCAATTGTTTGGGCCCAACTGCAGCTTCAATACTTTGGTCGCCTTCTCCCACCTGATGCCGAAGTATTCATTATTCAATGGAACATCATCGGTGTTGTCAACGGCTCGTGCATAGCTATAAGTCAGGGACCTGTAGGATGCATCCTCCGACCGAACCAGGCCGGAATAAGGATTCGCACTGGCGGCCTGCGCGGGAACTTCCCCTGCGGTGGCCACACCGCTGGCGGGTTGCCAAACTGAATACTGTGGCAATCCGCGAAAACCTGCGCGCCGCATGTCTTGCTGGAGAAGGTCGGCAGCAGTTCTCAAATCCTGTTGAACCTGCACTTCCAGCATCAGGCGGCGATGTTCATTGATTTGATTGACCGCAACCGTCGAGGCCCCCGCAGCCACGATCAGACCCACCGTGATGCCAACCATCAGCTCGACGAGGCTGAAGCCACGCTGCGCGCGCCATCGGATTAAGTTCAGCTGCATGTCGGATAGCCTCCCACACGCCCGGAGGGGGAGCATATTCTCGCTCGCCCTGCCTCATTGAGCTCGATGCGCAACTGAACTCTGGTGCGAGCGCCCGTCACTGTCACACGGACGTCCTGCTCGTATTGCGCATGAGTATTTCGATTGAAACTCACCGTCTGCGAACTTCCGGCCCATCTGGTGGCCGTCGCCTCAAAACTGACGTTGTCGCTACGAGGAATTTGAAATAGCCGCAATAACTCGCCACTGGTAGGGCAAATCTGGGAGGGCGAGTAATTGCATTTGCAGTCATCCGCCAGGGTCTGTGTCACCACGGCGGCGCAGCTCATGCTGGGATCGTCGGATTCAAGGTGCACCGTCACGCCTTCGCCGATCGCATTGGTTTCCGCTTTGGCATATGCGATGATGCTGCTCAATTCGCCGGTCACTGCAATAACGCGGCGACGCTCCAGAAAATCCGACATTGCCGGCATTGCGGCCGCCAGCAACACACCGAGAATTCCCACTCCGACCAGCAGCTCAACCAAACTCATGCCGCGCAGGGTTTGTTTGATGCCCAATTTATTGTTGGAGGACATATCAGCGCGGCCAGCAAGTGGCTAAACTGTCATTCCCGGCGGAATCCGAGGCGAAATAACTCAAGGTGGAGCCGTCCAACTGGACGCCCATGGAGGCGCATTTGGTGTCGTTGACCTGCGAACTTGTACTTGCAACGGAAGCCGTGATGATGTAGCCCACGGTCCAGCTCGCCGGATTCCCGACCCCCGCAAAGGTCAGGGTGTAGTGATTGGTGAAGGACGAGGCCGTTATCCCCAAGTCTGCAATGGTGTGAGCGTATTCGACACGGTTGGTTCGGTATCGTTCCTGGGCCTGAGTCACGGCCGACAGGAGCGCCACCGCATCTGCCCGCCGGCTGCGTTGAACATGAGAGGTATACGCTGGATAAGCAATGGCAGCCAGAACGCCAGCAATAACGACCGTGACCATCAATTCGATGAGCGTAAAACCGCGGCGCTGTAGGGCGTTGAGTCGTGACATAACACCATTTTCCTTTGTCCGCCGCTCGAATAACGCAACGCTTGGCCGTCTGTCCGGTTCGTTCTACCGCTCGTCGGCATCCACCACGAATGAGGGGCTCAGGCGCACTTCGGTATCGCGCCGAGCTTGTTGCCCACCGAACAGCTGCGCACACGACCGGTGATTGCGACGACCTGACGGATTGTTGTCCCCTGGCCCAGGCTCAATTCAATGCTGCCCGTCTGGGTGACCAGACCCTGTCGGTGTTGGAACTGCAGGGTTTCCGCGTTGCTGCTGATGCGGATGGCTTGGCTTGACGGCAGCCATTCGGCCTTGATCACCTGGCTGCCGGGCACCCTGCAGACGGCTTGGCCGGATGAGCAATCGCAGTCGTTCCTGGCGCCGGTATGAATCAAATAGCATGCACCGGCACCCCTGCCGCTGATGCGGAAGAACACGGAGTCACCGCGCCGCGCTGCCTCGCTGCGGGCGATGCGCAGGTCCGTTGCCAGGGCTTCCGAGCTGGCGCGCAGTTTTTGTTCCTGGTGCAGCTTGCCCATGGCGGGCACGGCCTGGCCGATCAGCGCGGCGCAGATACCGACGCCAGCACAGAGTTCGACGAGGGTGAAACCACGGCTGTTGCGACGGGTGTTGGCGGTGCGGTTCATGGTGCTTCCCTCGGTTCGTTGCTGATGGAACGAACTTTAGGAAGCGGGTCTCCCCGCGTCTTTCCCCCCAAAGGCGGAACCAAGGGGGATGGATTGGGGCGCATCCCCCTCGGCTCCCCCTGAAGAGGGATAGGGAAACCCCGGATCAGATCTCCCGGATCAACTGCCGGAACTCGTCCACGTCTTCAAAGCTGCGGTAAACCGATGCGAAACGAACGTAGGCCACCTTGTCGATGCGCTTGAGCTCGCGCATGACCAACTCGCCCAGCCGTGTGGATGCGATCTCGCGCGCGCCGCTGGCAAGCAGCTTTTCCTCGATGCGGTTGATGGCCGCGTCGATCTGCTCCACGCTGACCGGCCGCTTGCGCAAGGCCAGCTGCATGGAGGCGCGCAGCTTGGAGGCGTCGAAGTCGGCCCGCCGCCCGTCCTTCTTGACGACCGAGGGCATGGCGATGTCTGGCCGCTCATAGGTCGTGAAGCGCTTGTCGCAGGACAGGCAGCGGCGCCGGCGCCGGACGACGTCGCCCTCATCCGACTCCCGGGTCTCGGCGACCTGGGTCTCGGTGTGAGAGCAAAACGGGCAGCGCACGGCGACCTGGGCTTAACCGCGGTAGACGGGGAAGGCGGCCGTCAACGCGGCAACCTTCGCGCGCACCGCGGCGAGGTTGGCCTCGTCGTGCGGCTTGTCCAGCACGTCGGCGATCAGGTGGGCGGTGGCGCGCACCTGTTCTTCCTTGAAGCCGCGCGTCGTCATGGCCGGCGTGCCCAGGCGTATGCCGCTGGTGACCATGGGCTTCTGCGGATCGTTGGGGATGCCGTTCTTGTTGCAGGTCATGTGGGCGGCCCCCAGGATGGCCTCGGCTTCTTTGCCGGTCAGGTTCTTGGGGCGCAGGTCCACCAGCATGACGTGGCTTTCGGTGCCGCCCGAGACGATGCGCAGGCCACGCTCGATCAGCGTCTCGGCCAGCACCTTGGCGTTCTTGACGACCTGTTCCTGGTAGGCCTTGAACTCGGGCGCCAGCGCTTCCTTGAAGGCCACGGCCTTGCCGGCGATGACGTGCATCAGCGGGCCGCCCTGGATGCCGGGGAAGATGGCCGAGTTGATCTTCTTGGCGATCGCCTCGTCGTTCGTCAGGATGATGCCGCCGCGCGGGCCGCGCAGGCTCTTGTGCGTGGTCGACGTGACGACGTCGGCATGAGGCAGCGGGTTCGGGTAGACGCCCGCGGCGATCAGGCCGGCGTAGTGGGCCATGTCGACCATGAAGTAGGCGCCGATCTCCTTGGCGATCTTGCCGAAGCGCTCGAAGTCGATTCGCAGCGAGTAGGCCGAGGCGCCGGCAATGATGAGTTTGGGCTTCTTCTCGCGGGCCAGGGCTTCCATCGCGTCGTAGTCGATGGCTTCGTTGGCGTCCAGGCCGTAGCTGATGACGTTGAACCACTTGCCGCTCATGTTCAGCGCCATGCCGTGGGTCAGGTGGCCGCCTTCGGCCAGGCTCATGCCCATGATGGTGTCGCCGGGCTGCAGCAGCGCGAAGAACACGCCTTGGTTGGCCTGCGAGCCGGAGTTGGGTTGCACGTTGGCGAACTCGGCGCCGAACAGTTGCTTCACGCGGTCGATGGCCAGTTGCTCGGCCACATCGACGTACTCGCAGCCGCCGTAGTAGCGCTTGCCGGGGTAGCCCTCAGCGTACTTGTTGGTGAGCTGGCTGCCCTGGGCCTGCATGACGGCCGGCGAGGTGTAGTTCTCGCTGGCGATCAGCTCGATGTGCTCTTCCTGGCGGCGGTTCTCGTTCTGGATCGTGGTCCAGAGTTCCGGGTCGACCAGGGCGAGGGTGGAGGTGGTGCGGTCAAACATGGCTGGTGTTTCCGAAGGTCAGGCGGTAAATCCAAGGCTCACGGCTGGCGTGATGTCCAAGGCTGCCCAGGCGAACGGCTGAAAGCGATTGAGACAACCGCCTCACGCTCCCCGGTGGTGGCCCACCTCAGGTCAGCTTGTGACCCTGATCGCCAGTCGCGTGAATAGTCAGTGTAGTTCAGCGCAGCAGCGCCACCTGGTCAGATTCGCCCATCGGCGACGAAGCCGCCTCGCGCAGCGGGCGCACGGTCACGTTCGCCGGCACGGTGCGGCCGGCGGCGACCGACTTCAGCAGATCGTGCTCGGCCAGCACGCGTGCGGCGTAGCCGGTGTCCTCGGCCAGATTCGCGGCGCCAACGTAATAGCGCAGGCCCTCCTCAAGGCCGCCGGCACGCTGGATGCATTCCTTCAGCACCTGCACGCCAACCCGCACGTTCGTGACCGGGTCGAAAGCCGCCAGCGTGCCGCCGAAGGCCTCGTACTTGTCGTCGTGCACGCGGGTCATGACCTGCATCAGGCCCTGCGCGCCGACCGAGCTCTGTGCAAACGGGTTGAACCGCGACTCGATGGCCATGATGGCCAGGATCAGCGTCGGCTCGACCTTGGCGCGCTGGCCCACGGCCCAGGCTTCCTGCACGAGGCGGCTGACGGGCTCCGGCGCCACGCTGTAGCGGCGCGCCAGCCAGTGGGCCACGGCAGCCTGCTGGCGGCTCAGTTCGCGCGGGTCTGTCGCGGTGGCACGGGCGATGGCGTCCGGCTCGGCAGCTGCCAGCAGAGTATTCCCTTCGGCTTCGGCGCGCGCCTCGTGGCGGGCATTGAGCCAGCCGAGGGTGGCGGACTCCACCTTCTCGCGCAGGCCCGCCTGGCTCGTGAACACCAGCAGCACCGACACCACGGCCAGCCCGACGAGGGCCAGCGTGTTGTGGCTGACCACGAGCAGGCCGTTGCCGATGTCCTTCACGAACAGCGACGCCGAATCCCGCGTGTGGCGAGCCAGGCTGAACAGGTCTTGACGTGTCGTCATGCGACTCCTTGTGCCGCAGCCCACTTCAGGCTGCCTGAACATGCGAGGCGGTCTGGGTGGAGCGACGGTGATAATTTCCCGGCCGATGCTTTGGTCTGTGGCATCTCTGTGCCCGGAGGACTCGGCCGGTTGGGCTTCAGTGAAAACCCGAAGCGATGAATTTTACGGGTCGAAGATAACCAGTCAAGGTTGTTTTATCGATTCAATACTACTTTTGGTTATGAAATACACCGACCTGAGGGACTTCGTCGCCGGCCTGGAGGGGCTCGGGGAGCTCAAGCGCGTGCGTGAAAAAGTCTCGCCCGTGCTGGAGATGACGGCCCTCAGCGACCGCGTGCTGCGGGCAGGCGGACCGGCACTGCTGTTCGAGGCCCCGGCCGGGTTCTCCACGCCTGCCTTGACCAATCTTTTCGGGACAACGCGCCGCGTCGCGCTCGGCATGGGCGCTGAGTCTCTGGCCGATTTGCGCGATGTCGGCCGGGTGCTGGCCAGCCTCAAGGAGCCCGACCCGCCCAAGGGCCTGAAGGACGCCGGCAAGCTGTTGCAGATGGTGAAGGCGCTTTGGGACATGAAGCCCGCCGTCCAGCGCCGCGCGGCCTGCCAGGAAGAGATCTTCGAGGGCAGCGACATCGACCTTGGCCGCCTGCCCATCCAGACCTGCTGGCCGGACGACGCAGCCCCCCTGATCACGTGGGGTCTGGTCATCACGCGGGGGCTGACCCGCACCCGCCAGAACCTCGGCATCTACCGCCAGCAACTGATCGGCCCCCGCCAGGTCATCATGCGTTGGCTGGCCCACCGCGGCGGCGCGCTGGACTTTCGTGACCATGCACTGGCCCACCCGGGTCAGCCGTTTCCCATCGCCGTTGCGCTGGGTGCCGACCCCGCCACCATCCTCGGCGCCGTCACGCCCGTGCCGGATTCCCTGTCCGAGTACCAGTTCGCCGGCCTGCTGCGCGGGTCGCGCACGGAACTGGTCAACACCGCAGTCGGCCACGGTCAGCCGTTGCAGGCGCCGGCGTCCGCCGAAATCGTGCTGGAAGGCCACATTCCGCCCGCCGCGTCCGGCTACACCGGCGTCAGCGCGCACGGCGTGCCGCTGAAGGAGAAGGGTGGCTACCTGCACGCGCTGGAAGGCCCGTTCGGCGACCACACCGGCTACTACAACGAGCAGGACTGGTTCCCCGTCTTCGAGATCACGCGCCAGACGCAGCGCAAGAACCCGATCTACCATTCGACCTACACCGGCAAGCCACCGGATGAGCCCGCCATCCTCGGCGTCGCGCTCAACGAGGTCTTCGTGCCCATCCTGCAAAAGCAGTTTCCCGAGATCGTCGACTTCTACCTGCCACCCGAAGGCTGCAGCTACCGCATGGCCGTCGTGTCCATCAAGAAGGCCTACCCCGGTCACGCCAAGCGGCTGATGTTCGGCATCTGGAGCTTTCTGCGCCAGTTCATGTACACCAAGTTCATCGTCGTCGTGGACGATGACATCGACACCCGCAACTGGCAGGAAGTGATCTGGGCCATCACCACCCGCATGGACCCGGTGCGCGACACCACGCTGGTGGACAACACGCCCATCGACTATCTCGATTTCGCCTCGCCCGTCAGCGGTCTGGGCGGCAAGATGGGGCTGGACGCGACCAACAAATGGCCCGGCGAGACCAGCCGCGAATGGGGCCGCGGCATCAGCCTGCCGCCCGAAGTCACAAAGCGTGCCGAGGCACTATTCGGGCAACTCTTCTTGAAGCCGCAAGCGGGCTCGCCTATTGTTTGATTGCCTTTTGAGGCAATCCCTCTGGCGCAATCATTGCGCGCCAGGAGCCCTTCGGCAGATCGCCGTGGAGCCCCAAGGTGGCATAGCCACCCACCCCGCCCGGCCCTCAAGCCCGGCGGGGTTTCTATTTGTGGCGCCTAGCGACCCGCCCAACGGGCCAAAGCCTCGTAGATGACGTAGCGCACGCGCTCGAAGCCATCGGTCGACGGACACCAGTCGCCGAAGCTCGTCAAGGCGTCCTCGCGCAGACCCACCGGTGCCGGCAGGATGGTGAGGCCCAGCGGGGCCGCTTCGGCCTGGAAGGCGCGCATGGCGCGGCGCATGTGGGTGTCATGCGTGACGAGGATGACCTGCTTGACGCCCGCCTTCGCCAGCAGCGGCAGCGTGTGGGCAGCGTTCTCCCGCGTGTCGCGTGAACTGGCCTCGGCCCAGCGCAGCGGCAGGCGATAGTCCTCGGCGGCCACGCGGGCAATGATTTCGGCCTCGGGTTGGCGCAATTCAGTCGCCGTCCAGCCAATTCCGCCCGAAAAGGCCAGCGGCCAGCCGCTGCGCCGGGCGAGCCAGACACCGTAGGCCAGACGTTCGGCAGTGATGCGGGACGGTGCGCCGGCACCGAACTCCGGTGCATGGTGCTTCACGCCGCCACCGAGCACCAGCACCGCGCCGTCGCTGCGGCCGCGCATGGCGTCGACCTGCCCGGGGCTCAGCAACGCCGGCTGGCCGACTGCGCGGCTCAGCAGTTCCCCCAGCGCCTCGGTGCCCGACAGCCAGATGCCGCCCAGGGCCAGCCCCAGCAGGGCGGCGCCAAAGCGCCGGCCGCGCCTGAGCCGCCAGCCGCCCCAGGCCGCCAGCAGCAGCAAGGGCGCGGGCGGCAGCGCGGCCACCAGCAGCAGCGTCTTGAAGCCGGAATAGTCGAGGGAGAGGCTCACCGCCGGCATCATCGCCGACATCAATAATGCGGCTGCCGTGATGATCGCTCCCCGCTCCCCCGTTCGAATCGCGCTCTGGACCGTCGCCGCGCTGTCGGCCCTGGCCACGCTCTTGCTCCTCATCGTGACGCTGGCCCTGCCAGGCTGGATCACCGGCCGCGGCGCGGCGCTGGCGAGCGAGGCGCTGGGCCGGCCGGTGCGCATCGATGCCGCCCAGTTCCAGCCCTGGCGCCTGGCCCTGGTCATCGAGGGCCTCAGCATCGCCGGCCCGGGCGCAGGCCAGCCACCGCTGTTCACCTTGCGCAAGCTGGACGCCGCGCTGTCGCTGCGCTCGCTGCTGCGTGGCCGGGCCGTCGTCGAATCGCTGGCCCTGACCCAACCCGAGCTGCGCCTGGCGCGCATCGCCGAGGGCCGCTACGACATCGACGACCTGATTCAGCGCTTCGACGCCAAGCCCGACGCGCCGGACCTAGCCGAGCCCGAGTTCGCCATCTACAACATCGAACTCGCGAACGGCCGCATCGTCTTCGACGACCGCCCCGTGCAGCGCAAGCACGAACTCGCCGGCCTGCATCTGGCCTTGCCTTTCCTGTCCACGCTGCCGGCCGACGTCAAGGTCAAGGTGCAGCCGCAACTCAGCGGCAAGCTGGACGGTGTCGGCTTCGACAGCCGCGCCGAGGCCTTGCCGTTTGCGGACGACGTCAGCGCCCGCCTGTCTTTCAAGTTCTCCGGCCTGGACCTGGCGCCGCTGGCCGCCTATGTGCCGACCAGCGCGCCCATCCGCCTGGGCGGCGGCAGGCTCGACGTCGACCTGGCCGTGGACTTCGTCGAGCGCCCCAGGCAGACGCCCGACGTCAAGCTCAGCGGCCTCATCCAGCTGCACGAGCTGGCCCTGACCCAGCCCGACGGCCAGGCCTTGCTCGGCTTCAAGCGGCTGAGCCTGCCGCTGGCCGACGTGCAGCCGCTGCGCCGCCAGCTGGGGCTCGGCCAGATCCTGCTGGAATCGCCCAGCGCCTGGCTGCGGCCGCTGCCGACCGGGCAGGGCGACGCCGTCCCCGCAGCCCAGCCCTGGCAGCTCAGCCTCGCCGGCCTGGAGATCCAGGAGGGTCGTTTCACGGCCAAGGACCTGGTCTTCGACGCCATCCAGCTCAAGCTGGGTGCCGCGGCCTGGCCGCTGAAGTCGCCCACCCAGCTCGACGCCAGCCTGCGCCTGGACCAGGCCACCCTGAGCGCCCAGGCCAGGATCTCGCCCGAGCTGCTGCAGGCCGATGCCACGTTGGACGGCTTGGCCATCGAACGCCTGGCCGCCTGGCTGCCGCTGCCCGGCGGCGCACGGCTGAGTGCCGGCTTGTCGACCCAGCTCGGCCTGAGCGTCAAGGACCCGTTGGCCGCCAGTGCCGCCGCACGCGCCCAGCTGTCGCTCGCCGAACTGCGCATCAGCGATGCCCGCCTCAGCCTGCCGGGCGCGCCCCGGCTGCTGACGCTGGCCTCGGCCCGCCTCGACAAGGCCGGCATCGACCCGGCCAGCCGGAGCATCGCCCTCGGTACGCTGATGCTCGACGCCCCGCGCGCGCAGCTAGCCCGCGAGGCCGACGGCCGCCTCAACCTCGCGCCGCTGCTGCCGGCGGACAACGCCGCGTCCGCTCCCGCCCCGGGGCCGGCCTGGAAGCTGCAGCTCGCCGGCCTGACGGTCGAACGCGCCGTGCTGCGCTGGCGCGATGCCGCCGTGCCGGGGGGCGTGGCGCCCGTAGCCCTGGCTGTCGAGCCGCTGCGCCTGCAGCTCGGCGCCGTGAGCTGGCCGGCCGCTGCGCCCGTGCAGGCTCAGCTGTCGACCCAACTTGCTGCCGTCGGCGCCAACGACCAGCCCATCGCCGCCAGCGCCGGCAGCCTTCAATGGACCGGCCGCGTCGGCCTGGCGCCGCTGTCGGCCAGCGGCAGCCTGCAGGCCAAGGCCTTGCCGCTGCAGCTGCTCAACGCCTACCTCGACCCGGCCTGGGGCCTGCACCTGCAGCGCGCCGAGCTGGGGCTGAAGGCCGAAGTCAACGCCAGCCAGCAGGCTGGCGGCGCCTGGACGGCCGGCCTGTGGGGCGATGTGCGCATCGGGCCGCTGGCCTTGCTGCAGGCGCGCGTGGCAGACGGCCAGCGCGTCGTCGGCGAGGACCTGCTGAGCTGGCAGGCCTTGCAGCTCGACGGCGTCAAGCTGGCGCTGGCTCCGGGCGCGCCGCTGCGGCTGGCGGTGAAGGACGCCCAGCTCGACGATGCCTACGCCCGCCTCATCGTCAACGAGCAGGGCCGCTTCAACCTGCGCGACATCGGGCCCGCAGAAGCGGCCTCCGCCCCGGCAGCGGCGGCGTCCGCGCCCCTGCCCGAGATCGCCGTCGAGCGCATCCGCGTCAACCGCGGCCTGGTCGACTTCAACGACCGCTTCGTGCGCCCCAACTACAGCGCGAGGCTGTCGGAGCTTCAGGGTTCACTCGGCAGCTTCTCCACCGCCAGCGCGGCCATGGCGCCGCTGACGCTGCGCGGCAAGGTCGCCGGCACCGGCTTGCTGGAGATCGACGGCCAGCTCAAGCCCGGCGCACCGCTGGCCATGGACATCGCGGCCAGCGCGACCGACATCGAACTGGCGCCGCTGTCGCCCTACGCCGCCAAGTACACCGGCTACGCCATCGAGCGCGGCAAGCTGTCAACCAGGCTGCGCTACCAGGTCGAGCCCGGCGGCCAGCTTGTCGCCAGCAACCAGATCATCCTCAACCAGCTGACCTTCGGCGAACGCATCGAGAGCCCGGACGCGACCTCGCTGCCGGTGCGCTTCGCCGTCGCGCTGCTGAAGGACGGCAACGGCGTCATCGACGTCAACCTGCCCGTCAGCGGCTCGCTGAACGACCCCGAGTTCAGCGTCGGCGGCATTGTCTGGAAGCTCGTCCTCAATCTCATCGGCAAGGCACTGACCTCGCCCTTTGCACTGTTCAGCGGCAGCGACAGCCCCGAAGAGGCGCAGATCGCCTTCCTGCCCGGCAGCGCGGAGCTGGCCGCCGCTGACCCGCTCGACCGCATCGCCAGGCTGCTGGTCGACAAGCCCGGCGTGCAGCTGACGCTGACCGGCTGGGCCGGCATCGCCGCCGAGTCGCAAGCCATCCGCGAACAACGCCTGGCCAGCGCGTTGAAGGCGGAAAACGCCGGCACGCCCGATGCCGCGCTCAGGCGCCTCTACCAGGCCAGCAAGCTGCCAGCCAAGCCCAGGAACGTGCTGGGCCTCGCCAAGGACCTGCCGCCCGAGCAGATGCGCGGCCTGCTGCTGGGCAGCTACACCGTCGACGACGAAGCGCTGCGCCAGCTCGCCGTGGCGCGCGCCACGGCGGTGCGCGACGCCTTGCTGGCCCGCGGCGCGCCGAATGCCCGAGTTTTCCTCGCCGCGCCACGCCTGTGCGACCAGGGTTGTGACGAGGTCTGGCGCCCCCATGTCGAACTCACCCTTGCAGCTCAATGAAAGCCCTCCCATGTCCACACAGAATCTCGAACGCATCACCCTGGCCGGCGGCTGCTTCTGGTGCCTGGAAGCCGTCTACGAGCGCGTGCGCGGCGTGCATCACGTCGAGAACGGCTACAGCAACGGCAAGGGCCCCAAGCCGACGTACGAGGCCGTCTGCGGCGGCAACACGGGCTATGCCGAGGTCGTGCGCATCGCCTTCGACCCTGCCGAGGTCTCCCTGCGCGAGCTGCTGGAGGTGTTCTTCACCATCCACGACCCGACGACGCTGAACCGCCAGGGCGCCGACGTCGGCACGCAATATCGCTCCGGCATCTACTGGCATACCGAGGCGCAGCGCGAGCTTGCAGCTCAGGTGCTGAAGGAAGCCGACGACCACCACGGCGGCCGCGTCGTCACCGAGCTGCTGCCCGAGACCGACTACTGCACGGCCGAGGCGTACCACCAACATTACTACGCCCGCAACCCGGAGCAGGGCTATTGCGCCTTCGTCGTGGCGGGCAAGGTGGACAAGTTCCTGGCCAGCTTCAAGCGCCTGGTCAAGTGATGCTCGCCTGGAGCGGGCTGCGCCATCGCTACGCCGGCGGCACCGAGATCGCCTATGCCGACTTCGCGCTGCCGGCCGGGCGGCATCTGCTGCTGCGCGGGGCCTCGGGCTCGGGCAAGTCCACGCTGCTGGCGCTGCTGGCGGGCCTGCTGCGCGTGCAGCGGGGCGAGCTGGAGGTGGCCGGCACCGTACTGACCGATCTGGGCCCGCGCGCGCTGGACGCCTGGCGCGGTGCGACGCTGGGGGTCGTGCCGCAGCGCCTGCACCTGAGCGAGGCACTGACGGTGGGCGAGAACCTCGCGCTGCCGGCGCTGGCCGCGGGGCAGGGCGCTGATCCGGCGCGTGCGACCGAGCTGATGGACGCGCTGGACATCGCCGAGCTGGACGGGCGCCGGCCGCACCAGCTCAGCGTCGGCCAGGCCCAGCGCGTTGCCCTGGCGCGTGCGTTGATGCGCCGGCCGCGCCTGCTGCTGGCCGACGAGCCCAGCGCCAACCTCGATGACGAGCACACGCTGCACATGCTGGCCCTGCTGCTGGACGCGGCCGAGCGCGAGGGCTGCACGCTGGTCATCGCGAGCCACGACGCGCGCGTCGTGGAGGCCTTGAGTGCGCGGGACGACGTCGCCGAGGTGGTGCTGTGATCAGGCTCGCCTGGCGTTACCTGTGGTCCAGCCCGCTGACGACGGCGCTCAATCTGCTGCTGCTCACGCTGGGCCTCGCAGCGGTGACCTTCGTGCTGCGGGCCAGCGCGCAGGTCGAGGCCGGGCTCAAGCGCGACCTGGCCAGCATCGACCTCGTCGTCGGCGCCAAGGGCAGCCCGATGCAGATCATGCTGGCCGGCGTCTTCCACCTCGATGCGCCGACCGGCAACATCCCGTTGGCGACGCTGGATCTGTTGAAGCAACAGCCCCTCGTCGCGCAGGCCGTGCCGCTGTCGCTGGGGGACTCCTTCCGCGGCTATCGCATCGCCGGCACGACGCCGGACTATCTCGACCTCTACGGCGCCAAGCTGGGGCAGGGCGCCTTGTGGGCCAAGCCCATGCAGGCGGTGCTTGGCGCCGAGGTTGCGCGCACGAGCGGGCTCAAGGTTGGCGACCGTTTTGCGGGCAGCCATGGCCTTGCGGAGGGCGGCGGCGCGCATGGCGACCACCAGTTCGAGGTCGTCGGCATCCTGGCCGAATCCGGCAGCGTGCTGGACCGCCTCGTGCTCACCGACCTGGCCTCGGTCTGGGAGGTGCATGAAGACCACGCCGCCCACGACGAAGACAAGCCCAAGGAGATCACGCTGGCCCTGGTGCGCTACCGCAGCCCGCTGGCGGCCGTCATGCTGCCGCGCTGGGTCAATGCCCAGGACGGATTGCAGTCCGCCGCACCCGCGCTGGAAACGGCGCGGTTGATGCGACTGGTCGGCGCCGGCACCGAGGTGCTGCGCGGCTTTGGCATCGTGCTGCTGGCTGCAGCGGGGCTGTCGGTCTGGGTGGCGTTGCTGCATGCCGTTCGTGCGCGCCAGGGCGACCTGGCGATGTTGCGCATGCTGGGCGCTCCCGCTTCGCGCGTCGCCGCGTTGATCGCGCTGGAGGCCCTGTTGCTGGCCGGTCTCGCCGCGGCGCTGGGCCTGGCAGCAGGCCATGGCCTCGTCATGCTGCTGGAGCGCCTGCTGGCCGAGCGCCAATCGCTGCGCCTGGGCACCCTGGGCTGGAGCGAGGCCGAATGGCTGGTGCCACTGCTGGCCGGAGCCCTTGCGCTGCTGGCCGCCGCCTGGCCGGCCTGGCGGGCCTATCGGCTGGACGTCACGACGCTGCTGCAGGCGCCGCGCTGACGGCATTCACGCTCAGCACCCAGGTCACGCCGAACTGATCCTTCAGCATGCCGTAGAGCGGCGCCCAGGAGGACGCGGCCAGCGGCTGGACGATGGTCGCGCCCTTGGCCAGCTTGGCCCAGCGGGCCGTCGCTTCGTCCGCCGTATCGAAGCCCACGCAGATGAAGAACGCGTTCTCGCCGGGTTGCCAGGCGGCGCCGGCGGGCACGTCGTAGGCCATCACCTGGAAGCCATCGGCCGCGCGCACCTGGCCCCACATGAGGTGCTGCGCATCCTGCGGGTCGCGGACGTTGTGGGCATCCTGGTAGGTCATCAAGGCGATGTCACCACCAAAGGCGGCTTGATAGAACTGCAGCGCGGCGCGGGCCTGGCCGCGCAGGTTGATGTGGGGGGTGACGCAGAGGGACATGGATCGCTTTCATGGATGTGAAGGGTGTCGTCATCGCCCCGCAGAAGGGCGCTCAGCGATGAATCGACGGGTGCTACTCTAGGCAGCCCTCCTGCCAGTTTTCGGCAGTTGGTCGCGCCATCCGTGTCACGTCCAGAACGCCTGTTCCGCCTGCTCCAAGCCCTGCGCACGCTGCCGTCGCCCGTCACGGCCGAACAGCTTGCGCGCGAAACCGGCGTGTCGGTGCGCTCCATCTACCGCGACATCGAAAGCCTGCGCTTGTCCGGCGCGGACATCGGCGGCGAGCGCGGCCTGGGCTACTGCCTGATCGAAGACGGCACGCTGCCGCCGCAGACCTTCACGCGCATCGAGATCGAGGCGCTGGTGCTCGGCCTGGCCGAGGTGCGCCAGATCGGCGATCCGGCCCTGGTGAAGGCGGCGGCTTCGGTGCTGGCCAAGGCCGTGGCCACCTTGCCGTCGGTCGGCCAGCAGCACATCCTGCACGCCGTGTCGCAGGCGCATCGCTTCGAGGATCGCCGACCGAAGGCGCCCGACATGCAGGTCGTGCGGGAAGCCTGCTGGCGCGAGGAGGCGCTGTGGCTGCACTACACCGACAGGGATGGGGTGGCTTCGGAGCGCAAGGTCTGGCCCCTGGGCGTCGTTTACGGCGACAACATGCTGGTGCTGCTGGCTTGGTGCTGCCTGCGGCAGGGCTTTCGCATGTTCAGGCCGGAGCGGATCCAGCGGGTCGAGATCCTTGGCGAGAGCTTTCGGCCGCGGCGCGCGCCGCTGCTGCGCCGGTACCTCGCAGAGCTGAACGCCGCGTCACAGCCCTCCGAGGAGAGTTGACATGCCGGCGGCGGCAAAATAGGTGTCTCTGCATCCACGCGGTCCGCCATTGCCATGAAGTCCTTCGTCGCCGTCGCCCTGTTGGCCGCCACCACCGCCTTCGCCCAAACTCCGCCCAGCATGGGCCAGGGTCCGGGCTATCACGACCCGCGCAGCCCCTTCAAGCCGCTGGAGGAGCGCGCCGACATCGTGTCGTGGCATCTGCTGTCCCAGGTCACGGCCAAGGCCGAGAAAAAGAAGATCGTGCCGACCTTCCCCGCAGCCGTGCAGGCCCTGGACCGCAAGACGGTCAAGGTGCAGGGCTTCATGATGCCGCTGGAGGCGGGCGACAAGCAGCAGCACTTCCTGCTGTCGTCGGTGCCGACGACCTGCTCCTTCTGCGTACCGGCCGGCCCGGAAGGCCTGGTCGAGGTGCGCACCAAGAAGCCGGTGCGCTACACGCTGGAACCCGTCGTCGTCGAGGGCGTTCTCGCCGTGCTGATGGACGATCCCTACGGCCTCTACTATCGCGTCGAAGACGGCAACGCCGTCAACTAGGGCGCGAGCCTTGCGCGCACCCAGCGGTCGGCGTCGAGGCTGAACACCAGACGGTCATGCAGCCGCGAGCGGCGGCCCTGCCAGAATTCGAAGCGATCCGGCACGAGGCGATATCCCCCCCAGTGCGGCGGGCGATCAGGGTTCAGCCCATGCTGGACAGCGGCCTTGGCTGCATTGGCCACGAGCACCGCGCGGGTGCTGATGACGCGGCTCTGAGGTGAGGCCCAGGCGCCCAGTCGCGAGTCCAGCGGCCGGCTCTTGAAGTACTCGTCGGACTCCTCAGCCGAGGTTTTCTCGACGCGTCCTTCGATGCGGACGACGCGCTCCATCTCGACCCAGTGGAACTGCAAGGCCGCGCAGGGGTTGTGTGTCAACTCCTCGCCCTTGCGGCTTTCGTAGTTGGTGAACCAGACCATCCCGCGCGCATCGCAGCCCTTGAGCAGCACGACGCGCGTCGATGGCCGGCCGCTCGCGGCGACGGTCGCCACCGTCATCGCGGTCGGCTCGGACACGTCGTGGGCGATGGCCTCGTCCATCCAGCGCTGGAAGAGGGCCAGCGGGCCATCCGTGGCTTGGGCCTCGTCCAATTCACCCAGTTCGTAGCTCTTTCTGAAGTCGCTTAGCTTGCTCATGGGGTGAAGTATGCAGACCTTCCCCTAAAGGCCTTCCCTTAAGTGAACGTACCAGTTTCAAGGGCAGTGTCACTCGGCATGCTTGTGGCACTGCAGCAAACGGCACAGACCGTCGCTCGGCAAGGGGTTTGAAGGGACACATTGCAAATGACAAAGCGACGCCCCGCCGTCGTTGTGCTGGCCGCAGGTCGCGGCTCACGCTTTCGCGGCCCGGGCCACAAGCTCGAGCAGCAGCTGGGCGCTGCCCCCGGTGCGGACACCATGTTGGCGCGCAGCCTGCGCCACGCCATTGCGACGCAGCTGCGCGTCGTTGTCGTGACGACGGCGGCCCTCGCGCCCGCCGTGCACAGGCTGATCGCGGCGCGTGACGTCGTGACCCTGCCCGATCGCGACGCTCACGGTCGGCCTCAACCCATCGGCATGGGGCATTCCATCGTTGCTGGCGTCAGTGCCACGGGGGATGCCGACGGCTGGCTCATCCTGCCCGCCGACATGCCTCTGGTGCAGCCCGCCACCATCATGGCCGTGGCCGAGGGGCTGGAGCGCTATCCCGTCTGCTACGCCCAGTACCGCGGCATCCAGGGCCACCCGGTCGGCTTCGGCACCGAACTCTATTCAGAGCTGATGGCCCTGCAGGGCGACGAAGGCGCGCGGCGCATCGTCGCGCGCTACGCGGCCCAGCCCATCCCGGTGGACGACCCCGGTGTGCATGTCGACGTCGACACCGAGGAAGATCTGGCAAGGCTCAGGGGCTGACTCACAACGGCGTGCACAGCCCGTGCTGAGCCGCCAGATGCGCCTGGCGTTCGAGTTCCATGTCGCGGATGCCGTGCTCGCGCAAACCCTGGACGGTACGCAGCAGATAGTCAAGCGTCGTGCCGTAGCGGCCACTGGCGTGCTGAAAGATGTGCAGCAACTCGGGCTCGTGCAGTGGCCCGGTCCAGTTCGGGCTCTGGCGCGACAGCGTGAAGGCCAGCGCGCGCAGCCGGCCAGGCGCCGTGTCGCAGTTCAGCCAGCGCGGCTCGTAGACGCCGTTGGGCATCTCGCGCGCCCACAAGCGCGGCAGCACCTCTTCGCCCACCGCGCGGGGAATGCGGTAGACCAGGCCACGGCAACTGCCGCCCGAGATCAGGGCCAGCACCAGCCCGGGCTCTTGCGGCGACCCGCGGTTCACCCGCGAGCGCATGCGCAGCACGCGATGAAAGCCCAGCACCCGCGCCGGCAGGGCCTGGGCATACTCGAATTCCGGCCGCCAGATCAGCGAGCCGTAGGCGAACAGCAGCAGATCGTCGCCGCCGCTCCGCCACTCGGCCGTCGTGCGCTGCAGCAGATGTTCGCTGCGCGCCGGGCCGTGGGGAATGTTGATTGCCTGTGCCGCCATCGCCCCATATTGTGACGTCGGTACCCAGGCCGTAACCCGCAACGCCCGCCGGGCAAGTAATATGGTTACCTAAATTCCCAAGGGTCGGTTACGTGAACAAGACCCCAGGAGACACCGCATGAATTCCACACTGATCCAAGTCACCGAACGCATCCGCGAACGCAGCGCCAAGTTGCGTGGCGCCTATCTGGCCCGCATCGCCCAGCTCAACAACCGCCAGCGCGGCTTTGAGCGCATGGGCTGCGCCAACGTCGCGCACGCAGTGGCGGCGCTGCCGGCCAACGACAAGCTGCGCATCGTGGCCGAGAAGGCGCCCCACCTGGGCGTCGTCACGGCGTACAACGACATGCTGTCGGCCCACCAGCCCTACGAGAGCTACCCGGCCCAGATCCGCGCCGAAGCCCACCGCCTGGGTGCCACCGTGCAGGTGGCCGGCGGTGTGCCGGCGATGTGCGACGGCGTGACGCAAGGCCTGCCCGGCATGGAGCTGAGCCTTTTCTCGCGCGACACCATCGCGATGAGCACGGCCATCGCGCTGACGCACGACGTGTTCGACGCGGCCCTGCTGCTGGGCATCTGCGACAAGATCGTGCCGGGCCTGTTGATCGGCGCGCTGCACTTCGGCCATCTGCCCTGCGTCTTCGTGCCGGCCGGGCCGATGAGCTCGGGCATCGCCAACAGCGACAAGGCCAAGGTGCGCGAGCTTTATGCGCAGGGCAAGGTGGGCCGCGACGAGCTGTTGAAGAGCGAGCAGGCGGCCTACCACGGCGCAGGCACCTGCACCTTCTACGGCACCGCCAACAGCAACCAGATGCTGCTGGAGGCGATGGGCCTGCACGTGCCCGGCAGCGCCTTCGTGCATCCGCATGACGACCTGCGGACCGCGCTGACGCGTGAGGCCGTCGGCACGGCGCTCAACATCAGCGGGCGTATCCCCGGCCAGGCCGCCAAGCCCATCGGCCAGTTGGTGGACGAGCGCTGCATCGTCAATGCGATGGCCGCCCTGCTGGCCACCGGCGGCTCCACCAACCACCTGATCCACTGGGTCGCCATCGCGCGCTCGGCCGGCATCCTGATCGACTGGACCGACTTCTCCGACCTCTCCGCCGTTGTGCCCCTGCTGGCGCGCGTGTACCCCAACGGCAGCGCCGACGTGAACCAGTTCCAGGCCGCCGGCGGCCCGGGCTTCGTCATCCGCGAGCTGATGGACGCCGGTTTGATGCACGAAGACGTACTCAGCGTGGCCGGCAACAGCCTGCGCCCCTATGCCTTCGTGCCGCGTGCGGTGGGGCAGGGCGGCGAGGTCGTGCGTGAGGCTCTGCCCGCAGCCAGCGGCGACGACAGCGTCGTGCGCACGGCCGCGGCGCCGTTCAGCGCCACCGGCGGTCTCAAGCTGCTCGACGGCAACCTGGGCCGCGCCGTCATCAAGGTCTCGGCCGTGCCGGAAGACCGCCATACCGTCGAGGCGCCCTGCCGCGTGTTCACGACGCAGGAAGCCATGCTGACCGCGTTCAAGAACGGCGAGCTGGAGAAGGATGTCATCGTCGTCGTGCGCTTCCAGGGCCCCCACGCCAATGGCATGCCCGAGCTGCACAAGCTGACGCCGCCTCTTGCCGTGCTGCAGGGCAAGGGCTTCAAGGTCGCCCTCGTCACCGATGGCCGCATGAGCGGCGCCTCGGGCAAGGTGCCCGCTGCCATCCACGTCAGCCCCGAGGCCCTGGCCGGCGGCCCGCTGGCCAGGCTGCGCGACGGCGACGTGGTGCGCGTCTGCGCGCTGACCGGTGCATTGACCGCCCTGGTTGCCGAGGCCGATTGGGCATCGCGCGAGGTTGCGACCCTCGATCCCACCGAGGCCGACGTCAACGCCCACGGCCTGGGCCGCGAGCTGTTTGCCGGACTGCGCCGCAACGTGCTGAGCGCCGAGGAAGGCGCTGTCACCTGGCTTTAATGAACTGGGTGCCAGACCGCCCGAGCGCAGCGAGTAGCTCTGACATCCACTGATCAACCAATGAACTGGGTGCCAGACCGCCCGAGCGCAGTGAGTAGCTCTGGCATCCACCGATCAAGGAAACCGAATGCTTGAAACCCTGAGCCTGGCCAGCCACGGCCCCGTCATCCCCGTCATCGTCATCCAGCGCCTGGAAGACGCCGTGCCGCTGGCCGAAGCCCTGGTGGCCGGCGGCATCAAGGTGCTCGAAGTGACGCTGCGCACCCCGGTCGCACTGCAAGCCATGGAAGCCATGGCCAAGGTGCCCGGCGCCATCGTCGGCGCCGGTACGCTGCGCAGCCCACAGGACGTGACCAACGCGATGAACGCCGGCTGCCAGTTCGGCGTCAGCCCCGGCTATACCGATGCACTGGCTGCCGCCTGCAAGGCCGAGGGCCTGCCGCTGCTGCCCGGCGTGTCGACGGCATCCGAGGTCATGCAGGCCAATGCGGCCGGCTTCGGCTTCCTGAAGCTCTTCCCGGCCGTCGCGGTGGGTGGCGTCAACCTGCTGAAGTCCCTGGCCGGCCCCTTCCCGGATGTGGCCTTCTGCCCCACCGGCGGCATCTCGCTGGAGACGGCGCCGCAGTTCCTGACGCTGCCCAACGTCAAGGTGTGCGGTGGCTCGTGGCTGACGCCGCAGGACGCCGTTGACGCCAAGGACTGGGCTCGCATCACCCAACTGGCTGCCGAGGCGGCGGCGCTGCGCGCGTGACCGAGGGCGTCGTTGCGGCCGTGTGGGCCAGCCCGACGCACAGCTTTTCCAAGTTCGCTCAAAGCGAACTGCGCGTCGTCGAAGGGCGGGGCATCACGGGTGACGCCCACTGCGGCGTGACGGTCAAGCACCGCTCGCGCGTGGCAGTGGACCCGACCCAACCCAATCTGCGCCAGGTCCACCTGATCCAAGGCGAGCTCTTCGACGAACTGGCCGCCCGCGGCTTCGGCGTGCAGCCCGGCCAGATGGGCGAGAACATCACCACGCGCGGCATCGACCTGCTGGCCCTGCCGCGCGACACGGAACTGCGCATCGGTGCCGCGGTGGTGCTGCGCGTGACCGGCCTGCGCAACCCCTGTCCTCAGATCGAGAACTTCGAGACGGGCCTCTTGAAAGCCGTCGTCGACCGGAATGCCGAGGGCGAGGTGGTCCGCAAGGCAGGCGTCATGAGCATCGTGCTGGCCGGCGGTGTCGTGAAGCCGGGCGATGCGATCACCGTGCGGCTGCCGGTGCCGCCACACCACAAGCTACAGCGCGTCTAGCTCGGCAGGTCGAACAACAGGCATGTGGTGCTGGCGTGTGCGTAGAGCTTGCCATCATGGCCGACAAGTTCGGCCTCGGCCGTGGTCACCTGGCGTCCACGATGCACGACGTGCCCGATGGCTCGCACCAGCGGCACCTTGTCGGTCAGCGCGCGCACGAGGTTGACCTTGAATTCCAGCGTCGTGTAGCCCCGTCCGATGGGCAGCGTCGTGTGCACCGCGCAGCCCAGCGCCGAGTCCAGCAGCGTCGCGAACCAGCCGCCATGCACGCTGCCCAGCGGGTTGTAATGCTCGAACCGTGGCCGGCCCTGGAAGGTGGCCAGACCGTCCTCCACCGAGACCAGCAGGAAGTCCAGCGTCTCGCTGATCGGCGGCCGCGGCGCGAGGCCGTCCAGCATGGCTTGCATCTGCTGCAGGCCGGTCTTGCCGGCGAGCATGTCCCGCGAGGGCCAGGCCGGTTTCGGGCTGCTGACGAGAGCGCAGCGCGCCTTCGGCGGCCTGCCACTGAGCAAGGATGTCGTCGGGTGAGGAAGAACTCATGACGTGGCTTCGAAGGTTGAAGCCACGCATTCTGCGCAATGGCGATACTTTGCGCTGTCGCGCGTGTTCAGGCGGCCAGGCGGTGCTCAGACATGTCGACGCGGCGTGCCGGCTGGGCGCTCCTGAGCTTGTCCAGCACCGGGCCCTGCCAGGGCAGCAGATAAACCAGCGTCGCCAGCGTGGCGCGGCGCCGCGACGACAGCAGCGGTCGGCCGCGCTCGTCCAGCAGCAGCACGTTGGAGCGCACATTCAGCGGGTCGGCCTGCACGACCGTGCCCTCGCCGATCTCGACCCAGTCCCACTCCACCCAGGCATGGGCGTCGGCATAGCAGCGCTCCCAGCGCGTCGAGCCACTCAGGCGGCGCTCGCCGCCGCGCGAACGGTGCGTGTGGGTCTGGGCGTGCCTGACGTCCTGCGCTGCACTGGACAAGGCGGCCACGGGCCAGCAGACACTGCCTTCGGGCAGCTGGATCAAGGTCGTCATGTGCGGCACCTCTGCGTTGTGTGATTCGAACGGGAGCGCAGTCTCTGGTCACAGTCCGCGGCGAACAAGCTGGCAGACTTGTCAGGTATGGTCCCGCCCGAAATGAACTACCAGCAACTGATCGACGTTGGTTTGAGCGAAGACTTTGCGAGCTTCGAGCGCCGGCTCGTGGCGACGGCAGATGCGATGGGTTTTCCCATCATTTCGGGTGCGCTGATGCGTGGGCAGTTGACGGCTAGCGGGGTCGAAGGACGGTCCTTCGGAAATACGCCAACGGGCCATGCCGAGGCCTACAGCGATGCGGCCAAAGCGAACCGAGACCCGGTGCTTGACCGCCTGTTGAACCATGCACTACCCGTGGTTTACGACCAGAACACTTACGTCGCTGCCAGTGCAGGCGAGCTTTGGGAAGCCCAAGCCCCTTATGGCTACAAGACCGGCATCGGAGTCAAGTTGCATTTGCCTGGCGACAAGACGTTCCTGCTGGGCGTGGATCGCGAAGAGGCGCTTCCTGCATCCGGAGAGGGGCTGACGCAGCTGATAGGTGGGCTGCAACTGCTTGCTTCTCACGCGATGGTGGCCGCCGACCGGCTGCTGACGCTCAAGCTGAACAGTCACGAGTTACCCAAGCTGACGAAGCGCGAACTCGATGTGCTGAGCTGGACAGCCCAAGGCAAGACGGCCTGGGAAGTGAGCGTCATCCTGGGCATGAGCGAGAAGACGGTGAACTTCCACCTCGGCAACGCCATGCGCAAGCTGGAGGTCACGTCCAAGCACCAGGCCGTGTTGAAGTGCGTCGCGGCTGGGGTTTTCTAGCCCCGGGTTTCACTCTACAACCTGGAAGACTTGCTAGGTTTCTAGGGGGGCGGAAACGGAGACAGTTCGGGTCATCAGTTTTCGTCCTGCACTTCACGGAGCTCCCCATGGAATTCATCAAATTCGTCTACGAAGTTCTTGGCCTGCCGTACGTCGGCTGCTGAAGTCGCTCGCAAGGTCGGGGGCGAACGAAGTCGATGATGGCCTATGAAGATGACCAGCTCCAGACAACGAGCTCCGCATCCTTCCCTGGCTTGAAACCGCAGCGTCCGGCTTCGACCTGCGTCCTACCCGTCGGCTCGGAAACCGTGTCCATATCCGCTCAGACCTATGCCCGGCTGATGAGCCTGGCCGACCAGGCGCCGCTGGAGTGCTTGGCGCTGACGTCGCGCACGCTGGCCAGCGCCAAGACGATGGGCTACAACCAGATCGGCCAGATCCGCAGCACACCGACGAATCGCCTGCTGGCCGACCTCGGTGCGGACCGCGCAGACGAATTGAGGCGAGCGTTGTTCGACTTCGGCATGCGCCAGCCTGGCGCTGTCGACCCCAGCGACTGAGACGGCGGCGTTCTCAAGCCCGTTTTGCCGCCCGGCGCAGTTCCACCGCGTCGGGCAGAGCGCAAGTCTCGTTGGCGGCAAGC
>CAUJSJ030000133.1:0-39764 GCA_963422775.4 uncultured Roseateles sp.
CCTGCGCGCCGCTTTCCTCGCCGGTCACGTACAAGACCTTGACCGTCTGCGACAAGGATTCGACCGCCTGCAGCAGCAGCGTCGACTTGCCGATGCCCGGGTCGCCGCCGATCAGCACGACGCCGCCGGCCACGATGCCGCCGCCCAGCACGCGGTCCAGTTCCTCCTGGCCGGTGGGGGTGCGTTCGAAGTCGCTCGCCTCGATCTCGCTCAGCGTGGCCACGGGCTGGCTCTTGGCCAGCGACTGGTAGCGGTTCTTGTTGCCGCCGGCGGGCTCGGCGGCACTCTCGGTCAGCGTGTTCCAGGCGCCGCAGTGCGGGCATTTGCCCAGCCATTTGGCGTTGGTGCCGCCGCACTCGGTGCAGGTGTAGATGCTCTTGCTTGTGGCCATGCGGCCATTGTCGATGCGAGTGCCTCAGTCGATCTTCAGGCGTTGCGGCGTGACCTGGTAGACGCGGTAGTAGTGGCGCTCGTAGATCGTGGCCAGCGTGCCGTCCTCGCGCATGCCTCGCATGGCCTGCTCCAGCGCCGCGAGCTGGGCCATCTGCGGCGAGCGGCGCGAGACGGCGATGGAGCGCGGCGTCGGCTCCGGCACGCGCAGCCGTGCCACCTCGACCTGCTGCTGCAGGCCCAGCTGGGCCACGAGCGCCAACGCCTGGTCCTCCGGCACGATGACGGTGTCCACCCGGTCCAGCATCAGCTTGCGCAGCGAGGACTCGCTGTTGGGGGCCAAGTCCTTTCGCAGTGACGTGTCGGCGTTGAAGCGGGGGAAGTATTCGCTGCCGCCGGTCACGCCGATGCGCAGGCCCTGCAGGTCTTCATAGCGCTCCAGGCGCCGCGTGTCGCCGCGGCGCAGCAGGAAGACGCGGTCGGCGCTGGCGCGCCGGTACGGCGTGGCCAGGTAGTGCAGGTACTGCTCGCGTTCCGGCGTCTGGCGCAGGCCGATGGCGAGGTCCGCCTCGCCCACCTCCAGCAGCTTCAGGCAGCGCTTGAGCGGGCAGTCCGTGATCTGCAGCGGCAGGCGCAGGCGGCGTGCGAGCTCGCGAACGATCTCGGTGTAGGCGCCGGCATGGTGGCCGCCCCGGCGGGTCGCCCAGGGCTCGAGTTCGGTGAAAGCCAGCCGCAGCGAGGGCGGCTCGGCCGGGGTGGACGAAGCCGCCCACAGCAGCGCGCAGGCAAACAGGCGTGGAAGTCTGGGAGCGGGCACGGCGTGGCGGGCAAGGGCAGGCCAGTCTATGCGCCCGCGGTGGGCCGAACCCAGAGGGCCAGCAGCAGCGCGGCCAGCAGCGCACATACAGCCGAGAAGCCAAAGGCCAGCGTGGCGCTGACCGACTCCCACAGCAGCCCGAACAGCAGCGAAGCCGGCAGCAGCATCGCGCCCAGCGTCAGGTTGAGCCAGCCGAAGGCCGTGCCGCGCCGGGCTGGCGGCGCCAGGTCGGCCACCAGCGCGCGCTCGACGCCTTCGGTCGCCGCCATGAAGATGCCGTACAGGCCGAACAGCGCGTAGAGCCGCCAGCCCGGCGCCGCAAACCAGCCCATGCCGACATAGAACACGGCGTAGGCCACGTAGCCGGCCACCAGCAGGCGCACGCGGCCCAGCCGGTCGGACAGCGCGGCCAGCGGCACCGAGAACAGCGCCGCCACGGCTGACACCGCCGCCCACAGCAGCGGCACCTGCGCCTCGGCCACGCCCAGCTCCTTGGCGCGCAACAGCAGGAACATGTTGCTGGAGTTGCCCAGCGTGAACAGCGCCACGACGATGAAGTAGCGGCGCAGCGGCGCGGGCAGCCCGGCCAGCGTCCAGGAGAAGGCCTCCGGCGCGACCGTCGGTGGCGGCGCGTCGCGCAGCGCGCTGGTCAGCCCCAGGCAGGCCAGGCCGGGCAGCAGCGCCCACAGGAAGACCTGCTGCAGCGGCACGCCCGCGCTGAGCAGGCCCCAAGCCAGCAGCGGGCCGATGACGGCGCCGCTGTTGTCCATGGCCCGGTGCAGGCCGAAGGCCAGGCCGCGCTGGGTCGGCGTGATGCTGGCGGCCAGCAGCGCATCTCGCGGCGCGGCGCGCACGGCCTTGGCGACGCGGTCCGTCAGGCGCAGCGCGAGCAGCATGGGCCAGCCGGTGGTGAAGGCAATCAACGGTCGGGCGAGGCCGGCCAGGCCGTAGCCGGCCACCACCCAGGGCTTGCTGCGCCCGCTGCGGTCTGCCATGACCCCGGCCCACAGCTTGAGCAGGCTGGCCAGCGCCTCGGCAATGCCTTCGATGAGGCCCAGCACCCGCGGGCCGGCCATCAGCACACCGCTCAGGTAGAGCGGCACGAGGGGATAGACCAGCTCGCTGGCGCTGTCGTTGACGAGGCTGATCAGACCCATCAGCCAGACGCCGCGCGGCAGCGACAAGAGAGCCTTGAACATTGAGGGGATCTTATGTTTTGCGTGCCAGACCGCCCGAGCGCAGCGAGTAGCTCTGGCACCAACTGACTAGCGAGTTTTGCGTGCCAGACCGCCCGAGCGCAGCGAGCAGCTCCGGTGCCAGCTGGCTGGTCGCGTGGGACACTTCGCCCCTTGCAGTCTTGTCGAGTGGAGCGGTCATGGACTTCTCGTTGTGGTTGGCGTTTTTCGCGGCGTCCTGGGCCATCAGCCTGTCGCCTGGCGCGGGTGCGGTGGCGGCGATGAGCGCGGGCCTGAGCCACGGCTTCAAGCGTGGTTACTTCATGACCTTCGGCCTCATCCTGGGCATCCTGACCCAGGTCGTGCTCGTCAGCGCCGGCCTGGGCGCGCTGATCGCCGCGTCGTCGCTGGGCTTCGCCCTCGTCAAGTGGGCCGGTGTGGCCTACCTGGTCTACCTCGGCGTGCAGCAGTGGCGCGCACCGGCCAAGCCGCTGGTGGCAGCGGACGATGGCGCCATCCAGGTCACGCGCCGCCAGCTCGTGCTGCGCGGCTGGGGCATCAATGCCGTCAACCCCAAGGGCACGGTCTTCCTGCTGGCCGTGGTGCCGCAGTTCCTGGACCTGCACGCGCCGCTGGGCCCGCAGTACCTCGTCATCGGCTGCACGCTGGCCTTCACCGACCTCGTCGTCATGGCCGGCTACACGGTGCTCGCTGCGCGCGTGCTGGCCGCGCTGAAGAGCGAGAGCCACATCCGGGCGCTGAACCGCGTGTTCGGCACGCTCTTCGTCGCGGCAGGCCTGCTGCTGGCGAGCTTCAAGCGCGCGGTCTGATGGCAGGAGACAAGTCCGGCCGCCTGCCCACCTGGTTCCTGTTCCTGGCCCCGGTGGCGATCTGGGCCAGCACCTGGCACGTCATCCTCTACCAGCTCGCCTCGACGGTGCCGGCGTTGACTTCGGTGGGCTGGCGCTTCGCGCTGTCGGCGTTGATGCTGGCGGGGTTGGCAAGGGGGCAGGGCACGTCGCTGAAGCTGCCGCGCTATGCCCACGGCTACATGCTGGGCACCGGCGTCATCCAGTACGCGGGCAACTACTGGGCCGTCTACGAGGCCGAGCGCTACGTGCCCAGTGGCCTGGTCGCGGTGCTCTTCTGCCTGATGGTCTTCATGAACGCGGGGGTGGCCTGGCTGCTGTGGCGCCAGCCGGTGAGCCGGCGCTTCCTTGCGGCCAGCAGCGGTGCGGTGCTGGGCGTGGCGTTGATCTTCTGGCCCGAGATCGCGTCCACCGGCGCGCGGCCGAACGCGGCGCTGGGGCTGGGCCTGAGCTTCTTCGCCGTCGTCGTCGCCGTCATCGGCGGCTTCTTCACGCTGGTGCTGACGCGCCGCGGCCTGCCGCTGATCCCGGTGCTGGCCTGGAGCATGGGCTATGGCGCCGCCTTCCTGCTGCTGATGTCGCTGGCGCTGGGCCACGGCCTGCCGTTCGACGGGGCCTGGACCTATGTCGGCAGCCTGGTCTACCTGGCCGTCTTCGGTTCGGTCATCGCCTTCACGCTGTACTACAAGCTGGCCGAGCGCCGCGGCCCGGCGCAGGCGGCGCTCATCGGCGTGCTGGTGCCGGTCATCGCGCTGATCGTGTCGGCCGCCCTGGAAGGCTGGCAGGCCACGCCGCTGGCCGTGGGCGGCATGGTGCTGTGCCTGGCCAGCCTGTTCGTCGCTACCCGACCCACCTGAGTCAAGGCTTGGGCAACAGGCCCAGCCACACGGCCTGCACCACCTTCTCGCCGTCCATGTCGGGGCCGGCATTGGCCACCACCAGCGCGCCGTGGCCGGACTCGGGGAAAAGGGCGACGAGGGCGAACCAGTTGCCGTCGGAGCCGCCGTGCAGCCAGACCGGCCCCTTGCGGCCGGCGACGCTGGCCTGCACGCCCCAGCCCAGCGCGAAGGCCGGCGCCACGGCGTGCATGCGTGCGTAGGAAGCGGCCGAGAGCAGCTTGCCCTCGCCGCGCGCACCGGCGAGCTGGTCGACGCAGAAGCGCGCCCAGTCGGCCAGGCTCAGGTGCAGGTTGCCGGCGGGCGCGAACATCAGCGGGTTGCTCTGCTCGGCGCGCTGCACCGGCTTGCCTTCGCTGTGGCCTTGCGGCTGGCCGGGCGGCGTGGGGCCGTAGCCCACCGAGGTCATGCCCAGCGGGCCGAAGACCTCATCGCGCATCAGCTGCTCGTAGGGGCGGCCGGTCACGCGCTCGGCGATGACGGCGGCGAGCATGAAGCCGGTGTTGCTGTAGCTGGTCTTGGTGCGCGGCGGCGCCACCGGGGCCTCGCGCAGCGCGCGGCTCACGTAGGCCAGGCGCTGCGCGGGCAGCTCGCGGCGGTCGGTGTAGAAGCCGTTGAAGAACTTCATGTCGCTGGTGTTCTCGGGCAGGCCGGCGCGGTGCGACAGCAGCTCCACCAGCGTCACCGAGCGGTAGGCCGGTCGCATGCTGGCCTTCAGGCCGGGCAGCAGTTCGGCCAGCGGCTGGTCCCAGCGCAGCAGGCCGCGGTCCACCAGCCGGGCCAGCAAGGCGGTGGTGATGGGTTTGCCGTCGGAGCCGATCAGCCAGCGGTCGTCCAGCGTGACCGGCTCGGCGCCGTCGTTGCGCCGCAGGCCGCGCACCGCGCTGCGGGCCACCTGGCCCTGCACGATCTCGACCGCGCCGATGGCCGGCGTGCGGGAACCGTCGAGCGCCTGCTGCAGCAGGGCGTCTAGATCGTTAGGTTGCGCGTGGGCGGCCAGGCTCACGGCGGCGAAGGTGGCGGCCAGCGTGGCGCGCATCAGGGTCAGCATTGGTCGTTCTCCAGAGGCCGCGGGGTGTGGGCCGAGTCTCGGTCAGCGCAAGCCTCATGCCAAGGCCGCGCGCTGGGAGAGGGGCTTCGGAAATCCCGTCCGCGGACGCTTCACCGCTGTCCGCGGGCGCCCGGCAACTGCGCCTGCGCGCCGTCGATCAACAGGCGCAGCGCACGGCCGAACAGCGCATCGGCATCGCCGCCGACGGTCTGCGCCCAGCCGGCCGCCAGCAACGGGTATTGCGCGGCATCCGGCCCCTGCAGCGTCGACGACGGCGGTGCTTCCGGCGCCCGGGCCGCCTGTTCCTCCAGCACCCAGCCGACGACGAAGCGCCCCACCGACATCATCAGCAGCGTGGCCGGGCCGGGCTCGAAGCCGGCCGCGCACAGCAGCGTGAGGCGCGCCTCGATGGAGCCACGCTGCGCCTCGCCTGGCCGCGTGCCGGCGTGCAGGCGCGCGCCGTCGCGATAGGCCAGCAAGGCGTGGCGAAAGCTGCGACCGTCTGCCAGCAGCCAGTCCTGCCAGCGCTCGTCCGGCGCCGGCGCGGCGATGGCGCGGCTCTCCAGCAGGACGGCCGCGGACATCGCGTCCAGCAGCGCCGCCTTGCTCTTGAAGTGCCAGTACAGCGTCGGCGACTGCACGCCCAGGCGCTCGGCCAGCTTGCGGGTGCTCAGCGCGTCGATGCCGACCTCGTTGAGCAAGTCCAGCGCCGCGCGCAGCACATCGTCGCGGTTGAGTCGGGGTGGGCGTTCTGCATGCATATCTCTAGCAATGATAGAGAAGCCCTGGCAGAATGTTCTCTATCAACGATAGAGAGACTTCCGTGAATCGACCTTTGACCGTCATCCTGGTGACGCTGTGGCTGGACGCCGTGGGCATGAGCCTGGTGTTCCCCATCCTGCCGGGCCTGCTGCGCGAGCTGGCCGGCGCCGAGGCGACCAGCCTGCACTACGGCGGCCTGCTGGCCGTGTACGCGGCGATGCAGTTCCTGTTCTCGCCCGTGCTGGGCGCCTTGAGCGACCGCTTCGGCCGTCGCCCGGTGCTGCTGGCCTCGCTGGCCGGCGCCGCCGCCGACTACGTGCTGATGGCGCTGGCGCCCAGCCTGGCCTGGCTCTACATCGGGCGGGTGCTTTCCGGCATCACCGGCGCCAGCATGGCGGTCGGCACGGCCTACATCACCGACGTGACGCCGGAGGCCGACCGCGCCAGGCGCTACGGCCAGATGGGCGCGGCCATGGGCTTGGGTTTCGTCGTCGGGCCCTTGATCGGTGGCGCCCTGGGCGAGTGGTCGCTGCGCGCGCCCTTCGTCGCTGCGGCGGTGATGAATGCGCTGAACCTGGCGATGGCCTGGTTCGCGCTGCCCGAGTCCAACCAGAACCGGACGGCCCGGCTGGACGCGTCCAAGTTCAACGCCTTCTCGGCGCTGCACCGCCTGCAGGGCCGGCCACCGATGTTGCCGCTGGTGGGCGTGTTTGCCGTCGTCGCGCTGGTGTCGCAGGTGCCGGGGTCGCTTTGGATCCTGTACGGCCAGCACCGCTACGACTGGACGGCTTGGGTGGCCGGGCTGTCGCTGGCCTGCTACGGCGGCCTGCATGCGGTCTCGCAGGCCTTCGTCACGGGGCCGATGGTGGCCCGGCTCGGCGAGCGCCGGGCGCTGCTGGCCGGCATGGCGGCAGACGGCATCGGCTTCGTCGGCATGGGCGTGGCCGTGGCGGCGTGGATGCCATTCGCGCTGCTGCCGCTGTTCGCGGTTGGCGGCTTGGCCCTGCCGGCGCTGCAGGCCGTGCTCGCGCGCCAGGTGGACGAGCAGCACCAGGGCGAGCTGCAGGGCATGCTGGCCAGCCTCGCCAGCCTGATCGGCATCGGCGGGCCGCTGGTCGTCACCGCGGGGTTCGCGGCCACGCAGGCGTCCTGGCCGGGCTGCGTCTGGATCGCCGCGGCGGCGGTCTATCTGCTCGCACTGCCGATGCTGTTCAGCCGGCGCGCTCGCGGGGCCTGACAAACACGGGTGCCTAACCCGCTTTACAGGGACTTCCCGGTTAATCAAGCAGTTGGGTTCGGGCTGTTTTCGATAGTCGCCTTTGCTGTTTTCCTCAATACCTGAGTTCGGGTTCGATGCAGCACCACAGAGAACAGACTGCACATCTACAGGCGGCCTTGTTGCACTCGGGTTTCGGTGCGGGCCCAGATACCAACCGCTCAGCAGGGCTCCATTCGTTCGCCGCCGTCGCCACCATGGGCGCGGCACAGGGTTAGTCGAGCTTGCCTGCTGCCGGTCTGACCTGTGTGATGCATCTTCGAACGCACGTCTTCGGGAAGAACTTGTTCGTTGGGAAGGGGGTTTTCAGGCCGGCATCTCGACGGGTAGCGCCAGCAGTTCACCCGGCTTGACCGACACGTAGTTCGGGTCGAACACGCGCCCCTTGGCCAGTAGCGCCCAGACGATGCGGGCGTTCTTGTTGGCCAGCGCCACCACCGCCTTCTGCCAGCCCACGCGGGCCAGCAACTGCACCAGCCACTGCGAGATCTTGTCCGTGCGTTTGTGCGCCGTCATCACGGCCGACTTGGCGCCCTGGATCAGCAGCGTGCGCAGGTAGTCGTCGCCACGCTTGGTGATGCGCCCCAGCACCGTCTTGCCACCGCTGGAGTTCTGCCGTGGCACCAGGCCGAGCCACGAGCCGAACTGTGCGCCATTCCTGAACTGCTTGAAGTCGCCCACGGTGGCCACCAGCGCCGACGCGGTGACCGGGCCGATGCCGGCGAGTTGAGCAGCGGCCTTGGCCTGCTCGTCCGAGCGCACATGCGCAGTGATGCGCTCGTCGCAGCGGGCGATGTGGCACTCCAGTTCAATCCAGTGCAGCCGGGCTTCTTGAATCGCCAGTCGGGCAATGCCGGGCAACTCGTTGCTGGCGTCCTCCAGCACGTCAGCCAGGCCCAGGCGCAGCGCCTCGGGGCTTTGCGCAAGGACGATGCCGAACTCGGTGAGCAGGCCACGGATGCGATTGATGCAAGCGGTGCGGTCTTCCTTGTAGCCCTCGCGCAGCCGGTGGATGGCCAGCAGGGCCTGCTGGGCGGGCGTCTTCACCGGCACGAAGCGCATGTGGGGCCGGCCTGCGGCCTCGCAGATCGCAGCGGCGTCCGCCGCATCGTTCTTGCCGCCCTTGCCCGCCATGCGATAGGGCGTGACGAAGTGGCCGGCGATGAGGCGGACGTCCAATCCGAAACCGCGCAGCTTGCGCGCCCAGTGGTGGGCGCCGCCGCAGGCCTCCATCGCCACCAGACAGCCCGGCGGCAATTGCACGCACCAGGCGGCAAACTTGTCGGCGGGCAGGGCTTTGGCGGCAACCACGCGGCCGGCTGCATCAATGGCGTGAATCTGGATCACGCGCTTGGCCAGATCGACCCCGACTCGGGTAATCTCGTTCATGGGCTTCCCCTTTCACAGGCTTGCAGATTGACGATTCGCACCATCAATCTTGGCGCCTCGACGCCGTCAGCCAGAAGGTGGGAAGTCCCTTCGTATTCGGACGGCGTACGCTGGGGTCGCACTTCAAGGGAGATCCGATGAGCAAACCAACCTGGCTCGCCGCCCTGGCCCTCGGCGGCGCCGCGCTGCTGGCGCAGGCCGCCGACAAGGGCGTGCCGCCAACCGCGGTGAAGCCGGTCACCGACACCTACGGCGACGTCACCGTCAGCGACCCCTACCGCTGGCTGGAGAAGACCGGCGACGCCAAGGTCAAGCAGTGGAGCGCCGCGCAGGACCGGCGTACGCGCGCCTACGTCGACAAGCTTCCGGCACGCAAGCCGATGTTCGACTGGCTGATGAAGCAGGCCACCGCCAGCTCCAGCGCCTTTTACGACCTGCACGCCACGCCGGGCCAGCTGTTCGCGATGGTCAACCAGCCGCCCAGGCAGCAGCCCATGCTGGCCGTGCTGGGCCAGGACGCCGACCCCGCCAAGGTGCGCGTCGTGCTGGACCCGAACACGCTCAATGCCAAGGGCAGCACGGCCATCGACTGGTTCGTGCCGTCGCCCACGGGCAAGCTGGTGGCGGTGTCGATGTCGCAGAACGGCAGCGAAGATGGTTCGCTGCACATCGTCGACGTGGCCACGGGCAAGGATGTCGACAAGGTCATCTCCAACGTGCAGTACCCCACCGGTGGCGGCAGCGTCGCCTGGCGCGAGGACGGCACGGGCTTCTGGTACACCCGCTACCCCGGTGCCGATGAACCCGCCGAGCGCCAGCACTTCTACCAGCAGATCTGGTACCACCGCGTCGGCGACGACCCCGCCAAAGACGTCTACGTGCTGGGCAAGGACTTCCCCCGCGTTGCAGAGATCGCGCTCGATGCCCGGCCCGGCGCGCCGGGCGTGGTCGCCTCGGTCGCCAACGGCGACGGCGGCGAGTTCGCGCACTACCTGATCGGCACGGACGGCAGCATCCGCCAGGTGACGCGCTTCGAGGACAAGGTCGTCGCCGCGGCCCTGGGGCCCGACGCGCTCTACCTGATCTCCCGCCAGGGCGCGCCGCGCGGCAAGCTGCTCAAGCTGGGGCTGGACGACCTGACGCTCGGCAAGGCGCAGACCCTCGTGCCCGAGTCCGACGCGGCGCTGGAGCCCGGCGGCGAGTTCGGCGCGGCCAACATCACGATCACGAAGAACGCCATCTACCTGCGCGAGATCGTCGGCGGCCCGTCCCGCGTGGCCATCTACGGGCTGGACGGCAAGCCGCGCGGCCAGCTGCCGCTACCCGAGGTGGCGACCGTGGACGAGGTGGTGGTGACGGACGACGGCAGTCTGCTCGTCGCCGTGAAGACCTACCTGGAGCCGCCGCGCTTCGTGCGCGTCGACGAGGCGAGCGCCAAGAGCACGCCCACGCTGCTGCGCCAGACCAGCCCCGTGTCCTTCGGCGACGTCGAGGTCGTGCGCGAGTTCGCGACGTCCAAGGACGGCACGCGCATCCCGCTCAACATCGTGCGCAAGAAGGGGCTGCAGCTTGACGGCAGCGCGCCGCTGCTGCTCAACGGCTACGGCGGCTACAACGTCAGCCAGGTGCCGCGCTTCCTGGGCGCGGCCACCCGGCTGTGGCTGGACGGCGGCGGCGTCTACGTCATCGCCAACCTGCGCGGCGGCGGCGAGTTCGGCGAGGCCTGGCACAGCCAGGGCGCGCTGACGAACAAGCAGAACGTCTTCGACGACTTCGCCGCGTCGGCGAAGTACCTCGTCGACAAGGGCTACACGTCGCAAGCGCGCATGGCAGCAATAGGCGGCAGCAACGGCGGCCTGCTGATGGGCGCCGTCTTCACGCAGCATCCGGAGCTGTTCCGCGCCGTCGTCTCGATGGTGGGCATCTACGACATGCTGCGCGTGGAGCTGGACCCGAACGGCGCCTTCAACGTCACCGAGTTCGGCACGGTGAAGAACCCCGAGCAGTTCAAGGCGCTGTACGCCTACTCGCCCTACCACCACGTGCAGGCCGGCGCGAAGTACCCGGTCATCTTCATGGGCACCGGCGAGACCGATGGCCGCGTCAACCCGATGCATTCGCGCAAGATGATCGCCCGGCTGCAGGCCGCGACCGGCTCCGGCCGGCCGGTGCTGCTCAGCATCAACGCCCACGCCGGCCACGGCATGGGCAGCTCGCTGTCCATCCGCGTGAACCAGACGGCGGACATCTACGCCTTCCTGTTCGATCAGCTGGGGATGAAGTTCACGGCGCCTCAGTAGTCCTTGCTGCTGCCGCTGCGCCTACCCGCCTTGATGTCGCTGCGCTTCGACTTGCCCTCCAGCCGCCGCTGCTTGGACCCGTAGGTCGGCTTGGTCGCGCGCCTGGCCTTGGGCACGTGGGCGGCGGCCTGCACCAGCTCGATGAGGCGGGCGACGGCGTCGGCCCGGTTGCGCTCCAGGCTGCGCGAGTCCTGGGCCTTGATGACGACGACACCCTCCAGGGTGATGCGCTGGTCGGCCCAGTTCAGCAACCGCGCCTTGACGGCCTCGGGCAGGCTGGACGCGCGGATGTCGAAGCGCAGATGGACGGCGTTGGATACCTTGTTGACGTTCTGCCCGCCCGGGCCGCTGGCGCGGATGGCGTCGAAGTCGAGTTCGCCCGGCTGCGGCGTCCAGCGGAGTTCAGGCATGCCGGATCGGTACGCGCGGCGCGATGGCGCACATCAGCTCGTAGCCGATGGTGCCGGCCGACTGGGCGACCTCGTCGATGGGCAGGCGCGACTCGTGCGGGCCTTGGCCCCACAGCGTCACCTCGCTGCCGAAGCCGCTGGCCGGCAGTTCGCTGAGGTCCACGGCCAGCATGTCCATGGACACCCGCCCCAGCGTGCGGCTCCTCGCTCCGTCCACCAGCACCGGCGTGCCCGTGGGTGCGTGGCGCGGGTAGCCGTCGGCATAGCCGCAGGCGACGATGCCGACGCGCGTGGGCTGCTCGGCCGTGAAGGCGCTGCCGTAGCCCACCGTCTCGCCGGGCTGCAGTTGCTGCACGCCGATGACCTTGGAGCGCAGCGTCATCGCCGGGCGCAGATCCCAGTGGGCGGCGTCGTGCTCGGGGAAGTCTGGCACGCCGCCGTAGACCATGATGCCGGCGCGCACCCAGTCATTGGCCGTGCGCGCCGCGTGGCGCAGTGTGGCGGCGCTGTTGGCAATCGTGCGCTCGCCGGCCAGGCCCTCGGTGACCGCGTCGAAGACGGCCAGCTGGTGCCCGATGCCGTCGACGCCTTGCCGCATCGCATCGGCGTCCGAGAAGTGCGTCATCAGGCCGATCTCGTCGACCTGGGGCAGGGCGTCCAGCCGCGCATAGGCCGCGCGGAAGGCCGCGGGCGTGAAGCCCAGCCGGTTCATGCCCGAGTTGAGCTTCAGGAACACGCGGTGCGGCTCGTGCGTCTTGTGCATGGCCAGCCAGTCGATCTGCTGCTCGCAGTGCACGGCGTGCCAGAGCTTGAGGCGCGAGCACAGCTCCAGGTCGCGTGGCTCGAACACGCCTTCCAGCAGCAGGATGGGGCCGCGCCAGTCCAGCGCGCGCAGGCGTTCGGCCTCGGCCAGGTCCAGCAGCGCGAAGCCGTCGGCCGCGCGCAGGCCCTCGAAGGCGCGCTCGACACCATGACCATAGGCATTGGCCTTGACGACGGCCCAGACTCGGGCGTTGGGGGCCTGCGCGCGCGCGCGGCCCAGGTTGTGCGCGAGGGCGTCGGTGTGGACGAGGGCTTCGATGGGACGGGGCATGGCGTGATTTTGCGCGTGGCCGCGGGCGAGGCTTCGTGAAGGGTGCGCGTGCTATAAACCCGCGCGCACCCCGTTTATCGGCCTATAAGTAGAGACAGTTCAGGATTGCGCCCCGCCCGATGAAACGTGGCTTTTACACCATCATGTCGGCGCAGTTCTTCAGCTCGCTGGCTGATAACGCGCTGTTCGTCGCCGCCGTCGAGCTGCTGCGCACGTCCGGCGCCGCCGAGTGGCAACGCGCCGCGCTGGTGCCGATGTTTGCGCTCTTCTACGTCGTCCTCGCACCCTTCGTCGGCGCGTTTGCCGACGCGGTGCCCAAGGGCAAAGTGATGTTCTTCTCGAACAGCATCAAGGTGATCGGCTGCCTGATGATGCTGTTCGGCGCCCATCCGCTGGCGGCGTATGCCATCGTCGGCTTGGGTGCAGCGGCCTACTCGCCGGCAAAGTACGGCATCCTGACCGAGCTGCTGCCGCCCTCGCAACTCGTCAAGGCCAATGGCTGGATCGAGGGGCTGACGATCACGTCCATCATCCTGGGCGTGCTGCTGGGCGGCCAGCTGATCGGCGACCGCGTCTCTCACATGCTGCTGCTGGTTGACATGCCGATGGTGGACACCGGCATCGACACCGCGCCCGAGGCGGCCATCGCCAGCCTCGTGGGCTTGTACGTGCTGGCGGCGCTGTTCAACCTGCGCATTCCCCGCACGTCGGCGCCGCTGCAGCCCTTCGCGCACAGCATTCTCGGCCTGGTGCGCGACTTTTCGTCCTGCAACAGCCGGCTCTGGCAGGACAAGCTCGGCCAGATCTCGCTGGCGACGACGACGCTCTTCTGGGGTGTCAGCGGCAACCTGCGCTACATCGTGCTGGCCTGGGCCGCCGCGGCGCTGGGCTACGGCACGACGCAGGCATCCTCACTGGTGGGCGTCGTGGCCATCGGCACGGCGGTCGGCGCGGTCGTCGCGTCGGCCTACTGCCGGCTGGACCGCGCCACGTCCGTCATCCCGCTGGGCATCGCGATGGGGCTGCTGGTCATCTTCATGAACCTCATCCACAACGTCTGGGTGGCGGCGCCCTTCCTGATCCTGCTGGGCGGCATCGGCGGCTACATGGTCGTGCCGATGAACGCGCTGCTGCAGCACCGCGGCCACAGCCTGATGGGTGCCGGGCGCAGCATTGCGGTGCAGAACTTCAACGAGCAGGCCTGCATCCTGGGCCTGGGCGCGTTCTACACAGCCATGACGCGGTTCGGCCTGTCGGCGTTCGGCGCCATCACCATCTTCGGCGTCGTCGTGGCGGGCACGATGTGGTGGATCCGGCGCTGGCACCAGCGCAACCTCGTCGAGCACAAGGAAGAGGTCGAGCACCTGCTCGACCTGGCGCGCACCGACCACCTTCCGCAGGATCGGTGATCCGGCTCCGAGGGGCGGTCTCAGCTGGTGGAGCTGCTGCCGCGACCCTTGCGACCCGTAGGGACCGGGATCAGGTGCTTGCCTTCCAGCACCATCTCGATGTGCTCGCTCCAGGCGCGTGCGATTTTGAAGCAGCCACTGTGGTTGAGATGGATCTCGTTGTGCCAGTCACCGCTGATGCCGGTGGAGCCGGGCGCAGCCAGGGCCAGCGGCACGGCCGTCGAATCGAAGATGAACAGGCCCGGGAAGGCCGGCTTGTCGGCCGCCATGGTCTTCAGCAACTGGGCCAAGTGGAAGACCATCAGCCGGCTGACGGCCGCCCAGTCGGCGCTGGGCACCCCGTAGGCCTTGAGTGCCGGGAACAGCCAGGGGCCGCTGGCGCCCAGGTCATCGCCACCCTCGGCGCCGGCCGGACGCGGCATCGGCACGGCGTAGCAGTGCATGAAGACGGGCTTGCCCGCCGACGGCCCCTGGTCGCGCAGGCTCAGCAGGTGCTTGACATTGGCGCGCAGGTATTCGGCGTAGGTCGCCCAGCCGGGCTCGGAGAAATAGCGGGCAACGCCGGCCGACGGCGCGCCCCATTCGGTCTGGCGGCGCAGCAGGCGCAGCTCCAGCGGCACGGGCTCGCCGTTCCAGTTCAGTGCCGGCGTGCGCGCCGCGGCGATCAGGTCATTGCCGCCCATGGACAGCAGGATGCCGTCCCAGGTGGGCGCGTCGGGGCCGACCAGCAGGGCTCGGAAGTCGGGGTGGGACTGCAGGTCCACCATGTGCGACAGCGCGTTGCCGGTGCCGGCGCAGTTGACGGCGGCGGTGCTGGCCTTGAAGACCAGCTCCTGCAGCAGGTTGGCGTGGGCGTTGAGCTTGGCCCGGGAATTCGAGAACCACGAGTCGCCCTGGGCCAGCAGCTTCCAGCGGAAGCTGCCGAGGTCGGGCGGGGTGCGTCCGGCCAGATCGGCCGGGATGTAGCAAGCCAGGTGATCCATGAACAGGGTTGATTCCGAAGTTGCCGTGCGGGCGGCGAGCCCCGGGGTGGAGCCGCTCGCCGAAGTTCGCGCGATTGGAAGGCCAGCTGCGCGCCGGCCGCCATGCTACAAACCCTCGGGGCGGCCCGCGTTAGCATCGGCGCGCCTTTCTAGGGGAGTACCCATGAGCGAAAGCGTCTTCGACTTTCACGCCGTCTCCATCCATGACGAGCCGGCCGATCTGGCCTCACAGCGCGGCAAGGTGCTGCTCATCGTCAACACCGCCAGCGAATGCGGTTTCACGCCGCAGTTCAAGGGCCTGGAGCAACTCTGGCAGGAGTACGGGCCTCGCGGCCTGGTCGTCATCGGCTTCCCGAGCAATGAATTCGGCGGTCAGGACCCGGGCAGCAACGACCAGATCGCCAGTTTCTGCGAGCTGAACTACGGCGTCAGCTTCCCGATGATGGCCAAGACCAAGGTCAATGGCGCGCAAGCCCACCCGTTGTGGAAGTTCCTCAAGAGCGAGAAGCCCGGCTTCCTCGGCACCGAGGTCATCAAGTGGAACTTCACGAAGTTCCTCATCGGTCGCAACGGCCAGGTGATCAAGCGCTACGCGCCCAACGATGCGCCGGAAAAGCTGCGCGGCGACATCGAGGCGGCGCTGGCCGGTTGACCCGTCAACGGCGGGCCGGTCGCCAAAGCCAGCGGCCCCGGCGGCGGCTCACGTGACCCGCCGCCTCGGCCGCGGCAAGCAATTCGTTGGCCGTCTGGCGTGACAGGTGGGCGAGCCGGGCCAGTTCAGCCTGTGTGGCCTGAACCTCGACCCAGCCGTCCCCGACCGACCGGCCGCGCTCACGCGCCAGCTGCGCCAGGGCCAGCGCAAAGCGCTCCGCCGCGCTTTGGTGGCGGGCCGCCTGCAGCAGCCGCAGGGTGCCGTCGTAGCGCCGCGCGAACTCGGTCATCAAGGCGCGCGCAAAACCTGGCACCTCGTCCATCAACAGCGCGTAGGCCTCGCGGCCGATGGCCAGCACCTGGCTGCTGCCTCGGGCAAGCGCTTCGTACTCCGCCGGCTGTCCAGCCGCGAAGGCCGCCAGCCCGAACAGCCGCCGCGGGCCGACATGCTCGATGACCGACACCGTGCCGTCGATGCCGGTGAAGCGGGTCTCGATCTCGCCCGCCGCGACGGCGTAGAAGGCTGCTGGCCTCTGTCCCTGCACGAACAGGCTGCGTCCGTCGGCCAGGCGGCGCAGCGGCACCAGCGCCGGCAGGCGTTCGGCCACCGACGCGGGCAGCGCGAGGTCGGGAAAGTTGGCGGCCAGCACCCGCCACAGCGCATCGTTCTCGGGCATGGTTCATTGTCGGCTGGCCGACACAGGGAGACGGCTCGCCTGCCTATGCTGGCGTCATGCAACACGCTGAGCTGTCGGAACTGCTGCGCCGCTTCGGGCGAGAGGAATGTACCCAGGAGCCGCTCTACGCGGCCCTGTGCGATGTGGCCGCCCGCAATGAACGCGCGCTCGCGCTGCTGGCCGAGGCGCCGCCCGAGCAGCGCAAGGCCAACCTGCTGCTCGCAGCCCTGCACGATCGCGTGCTGGCCGGCGCCGCACCCGAACTGGCGGCCTACTACCGCAGCGCTGGCGGCCGCCGTGCACCCGACGCCGGCCTCGCCGCAGCGCTGGCTGCCTGCCTGGATGGCCAGTGGCCGATCCTGTTGGCGCATCTGCGCCAAGGCGCGACGCAGACCAACGAGATCGCCCGCGGCGCAGCCATCTGGCCGGCTTTGGGCGCGGTCGCGCACGCGACCAGCGCCCGTGACCTCGCGCTGCTGGACTTCGGCTGCAGCGCCGGCCTGAATCTCGGCGTGGACCAGTACGCGCTGCGCTATCTCGGCGACGGCGGCGTCTGGCACGAACGCGGCCCGGCCCGCGATGGCCGGCGGGCCGAGATCGAGTCACGCTGGCTCGGCGCGCAGCCGCCACCGGCGGCCAGCGACTGGCGCCTCGCACGCCGCCATGGCCTGGACCCGGCACCCGTCGATGTGAACCAACCCGAGCGACTGCGCTGGCTGCAGGCCTGCCTGTGGCCGCATGACGCCATGCGCCGGGAGCGCCTGGCGCGGGCTGCCGCCCAATTGCAGGCGCTGCCGTTCACGTTGACCCGCGCCAGGGATTGCATCGCTGCCATCGAGCCCTGGCTGCGTGAACTGCCTGCCGGCCTGCAGCCGGTGCTGCTGACGAGCTGGGTGCTGTACTACCTGCCCAAGGCTGAGCTGGCGCGGCTGCGGGCGGCGGTCGACGGCCTTTGCCTGAGCCATGGCCTGGCGTGGATCTGCGGTGAGTTGCCGACGCTGAGTGCACGCGACGCGCCGGTGCCCCCCCTGCCCGAGCTGCCGCCCGGCGAGCCTGCCGCATCGGCGACCCTGTGGACGCTGCGCTGGGCGAACGCCGGCCGTGCTGCCGAGCGGACGCTGGGCTGGTCCCATCCGCATGGCCGATGGGTGGCCTGGCAGGCCGACCTGCCCTGAATCCGACAAACTAGGGATGTCGGTGAGCTTTGCAATTTGTAAAGAACAGTGTTTCGGGCGATTCTTAACTTGTTGATTTAATTGTTGATTCTGGATTGGCATGGCTGATGCTACCTAGGGTTTAACCGACCTGCAGGTTTCGTCGAGAGCGACGCAGTCAGCGCGCTACGGGAGGCCCTGCAGGCCGGCAATCCTCGCCCTTTCAACCAACCGACGAGCAAACCATGTCCATCATTTCCCGCTTCATGCGCGGCGCCCTGGCCTCACTGGCCATCGCCACCGCCACGTTCTCTGCCTCCGCGGCGCCGACCACGCAGCTGGGTTTCCTGATTGATGCCTCCGGCAGCATCGGCACCACCAACTTCGGCATCATGCGTTCAGGCTACGCCGCCGCACTGGGCGCCCTGCCCACCGACGGCAGCATCGAAGTGACGGTCTACAGCTTCGCGACTGGTACCGTGCAGGTCGTCGCTCCCACAGTCGTGACGGCCGGCAGCCTTGCGGGCATCGTCGCCTCCATCAACTCGATGGCCTACACCCAAGGCGGCACCAACACCCACCTGGGCATCGATGCGATCTCGGCCGCCATGCTGGGCTCGGCCAACTACTCGGCCGGCCTGGCCTCCATCATCAACATCGCCACCGATGGCGTGGCCACCAACCAAGCTGCCGCAGTCGCTTCCGCAGTCGCGGCTCACAACAGGGGCATCGACGCCATGACCGCCGAAGCCATCGGCGCCTCCTTGAACCTCTCGGGCCTGAAGGACATGGTGTTTTCGCCCGTCACTGGCCCTTGCTCGGGATGTGGCGTCGAGGTCACCACGCCCAACAACCCGATGACCAACACGCCGTGGGTGCTGCGCGTCAACAGCTTCGATGACTTCCCGGTGGCCATCAACGCCAAGGTGCAGGCCATCGTGAACCGCGTGCCGGAACCCGGCTCCGTCGCCCTGGTTGGCCTGGCCCTCGGCCTGGTGGGCGTGAGCCGCCGCCGCAAGGCCTGAGTGCCGTCCGCGAGTCATTTCGACGGATGATCGAGACCGGCCTCTGGCCGGTCTTTTTGTTTGCGAACCCGAAAGCGTCCCATGCGAACCTCTGCCTCGCGCACCCTCGTCGCCAGCTTGTTGAGCCTGATCGGCGCTGCTGGCGCCCATGCCAGCTGCAGCACCAAGGACAGCAGCGAACAACTGGCCCTCGTGCTGTGCAGCGCCAGTACCGACCAGGCCGCACTCAAGGCCGCGGGCATGGCCGCCTGCAAGGGCAAGCAGGTCTGCAACGCCTGGATCTGGGACGACGCCAGCAAGCTGCCGCCCAAGGCGCCCGCCACCGACAAGGAGTTGCCCAAGAGTGCGACCGGTGCCGCGCGAGCCATCTGGATCAACGACTCCCAGAGCCTGATCGAGCTGCGCAAGGCGCGCTGAGCGCAGTGCCTTGCGGCGCGGCGCGATGAGGCCGGGATAATCCTGGCTCCCCAACGGAGCCCACTCATGTTCGAGCATGTCGATGCCTACGCCGGCGACCCCATCCTGAGCCTCAACGAGGCCTTCCAGAAGGACCCCCGCGCCGGCAAGATCAACCTGTCCATCGGCATCTATTTCGACAACGACGGGCGCATCCCCATGCTGCCGTCGGTGCGCGCCGCCGAACTGGCCGTCGTGGAGGCCGCCGGCCCGCGGCCCTACCTGCCGATGGAAGGTGCCGCCAACTTCCGCAGCGCCGTGCAGGCCCTGCTGTTCGGGCCTGAGCACCCGGCGATCAAGGCCGGCCGTATCGCCACCATCCAGGGCGTCGGCTCCAGCGGTGGCCTCAAGGTGGGCGCCGACCTGCTCAAGCGCTACTTCCCGGACAGCAAGATCTACCTGTCCGACCCGACCTGGGACAACCACCGCGCCGTCTTCGAGGGCTCGGGCCATCTCTGCGAGCCCTACCCCTACTACGACCCGGCCACCGGCGGCCTGCGCTTCGACGAGATGCTGGCCTTCTTCAAGGCCCTGCCTGCGCGCAGCGTCGTGCTGATGCACGCCTGCTGCCACAACCCCACCGGCGTCGACCTGACCCAGGACCAGTGGCGGGCGCTGGTGCCGGTCATCCGCGAGCGCGAGCTGCTGCCCTTCCTGGACCTGGCCTACCAGGGCTATGGCGACGGCATCGAGGCCGACGCCTTCGCGCCGCGCCTGCTGGCCGACGAGGGCCTCCCCTTCCTCATCGCCAACAGCTTCTCCAAGAGCATGAGCCTGTACGGCGAGCGCTGCGGGGGCCTGAGCGTCGTCTGCCCGGACGCCGACCAGGCCGCGCGCGTGCTGGGCCAGATGAAGTTCATGATCCGCCGCAACTACTCCAACCCGCCCATGCACGGCGGCCAGGTCGTGGCCAAGGTGCTGACCGACCCGAAGCTGCGCGCGATGTGGGAGGCCGAGGTGGCCGACATGCGCGAGCGCATCCAGTCCATGCGCAGGGAGCTCTACCGCGTGCTGGCGGTCAAGCTGCCCAACCGCGACTTCAACTACTTCCTGACCCAGCGCGGCATGTTCAGCTACACCGGGCTCACGCCGGAGCAGGCCGAGCGCCTGAAGACCGAGTTCGGCGTCTACATCCTGCGCTCCGGCCGCATGTGCGTGGCCGGGCTCAACACGCGCAACGTCGAGGCCACGGCAGAGGCTTTTGCCGCCGTATTGGCTGGCTGAGTGACATGCGCTGGGTCTGCGCCGCCTGGCTGGCCGTGCTGTGCGGTGGCGCACTCGCGGCTGAACCGCAGGTCGCGCAGATCACCTGGCTCGTCGGCGACACGCTGGCCGTGCGCAACCCCGGCGGCGTGGAGCGGCCATCCGATCGCATGATCGGCTGGCTCACCAAGCGTCTGGACCGTGTGGCGCATCACCGGATTCCGGCCAATGCCAAGCGAAGCTGGCGGCTGATCGCAGCCGGCGAGCAGGTCTGTCACGCCGGCGCGGTGCGGTTGGCCGAGCGTGAGCGCCTGGCCTACTTCAGCAACACCTGGCTGCTGCCGCCGGTGCATGTCATCACCTCTGTGGCGGGCAGCAGCCGCTTGCCGCTGACAGCGGCGGGCCGCGTGGACCTCGTGCGGCTGCTCAACGACCGGCACCTGCATGGCATGGCGGTGCAGGGCCGCAGCTACGGCGTCGAGGTGGATGCACTGCTGGCAGAAGCGGGCCAGGGCGCGGCGCTGCAGTACGTCACCGCCGGCGACTTCGGCAGCAACATCATGCCGATGCTGCTGCGCGGCCGCATCGACTACGCGCTGGAGTACCCCAACGCCTTGGCCGCTTTCGCCGAGTCGCAGCCCGACGCCGACCGGCTCACGGCGCTGCCCATCAACGGTGTGACGACCCCCGTCGTCTCCGGTGTGGCCTGCCCGCGTACGCCCTGGGGCCTGGCCGCCATCCGGCTGATCGACCGCGAGCTCGGCACGCCTGAAGGCGCTGCGCTGCTGCGCGAGAGCCTGACGGCGCAGCTGTCCGCCGGCGTGACGCAGAGTTATCGCACCCAGCTCGACAGCTTCTTCCAGCAACGCAGCCGCCCCACGCCCGCGTTCTGACCATAACGCGAGGTGATGGCTGAAGCCGCGGCTTTCATTGGCAGCGACGGGGCAGGCTCTTTACCCTGCCAGCCAGAACACAAGCCCGGGGCAGGATGAAGCATTGCGTGGTGATCGGTGGTGGCGTGGTGGGGCTGACCACCGCCTGGGCGCTGCTGGAGAAGGGTCACGGCGTGACGCTGATCGAGCGCGAGGCCGAGGTGGCCCAGGGCGCCAGCCGCGCCAATGGCGGCCAGCTCAGCTACCGCTATGTGTCGCCGCTGGCCGACGCCGGCGTGCCGCTGAAGGCGCTGCGCTGGCTGCTCGACCCCGACGGCCCGCTGCGTTTCAAGCCCGAGGCGAGCTGGGCGCAGTGGTCCTGGTTGATCGCCTTCCTGCGCGCCTGCCGCGGGCCGGTGAACCGGCGCATGACCGAGCGGCTGCTCGCGTTGGGCGCCTACAGCCAGGCCTCGTTCACGCGGTTGCAGGCCCAGGCGCAGCTGGGCGACACCATCGCGCTGCGCGCGCCGGGCAAGCTCGTCGTCTACCGCAAGCCGGCGGAGTTCGCCCGTGTGGCCGCGCGCGTGCACGGCAGTGGCTCGGAGCAGGCCCTGTCGCATGACGAGTGCGTCGCGCTGGAGCCCGCGCTGGCCGACACCGAAGCCTCGCTGGCCGGCGGCATCTTCACGGCGGGCGAGGCCGTGGCCGACTGCCATGCGTTTTGCCAGCAGCTGTTCGTTCGCCTGCAGCAGCACGCGAACTTTCGTGGCCAGTTGGCCGCCACGGTTCGGGGCTTTGCCGTCGACGCGGGCGGTGCCGTGCGCGCGGTGCGCACGTCGGCCGGCGAGCTGGCGGCCGACGAAGTCATCCTCGCTGCCGGCCTGCAAAGCCGCGGCCTGGCCGCGACGCTGGGCATCCGGCTGCCCATCTACCCGCTCAAGGGCTACAGCCTGACCGCGCCCATCGCCGCCACCCACCGCCCACCCGAGGTCAGCGTGACCGACTTCGAGCGCAAGATCCTCTACGCCCGCATCGGCAGCGACCTGCGCGTGGCCGCGATGGTGGACCTGGTCGGCGACGACGAGTCCATCGACCCGCAGCGCCTGGCCTCACTGCAGCGTTCGGTGCGCGCCACCTTTCCGCATGCTGCCGACTACGACCGTGCCACGCCCTGGGCCGGCCTGCGCCCAGCCACGCCCAACAGCGCGCCCATCGTCGGCGCCAGCGGCGTGCGCAACTTCTGGCTCAACGTCGGCCACGGGCCGCTGGGCTTTACCTTCTCGTTCGCGACAGCCGACATCGTGGCCGAACTCGTGTCCGGACGCACCAGCCCGCTGCCGCTTGACGGCTTGATGCTGTGACCTCGGACGATCTCGCCCAGGCCCTGCGCGCCGCCGTGCTGGCGCAGCGTTTTGAAGCGACGCCCGACAAGCTGCAAGGCGGGGCGCCGCTGGGCTGGCACCCGAGCATCGACCTGGCTGTCGCCGTGTTCCCGCGCGGCGCGGCGCCGGTGGCTGCCAACGTGCTGTTCTCGCGCGAGCACCCGCAAGGGTTGGTTGCGCGCTTCGACGGCGAGTTCGGCGCGGTCGCCAACATCGCCTTTCATGCCGACGTGCGCGATGCCGCAGGTGATTCCTACGCCTGGCTGCCCGGCGCGGACTGGTCGCGCATCGACTTCCCCGCCTGGTTCGGCCGCGGCCCGCGTTTCGTCGCGCCCTACCCGGCGTCGCTGCTGAAGATGATGGTCGCCGTCGGCCTGGGCCGGCTCGTGGACGGCGGCCGCAGCGACTGGGCGCTGCCGCTGGCCTTTACGGGCCAGACCCGGCCCGTGGGCGACTGGCTGTTCGACATGATCACGGTCAGCAGCAACGAGGCCACGTCGGCGCTGGTGGCCCACCTGCACGAGCGTGGCGCCGTCCGCCGCGAGAACGGCGCGGAGGTGCACAACGAGATGCACGCGCTGTTCGCGGCGCACGGCCTGCCGGGCCTGCTGATCGCCAACACCCAGCCCGACGGCGGCTGGGGCAATGCGGCCGGCTCGGGCGTGGGCCAGATCCAGATGACCGCCTGGGACGCGCTGCGGCTGATGTGGCGGCTGGACGCCGACGCGCCGGCCCAGCCGGCCCTCGTCAGCACCGCCAGCCGCGCCGTCATCCGCCGCGCGCTGGACGCGCAGAAGCTGCACCACAACCTCAGCAGCGAGTCGTTGCGCGCGCTGTCGGGCTGGGTGCCGGGCATTCCGTCCAGCTTTGCCCACAAGACCGGCAACACGCAGAACTATGGCAGCGACGCCGGCATCGTGCACGACGGCGAGCTGCACTACCTGATCGCCGTGACCACCAGCCTCGGCAGCCGCTACGCGCCTCACCCCGATGCGGCCACGACCTGGAAGCTGCCCGCCCTGGGCGGTGCGGTGCATGCATGGCTGAAGACGAATTCCTGATCCCCCCGCTGCGCTCGCGCGCCACCATCGCCGTTATCGCGCCGGCCGGCCCACCCAAGGCAGGTAGGCTGGAACCGGTTGAAGGCTGGCTGCGCGAACGCGGTTACGAGCCCGTGCTGCTGCCAAGCTGCTTCGGTCCCCCGCCGCTGGACTTCCTGGCTGCGCCGGATGACGTGCGCCTGGCCGATGTGCACACCGCCTTTGCCGACGCGCGCTTCGACGCCGTCCTCGCGCTGCGTGGCGGCTCCGGCTGCATGCGCCTGCTCGACCGCCTGCAACTCGGGCGGCTGGCCTGCACGCGCAAGCTGCTCATCGGCTACAGCGACCTCACCGTGCTGCACGCGCTGCGCACGAACGCGGGCATCGCGTCGCTGCACGCGCCGATGCCGGCCAGCGACTGGGGCCTGCCCGGCGCCGAGGCCGACACCGATGCGCTGTTCGACCGCCTGGCCCGCGGTTGGCGTGCGGGCGATGTCGTCGGCCAGGCCGCACCGCACGCCCTCAGCCGGGGCGGCAGCGCTCGCGGCCGTCTCATCGGCGGCAATCTGGCAATGTTCTGCGCGTTGCTGGGCACGGCCTACCTGCCCGATGTCGAAGGCGCGCTGCTCTTCGTCGAGGACATCAGCGAGGAGCCCTACCGCGTCGACCGCATGCTGACCCAGCTGCGCTTGGCCGGCGTGCTGGGCCGCATCGCCGGCCTGCTGGTCGGCAGCTTCAGCGGCGCCGAGAGCGCCGATGCCGTGCTGGCCGACCATCTGCCGCGGCTGCGCTGCCCGGTGCTGGCCGGCTGGCCCTCGGGCCATGGCCAGCCGAACCGGCCGCTGCCGCTCGGTGTGCATGCCGACATGGATGTGGCCGCCGGCAGCTTGACTCTCGTCTGAAACGGCGTCGGTCCTCTCGACTGCGAAGCAGGCGAGCAGGGCGGGCTGACCAAGCGCCGCCAGGCGTTCCGTGCGCGAGCACGGGTTGGGCCGCTCGGCGGCACAACTGTCAACTCGACATGAAAAAAAACAGCCCCACCGAAGCAGGGCCGTGAACGCCGGCCCCAAGGCCCGGCAGGGAGTCAAACGGAGCTCACCAGAACTTGTAGTTCACCGTGAACGTGTAGGCACGGCCGCGCGGGTCGGCGACGCGGGGCTCCCACGAGCTGCCGGCGCCGGTGTTGCCGTCGTAGGCGGCCGAGAACGGCGGGTCGTCGTTCAGCAGGTTCTTGATGCCGAAGGTCAGGCCCAGGTTCTTGATGCCGGTGTAGCTGATGCTGGTGTTGTAGGTGACGTACTTGGCGACGTTGGGCTGCCAGTTCGGCGGCACGATGCTGCCGTTGGCCACGCCGGGCAGCGCGTTGTCCTTGTAGCCGGCGCGCCAGAGCTGCTGGAACAGGCCGCTCCAGTCGCCCTCGGCGTAGACGAAGGTCGCCGAGTGCTTCCAGCGCAGGCCCAGGTCGCCGGCGCGGGTGAACACGCCGATCTCGCTGGCGCCCATCGGCGCGCTGGTGATCAGGCGCGAGCGCTTGTCCAGCAGGTAGCTGCCTTCGAGCTTGGCGGTCAGGCGGCCTGCGCCCAGCATCGTCGTGCCGCTCATCGACACGTCCACGCCCTTGGTGATGGTCTCGCCGGCGTTGACGTTGCGGTTGTCGATGGCCTGCAGAACGCCTGCGCCGTCACGGATGTAGTTGTCCGGGAACAGCGTGTAGTTCTTGATCAGGTCGGCCAGCGCGATGGCCTGGATGGTGCCGGTCTTGCGGATCTGCCACCAGTCGGCGCCCAGGGACACATCGGCCATGGGCGACCAGACGAAGCCCCAGGTCCACTGCTTGCTCTTCTCCGGGCCGAGCTCGGGCTTGCCGCCGGTCAGGATGTTGGGCGTGATGGATTCGCAGCCGGCCTTGGTCGGGTCGACGACGCCGCCCGCGCACTTGGCCGGGTCGACCAGGTCCTTGCCGGCGTAGGTGGACACCGTGATGCCGTTGAAGAGCTGGTTGAACGTCGGCACGCGGAAACCGCGGCTCGTGGACGCGCGCACCAGCAGCTGATCGAAGGGCTGGTAGCGCAGCGAGAACTTCGGGTTGGTGGTGCCGCCGAAGCCGGTGTAGCTGTCGTGGCGCACGGCGCCGCTGGCCTCCAGACCCTTGAAGATGGGCACCAGCACTTCGCCGAACACGGCCTTGATGTCGCGCTTGACGGTGTCCAGCGTGTTCACGCTGTCGAAGGGCGCGTTGAAGATCGCCGCCTGCGTGGCCAGGTCGGTGGCGTTGCCGTTGAACTTGTACTGCTCCTTGCGCACGTCGCCGCCGATGGCGGCCATCACCTCGCCGGCTGGCAGCTTGAAGACCGGGCCGCTGGCGGTGAAGTCGGCCTGGCGCAGCGTGAACTTGCCGCCGTACAGCGTCACGCCGTCGGCGCGCACCCCGTCCAGCGCGGTCGTTGCGGCGGCGGTCTGGGTGCCGTCGGCCGAGAAGGGGTTGAGCGTGCCGTTGTTGATCAGCGCGGCGAAGGGCTTGCCGTAGAAGTAGCCGTGCTTGAGCAGCGAAGTGGTGTCGCTGGTGGCCTGCGAGGCGCCGGTCTTGTAGTCCCAGCCGCCGAACAGCGGGCCTTCGGCGCCGACGAGCAGGCGCTGGGTCTTGGCCGTGGTCTCGATCTCGCGGTTGCCGCAGGGCATGCAGCGCCAGCGCATCGCCAGCGGCAGGCCGCGGTTCTTCTCCAGCGTCGGGAAGGTGGTGACCAACGCATTGAACACCGTGTCGTAGGCCGCGCCGGTGCTCGGGTAGGCCAGGTTGAAGAAGGGGCTGGCGGTCGAGGTGGAGCTGGAGATCTGGTTGGGCGAGAAGCTCTTGTCGGTGACGACGTGGGCGCCGACGAACTCGGCGAACACCTGGTGCTCGCCCAGGGCCAGCGTGCCGCGCAGCACGGCATTGGTGGACTTGGACGGCTGCTGGATGACGGCGGCGCGGCCGGTGTCCCAGGCGCAGCCCCACTTGGCGTTGGGCGTGGCCCACAGCACTTCGTCGTAGGCCGCCTGGCCGGGCACGGACGAGCAGCCAGCCTGGCCGGGCAGGTCCAGCACGTTGATGCCGTTCATCGCCACCGTCGTGCCGGGCTGGATGGGTCCGGTGCTGCGGCCGGTGGTGTTGAGGTTGTCGCGGCTCAGCGCGTTGTAAAGGCTGTTGATCGCGAAGACGGTCGCGTAGGGCGTGCCGCGCGTGTCCACCGACAGGCCGCGGCTGGGCTGGAAGGTGTTGACGAAGTCGCGCTGGTCGCCGCGCAGCATCTTGGCGTCGCTGAAGGACAGCGAGGCCAGCACGTTGAACTTGTCCTTGTCGAGGTTGCCGAAGCCGCCTGTCAGCTGCACGCGGCTGATCGCGCCGCCACCGGCCTCGGTCACGTCGGTGAAGGCCTGCGCCTCCAGGCCGGCGTAGTCCTTGCGCAGGATGAAGTTGATGACGCCGCCGATGGCGTCGGTGCCGTAGATGGCCGAGGCGCCGTCCTTCAGGATTTCGACGCGCTCGACGGCGGCGAAGGGGATCTGCTGCAGGTCGACGACGCCGCCGTTCAGGCCGTGGGCGGCCACACGCCGGCCGTTCAGCAGGATCAGCGTGCTGGCCGCGCCCTGGCCGCGCAGGTTGGCCGAGCTGGCGCCGTTGTTGCCGCGGGCCTGGCCGGCGACGACGTCGGCGTTGGAGGCCAGGTTGTCCAGGCCGTTGCCGTTGACGCTGAGCGTGCTGATCAGCTGCTCGGCCGACACGATGCCCTGGCGCTCCAGGTCCTTGCGCGAGATGACCTGGATGGGCAGGGCGCCTTCGTCCTTGATGCGCTTGATGCTGGAGCCCGTGACTTCCACGCGTTCCAGCTTCGCGCCGTCGGACTGCGCCAGCGCCAGGCCGGCGTGCGCGGCCAGGCCGGTGATGGCGAGCTGGGCGACTAGTCGATTCAACTTCATCTCAACGACTCCTCAATGTGACTTTCGATTGCCGGTCATGTTCGCTGCCGCGTGCGCGCCCGCCCAGGGGGCGGCACCCCAGGTGTTGCGCGCCGTTCAATGAATGCTTGTGCGCTGCACATAACCTGCGGGAATGCGTGCCGGCATGAAAGCGCGCCCACGGTGCGTGGCCGCCCCTCTACAGTGCCATCCATGCCCATCCGGAGCCTTGAATGCGTTTGATTTCCGAGGCCGAAGTCGCGGCCGTGCTCGACCCCGACAGCGCCGTGGCCGCGCTGCGCGCCGCCTTTGCCCAGCACGGCCGCGGCCAGGCCCAGGTGCTGGCCCGCCACCGCGCCACGGCCACGCGCGAGGGCGCCGCGCTGGCCATCAGCGCGATGGGCGCCATCCTGGATGCCGATGGCGAGCTGCCGGCCGTGCTCGGCACCAAGGTCTACTCGGCGCGCAACGGCAAGTACAACTTCCTCGTCAGCCTGTTCTCGGCCGACACCGGCGCGGCGCTGGCCACGATGGAGGCCAATGAGTTCACGCGCCTGCGCACGGCCGCGGCCAGTGCCGTGGCGGCCGACCTGCTGGCCCTGCCCGACGCGAAGACGCTGGCCATCTTCGGCGCCGGCATCCAGGGCCGGGCGCATGCCGAGGCGCTCGCCCGAGTGCGGCGCTTCGAGCGCGTGCTGGTGTGCGCTCGCTCGGGCGCCGAGGCCTTCGCCGCCGAGCTGCAGGCGGCGCTGGGCTTGCCGGTTCAGGCCGTCGACGCGATCACGGCCGCCCGCGAGGCGGACGTGATCGCCACCGCCACGCGCTCGGCCACGCCGCTGTTCGACGGCAGCCTCGTGAAGCCCGGCGCCTTCGTGGCGGCCGTCGGCTCCAGTACGAAGACGGCGCGCGAGCTGGACGACACGTTGCTGGGTCGCGCCGCGATCATCGCCGTCGAATGGCTGACCGCCGCGCAGCAGGAGGCCGGCGACATCGTGCTGGCCGCGCCCGGCGTCATCGCGCCGGCGCGCCTCGTCGAGCTGGGCGAGCTGATCGAGAACCCGCGCCCGCGCGGGCCGCAGGACATCGTGGTCTACAAGAGCGTCGGCATCGGGCTGGAGGACGTGGCCCTGGCCCGCCTCGTCGCCCACCGGCTGGGGGTGTGCTGATGCGCGCTGCATGGCTTGCTGCTGCGCTGCTGCTGGCCGGCTGCGCGACGACTTCGGTGCCCGACCCCGTCCAGGCCGCGCTTGACAAGGCCGGCCTGCCGGCTGACAGCCTGGGTTTCGTGCTGCAGCCGCTGGATGGTTCGCGCGCCGCGCTGCAGCGGCGCGCGGACGAGCCGATGTCACCCGGCTCGACGATGAAGCTGGTCACGGCCACGGTGGCGCTGGACAAGCTCGGCATCAACCACCGCGGCCGCACCGAGCTGCTGGCGGGTTCGGCGCCTGTCAGCGGCGTCAATGGATTGATCATTGAGGGCCCGCTGATCCTGCGCGGCGGCGCCGACCCCGACCTCGACTGGCCGGCGCTGTGGTGGCTGCTGCGCCAGCTGCGCGAAAGCGGCGTGCGCGAGATCCGCGGCGGCCTCATCATCGACCGCACGCTGTTCAACCCGACCCGTTTCGATGTCGGCCTGCCCCCTTTCGACGAGGCGCCCGAGTTTGCCTACAACGTCATCCCCGACGCGCTGCACCTGAACGGCAGCCTGCTGGATTTAGAGCTGCAGGCCACGGCCGCCGGCGTGGCGGCGCGCACGCTGCCGGCCCTGGCTGGGCTGGCGGTGGATGCGGGCGCGATGACGCTGTCGGCGCGCGCGTGCAAGGACTGGGACGAGGACTGGAAGCCTGCCCTCGTGCAGCCCGCCGGTGACGGCTGGGCTCTGAAGCTGCAAGGTGCCTTCCCGGCCGGCTGCCAGCAGCGCGCGCCGCTGCAGATCGTCGACCGGCAGTGGCTGGTGACGCATGCCGTGCGCCAGTTCTGGACCGAACTGGGCGGCGTCATCGGTCCGGGCGACATGGACGGCGCCGCGCCGGCTGGCGCCGTCGTGCTGGCCAGCCACCGCGGCCGGCCGCTGGCCGAGGTGCTGCGTGGCGTCATGAAGAGCAGCGACAACGCGCTGACGAGGCTGATCTACCTGCAGCTCGGCACCCAGGCCGCGCAGGGCAGCGAGCCCACGCGCACCGCGGCCGAGCGCAGCGTGCGCGCCTGGTTCGCGGCGCATGGGCTGAGCGACCGTGGCCTGGTGCTGGACAACGGCTCCGGCTTGTCGCGCGGCGAGCGCATCAGCCCGGCCCAGCTTGCCGGCCTGCTGCGGGCCGGCCAGGCGGGTGCGCAGGCGCCCGAGCTGTTGTCGACGCTGCCCATCGCGGGCGTCGACGGCACCTTGTCGCGCCGGCTCAAGGACGGCCCCGCCACCGGCCTGGCGCGGCTCAAGACCGGCACGCTGCGCGACGCCGTTGGCCTGGCGGGCTTCGTGAACGACGCCAGCGGCAAGCCCTGGGTTTTCGTCGCGCTGCTCAACCATCCGGAAGCTGCACGCAAGGGGCGGCCAGTGCTGGATGCCCTCGTGACCTGGGTGGCGACGCAGCGCTGAGGCGGCGCAGGCCTTCCCCAGCCTTGAGGACGCGAGCCCCGCTTCGCCCGGCTAACGTCGCCGCTCTTGCCAGGGAGATCGACATGCCGCTAAGAACTTGCCGCGCCATCATTGCCTTGTTCGCCGTGGTGCTGTCCGCGCCGCTGACTGCCCGCGCGGCCTGGGTGGGGCAGTGGATCGAAGCGCCTGGCGCGACCCGGACGCAGCTCTGGGACGTGAACGACGCCGGCCAGGCGGTGGGCGGCACCAACCTTGGCGGTTTCCTGTACGACCACGGCAACTTCACCTGGCTGCAGTCGCCCGAGGCCGGCAGCTTGCTGACGCCCACCGGCATCACCCGCACCGGCGCGATGGTCGGTGCTTACGGTGCGCACGGCTTCTTCTACGAGAACGGCCAGTACACCGAGCTGGGCCTGACGGGCGCCTCGTCCAGCCTGGCCCGCCACGTGTCGGATTCCGGGCGCTACGTGACCGGCTATTCCAACTTCGCCAGTGGCAGCTCGCAGTCCACACAGCACTGGGTACTGGATCGCAGCAACGGCGCCTACACCACAGTCACGCTGCCTGTGGGGTGGTTTGTCAACGTGCTGCAGGGCATCAACGACACCGGCCTGGCCACGGGTAGCTACTCTGGCTCGGGCGGCAACAACGGCAGCTTCGTCTTCGACACGGCTGCCGGCACCTTCCAGTTCTACCTTCAGGCCGGCAGCCTCGCGGTACCGCGCTTTCGGGACATCACCAACACCGGCCTCGTCGTGGGCTTTGCCGCCTCGCCATCGCAGGCCATCGTCGGCCGGCCGGGTGGCAGCTTCGAGACTGTGCAGGTGGAGGGTGCGCAGGGCGGGACGCTCGGCTATGGCATCAACGAGGCCGGCACCCTGCTGGTGGGCTTTGAGGGTGGTGATGGCAACGGCGCGTATCGCAGCTTCATCGCCACCCAGGTCCCCGAGCCTGCATCGCTGGCGCTGATGCTCGGCGGCCTGGCCGCGCTGGGCATCAAAGCACGGCGGGCGCGAGCAGCCTGATCGTTCCCGCGTCGGCATCCGTCTCCGCCGGTGCCCCCACCGGCACCGTCAGCTTGCGCTTGATGTGCCCGATGGCAGCCCCGCGATAAACGGGCACGCCCAGCGGCAGAAAGTAGTCGTCGAAGACCTCGTCCAGCGTCAGGCTGCCGTAGCCGTCGCCGGGTTCGCACTTCGTGAAGCGGCCGAGCACGACGCCGGCGAGCTGGCTGAGGGTGCCGGTCAGCCGCAGCGTGGAGAGGCAGCGGTCGATGCGGTAGATGTACTCGTTGATGTCTTCCAGGAACAGGATCGCGCCGCGGCAGTCGGGGAAGTAGGCCGAGCCGGCCAGCGAGGCCAGCACGGTCAGGTTGCCGCCGACGAGCCGGCCCTGGGCCTTGCCGGCGCGGATCGTCGTGATGCGCTCCTCGCGGGCGACGAGGTCGTCGACGGGCTTGACGACCGGGTTGCGCAGCACGGCCGCCTCGGCATTCATCGCGATGGCCTTGAAGCCCTGCACCGAGAAGTCGTTCCACTCCGAGCCAGCCACCGGGCTGTGGAAGGCGACGAGGCCGGTCTGGCGGTGGATCGCGTTGACGAGGCTGGTCAGGTCGCTGAAGCCGCCGAAGAATTTGGGCCTGCGACGGATCAGCTCGTAGTCCAGCTTGTCGACGATGCGGTTGCAGCCCGAGCCGCCGGTCATCGCCAGGATGCCGGCCACCGAGTCGTCGGCAAACATCGCGTTGACGTCGGCGGCGCGCTGGGCGTCGGTGCCGGCGAAGGGCCCGCGTCGTGCGGCGACGAATTCACCGGGCTTGACCTTGAAGCCCAGGGCCTGAAGGGACTCGATGGCGATCTTCAGCGGCTCGCGCTCGAAGGTGGCGTTGGCCGGGCTGACCAGGCCCACCGTGTCGCCCGGGCGCAAGCGAGGCGCGAGCAAGGGGCCACCCGCGGCCTGGCTGGCGCGGGCGGCGGCCAGCAGGCCGGCCGTGGCCGCGCTGAAGTGCAGAAGTTGGCGGCGGGACGCGTTCATATCGTAGGTAAACAGTCAGAAATGAGGGGCGAACCGCATACTCAGCCGCGTGGACGCCTGGACCTTGCGCAGCATTGTGTCCGCCCTCGCGGCGGCGCTGTGCGCGGCTGCCACCGTGCAGGCCCAGACCTGCCCCGAGCGCCTTCGCATCGCCTTGCCCGACGCAGCGGCCGAGCCCTTCCTGCGCGGCCAGGGCGATGACTTCGCCAAGCCGCCGGGCCTGCTCGTCGACTGGGTGCGCGCGGCGCTGCGCGAGACGGGCTGCCTGGAACACGCCGAGATGCTGCGCCTGCCGGCGCGACGGGTGAAGGCCATGATCGAATCGGGCCAGCTCGACCTCGTCGCCGGCGTCGCCGAAGGCGGCCCCATCGCCACGCTGCTCACGCTGACCGCCGCGCACGGGCTCGCGGCGCGAGTTCGACTACAGCCTCGGCCACGTCGAGTACGCCCTCTATGCGCGCCGCGACGCGACCATCCTCTGGGACGGCCAGCAGCTGGGCGCGCTGCCGGGCGACGCCCGCCTGGGCGTGACGGCGGGCAGCCGCGCCGAAGCCATCGCCCAGGAGCGCGGCTGGCCCATGGACGCCGCGCCCAGCCACGAGAGCGCGCTGCAGAAGCTGCTGGCGGGCCGCATGCCGGTGCTGCTGGTGCACAGCTTCTACGTCGACGAGCGACTGCGCCACGATGCCGCATTGGCGCGGCAGATCGTCAAGCTCAGCCCCGCCGTCGAGCGGCGGCGCATGCATGTCGGCGCGCTGCCGGCGTTCGCGCGCACGGAAGGCGGCTTCGTCGCCCGGCTGTGGCGCGAGTCGTGCAAGCAGTCGGCCGCCGCCAAGGCGGACGGTGCCTGCCGACTGCCGCCCGGTTGAAGTTCCTCCTCAACCTGCATCTTTGCGGCGCTTTGCAGGATTGACGCTGCCGCGGCGCCCTGGCTATGTTGCGCGGTCGCCAAGAACAAGACGAGGACAACCGAATGAAGCACCCCCTGCTCTGGCTGCTGGCTCCGCTAATGCTGGCCGGCTGCATCAGCACCACCCCCCAGGCCAGCCTGGACGACACGAAAAACTGCACCGCCATGGTGGCCGGTGGCTTTCGCAAGGTGGCCGACGAGCGCGGCGAGCGCTTCAACGGCAAGGTGGGCGAAGAAGTGGCGCGCTGCCGCGGCAGCGACAAGGCCGCCGCCTTCCGCAACACGCCCTACGTCGATTGGGCGAACTATTGGGCTACGGGCGACACGGCGACGCTGCTGCCCGGCACCAGTGGCGTCGGGAGTCATCTCGGGCCCAACGGCCGAGGTGTCGACGGCGCGCTGCTGGACCTGGAATACCAGCGCATGGAACTGATCAAGTTCAACCTCTTCGACAACTCCGGCAGCTTTGCCGACTACGCACTCGGCCGCGATGGCGTGGCGGGCGCGGCCATCAAGACCTGGCCCTCGATGCGCCTGCCGGCCGACTCGCCGCTGTACGCCGCGGTGGGCGGCGACGGGCCGCAGCTCTGCCAGGGCGAGCTGATCCGTTGGCGCCAGCTCAGCGGCGTCTGCAACGACATCCGCAACCCCAAGATGGGCTCGGCCGGCGCGCTGTTTGCGCGCAACGTGCAGTTCGAGGCCACCTACCCCGACATCAGCGACGACCAGCTCGCGCGCAACCGCCATGGCGACCGCCTGGCGCTGCTGCAACCCGACCCGCAGCTCATCAGCCGCAAGCTTTTCACGCGCGCCCAGAGCGACCCCGCCAAATGCCGCGACGGCCAGGGCCTGCCCGGCAACGCGGTGGACGCCAACTGCGACTACCAGAAGGCGCCGTTCTTCAACGTGCTGGCGGCCTTCTGGATCCAGTACATGACGCATGACTGGTTCTCCCATATGGACGAAGGGCGCAACGAGCCGCAGTGGATGTCGGTCGGATGCACAGGCGACGCGGCCAAGCTCGGCTGCCGGCCCGATGACCGCATCGACCGCGCCTTCGTGGCCGACGGCAACGCGCCGCCGCGCTACACGGCCGCTGACGGCAGCAAGCCTTTGGCGCGCGCCTTCCGGACCCATGCCAACAACAACACCGCGTGGTGGGACGCCTCGCAGATCTATGGCTACAACGCCGTGTCGCGCCAACGCGTGAAGCGCGATCCGGCCGACGCCGCGAAGCTGCTGATGCTGCCCGGCGCACGTGGCGGCGCAGGCGAGGCCCTGGGCCAGCTGCCCGTGTTCGCGGCGGGCGACCCCATCCTGCCGCAGTGGGCCGGCCAAGGCGCAGCAGCCTTCCCCGACAACTGGAGCATCGGCGTCGGCTTCTATCAGACGGTGTTCTCGCGCGAGCACAACGCCTTCGTCGCCGAGTTCCGCCGCCGCTCCGCGGCCGCGCCCGACGGTGATTCCGGCCTGCGCGATCCCGCGAACCCCACCGCCGTCGTCCGCTACCGCGACGTGACACCCAACGTGCTGTTCGAGGTGGGCCGCCTCGTCGTGGCCGCCGAGATCGCCAAGATCCACACCATCGAGTGGACGCCGCAGCTGCTCTACGACGAGCCGCTGTACCTGGGCATGAACGCCAACTGGGGCGGGTTGTTCGAAGGCCACCCCTTCGTCGAGAACGCGCTCGAAGCCGTCGTCGTGCAGAACTTCGGCAAGAGCACCGACGCGAAGAAGGCCGGCCAGTGGTACTCGGCGCTGGCCTCGGGGCCGGGCATCTTCGGCCTGGGCGCACGGGTCTACACCAGCGACCGCCTCTTCGCCCGCCACGATGCGACCAAGGACGACATCTGGAACCTGGCCAACCCCGAGCATGTGAACGGCGGCGTCAACCACTTTGGCTCACCCTTCAACTTCCCCGAAGAGTTCGTCAGCGTCTACCGCCTGCACTCGCTGGTGCCCGACCTGATCGAGCTGCGCCACTGGGACGCCGACCCCAACCGCATCGCCGCCAAGGTGCCGGTCATCGAGACCTTCCGCGGCAAGGCCACCGGCGTGCTGGCGAGCGAAGGCGCTGCCGACTGGGCGCTGTCCATGGGCCGCCAGCGCCTGGGCCTGCTGACGCTGGGCAACACGCCGGCCTTCTTGCAGAACCTGGCGATTCCGCGGCTGCAATCCGCCACCGGCAAGATCGACGTCGCGGCGCTGGACATCATCCGCGACCGAGAGCATGGCGTGCCGCGCTTCAACGAGTTCCGCCGCCAGTACGGCCTGCGCCAGCTGACGAGCTATGACGACTTCATCGACGCACGGCTGCCAGCGGATTCGCCCGAGCGCGCCCGCCAGCAGAAGGTCATCCATGACCTGCGCAGCGTCTACGGCCAGCACCAATGCGACGCGAAGAAGGTCATCACGGCGGCACAGAAGAACCTCGACGGCAGCCCCATCAACGACTGCCTGGGCAAGCCCGATGGCAGCGTGGTGGACAACATCGAGGACGTGGACACGGTGGTGGGCTGGCTGTCCGAGTTCACGCGGCCGCACGGCTATGCGATCTCGGAGACGCAGTTCCAGGTCTTCATCCTGAACGCGTCGCGGCGGCTCTTCAGCGACCGCTTCTTCACCAGCAGTTTCCGTCCCGAGTTCTACGGCAATCTGGGCATCGAATGGCTGATGAACAACGGCCCGAGCGGCAAGCAGTTCGAGGCCCGGGAAAGCAACGGCCACCGCATCGAGGTCTCGCCCTTCAAGCGCGTGCTGCTGCGCACGGTGCCGGAGCTCAGCGCCGAGCTGGCGCACGTCACCAACGCCTTCGACCCCTGGGCGCGCGACCGCGGCGAGTACTACGGCCTGGGCTGGCGGCCGCGCAAAGGCGCCGAGAGCGACCCCGCTTTCAAACCCTGAGGTGAAATCGGGGGCATGAGCTCAGACCTGCCCCCGCTGCCCCCCCTCGCCCCGGTCGCTACCGCCACTACAAAGGTGGCGAATACGAGGTCATGGCCGTTGCCCGCCACAGCGAGACGCTGGAGGCGGTCGTTGTCTACCGGCCGCTGTACAACGACAGCGGCTGGTGGGTGCGGCCTTACGGGATGTTCACCGGCACGTTGGAGGTTGATGGCGTCGTGCGGCAGCGCTTCGAGCACATTGGCTAGGGATGATGGCCCGCAGGGGAGGGCGCCGGGATGAATGAAGAGGGTCGGGCGCCGCAGGCGCCTGCAGACGCGCCGTTGCTGACGGCCGCGGCGCTGGACGACGACGCGCCCGCGCAAGGCGGGGCGTCGTGGCTGCGCGAAGGTGCGCGCGTGCTGGCGTTCCTCCCGCCGCGATGGGAGGGGCTGGAGGCCGCCCCGGTGACGGTGGCGGCGCCGATCGTGGCGGGCTATCTGCTGCAGTTCGTGGCCCAGCGCGTGATGATGCCGGGCACGCCGATGTTGCTCTGGCAAGGCTTTCTCGCAGGCTGGGCGGGCATCGCCCTCATGGCCTGGCTGTGCTGGGTGGTGGCACGGTCTCCCTCGCCGCAAGCGCCGGCGACGCCACGGCCAGCCACACTGTTTGCGCTGGTTTGCATTGCCGGATTGATGCTCGGCCTTTTTTTCGGAGGCGTCTTTCTCGGGCTGAGAGCGGCGCTCGATCCGTTTGAGCGTTGGCCCCTGAGCCTGCAGCTGACGGCGTGGCTGGTGCCCTTGTGCTGGGCGGGCCTGACGCAGCTCGTGCTGCTGTGGCGGGTGGCGGGTTCCGGGCTGGCGCGTGGTGCTGCCCTGCTGCTGGTCCCGATCCCGATGATGCTGAACGGCTGGCTCGCTCCGCCGACGTTCTGGTGGACCGTGCCACCGGCCGATGCCGAGGCTGAGGCCGAACCCGCGGTTGGGCTGCCATTGACCGACGAAACCATTGTCCGGCAGGCACAGCTGATCACCGCGGCGTTGCAGGGCTTGCTGCCACCGCAGCGCGGCCGGATCAACGTCTACGCGGCAACCTACGCACCCAATGCCTCGGAAGACGTTTTCATGCGCGAGAGCGCCACCGTCGCCAAGACCCTGCGCGAACGCTTCGGCGCGGACGGCCGCCTGGTGGAACTGGTGGCCAACCGCGCCACCAGCGACACCCTGCCCTGGGGCACCCCGGCCAACCTGCGACAGACCATCGCCCGCATGGCCGCCGTGATGGACCGTGACCGGGACGTGCTCTTCCTGCACCTGACCTCGCACGGCGGCGCCGACGGCAAGCTGGCCACCGACACCTGGCCGCTGAAGACCGAGCCGGTGACGCCGGACCTGCTCAAGCGCTGGCTGGACGAAGCCGGCGTGCGCTGGCGCGTGATCTCGGTGTCGGCCTGCTACTCCGGCAGCTGGATCGCGCCGCTGGCCAGCGACGGTACTTTGGTGATGACGGCGGCGGACGCCGACCACACCTCCTACGGCTGCGGCAAACGCTCTGAGCTGACCTTCTTCGGCCGTGCGATGTACGAGGAGGCGCTGCGCAAGACCTGGTCCTTCACCGAGGCGCATGCCTGGGCCCGCCAGGTCATTGAGGTGAGGGAGAAGGAGGCGGGCAAGAGGGACGGCTACTCCAACCCGCAGATCAGCGAAGGCGTTGGCATCCACGCCGTGCTCAAGCGCCTGGAAGCCGAGCGGCGCGGGCCTTAGGCCACCCGTGTCCAGTCCATCGACCAGTCCAGTGCCCAGCTCTTTCCGCCGTCGCGTGAAGCGCCCTGCTGCCAGCGGCAGCTCGTCGGCGTGATGCGGTCCCACACACTGCGGTAGAGCACGGGCTTGCCGTCTTCTTCGGACTGGTCCTCGAAGATGCCCGCGCCGCCTTCGAAGCTCCCGAGCAGGCCCTGCGCACCGAGTTCGCCCGAGGCGGCGTTGACCCAGAAGTCGGACCACTGCGCCTTCTTCACGTCCAGCAGGCGCAGGCCCATGCCGCTGAAGCCGCGCGCCGGGATGCGCAGTTCCTCGACGCTGCAGATGCCCGCCAGGATGGCGTGGACGGTGGCCTCGCCGTCGAACACATCCCAGACTCCGTTTCGGCGCTTGTGGTTGAGGATCTTCCAGCGGCCGGTCAGGAAGTCGAAGTCACCCGGCTTGCCCGGCGTTCGCGTGGCGGGCAGGGCGGCAGTCATGGCCGGGCCGGGCTGGGGTTCAGCCGGCTGCGCAATGCCATGGCCGGCGAGAGTCAAGGCAGCGGCGGCTTGCAGCACCTGGCGGCGGTCGGGGGCGATGGTCGGCATGTTGGGCAATCGAGAGTGGGGACGCCGCGGATGCTGCCGGCCTAAAGATGACAATGCGCGGCATGTATTGCCGCGCCCACCCGACATGCGTGCCAGCCGACTGCTGTCCATCCTGATCCTGCTGCAACTGCGCCCGCAGATCACGGCGCCGGCACTGGCACGCGAGTTCGAGGTGTCGGTGCGCACCATCCTGCGCGACATCGACGAACTCTCAGCCGCTGGCGTGCCTGTTTACGCCGAGCGTGGCCGCCATGGCGGCTTCAAGCTTCGCGAGGGCTTTGCCACGCGGCTCAACGGGCTGCTGGGCGACGAGGCCCAGGCCCTGCCGTTGCTGGGGCTGCCCGGCGCGGCCAGCGAGCTGGGGCTGGGCGGCGCGTCGCAGCGGCTGCGGCTCAAGCTGCAGGCGGCGCTGCCGGGCGAATCAGCCGCTCTGGCCGGGCGCCTGCAGGCGCGGCTGCATGTGGACCCGCTGGACTGGTACCAGGGCGGCGAGCCGGCCGCGCACCTGCCGGCGTTGGCGCAGGCCGTGCTGGAGTGCCGTCGTGTCGAGCTGGACTACCTGAGCTGGAAGGGCGAACGCCACTGGAAGGCCGAGCCACTGGGCCTGGTGCTCAAGGGCGGCAGTTGGTACGCCGTCGCGCGAGCCGGGGCGCGCACGCTGACGCTGAAGGTGGCCAACATCCAGGCGCTGAGCGTGGGCGAGGAGGTCTTCGAGCGTCCGGTGGACTTCGATCTGTCGACCTGGTGGCAGGCCTCCCTGCAGCGCTTCGAGCGCGAACTGCGGCCCGAGGTCGCCGTCATCCGCGTCACCGCCGAGGGGCGTCGGCGGCTGGCCGAGAAGGGCAGCTACGCGGCGCAGGCCGTGGCGGCGGCCGTGCTTGAAAAGCCGGCGGGAGAGCAGCGTTGGGCGCGGGTCAACCTGCCGATCGAAAGCGTGGACCAGGCGGCGCGGCTGGTGATGTCGCTGGCGCCCGAGGCTGAAGCGGTGGGGCCGGAAGAAGTGAGGGCGAGGGTGGCGGAATGGGCTGGGGAGTTGGCTCGGCGTCACGCAATCGCATAGGTCTCGCTTACCCTGCGCGACATGTCGGCCTCAATTGATCAGATGCTGCTTCACGCCGCCCTTCGCTGCGGGATGAGACCTGGCGGACGTGCGGCGTACCGCTTGCAGCTATTTCTCGTAGCGAATCGCGATCTTGGGTCAACAAATCACCAGAGTGATTTTCAGCGCGCACTCGAGACTGCGGTGGACCGCAAGGCATTCTTTGAGAACCACGAATATCGAGGCTCGGGGGAGTACGCGATCACCGAGAAAGGATTCAAGGAGGCGCTCATGCTCTTCGGCCCTGTGCAAGCGACCTATGCACCTGCTTCAAAAGGGCTGTTCAGGGCCACCATGCGTGGCGTTATTGGCTCGGTCCATGTCGAAGTTCTAACTTGCGGTACGGGGTCGAAGGTCTTCTTCAATGGCGAGGCGGTTCGGTCAGCTAAGGAGGCCTGCCGTCGTTTGGAAATCTCCGCTGGAGTATTTCTACCAAACTCAAGGTGATTCAGCAGTCCGTGTCTTGCAGGACTTCGCCATTGACCGAGCCTTCGAAATCGAGCTTTCGTGATCAAGCTGCAAACACTGCGCAGCCATGGAGTTATCTGCTTGACGACCATCACCTTTGAATCCCCCAACCAGCCCGACGTCATCGCCCTCATCGCCGAGTTGGACGCCTACCAGGACACCCTTTACCCGCCTGAAGCCCGGTACGCCCTGGACCTGGCCTCGCGGACCCCAG
>CAUJSJ030000134.1:0-23644 GCA_963422775.4 uncultured Roseateles sp.
CGAGGTCTGGGAAGAAGCCCCGGCCGAGTGGCAGTTGCTGCTGCTGCGCTTCAACATCGCCGTCTTCGACAGCAAGGTCAAGGGCATCCCGGGCTCCAACGCCCGCCTGGACCAGCAGCCGCGCGGCAGCCTCAACTTCGGCCTGGACCACCGCTGGAAGGCCCTGGGCCAGAACTTCGGCAGCGGCTTCAACTTCAACTATGTGCCCGGCACCCGCGTGCAGCAGACCGAGAACCTCAGGCGCGAAGAAACCTCGCGCCGCCAGGTCGACGCCTACCTGTCCTGGGCCAGCGGCTCGGTGCGCGACGGCATCAACTGGCGGCTGTCGCTGGCCAATCTGCTGCCACGCGATGCGCAGGTGACGTCGGAGGCGGTGTACGTCGACCCGGTGACCAGCCACAACCTGGTGACCGACACCTGGTCGCGCAACACCACCTTCCGCGTGATCTCGCTGCGAGCCGATATGCGCTTCTGAGCACGCCGAGAATGCGGCCATGACACGCCGCATCCTCTTCTTCTGCATGGGCAATATCTGCCGCAGCCCGACGGCCGAGGGCGTCATGCGCGCCAAGCTGAAGGCCGCTGGCATCGACGTCGAGGTCGACTCGGCCGGCACGCATGGCTACCACGTCGGCGCGCCGCCGGATGAGCGCAGCCAGGCGCATGCGAGCAAGCGGGGCTATGACTTGAGCACCCTGCGCGCCCGCAAGCTGGTGGCGCAGGACTTCGAGCGGTTCGACCTGGTGTTGGCGATGGACGACGACAACCTCGCCAACGCGGAGCGCCTGTGCCCGCCCGGGCAACGGCATCGGCTCCAGCTGCTGATGGACTACGCGCCGCAGGCCGGCAAACGCCATGTGCCGGACCCGTACTACGGCGGAGAGGCCGGGTTTGAGGAGGTGTTGGATTTGGTGGAGGCGGCGTGTGATGGGTTGGTGGCGACGTTGAGGCGGTGAGGGGCCTGGGGCGCTGCTCTGCAGCGGGAGCGGACTCTCGAAGGACAATCGCAGCATGTCTTCAGAAGATCCTCCGGATTCGACAGGGGCAGCGAAACGGAACGCTCTCGCTCGATTCTTGTCGCGACAAAGGAAGCAGCTAAACGAGACCCCAGTGAGGCCTGGATTCTTGTTGGCCGCTTCTCTTGTGCTCGCTGCCTATAAGCTTTTCGATCACTTCCGGTCCGGATAGCGGCGAAGCCCGCTTCCAGCCTGAAGCGAACCTCCAAGGGGAAGCCCCATCCGTCAGCGGATTCGCACCGACTGCGGATCGTGTGGCGCGTGCGGCTGAAGGCCAGGCACCGCTTGCGCCCCATCGAGCCGCTCAAAATCCGCCTGCCAGCTTGTAAATTCGCTGCCATCGCCCACGCCTGCACCACGACTTCATGCCCAAGACCACTCACAAACCTTTCGTCATCGGTGTCGCCGGGGGCAGCGGCAGCGGCAAATCGACGGTGACGCGCCAGGTGCTGGCCGCCATCGGGCCGGAGAAGGTGGCGGTGGTGATGCAGGACGACTACTACCGCGACCAGTCCCACATGCCGCCGGAGGACCGGCGCAAGCAGAACTACGACCATCCGGATGCCTTTGACTGGCCCTTGATGGCGCAGCACCTGGCCGCGCTGCGCAAGGGTGAGGCGATCGAGATGCCGGTGTATGACTTCGCGGCCGACAACCGCTCCAGCGAAACCATCACCGTGAAGCCCGCACCGGTGATCGTCGTCGAGGGCCTGTTCGCCTTGTACGACGCCAAGCTGCGCAACATGATGTCGCTGAAAATCTATGTGGACACGGCCTCGGACGTGCGCTTCATCCGCCGGTTGCAGCGCGACATCTCGGAGCGCGGCCGCAGCACCGAGTCGGTGGTGAACCAATACCTGGAAACCGTGCGCCCCATGCACAAGCAGTTCATCGAGCCGACCAAGCGCAACGCCGACGTGATCCTGCCGCACGGGGCCAACGGCCCGGCGGTGGACATCATCACCACCAAGGTGAAGAGCCTGTTGCAAGACATCGAGCGCGGCTGAGCCCCAGGCGCCCGTCACCCACGCCCCTGCCCACCTTCGACGACTTCCGCGACCGCATGCTTGCCGCCGGCCATGACGAGGTGCTGGTGCGGCCCTGGGCGCCGGGCACGGTGGTGGACCGCCACACCCACCCCTTCGAGGCCGAAGCCCTCGTCGTGCAGGGCGAGATGTGGCTGGCCATCGAGGACGGCCCCGCGCGGCACCTGCGCCCCGGCGACCGCTTTCACCTGGCGGCCCACCAGCCGCACACCGAACGCTACGGCCCTGAGGGCGCGACCTACTGGGTCGCCCGCAAGGCGCCCTGATACGCCGCCAGGACAGGCAGTTTCCACGGGCCGGACTCTATTTGTTCGCGGGCCGAACAAATTACGATGGCCAGCGCTGTCCATCAAAGAAGAGCCGGAGACATGAACCCCCTCAAACCCTGGCTGGGCGCCCTCGCCCTGGCCGGTGCGTCGGCCCTGGCCGCGCCGCCTGCCGACGTGCCCTACGCCTGGAAGCCGGTCGCCATCGCCGGCGGCGGTTTCGTCGACGGCATCGCGTTTCACCCTGCCGTGCCCGGCCTGGCCTATGCCCGCACCGACATGGGCGGCGCCTACCGTCGCGACACGGCCACCGGCCCCTGGCAGCCGCTGCTGGACCACCTGCCCCTGGCCGACGTGAACCTGATGGGCGTCGAGAGCCTGGCGGTGGACCCGCACGACGCCGACGCCCTCTACCTCGCCTGCGGCACCTATACCGCCGCCACCGTGCCCAACGGCGCCGTGCTGCGCTCGCGCGACCGCGGGCGCAGCTGGCAGCGCACCGACCTGCCCTTCAAGCTCGGCGGCAACGAGGGCGGCCGCGGCAATGGTGAACGCCTGGCGGTCGACCCCAACGACGGCCGCGTGCTCTACCTCGGCAGCCGCCTCGCCGGCCTGTGGCGCAGCGGTGATGCGGCCAAGACCTTCCAGCGCGTCGACACCTTCCCCGACTCGGCCTGGCGCCGCGACGCGTCCGATGGCGCACCGCCCAGTTGGGGCGGCAGCGACGGCAAGGCCACGATCAACTTCATCCTCTTCGACCCGGGCAGCGGCCAACGCGGCCAGCCCAGCCGCACGATCTACGCCGGTGTCTCGGTTGTCGGCCGGCCCAGCCTGTGGCGCAGCGCCGATGCCGGCGCAACCTGGCAACCCCTCCCCGGCGCGCCCAGCGCTCACCGCCCCATGCGCGCTGCACTGGCGAGCGACGGCCAGCTCTACATCGCCTATGCCAGCGACCCCGGCCCGCATCGCATGAAGGACGGCGCGGTCTGGCGCTACGACGTCAACCAGCAGACCTGGGCCGACATCACGCCCGAGCGCCCGAGCGCCGCCCTGCCCTTCGGCTATGCCACCGTCACCGTCGACCCCACGAACCCGCGGCGCCTGCTCGCCAGCACGGCCGGCCGTGGCGCGGGCGACCAGCTCTTTCACAGCAGCGATGGCGGCGCGACCTGGGCGCCCCTCTTTCCTGCCGCCCGCTTCGACGCCGCCGCCGCGCCCTACGTGGCCGACACGCCGGTGCACTGGATGTACGACGTCAAGATCAACCCCGCCAACCCCGACCACGCCCTCTTCACCACCGGCTATGGCGGCTGGGAGACGCTGGACCTGACCCAGGCCGACAAGGGCGAGCCCACGCACTGGCGGGTCTCGGCCGGCGGCATCGAGGAGACCGTGGCCCTGGCCCTGCACAGCCCGACGAAGGGCGTGCCGCTGGTGACGGCCATCGGCGATTACTCGGGCTTTGTGCACACCGACCTCGACAGGCCTGCAATCGGCAACCCCAAGCCGCCCTTCTTTGGCAACACGCACGACGTGACCGGCGCGGAACTGGCGCCGGAGGTCATCGTGCGCATCGGCCACCCGCGCGACGGCGGCAAGAACCTCGGCTATTCGCTCGACGGCGGCGCCAGCTGGCGCGAACCGGCCACCGTGCCCGACGCCAAGTCCAGCGACGGCTTCATCGCCGTGTCCGCCGACGGCAAGGCCTGGGTGTGGACCCCCAAGGGAGGCGCGCCCCACGTCAGCCACGACCGCGGCGACACCTGGGCCGTGGTGAAAGGCCTGCCCGCCGGCACCCGCGTCATCGCCGACCGCGTGAACCCCAGGCGCTTCCATGCGATGGCGCTGTTCGACGACAAGGTCTTCCGCAGTGAGGACGCGGGCAACAGCTTCGTCGCCCACGCGCTCGCCTTGCCCGACGGCCCCGTCACCCGCGCCGCCGCCGGCAGCAACAACCACAGCAGCCGCGGCGACGACCGCGGCGGCCAGGACCGCCTATACGCCGCGCCCGGCCGCGAGGGCGAGCTGTGGCTGGCCGCCTTCCATGGCCTCTACCGCAGTGAAGGCGGCAACGGCTTCAAGCGCCTGCCCGCCGTGACCGAGATCCACGCCTTCGGCTTCGGCCGCGCGGCGCTGCACAAGAAAGAGCCTGCCCTCTACCTTGTCGGCACGGTGGCCGGCCGCTACGGTGTCTTCCGCTCCACCGACGGCGCGGCCAGTTGGCAGCGCATCAACGACGACGCACACCAGTGGGGCCTGATCCTGCAGATCAGCGGTGACCCCAAGGTGTTCGGCCGCGTCTACATCGGCACCCACGGCCGCGGCGTGCAGTACGGCGATCCGACGCCCTAGTCGGGTACACCGCCCATCGTCAGATTGATGGTCGTGCCCATCAGGCCACTCGCCTTGTCGGAGGCGACAAACACGGCCGCGTTGGCCACCTCCTGCAACGTCATGACCCGCTTGGGGTGGCTCCAGTTGGCGAGGTAGGCCTGGAACTGCTCCCACGTCATGCCCATGCGCGCGGCCTTCAGCTCGAAAGCCTCCTGCATCACGCGCGTCTCCGGCAGGCCATGCGGGCGCAGGTTGACGACGCGGATGCCCTGCGGCGCCAGCTCGGTGGAGAGGTCGCGCGTCAGCGCGTCCTTGGCCGCCTGGGCGGCGCCATAGCCACCGTTCAACGCCGTGCCGGTGCGCCCGGGCAGCGCGGTGACGGTCATGATGACGCCCGACTTGGCGGGCACCATGCGCCGGGCCGCCAACCGCGCGGTCAGGAAATACGACGTCATGTAGTCGGTGATCGGCCGCGCAAACTCGGCGAGGCCCAGCTCGACCAGCGGCACGCCCAGGGCCTTGGCGTTGGAGAACCCCGCCGCGTTGAACGAGATGTCCAGTCGCCCGGTCTGCGCCATCACGCGCTGCAGATGGGCGTCCACCGCCGACTCGTCCAGCGCATCGACCTCGGCCGCATCAGCGGCGCCACCCGCCGCACGGATCTCGGCTGCCACGGCCTCCGCCGCCACCCGCCGGTGCCCGGTCAGGAAGACCTGCGCGCCCTCCTGCGCAAACGCACGCGCCACCGCCCCGCCGATCGCGCCGGCTGCGCCATAGACCACCGCCACCTTGTCCTTCAACATCGTCATCTCGTGCTCCTTGCTGGCTCATGCGGGGCAGCCCATCGCCACCCCGTCCCTGCTGCAGACACCGCGGCATCGCCAAAATGGGCGGTCGGTTCCCCACCGCCCAGTTCGCCCCTCGGCCGGTGTCTACAACTCACCAGAGACTCACGGACGAGGAAGCCCGCATGGAAGACCTGATCGCGCGAGCCCGAGCCGGCGACGACGCGGCGTTTCGCGAAGCCGTCGCACCCTACCGGCGCGAACTGCAGCGGCACTGCTACCGCATGCTGGGCTCGCTGCAAGATGCCGAGGACGCGCTGCAGGACACACTGCTGGCGGCCTGGCAGGGCCTGGCCGGCTTCGAGCAGCGCGCCTCGCTGCGCACCTGGCTGTACCGCATCGCCACCCACCGCTGCCTCAATGCCCTGCGCGCCAGCAGCCGGCGGCCGGCCAAGGCCTGGGACGTGCCTGGCGTGCTGCCGCCCGAGCCCACCCGGTTCGGCGAGGTCGCCTGGCTGGAGCCCTGCCCGGACGAGATGCTGGAAGGCGTGGCCGACCCTCTGCCCGGCCCGCAAGCCCGCTACGAGCAGACCGAGTCCATCTCGCTGGCCTTCATCACCGCCCTGCAGCGCCTGCCGCCGCGACAGCTGGCCAGCCTGATCCTGTGCGAGGTCATCGGCTTCCAGGCCAGCGAGGTGGCCGCCATGTTGAGCACCAGCGTGGACGCGGTGAACAGCGCGCTGAAGCGCTCCCGCGCCAGCCTGCAGCGCATCGGCCGTGAGCCGCCGCCATCACGCGATTCGCCGGCCGAGACCCAGGTCGCGGCCCGCTTCGCCCAGGCCTACGAGGCCGCCGACCTCGATGCCCTGGTGGCGCTGTTGACCGACGATGTCTTCGTCTCCATGCCGCCCATGCCGCTGGAGTACGAGGGCCGCGACGCCGCGACCCGCTTCTTCGCCGCCATCTTCGGCGCCGGCCGGCGCTTCCACCTCGTGCCCACGCGCGCCAACGGCCAGCCGGCCTTCGGCGCCTATATCGCGGCGCCCGGCGGTGTCCGCCTCGGCGCCGGCCTGTTCGTCCTCACGCTGGCCGGCGAGCGCATCTGCGCCTTGACGCGCTTCGAGGCCAGCACCCTGCCCTGGTTCGGGCTGCCGCCGTCAATCCAGCCGCCGCAATGAGGACTTGAGCAGCCGGTCGCCGGCATCGAAGAGGCTGACCAGCTCCAGCTTCAGCGGCTTCGGTGCCTGCTTGATCTGGTGCAGATGGCGCTGCAGCCGCCGCCCCGACTCGAAGTGCGTGTCGTCGCTGGTCTTGCCCAGGCGCTCGGCGATCTCGGCGGGCGTCAGGCCAGGCGACAGGGCGAGTGCGGCCTGCACCCAGTCGTCCTTGAGCGCCCGCAAGGCGGCATCCGGTGGCGCAGGCGGGTCGTCCATGGCCTCGAAGACGATGCGCGTGTCGTCCGGCCAGCCCTCGTCACCCATGGGCAGGCGGAACATGCGCTCGCGCAGCGAATAGCCCCAGTCGTACTTCGGCCCGCCGTCGTCGCGCAGGCCGTGCAGCAGGCGCTCGCTGAGCGTCAGCCGCCGCTCGCCATGCACCAGGGTCACCGCAAAGATGGCCTGGTCGGCGAAATTGCTGGGGCTCCAGTCGCGGTCTGCACAGTCGGCGGTGTCCAGGGGCAGGAAGCCGAACAACAGCGCGCCGCGCGCCACGCCGCTGCCAAAGGCGACGCGGCATTGCAGGCGCAGGTCCCCCAGGCGCCGCTCGCCCTCGGGCACGCCCGGCGTGCGGATGTCGGGCCGCCAGGTCACGCGGCCATCGGCCAGGCGGCTGCGCACCTCGGTGCGTTCGGGAAGCTCACGCCAGGCCGGGTCGATGGCGAAACGATCCTCGACGTCCAGCGCCAGGGGCTGGCGCCCGGTCGGCGCCATCAGCCCGAGTTCGAGGGCCTGCGTGGTCTCGGCCTGGGTGCGCACAAAGACCTTGAACTTCAACGCCGCGGCCGGCGCGAGGGCATGGTGCTTGTCGAACAGCGCCTGGGCCTTGAAGAGCTGGGCCAGCGTCTTTTGCTCGCGTGCCACGGCCGACTCGCCCTGCACCTGCACGCGGCCGAGCTGCGCCTGCGGCGGCTGGGCCCAGGCCGCGGGCGCCGTCACCGCCAGCCACAGCCCCACGGCCGCCGTCGAGTCGCGCAAGCGTTCAAGCATGTGTTTCGAGGCCCTTGATGCCACCACAATACCCCGGCGACGCTGGCAAACCGCGCTCCCGCGCCGCCGGCCGCGACGATCGGCGGGGGGTGCCCAGTCACCGCCGCGGTACGGGTCGCCGTCGCGCCAGCCCCAACAGCCCCAACAACCCACAGGCCAGCGGCGCCCAACTCGCAGGCTCGGGCACGGCCGACACCGAATTCAAGCCGAAGCCGGCGGCCATGTTGGCCGGCACGCCGGCCTCGCTGACGACGAACAGCAGCCCGTCCACGTCCGCCCAATTCACGGGCAGGCCGGTGGACGAATTGGTGCTGAAGCTGGCCAGGGGCAGGTCCAGCTGCCCGAAGTGCAGCACAGTGCTCAGGGCCGACCCGTTGGGGTTGAGGCCGGCGCCCGTCGAGGTGGTCGCGTAGACGGTGACGACGAGCCCGCTGGCGTCCCACGGGCCGGCCAGGGGCTGCACGCCGCCCCAGCCCAGGTCCAGGCGCAGCGCCGTCTGCCCGCTCAGGTCCAGGTTCATGGGCGCGTTCTGGCCATAGCCCCAGCTCACGTACAGCCGCTGGGTGTCCAGCCGGAAGGCATCGAGGTGGCGTGCGGTGGTGGACGCGATCCAGGTCAGCGCCGTCGAGCCGGCCACGGCCTTCAGGCCGAGGCTGCGCTCGCCGCCAGGCACGCTGGCGGCAGTGGTGGACTGCAGCCAGCCGCCCGCGTCGGGCGTCATCAGCGGCACCTCCAGCGTGCTCGGGCCGTCGTGGAAGTCGTCGATGACGAGGGCCTGGGCCGGCAGCGCGAGGGCGCCGAGCGCGAGGGAGAGGGCGAGGAAGGCTTCATCGCGCATGGTTGACTCCAGAGCGGCGGCGCAGGGCGATGGCCACGAGGCCTGCCGCCAGCAGCCCCCAGGTGGCAGGTTCGGGCACGGCGCTGATGCCGATCTCGCCGCTCGCATAGAGCGCGCTGGTGTCCCAGCGCAGACCGGGGGCGAGGGTGGGTAGCTGCAGGCTGTCGAAGCGGCCGCTGACGCCGCCGTTCCAGTCGAACAAGTCCCACTGCTGGCCCGGGTGCGCGCCGGCCGCGCCGGCCCAGGTCAGGCGCAGCGTGCCCCCGGCCAGGCTCACGGCCTGGCTGAAGTCCAGCTCGTTCGCGCCGTCCAGCGCCAGCGTGCTGACGGCCGTGGTGCCGAGCAGGGCCAGCGGTTCCACGGTCACCGCGCCGGTCGCCGTCAGCCCGCCTTCGAAGCGCGCCTGCCCGCCGCCCGTGATGCGCCCGCCGCCACTCACCACGCCGAAGAAGTTGGCCGCGCCACCGGCCGACACGCGCAGCTCGCCCGCGTTGGCGATGCCGCCCGCGAAGCTGGCCTGGGCGCCGTTGCTGACGACGATCAGCCCGCTGTTGTCGATGGCGCCGGCCACGCTGCTGGCGCCGAAGCTCACGCCCAGTAGCCCCCCATTCGCCAGGCCACCGGCAAAGTCCAGCTCCGCCACGCTGGCGAGGATGCAGCCCTCGCTGGTGAGGGCGCCTGCAAAGGTGGCGCTGCCCTGCGTCACGCGGATCTCGCCGCTGGCGCGATTGAAGAGGCCGCCGGCCACCTCCAGCGCGGCGCCCGTGCCGGCCACGCGCACGCTGCCGGCCTGGTCGATGTTGCCGCCGCTGAGCTGCATGCGCTGGCCGGCCGCCACATCGATGCGCGCGCCGCTGTCCACGGCCAGCGGGCCGGCCAGCCGGCCGCTGCCGGTCAGCACGGCCTGGCCCGACAGCTGCGTGCCTGCGCCGGTGCGCGTGGTGCCGCCGGCGAGATCCAGCGTCACCACCTCGCCCCCCGCGCCGCCCACCCACAGGCTGCGCACCTCGGCCAACGCCGCGCCGCGCACGGTGGCGCTGCCCGCAGGATTGATGACCACATCGTGCATCGCACCGGGAGCCAGCGCCACGGGGCCGGCGCCGCCGTAGTTCCAGTTCGCGCTGGCCGCCCAGCTGCCGTCGCCGCCCTGCCAGTCGGGGTGCAGCGTCAGCAGCCGGGTGCTGGTGCTGGTGGCGGTGGTCGTCGCCAGCAAAACCTGGGCCGAAGCGTTGATGGCCACTGCCGCGCTGCTGGAGTCGCCCAGGCCGGCCAGGCCGTTGAGGTCCAGCGCGCGACCGTCCAGCCATAGCTGTGCCCGCGTCGCGCCGCCGACCGGGCTGACCCAGCCCACCACCATGCCCGCATCGTTGATGCCCGTCGCGCCGCCGCGCATGTCCTCCCGGGGCGTCAGGTCCGTCACCACGCCGCCGGCCGTGCTGAAGGCGTGGAAGCTGCCGCTGAAGGTGCGCGCCAGCGAGCCCACCATCACGCCGGCGTTGTTCAGTGCCGCCGCGTGGCCATACACCCCGAGGTTGAGCGCGGGTGTGGACGCGCCTGCCCCGGCGCTCCAGGTGAAGGGGGTCGGCCCCAGCGTGAGCCCATCGACCGAGCCGGCCACCATGTCGCGGTCATTGAGCGCGGCCAGGCGCGAAGGCTGCCGGCCCGAGACGGCCACCGGCGCGAAGTCGGCATAGCCGCCGCGCACCCACAGCGGCCGGTCACCGGGCGCATAGCCCAGCACCGTGCCCTGGCTGTTGATGGCCACCGCGGTGTGCATCAGCCCCGGCAGCACATCGCGGTCCACGCGCCCGGGTTGCACGATGAAGGCCGAGCGGAAGCCTCCCGAGTCGACGCTGTTGCCGACGATCTGGCCACGGTCGTTGACGGCCACGGCCAGCGTGCTGCCGCCGGCCGGCGCGCCGAGGTCGACGAAGCCGCCACCGGCCGTCCAGGTGAACGCCCGTTCCACGTTGATGCCCATGCCGGGGAAGGCGCTCCCCACCACCTGGCCCTTGTTGTTCAGCGCCATGCCCAAGACGCTGCGGCCGTCGGGCGACAGCACGTCGTCCAGCGTGACGCGCTGTGCGGCGGCGGGCAGCACCGCCACCAGGGCGGCCACCGCGCCTGCCAGCCGGGACAGGGCGGGCCTCATGCCGCGGCTCCCGCGCGGCGGCGCCAGGCCAGCAGCGCCAGGCCCGCGCCCAGCAGGGCGAAGCTGGCGGGCTCGGGGACCGCCGCCGCCGCGAGGTAGCCAAACCGGCCGGTGACGGGATCGAGGGCCATCTCGGTGCTGGCGGCGCTGACGGTGATGCCGGCCAGCGGGTCGGCACTGCTCAGTGCGTCGCCCGCGAGCAGGCTGCTGCCGGCCGCCCGGCGCGAGAAGCTGATGCTCCCCAGCCATGCCGTGGCCTCGGCCGAGGCCACCGTGCGGGCATCGCCGCTCAGCACCACGGTGAGGGCGAACTTCACGAAGCGGTTGTTGGTGCCGTCGTCCAGCGACAGGTGCAGCGACCGGTCGGGGAACAGATCGCGGTGCTCGCCAGTGCCGTCGGCAAAGGCCAGCGTCACGCCGCTGCCGGGAAAGAAGTTGCTGTTGAAACTGTCGCCCTGACGCGCGAAAGCCTGCAGCGTGACGTTGCCGTAGAACGGCGACGTGGCGGCACTGAAGCCGAAGTTCAGATCGGCCACGGCGGCACGGAAGTCCGCCGTGCTCATGCCCGCCGGGGCGCGGAAGGTCAGCACGTCCGAGAAGCTGGCACGGCTGGTGGCGTTAGCGTAGAGCAGCGGCTGGGTGCCGCCCGTGACGAGACCGCCGGCCAGGTCGTCGATGCGCAGCACACCGAACTTGGCGTGCGTGTTGGCGATGGCCTGGGCGACCTTGGCGCTCCCCGGGGTGGGGTCCGGGTAGGGCCCGGCAACTTCGCCGTGGTCGATGCTGATGCCGGGGTTCTGCCACTCGCCGGGGCGGTCGACGCATTGGCCCAAGGCACCGAAGACGTTGAAGCCGGCAAAGGCGCAGGCCTGGACGCGCGTTTCTGCGATGGTGATGGGGATGGCGCTGACGGTCAGCGGGGCTAACGCGGCGCCGAGCAGGGCCAGGGGCGCCAGCAGGCGGCAGGGACTGAGGATCATGGTGTTCGCTCCGTTCGGGCAGGAGTGCCTGACGAGCAACACGGGCTGGGCGCGCCAGAACCGCCACGGGGCGGCGCCCCACCCCTAAGCCTTGGGGTTCAGTGCAAGGACATCCACCGAGTCGGCGCCTGCTGGGGAGGCCTGGCCACTTCGGCCTGCAGGGCCACCAGCTCAGCGCGCAGGGGATGCTGGGCGGGCAGCGTGGCCACGAGTGTGACGCGTGCGGCGGCCCATGCAGCTTGGGCTTGCGCACGCTGCTCTGGCGGGGCGTGCACGGCCTGTAGCCACTGGCTGAGCGCCAGGCACTTCAACGCGCGCGGGTTGCTGGGGCCCAGTGCCGTGGTCATCGCTTTGCATGCCTGCGCGGCAAGCAGGGGCGCCGAGGCCAAGTGGCGCGTAGCAAGCGCGAGCTGAAGTTGCTTGTTGGCTCGCTCGACGGGGTTGTCCGCCTTGCCCATCTGCGCCGCAAAGTCCAGCGAGGCCTGCAGCAGCTTGACGCCTTCGGCCTGCCGGCCCTGGGCCAGCACGGCATCGGCCACAAAGGCGCGGGCGTTCTCGCGGTAGCGGGTGGGGGCGGGGTATTTGGCGTCCAGAAAGGCCAGCAGCTCGCGGCCCAGCGCCTCGGCCTCGGGGGCGCGGCCGGCCATGGTCAGCAGGCGGACGAGTTGCAGGCGCACCAGGTTCACGGCCTCGGGCTCGGCCGCTGCACGCGGCTGCACATTGGCGATGTTGGCCTGCTGCTCGGCCACGGCCTCGTCGACGCGACCCAGTTCGGCCAGGGCCCGCGCGAAAGTGGAGCGGGCAATGGCGGTGCGGTCGTGCGCCTTGCCAATGTGCTGGTCAAACTGCGGCAGCATGCTGCGGTAGTCGCGCTCGGCCTGCGCATAGTCGCCGCGCACGAAGCGCACGCTGGCCAACTGCGCGCGCGTCACCAGCAGGTCGGTGATGGGGAAATCGGGCAGGGTCGGCGCGTGCTGTTCGATCATGGCGATCAGGGCCTGCGCGTCTTCCACCTTGCCCCGCGCGATCTGCAGGGCCGCGACGTTCTGGGCCACGCTGAGGAAGTCCACGCTGTGCTCACCGCTGAAGGCGCGCTGCCGGGCCAGCGCTGCATCAGCCAGTGGCAGGGCCTCGTCGATGCGGCCGGTTTGCGATGCCAGCCACGCCTGACTGGCCAGGATGCGGCCGGTCCATCGATGCGGCTGCTGGCCGAGGGCATCGCCGGCTTGCATGGCCGCTGTGAAGCTGGCCTGCGCCGCCGCAAAGTCGCGCAAATCCCGCTGCGCTTGCGCCAGGTAGAAGAGGGCCTCCACACGCTCGGCGTCGGGTTGCTGATGCAGATCGAGCGCGCGTTGCAGGTGCTGGGCTGCGGGCTTGAACTCGCCCAGCTCGAAGAAGATCCTGCCCACGGTGTGGTGCAGGCGCGCCTGCACGGCCGGGTCGCTCTTGAAGTCGGTGTCGATCTGCTTGGCGGCCAACGCCAGCAATTGGCGCCCGCCCAGCTCGCGGCCCTGGGCAAGCTGCGGATCATTGAAGGACAGCACCTTGGCCAGAAAGGCCTGCACGGCGGAGGCGCGTGCAGCTTCGGCCCGCGCCGCCTTGGCCTGCCACAGCGCCAAGCCAGCGCCAAGCGCCACGGCCAGCAAGACCGCCGTGCCGGCCAGCAGCGGCAGGCGGCGGCGGCGCATGAGCTTGCGCAGCCGCAGGCCGAGCCCAGCCGGCCGGGCCAGGATGGGCTCACTGGCCAGGTGGCGCTCGATGTCCTGGGCCATGGCCTCGGCCGAGGCGTAGCGCGCTGCAGGGTCGTGCTGCAGCGCCTTCATCACGATGGTGTCGAGATCGCCGCGCAGCGCGGGGTTGCCGGCTGCCAGGCTGGGCAGCGCCACCTGGGCCGCGAGCACGGCTTGCTCAAGTGTGGCCGCGCTGCCGCGCTTCAGTTCGTAGGGCGGGCGGCCGGTGAGCAGCTCATAAAGCAGCAGGCCGAGTGAATAAACATCGCTGGCGACGCCGAGCGGCCGGCCGCCGAGCTGCTCGGGGCTGGCGTATTGCGGCGTGAGGGCGTGGCCGCTTTCGCGGGTGAGCGCGGTATCGGGGCCGAGGCCGTCGTCATCGAGCAGCTTGGCCACGCCAAAGTCCAGCAGCTTGACGCCGCCGTTACCGTCCACCAGCACGTTGGCCGGCTTGATGTCGCGGTGAATGACGAGCTGAGCATGGGCGTGTTGCACGGCCCGCAGCACCGGCAGGAAGAGCCGCAGCCGCTCGGCCAGCCGTAGCTGCGCGGCTGCGGCGTAGCGGGTGATGGGGACGCCCTCGACATACTCCAACGCCAGCCAGGGCTGGCCGTCCGACTCGCCGGCATCGAGCACCTGGGCGATGTTGGGGTGCTGCAGCGTCGACAGGATGCGCCGCTCGCGCCGGAAGCGCTCCAGCACCACGCTCGACCCCACCCAGGGATGCGGCAGCTTGAGCGCCACCTCCCGCGCATGGGCGCCGTCCTCGCGCCGCGCCAGCCAAACGGTGGCCATGCCGCCGCGCCCGAGTTCGCGCAGCAGCCGCCAGGGGCCGAGCTGCCCGCCCGCCGGGGCCCGGGGTGCCGGCAGGTTCTCGATCCGCGCACCGGCCGCCAGGAAATCATCGGTCTCGATGCGCGCGCGGTCGGCCAGCATCTGGTGCAGCGCCTCCTTCAGCCGCGGCGGGTCCAGCACCAACGCGTCCAGCCAGGCGGCGCGCTCGCCTTCAGGCAGGTCCAACGCCGTGTCGAGGTGGCGCAGCAGCAGCGCCCAGTCATCGCGTTCGAGCTTCATGGTGGGCAAAACGCAATGGCGGGTTCAGAACCGCCAGCTCACTTGAGAGAAGCGAAGAGAAAGGAGCGCGCCCGCTCCCAGTCGCGCTCCACGGTGCGCAACCCGACAGCCAGCGCCGCAGCGATCTCGTCGTTGGCCAGGCCGCCGAAGTAGCGCAGCTCCACCACCTGGGCCAGGCGGGGCTCGATGGCGGCCAGTTCCTCCAGCGCCTCATGCACGCGCAGCAACTCGGGCTCGTCCGTCGCGGCCAGGCGCTCGCCCAGGCCGGTCGTCAGCGCCAGATGCGAAGCGCCGCCACCGCGCCGCTCGGCCAGGCGTTCGCGCACGGCGTCCACCAGCACGGAGCGCATCGCGCGCGCCGCGTAGGCCAGGAAGTGAGACTGGTCGGCAAAGCTCAGGCCAGCCTGGCCGGCCAGGCGCTCGTAGCTCTCGTGCACCAGCGCGGTCGTGTCGAGCAGCGCGTCGCCGCCGCCGTGCAGCCGCGAATGAGCCACGCGCCGCAGCTCGGGGTAGAGCTGGGCGAAGAGGGCGTCGACGGCCTGCGCGTCCCCCTCCCGCGCCCGGGCCAGCAAATCCGGCACGGGCGCTGCCGTCATCAGGCGGCCCCGATGCCGGCGAAGGCTTCGCGCGTGAGGTTCTCCGGCGCTTCACCGCCCGCGCGGCAGGCCACGTCGTCCTCGATGCGGATGCCACCGTAGCGCGACAGCCGCTCCACGGCCTGCCAGTCCACTTGGGACGCGTGCTTTGACGCCCGCAGCTCGCGCAGCAGCGTCGGGATGAAGTACAGCCCCGGCTCGATGGTGACCACCATGCCGGCCTGCAGCGGCCGCGTCAGGCGCAGGTAGCGGTGGCCCTCGGGCTTGTCCGCCACGCCGCCGGTCTCGCCGGCCATGAAGCCGCCCACGTCATGCACCTGCAGGCCCAGCAGATGGCCGATGCCGTGCGGGAAGAAGGGCTTGGTGACACCCTCGGCCACCATCGCCTCGTCGCTCATCTGCACGATGCCGGCCTCGCGCAACACGCGGGCGATGCGGCGGTGGGTGCTGAGGTGGATGTCGCGGTAGTCGACGCCCTCGCGCACTTCGTCGACCAGGCCCAGCTGTTCGCGCTCCATCGCCGCGATCAGTGCGGCGAATTCATCGTGGCCGGCCGCGGCCCAGGTGCGGGTGATATCGCTGGCATATCCGTTGATCTGCGCGCCGGCATCGATGAGGAAGCTGCGCGACTCGGCCGGCGGGCTCTCGTCCTGGTACTGGTAGTGCAGCACGGCAGCATGCTCGTTGAGGCCGACGATGTTGGTGTAAGGCAGGTCGCGGTCGGTGTGGCCGGTGGCGACGAGATAGGCGCGCTGGATGCCCGCCTCGCTGTCGCCGCGCAGGAAGGCGGCGCGCGCGGCGACGTGGCCCGGCACGGCGCGGCGCTGGGCGGCGCGCATCTGCTCCAGCTCGTACGGCGTCTTCACGCCGCGGGCCCAGTGCAGCAGGTTCAACAGCGGCTCGGGGTTGTTGGGCGCGATGCCCGGCAAGGCGGCGTCGGCCTCGCCGAGGATGGCCGTGCGCGGCGTGACGACATCGGCCAGCGCCCTGGCCGCTTCCTCAGGTTCCCGGATGACGACCAGCTCGACGGCATCCACCCACTCGCCGCTGGGCGCGCTGGGCGGCACATGCCAGTAGTCGTCGGGCTGGAAGTAGACGACGCGCGGCTTCTGGCCCGGGCGCACGGCCAGCCAGGAATGCGGGTGGTTGGTCAGCGGCAGCCAGTGCTTGAAATGCGGGTTGGCCTGGAAGAGATAGGGCCGGTCGTCGAGGAAGGCGTGCTTCTCGATGCCGGCGGCGATCAGCAGCGCGTCGTGGCCGGTGCGTTCCAGCGCGGCTTCGGCCTGGCGCTGCAACGTGGCGAGGTGGTCGAGGTAGAGGCTCATCGCCACGGCCTCACTTGCGCACGTAGGTCAGCTTCTTGCTGCCGCCATCGCAGCTGCCGATGACCTTTGCGTCACCCACCTTGTCGTTCTCGACGGCGGCGATCTCGTAGCCCTTCACGCCCTTCTCGTCGAGCTTGGCGGCGATCTCGGCCTTGAGTTCGTCGCAGGGCTTGGGGGCGGCGTGGGCGGTGGCGCAGGTGGCGGACAACAGCAGCGGCAAAAGGGCGTGGCGCATGGGTGGCTCTTGCGGAATGAGGTGCACTCATTGTGCCGAGCGTTTGATACGCTGGCCGTCCCTAGCAGGAGTCAGCCATGGTCTTCGATCACATTGGTTTCAACGTCAGCGACTTCGCCGCGACCAAGGCGTTTCTCGTCAAGGCGCTGCAGCCCCTTGGCGTCGGCATCACGCAAGAAGGCGATGGCTGGGCGATGGTGGGTCGGCAAGGGGAGGGCAACTTCTGGTTCGGCTCGTTCGGCGCAGCGCCAGGCCCCATCCACATCGCGTTCGCGGCCACCAACCGCGAGCAGGTCCGTCAGTTCCATGCCGCCGCCCTGGCCGCCGGCGGCAAGGACAACGGAGCTCCGGGGCTGCGTCCGCAGTACCACCCCAACTACTACGGCGCCTTCGTCATCGGGCCGGACGGGCACAACATTGAAGCGGTGTGCCACATGGCCGACGGCTGATCATGCCTGCCGCTTGCATGCGGCAGTCCGCAGCCTCAGCCCTCTCGGTCCCACACCACGCCCTCCTCCGTCAACATCGCGTCCAGCGCCACATCCAGCGCGCTGGGCTTGAGCAGCGGCAGGAAGCCATGCGCATACCCGATGCCCACGGCGGCCGGGCGGGGCTGCATCTCGGCCAGCGTCTTGTCCATGAAGCCGCCGCCATAGCCCAGGCGCAGGCCGCAGGGCCCGAAGCCCAGGCAGGGCACCAACATCAGCTGGGGCTGGAACTCCTCGGTGCCCTTGGGCTTGGGGATGTGGAAGGCGTCTTCCTCCATCGGGCAGCCGGGGTACCAGACATGAAAGCGCAACGTGCGGTGCTCCTTGTCCACGACCGGCAAACCGATGCGGCGCTCGGGGTGGTCCTCGCTCCATCGATACAGCGCCGGCAGCGGATCGAACTCACCCTTGATGGGCCAGTAGGCGCCGATGGTGGTTTCCTTGCGCCTCAGCAGCCACACGCGCAGCACTTCCTGCAGCTCGGCGGCCAGTTCCAGCCGCTTGGGCAGGGCCAGGCGTTGTTCGATCAGCTTGTGCCGGATCGCGGCGCGGTCGTTGGCGTCCAAGGGCGTGGCTTTCTTGCGGGCCTGGGGATCACGGCATTGTGAGCCAAGCGCCAGGGTCGTTAGAGTCGCCTGCGGGTACAGCCACGCAGGGAGAACAACGCATGCTGGACAAGCTCAATCAACTCAGCGAATCGAGCGGCGCGCTCAAGCCGGGCCGCGGCATGGTCAGTGGCGTCATCGCGCTGTCGCTGGCCATTCTGTGCTTCCTGGGCGTGCTGGCTTTCCATTTCCCCGAGTACCTGACGACGCCGCAACTGCGCAAGTCCTATGACGTCGACGTGATGCGCCGCCTGCTGTACTGGAGCCTGGTGCTGTCGGGCGGGCTTGCTCTCTTCAACATCGTCTTCAGCCGCCAGCGCTGGCTGGCGATCAGCACCTTCGTGTTGCTGGGGCTGGCACTGGCGCTGGGCGGGCACAAGGTCGAGGTGAACCCCGACTTTCCCGACAACACGCCCTACATCGGCCTGGATTGGTTCATCCTCGACCTGCTGGGCTCGACGCTGATCTTCGTCTTCATCGAGAAGCTGTTCGCGCTGCGCCGCGACCAGCCGGTGTTCCGCCCCGAGTGGCAGACCGATTTCCACCACTTCATCGTCAACCACCTGGCCGTGGGCTTCGTGCTGCTGGCAACCAACCTGCTGGTGCACAAGTTCTTCGGCTGGGCGGCCAAGGATGGCATCCGGGCCTGGGTGCAGGACCTGTCCTTCCCGGTGGCCCTGTTCCTCATCATCCTGGTGGCCGACCTGGTGCAGTACTGGACGCACCGCGCCTATCACGAAGTGCCCACGCTGTGGCGTCTGCATGCGGTGCACCACAGCGTGAAGAGCATGGACTGGCTGGCCGGCTCGCGCCAGCACATCCTGGAGCTCATCATCACGCGCACCCTGGTGCTGGCGCCCATCTTCGTGCTGGGCTTCAGCAAGGAGGTCATCGATGCCTACATCGTCGTCGTCGGCTTCCAGGCCGTGTTCAACCACGCCAATGTCAGCGTGCGGCTGGGGCCGCTGCGCTATGTGATCGTGACGCCCAACTTCCACCACTGGCACCACTCCCAGGACCAGGAAGCGCTGGACAAGAACTACGCGGCCCACTTCGCCTTCCTGGACCACCTGTTCGGCACCGCCGTGCAGTCGGACCGCAAATGGCCGGAACACTACGGCGTCCTGGGCGACTATGTGCCCGACGGCTTCCTGCGCCAGCTGCACTTTCCATTCACCTGGAAAGGCTAGAACGTGAAGCCCCTCGTCCAAGGCGTACCTTGGCCGGGACCGCGCTGCGGCCAGTGGCAGCAGCGCTTCGGCAGGCACAGCGTTCGGCCCGCAAATTTCATGTGCCGCCAAGCCTGACATGGACGCCTTCATCGAACTCTGCATCGAACTGCTGCAGCCCCTCGGCCCGGTGCGGCCCCGCCGCATGTTCGGCGGCCATGGCATCTACGTGGATGGCCTGTTCATGGCCCTGGTCATCCAGAACCAGCTCTATCTGAAGACCGATGACGTGTCGCGCGAGCGTTTCGTCGCGGCCGGCTGCGAGCCCTTCAGCTACGGCACCAAGAACGGCGAGCGCCAGGTGATCAGCTACTACCAGCCGCCCGAGGAGACGCTGGAGTCGCCCGCGCTGATGCTGCCCTGGGCGCGGCTGGCCCTCGAAGCGGCCTTGCGCGCCGCCAATGCCAAGGCCGCGAAGCCCGTGGCGAAGAAGAAGTCAGTGGTTGGGCCGAAGCCGGCGGCCAAGAAACATGCAGCTCCGAAATCAGCCGCCAAAAAACCGGCGGCCAAGAAAACCACGGTTCGCCGTGGCTAAGACCGGCGGCACCAGCAGTTCGAAGTCGGCAGCGGGCCAGCCTTCGAGCACGGCGGTCTGGCCAGGGGCCAGCGCCAGCGCCTCACCGGCCTCCAGCCACTTGTCTTCAGCCGGCTGGTCGGCCGTGCCGGACACCGTCAGCCAGACGCGGCCACGGGCCACCGCCAGTCGGCGCGCCTCGGCGCCACCGGCCAGGGTCATGGCCCGGCCGCCGTCAAGATGCCAAACAGATTGCGCGTCGCTCATGATGAGACTCCTGGGTTGATGTCAGGGATTCTGCTTAGATTGCCCAGGGCGGTCCAATGAATGCGAAGCGCGGATTGATACCATTCACGCATGAATCAGCCGCTACGCCAGAGACCTTTGTCGATTGGGCCCCTGCGCGCCTTCGAGGCCGTGGCCCGGCTGCTGTCCTTCCGCGCGGCGGCGGAGGAGTTGAGCCTGACGCAGTCCGCCATCAGCCGCCAGGTCCAGTCGCTGGAGGAAGAGATTGGTTGCGTCCTCTTCATACGCGGCACTCGCAAAGTCGAGCTGTCCAGCGACGGGGCCGTGCTGCTGCCGACCGCCGTGGCCGTGCTGTCGAGACTGGACCAGACCGTGCGCCAGATCCGCCGCTCGCGCGGCCGGCGGGTCGTCAACGTCAGCACCTTCGCGTCCTTCGCCTCGCTGTGGCTGATCCCGCGCATGGAGGCCTTTCAGCGCGAGCATGCCGACATCGACATCCGCGTGTCGGCCTATGACCGCAAGGTGGACCTGGACGACGGCGAGAGCGACCTGGCACTGCGCTACGACGACCGCCCCTCGGTGCCGGCCGACGCGGAGCAGCTGTTCGAGGAGTTGCTGTCGCCCTGCGTCAGCCCCTGGTATCTGCAGAACCCGCCCGCGCCACTGAAGCACCCCGCCGACCTGGCCGGCCATGCGCTGGCCGAAGAGGACGACCCCCGCCCCAGCGCCGAGTACCTGAGCTGGCGGCGCTGGCTGACCGAGATGGGCGCCCACGACGTGCAGCCGCGCCGCTGGCTCTACCTGAACTTCACCTACCAGCAGGTGCAGGCGGCGCTCACGGGCCAGGGCGTGGCGCTGGCCCGCCTGCCGCTGGTGCACGAGCATCTGCAGCGCGGCGAACTCGTCGAGCCCTTTGGCAAGGCCGGGCGGCTGGGCAGCCCCTTCAGCTACTGGCTCATCACCGGCCCCAGCGCGGCGCGCCGGCCCGAAGTACAGCAGTTTGCCGACTGGGTGCGCGAGCAGGCGGCCATCACGCGAGCCCAGACGGCGGGGGTCTAGGGCGATGTGGCGGCGCGCCCTGCTCTACGGCCTGGCGTTGGCGGCGGGCACGGCCCTGCTGCAGTGGCTGGACTACCGGCACCTCGCCCGCGCCCAATCGGAGACGGTCTACGTCGCGGTGATCGCCGCGGCCTTCCTGGCCTTGGGCATCTGGGCCGGGGTCAAGCTGCTCGGCCACCGCGCGCCACCGGCCGAGCCGTTTGACGGCAACCCGCAGGCGCAGGCGACGTTGGGCATCAGCCCGCGCGAGCGCGAGGTGCTGGAACTGCTCGCGGCCGGTCTGTCGAACAAGGAGATCGCCGAGCGGCTGCACGTGTCACCGCACACGGTCAAGACGCATGTGGCGCGGTTGTTCGAAAAGCTCGACGCGCGGCGCCGCACCGAGGCCATCCTGAAAGCCTGCGAGCTGGGGCTGTTGCGCTGAAGGGCTGATTTCAGCGAAATTACCCATTGGGACTATGGCCCTCACGGCCCGAACATCGTTCCATGGCGGCTCCTTCATTCCGCCATGAGGCTCACATGCTGAAAAAGATCCTGTCCTTCGGCGTCGCTGCCGGCCTGCTCGCCGGCGTGCCGCTGTTCGCCCTGCTCATCCTGAACCGCGGCGCGCCACCCAAGCACGGCATGCTGATCGGCTACACGATCATGCTGGTCGCGCTGAGCCTGGTCTTCGTCGCCATCAAGCGCCGCCGCGACGACGAGCTCGGCGGCGTGATCCGCTTCTGGCCGGCCTTCGCGCTGGGCCTGGCCATCAGCCTCGTCGCCGGCGTCGTCTACGCAGCCGCCTGGGAAGTGACGCTGGCCGTCACCAAGCTGGACTTCGGCACCGAATGGGCCAAGATGTACCTGGCCCAGAATAAGGCCAAGGGCCTGCCCGAGGCCGAGCTGGCCAAGCTGGCCGCGGAGATGGACCACTTCAAGGCCATGTACGCCAACCCGCTGTACCGTTTCGTGATGACGCTGGGCGAGATCGTGCCGGTGGGCCTGCTGGTGTCGCTGGTGTCGGCGGCGCTGCTGCGCAACCCGCGCTTCATGGCGTCCAAACGCCTCTGAGGAGAACACCATGCTGCCCACCGGCGCCGCCCTCTACGCCTTCCTGATCGCCACGCTGGTGCTCGCGCTGACGCCGGGCCCGGGCGTCGTCTTCATCGTCGCGCGCACGCTGGCGCAGGGACGCAAGGCGGGGCTGGCGTCGGTCGCAGGCGTGGCGCTGGGCAACCTGACGAATGCGGTCGGCGCGTCCATCGGCCTGGCGGCCCTGTTCGCCGTGTCGTCGCTGGCCTTCACGGCGGTGCGCTGGGCGGGGGCGGCCTATCTGATCTACCTCGGTATCCAGGCGCTGCGCCAGCCGGCTGCTGCGAGCAACGGTACGCCGCCTGCGCCCGCCGAGCCGCGCAGGCTGTTCCGCGACGGCTTCTTCGTGGCGCTGCTGAACCCCAAGACGACGCTGTTCTTCGCCGCCTTCATCCCGCAGTTCCTGCACCCCGAGGGCTCGCAGGCCGCGCAGGCGCTGACGCTCAGCATCCTCTTCGTGGCCGTGGCCGCCGTGACGGACAGCGGCTACGCGCTGCTGGCCGGCTGGATGAAGCCGCTGCTGCGTGGCGCCGGCGGCAGGGGGCGCTATGTGTCGGCGCTTGTGTACTTCGCGCTCGGGGTATACGCGGCCATTGGCGGGTCGAAGCAGAAAACCTAGGCCGCGACGACGCGCGCCAAGGCCTGCGCCAGCGCCTGCTGCGAACGCAGCACATGGTCGACGCCAGCCTCACCCAGCCATTGCACCTCTTCCTGGGTGTGGGCAACGACCGCGCAGCGCAGCTCGGGGTTGAGCTGGCGCGCGGTGGCCAGCATGGCCGGCACCACGCGCACATCGCTGACGGCGACGACCAGCCAGGCCGCCTGGGCGATGTGGGCCTGCACCAGCGTCATCGCCTCGCCCGCCTCGCCGAGCACGGCCGCGTGGCCGGCGGTGCGCAGCTTCTCGACAACCTCGCGGTCGCGGTCGATGACCACCAGCGGCCGGCTGCCCAGTTCGTCATGCAGGGCCGTGCCCAGCGAGCCGTGGCCGACCAGCACGACCTGCCCGGCCAGCGCGCTCTGCGGCGTGTCGGCCGGCAGCTCGGCCAGCGGGTCGTCGCGGGCCTCCAGCTTGCGCGCCCAGGCCGAGCGCTTGAGCACCCAGCGCCGCAGCGGCTCCACACCCGAGAACAGCACGGGGTTGAGCGCAATGGACACGATGGCGCCGGCCACGACGAGGCTGGTCGCCTCGGGCGGCACGAGGTTCAGGCTCTGGCCCAGGCCCAGCAGGATGAAGCTGAACTCGCCGATCTGCGCCAGGCTGACCGCCACCGTCAGCGCGGTGGACAGCGGGTAGCGCAGCAGCAGCACCAGCGCGCCGGCGGCCACCGTCTTGCCGACCAGGATGACAGCCACCGTGGCCAGCACGGCCAGGGGCTGCTCGATGAGGATGCGCGGGTCAAACAGCATGCCGACTGCGACGAAGAACAGCACCGCGAAGGCGTCGCGCAGCGGCAGGCTCTCCTGGGCCGCGCGCTCGCTGAAGGCCGATTCGCGCAGCACCAGGCCGGCGAAGAAGGCGCCCAAGGCGACGCTCACGCCGAACAGCGCCGCCGCGCCCACCGCCAGGCCGATGGCCGCCGCCACCGTGGCCAACGTGAACAGCTCGCGCGAGCCGGTGCGGTTGACCTGCCACAGCATCCACGGCAGCAGGCGCCGGCCCACCACCAGCATCACGGCGATGAAGGCGGCGACGGCGAGCAGCGTCTTGCCGATGGTCAGCCACAACGCGCTGCCGCCTTCGCCGGGGCCGCTCAGCACCGGCATCAGCACCAGCGCCAGCACCATGGCCAGGTCCTCGACCACCAGCCAGCCGACCGCGATGCGGCCATTGCCCGTGTGCAG
>CAUJSJ030000135.1:0-30660 GCA_963422775.4 uncultured Roseateles sp.
AGCGCATCCGCGCTCGTGAAGCCGCTCAGGCGCGTGAAGCCGTCGTTGACCCAGACGATGCGACGCTCGGTGTCGGTGATGGCGACACTGTTGGTCGTGTGGCTGGCCACCATCGCCAGACGCGCCAGGTCGGCCGTCATGCCGCGTGCCATCTGCTCGGCGCGCGCCCGGCCGGCGGCCAGCAGATAGACCGTCACGGCCAGCAGCAGGCTCAGCAGCGCGCCGCCCAGCTCCAGCCCGACGCCGGACAGGCCGAGCAGCCTCACGGCCGCGTCGTGCGTCAGCGCGGTATCCAGCATGAACTCGCGCCCGGACACCGTGAAATACATCGCCTGTGCCGTCGACGCATCCGCCAACGCGTACTCGGCCGCCTCCTCCGGTGTCAGGGCCTGGCCCTGGTGTATCGCCAGCAGCGGCTTGAACTCGCCATCCAGCGTGCGGGCGGACAGCTTCAAGTCCAGCAGCGCCGCGGCGGGCTCGGCCACGCCGTGCAGCAGCTCGTTGGCCACCAGCGGCGCGTACAGCACGCCCACCAGGGCCGCACGCCGGGCGACCGGCGTGCCGGGGTCATGGCCCTCCCGGTAGACCGGCACCAGCAGCAGGAAGCCAGGGCCCTTGAGCGGGTCCTGCACCAGGCGCACCGGGCCGGAGAGCGCGGGCTCGCCGGTGTCGATGGCCTGCTCGATGGCCTGGCGGCGCACCGGGTCGGCACCGGAGTCGATGCCCCAGGCCGCAAAGTTGCGCGAGAACGGCGAGATCTGCGTGACGACATACAGCGTCTCGGCCGTGCCCGACCCATGCACGCGAAAGCCCGTGGAGCCCTCGCGCTGGCGGGCGGCGACGAAGGCGTCCAGGTCGCGCCGCGCCACGCGCTCGATGAAGCCGAAGCCGCGCACGCCGGGAAACTCCTTGGGCAGGTCGCGCGACTCGACATAGGCCTCAAAGGCGGCACGGCTGAACTTGAAGTCCAGCGCCGCCAGCGCGCCGCGCGCGCCCTTGAGGCCGTAGACGGGCATGGACAGCCGCTTGACGATATCGGCCTGCAGCCGCTCCACCTGGTGCTCCTGCAGGCCGCGCGCCTCGGTGCCGGCGCGCTGCTGCTGCCAGATGACGGCCCCCGCCGTCAGCGCCAGGCCGATGGACAGCACGGCTGCCGCGGCCACCCATGCGGTCGTGCTGATCGTCTCTGGCCCGGAATAGCCGTCTCCGATGCGCAAGCTTGTCTCTCTTGTTGTGGCGGCGGATGCCTGCGCAGGCATTGAAGCATGGCCGGCGCGCGGCCCGCAACCCGCCTGGCTGACCTGCTGTGCGCACAATCCGCCACATGAACCTCCATCTCATCCTGGCCCGTGCTAACCGCCTGGCCAACCGCCGCCTGCTGGGCGCCGTGGCCCAGCTGCCGGAAGCCGATTTCCACGCGCCGCGCTGCAGCTTCTTCCCCAGCCTGGCGCTGACGCTGAACCATGTGCTCAACGTCGACCACTACTACATCGCCGCCCTGCACGGCGACGCTGCGATGCGTGGCATCTGGGCGAGCTACGTGCCCGCCAGGACGGCGGCGGAGCTGGCGGCGCGCCAGGACGACAGCGACGCCCGGCTGATCGCCTTCTGTGAGGGCCTGCAACCGGGCGACGAGGAACGCATCGTCGCCTTCGATCGCGGCGCCGGCATCGAGAACGGTCCGCGCGAGCCGTTGGGGCGGGTGATGGCCCATCTCTTCATGCACCAGACCCACCATCGCGGGCAGGCGCACGCGATGCTGGCGGGCACATCAGTGAAGCCACCGCAGCTGGATGACTTCATCTTGCTGGGGGACAAGGTGCATCGGGAGGCGGACATGGCAGGCCTGCAATGGCAGGAGCCGGTTTGACTACGCCGGCCATGGCGCGGCTGCTGGCCGCCACCTCGCTGGGCACCCTGGTTGTCATGGTGGCGTTCGCCCTCGTGCTGGGCGCGCTGACGCCCGGCTACAGCCATGTGTCGCAGTTCATCAGCGGGTTGGGCGCCGCCGGTGCGCCTTACGAATGGTGGGCGCGCCGGCTGGGCTTCCTGCCCGCTGGGGTGCTGCTGCTGGCCTTGTGCGGCCTGGCTTTCGTGGCGCTGCCGCGTACCAAGAACATGGTGCTGGGGGCTGGCTGGCCTCGCCATCTTCGCGGCCGGCTATGGCGTGGCATCGCAATTCCCTTGCGACCCCGGCTGCAGGCCGGCCGAGCCCAGCGCCTCAGAGGCCATTCATACCGCGCTGGGCGGCCTGGACTCTCTGCTGGCACCGGCCTTCCTGCTGGCGCTGTCCCAGGCGGTACGGGCGTGGCAGGACGCGGCATGGCTTGTCAACAGCGGCCGGGTCGCGGCGGCGCTGGCCTTGGTGGGCCTGCTGACGCTGTCGCCCGCGTCTCCCTTCGTGGGCCTGAGCCAGCGCCTGCTGGAGGCCGCCGTGCAGGGTTGGGTGGCGCTGCTGGGCTGCCATCTGGCGCGGCGGACCTCCTTGTGAAGGTCTTTGCACCGGTGCGGTTCGCGAGAGGACTGCTGGCGAGCGTGGGCCTGCTGGGCCTTGGTGCCCCAGCCATGGCGCGGCAACAGCCGGTGGCCATCGTTGACGTAGGGACGACGCCCGGATGCAGCGGCCCGGGCGTACGCCTTGATCGGCTGCGTGAGCTGGGCAGTGGGCGTGCAGTTCCGGCGCCGGACAGGCGAGGGCGACTGGAGCTGCACCCAGGGCGCTATGCCGTGTCGGTGAGCTGCACTCTGCCGTACGACGGCGAGCGCAAGGCCTGTGTCGACATCGGGCATCCGGACGAGTATCCGACCTACCAAATGCAGCTCAAACCGGGCGTGCGCTACACGTTTCGCTGCGCTCTGAAGGCTGGCGATCTTGTGTATCGGATCGAGGAGACGTCCCTCTCTGCGGTGACCTACAAGACGGTGAAGTACGCCATCCTGACCTATGCCAAGGTCGACGAAGAAGAGGTCAAGAGTTCCATCGAGTGGAGCTATCCCATCGTCGTGTGGCATCCCAACAGAGGCTTGCCCGCCATCAACGACTGGATTCGTGCCCGTGCGCTTGAGGACCTGGCGGAATGTGCGGCCTTGCCGCTCGAGGCTTTGCGTGGTCTGAGCGACAACCAGGTTGTCGAGACCATCTCGAAATCCCAGCAATGCGGTGAAGTCGCGTTGAGCCAGTCCGTGCTCACGTTGGGTCACGCCTTTGGCGACTACCTGTCATTTGCTCGAAACATCGAATACCTGGGGCAGGCCAGGCCGCAGCACGGCGTGGGGGTGCAGTTGCTGGACGTCCGCACCGGGCAGACCCTCTCCACGGGCGACCTGTTCAAGCCCGGTGCTCTGGATGAACTGAATGGCCGTTTGGCCGCGCAGATCGCAGCTCAGGTCGACCAGCGGCCTGAATGCACCGGCCGGGCATTCGACTGGTCTCAGGCCGGCCTGGTTTCGCCGCAGATGTTGGGCATCGACTATCCCTATAACCCTGCCGAATGGGCACGCTGCGGCGATGGCGTCGAGGTGATCGAGGGGCCGCAGGTGACGCGGCTGCTTAAGGCGTCGCGGCGGCTGCAACCGGGTCGAAAGCTGATCGAGCTGCCTTGAATTACAGCTCCGCCACGCCCTTGATCCGCACCGGCATCGCCACCGGCTGAGCTGCCACTTCCACCGCACGGCCATGGAAGCGGTCCAGCAGCGTCTGCCACTGGATCTTCACCGCAACGACGTTGGCATGCTTCACATGGCCATAGCCGCGGATCTTCTCGGGCAGGCGGGCCAGCTCCACGGCGGTGTTCAGGTTGTCGGCCGTCAGTGCAGCCAGGATCTCGTCCACCAACTGTTCGTACTCGACGATCAGCTGCCGCTCCATGCGGCGCTCCTCGGTCTTGCCGAAGATGTCCAGCGCGCCGCCGCGCAGGCCCTTGAGCTTGGCCAGCCACTTGAAGGCGGTGAAGATCCAGGAGCCCAGCTCGATCTTCTTCGCGCGGCCATCGGTGCCGGGCTTGGAGATCAGCGGCGGGGCGAGGTGGAAGCTCAGGCGCTCCCAGTTCTCGAACTGGTCCTTCATTGCGGCCTCGAAGCGGCCGTCGGTGTACAGGCGGGCCACTTCGTACTCGTCCTTGATGGCCAGCAGCTTGGCGTAGTAGCGGGCGACGGCCTGGGTCAGGCGCTGGCCCTTGCAGAGGGCAGACTCGGCGGCGCGCACGCGCTCGACCAGGGCGCGGTAGCGCTGGGCGTAGGCGGCATCCTGGTAGTCGGTCAGGAACTGGGCGCGCCGCTCGATGAGGCCGTCCGGGCCGTCGAGCTGGTCGAAGTTGAAGAGCTTGACGACGTTGACGTCGCCGGCCAGTCTCGCAATGGCGTCCGGTGCGGCGATGGCCAGGCGGCCCAGCGCGAAGGCGGTCTTGTTGGCTTCTGCCGCGACGCCGTTCAGCTCGATGGCGCGCATCAGCGCGGCCTCGCTGACGGGGATCAGCCCGCGCTGCCAGCAGGCGCCCAGCATGATGATGTTGCTGGGCAGGGTGTCGCCCATCAGGCGCTGCGAGATGTCCTGCGCGTCGATGGTGTCCAGCGCGCCGTGCTCGCCGACGGCGAACCTCATCTTGGCGATCAGCGAGTCGCCCTGCAGCGACGCGTCCGGGTTGCGCACGAAGCCCGCGGTCGGCAGTTCATGCGTGTTGGCCAGGATGACGGTGCGGCCGGCCTTGACCGTGCCGAGGGCGTCGGGCGAGGCGCCGACGACCATGTCACAGGCCAGCAGCACGTCGGCCTGCTGGGTGTCGATGCGCACCTGGTTGAGCAGGTCCAGCGTCGGCGCGACGCGCACGAAGCTCAGCACCGCGCCGCCCTTCTGCGCAAAGCCCATGAAGTCCAGCACCGAGGCCTGCTTGCCTTCGAGGTGGGCGGCCATGGACACCAGCGCACCGACGGTGACGACGCCCGTGCCGCCGACGCCGGTGACCAACAGGTCGAACGGCCCCGTCCACTGCCAGGGTGCGGGTGGCGTGATGGCGGCGAGCTCGCGAGCCAGGTCCTGCGCCGTGTAGCTCGCGCCGGCCTTCTTCTTCAGCACCGGCTCGTGCACCGACACGAAGCTCGGGCAGAAGCCGTTCACGCAGGAGAAGTCTTTGTTGCAGCTGCTCTGCTCGATGGCGCGCTTGCGGCCCCAGTCGGTTTCGACGGGCACCACGCTCAGGCAGTTGCTGGCCACGCCGCAGTCGCCGCAGCCTTCGCAGACCGCCTCGTTGATGAAGATGCGCTTGGGTGGATCGGCGAATTCCTTCTTCTTGCGGCGGCGGCGTTTCTCGGCGGCGCAGGTCTGGTCGTAGATCAGCACCGTGACGCCTTCGATCTCCCGCAGCTCGCGTTGGACCGCGTCCAGCTCGCTGCGGTCATGGAAGGTCGTGCCGGCGGGGAACAGGCCGTGGTGGCCGTCGTACTTGTCGATCTCGTCGGACACGACGACCAGGCGCTTCACGCCCTCGGCCTCCACCTGGCGCGCGATCTGCGGCACGCTGGTCTGGCCGTCCACCGGCTGGCCGCCGGTCATCGCGACGGCGTCGTTGTAGAGGATCTTGTAGGTGATGTTGGTCTTGGCGGCGATGGCCTGGCGGATGGCGAGGTAGCCCGAGTGGTAGTAGGTGCCGTCGCCCAGGTTCTGGAAGACGTGCTTCTCCTTCGTGAAGCGCGACTGGGCGGCCCAGTCCACGCCTTCGGCGCCCATCTGGATCAGGCCGGACGTGCCGCGCTCCATCCAGCTGGCCATGAAGTGGCAGCCGATGCCGGCCAGGGCTCGCGAGCCCTCGGGCAATTTCGTCGACGTGTTGTGCGGGCAGCCCGAGCAGAAATAGGGCTGGCGGCGCACGCCATCGGCCGCGTTGCTCAGCAGGCAGGGCGTCAGGAAGTCGACGACGAGGTGGCGGCGGTCCAGCGCGGGGTTCAGCCGCGCCAGCCAGTCGGCCACGGTGCCCATGATGCGGCTGGGGCGCAGCTCACCCAGCGCGCTGAGCACGGCGGCGCCATGCTCGTCCGTCTTGCCGACGACGCGCGGGCGCTGGAAGTCGGGCAAGTGGTAGAGCAGCTCCTTGATCTGGCGCTCGACGACCGGGCCCTTCTCCTCGATGACGAGCACATCGGTCAGGTTGCTGCAGAACTCGACGATGCGTGTCGGCTCCAGCGGGAAGACGAGGCCCACCTTGTAGACCCGCACGCCGGCCGCGGCCAGCGCGTTGGGGTCCAGGTCCAGCCGGCGCAGCACTTCCATGAAGTCGTAGTGCGCCTTTCCCACCGTCACGATGCCCAGCGTGGCCGCCGGGCTGGTGACGATGTGCTTGTCGATGCTGTTGACCTTGGCGAAGGCCTTCACCGCGTCGATCTTGTGCGCCAGGCGCGACTCCAGCTCCAGCGACGGCAGGTCGACCGAACGGATGTGCAGGTTGGTGGGCGCGGTGTGGTCGACGGCGTGGTCGAAGTTCAGCGCGATCGCGTCCAGGTCCACCGTCATGCCGCTCTCGACGACCTCGGAGATCGCCTTGAAGCCCACCCAGGCGCCCGAAAAGCGCGACAGCGCCCAGCCGTAGAGGCCGAACTCCAGGTACTCGGCCACGTTGGCCGGGTGCACCAGCGGCATGCTCCAGGCCTGCAGCGCCTGGTCGCTCTGGTGCGGCGTGCTGCTGGACACGCAGCCATGGTCGTCGCCGCAGACGACCAGCACGCCGCCCTGGGTGCTCGTGCCGTAGACGTTGCCGTGCTTGAGCGCGTCGCCCGAGCGGTCCACGCCGGGGCCCTTGCCGTACCACATGGCGAAGACGCCATCGACGGTGCGCTGCGGATCCAGGGCCACGCGCTGCACGCCCAGGCAGGCGGTGGCGGCCAGGTCTTCGTTGATGGCGGGCAGGAAGTTGACCTGGGCGGCGTCGAGGAACTTCTTCGACTTCCACAACTGCTGGTCCACCATGCCCAGCGGCGAGCCGCGGTAGCCGGAGACGAAACCTGCCGTCTTCAGCCCGGCGCGTTCGTCCTGCGCCTTCTGCGCGAGCAGCAGCCGCACCAGCGCCTGCGTGCCGGTCAGGAAGACCTGGCCCGACGTCGCGGCGAGGTTGTCGCTGAGCTGGTAGGGGCGCAGGGCGGGGGTGTCGGCCATCGTGTCTCCTTGGGGGAGGAAATTCTTCCTTCCAAATGCCGGAAGAACTTGCCTCAATGCCGGATTGTCGCCGGCCGAATGAGATGATTCTTCTCCAAAGAGGCCATTCATGGAAACAAACGAACTCGACCGAGCCAGCCTGCAGATCCTGGAAGCCCTGCAGGCCGACGCGCGCCTGTCCACTCAGGCCCTGGCCGAGAAGGTCGGCCTGTCGGCCACCCCGGTCTGGCGTCGCGTCAAGGACATGGAGGATCGTGGCGTCATCCGCGCCCACGTGGCGCTGGTGGACCGCGAGAAGATCGGCCTGTCCATCCTCGTGCTGGCCAACGTCAGCCTGGTGCGGCACAGCGAGGGTGCGGTGGAGCAGTTCGAGCGGCTCGTCGCCACGCAGCGCGAGATCATCGAATGCCACGCCATCACCGGCGAGGCCGACTACGTCATCAAGGTCGTGGCGGCCGACATGAAGGCCTACGACCTCTTCCTGCAGCAGAACATCTTCAAGCTGCCCGGCGTGAGCAGCGTGCGCAGCAACGTCGTGCTGCGCGAGGTGAAGTACGAGACGGCGCTGCCGGTGGGTTGAACGCGGCCAGATGGCGGCCAGGCGGCGTGCCGCTTTCAGAAGGCTCCAGATTCCTTCAGCCCGGCTTCAAGCCAATCGCAGGGAGTGGCGATGGCGTTGCCTGGCGGCTTGGCACGCTGCCGCCGCGCCCACACCGACGTCAGCGTGATCGACATGATGCCGAGCACGCCGCCCGCGCCGGGGCCTGTTGAGACATGGCCCGCCGAGCCGTTCGAATCCTTCTTCCCCCGGCTGGGCATGGGCGAAAGACGCCTGGCCTCTCAGGCGGCGACGGGCGCTTCATGCCCGCCGCCGGGCAGGGCGGTGCAGAGCTGGATGCTGGCCAGGCCGTGGGCTGCGCTTGCGCGTGCAGCCGCCAGCGCGGCCTGCGCCGCGGCCGCGGGGTCGCCCGCGCCGGCACCCACCAGGCCAGCGCCCAGGGCCAGCGTGAGACCGTCGACGCCGTCGGCGGCCAGCGCCTGCCCCAGCCGCGTGGCCAGCGCGATGGCGCCAGCGGCGGTGCTGTCGGGCAGCAGCAGCGCGAAGACGTCGTCACCGTGGCGGGCCACCAGGTCGGCCGGCCGTTGCAGCACTTGCTGGGCCAGCGTCGCGACATGGCGCAGCGCGTTGTCGGCAGCGCCGCGCCCATGGCGCTGCTGGTAGCCGGCCAGGCCTTCGATGCCCACCAGCAGCAGGGCCAGTGGCTGCCCGCTGCGGCGGGCGCGGCGGCATTCCAGATCCAGCTCTTCGTCGAACTCGGCGCGCTCGGCCAGGCCGGTCAGCGTGTCACGGCGCGCCAGGCGCACCAGGCGCTGGGCGGTGCGGTACAGGCGCAGCTGCATCGCGACGCGGGCGCGCAGGGCCGGGCCGGAGACGGGCTTGGCGACAAAGTCGGCCGCGCCCAGCTCGAAGACGGCGGACTCGACGCGCGCGTCGGTGTGCTGGGTCACGAAGATGACGGGCACCTCGGTCAGCAGCGGGTCGGCCTTGAGACGGCGGCAGACCTCGAAGCCGTCCAGGCCGGGCATCTCGGCGTCCAGCAGCACCAGCTCGGGCTGCCAGGCCTGGGCGATGGCCAGGGCCTGCTCGCCATCCGTCGCGAAGCGCAACTGGCCGTAGCCCGACAGCAGGCGGCCGAGCATCTGGATCATGCCGGGGTCGTCGTCCACCAGCAGGACGCGGGCGTCCGCCAGCGACGGCAGCAGGCCGTCGAGCCGGCTGACCAGCGGGCTGGGCGCGGCAGGGCAGACGGGGCTGGGGAGGGTCAGTGGCATGGCGCGGGGCATTGTGGGGCCATGGGGTGACGGTGAGTCAATCCGGGTTGTTCAGTCCGCTGGCGGCTGGCTGGCGCGCAGCAGGATCTCGAAACGGCAGCCGTGGCCGGGCTGGCTGTGCACGAGCACGCGGCCGCCCATGGCCTGCACGAGGTCGCGCGTCAGCATCAGGCCCAGGCCCGTGCCGGGGATGGCGCCGCCTTCGCGGCCGAGGCGGTTGTAGGGTTCGAACAGTTGGGCGAGCTGGTCTTCGCTGAGGCCGCAGCCGTGGTCCTGCACGGCCAGCACGACCTGCTTGCCGCGGGCCTGGATCTCGACCTCGATGCCGGGGCCGCCGCTGTCCGGGTTGCCGCCGTACTTCATCGCGTTGGACAGCAGGTTGTCCAGACACTGGCGCAGCCGGCGCGCGTCGGCGCGCACGGTCATGGCGGGTGCCGGAGCCGGCAGGGCCAGGCGCAGCCCGGCCGCAGCGGCCTGGGTCTGGATCTGCGCGCAGGCCTGGGCTGCGAGGGCCTGCGCGTCGACGTCTTCGAGCTCGACGACGAACTGGCCGGATTCCATGCGGGCGACGTCGGTCACCTCCGCCAGCAGCCCGCTCAGGCGGCCGACCGCGTCCAGGATGTGGGAGAGCTTGCCGGCCTGCCCGGCCGACAGCGGCTCGACCTGCATCAGCTGGGCGAAGCCCCGGATGACGTTGACCGGATTGCCGATCTCGTGGGCGATGTAGGACAACATGGACGCCGTTGCACGGCGCCCGATGGCGCCCTCGTCCAGGCTGCGTTGCAGGGCCTGCATGGGCTCGCGCTCGCCCTCATCCGGGTCCGGGTCCGGCCGGTCCTGCCCGGCGCGCTTGCTGTCCACCAGGCGACCCACGCGGGCGCGCAGCACCGGCGCGCTGAGGGGCTTGCGCACGAAGTCGTCGGCACCGAGCCTGAGGGCCGTGGCCTCGGTGTCCGGGTCGGCGTGGCTGCTCGCGAAGATGATGGGGATGTCGCGCAGGGCCGGCGCGGCACGCAGCCGCCGGCAGACCTCGAAGCCGCCGAGGCCGGGCAGCCCGATGTCCAGCAGTACGAGGTCGGGGTGGTGAAGCTCGGCCAGGCGCAGCGCGTCCACGCCGTTGGTGGCGAAGCGGACTTGGGCGAAGCCCGCGAGCAGCTGGCCCACGAACTCGATGGTGGCGAAGGCATCATCGACGACGAGCAGGTGGATGAGGCGGGTGTGCGTGGCCGAGCCGCCGGCGGTGGCAGCCGCCTGGGCCGGCATGTGCCAGGCGGAGCGGCCGGTGCGGGACGGGGGGCTTGGCCTCGGGCTGGTGAAGGTGTTCATGCTGTTCTCTCCCTGGGTTCGAATCAGCGCCCGGCGTGCTGCGCGAGCGCGTCGGCCAGGCGGCCGGGCAGCTCCAGCACGTCGAGGGGCTTGGTCCAGTAGTCGTCGCAGCCGGCCTGCATCGCGCGCTCGATCTGGCCGGGCGTCGCGTCGGCGGACAGCGCGATGCACAGCGTGCCGCCGAGGGCCGCGTCTGCGCGCAGCTCCCTGACGACGTCCAGCCCGGACAGGCCCGGCAGGTTGATGTCGGTCAGCACGACGTCGGGCTTGCGCACGCGGGCCAGCGCCAGGCCGGCGCGGCCGTCGCCGGCGTGCAGCACGCGCCAGTCGCGGTGGCCGCGCAGGGCCTCCTGCATGAGCAGGGTGTTCAGCGGTTCGTCCTCGATGTAGAGCAGCGTGCAGGTGCGGCGGCCGTCGCCATCCTCGGCCAGGGCTCGGCCGCCGCCCTGGCCGCGCTCGACGTCGAGCAGGCCGTCGACGAGTTCGTGCAGGCGCTGGGCGGAGCTCAGCACCCATTGCACGCGCTCCTGCTGGCGCGGCGTCAGCAGCTGGTCGGTGCTGAGCAGCAGCAGCTGGCTGAAGCCGAGGACGGCGTTCAGCGGCGTGCGCAGCTCGTGGCTGGCGCGCGACAGGAAGGCGCTCTTGGTGGCGCTGGCCTGCTCGGCGGCGAGCTTGTCGCGGCGCAGGTTCTCGATCTCGAGGTGCTCGTCGACGTCGGCGACGAAGCCGTGCCAGAGCACGCTGCCGTCGGGCTGTGCCGACGGGCTGGCGCGGCCGGAGCGCCAGGCCGGCCGGTCCGCGCCGGGCAGGCAGACGCGGAACAGGCGCTGCCAGGGCTGCTGTGCGGCCGCGGCCTCGCGGATGCCCAGCAGCAGGCCAGGCAGGTCGTCGGGGTGCACGCGCGCGGCGCAGGCGCGCAGGCCCTCGGGCTGCAGCGGCGCGGCGATGCCGAAGATGTGTTCTGCCTGGCCGCTGACGAAGCGCAGCTCGCCGCCGCCGCTGGGCAGGGTGCGGTACTGGAAGAGCATGCCCGGCGTCTCGCTGCTGAGGCGCCCCAGCAGCTCGGCCTGCTGCTGCAGGTGGGCGCGGCTGGCAAGCAGGTCGACGTGTTCGCGGCGGTGGGCGAACCAGGCGCTGACGGCGTTGACGATGTCGACGAGCAGCGCGGCCTGCACGGAGTCCAGCTGCCGCGGCACGGTGTCGACGAGGCAGAGCGCACCCAGCGTCAGCTGATCGAGGCGGATGGGCATGCCGGCATAGGCCCGCAACCGGGCGTCGCCGGTGACCCAGGAGCTGTCGGCAAAGCGCGGGTCGGCCAGCGCGTCGGGCACCTCGAACAGGCCCTCGCCGAGGATGGTGTGGGCGCAGAACGACTGGTCACGTTCGCCCTCGATCGCGTCGATGCCGTGGCGGGCCTTGAACCACATGCGGCGCTCGCCGATCAGGCTGATCATCGCGATGGGGTAGCCCAGCAGGTGGGCGGCGCAGCGCACCAGGCCGTCCAGCACGGCGTCGGGCTCGGGCTGGGCGGGCGGCTGGCTCAGGCCCAGCTCGGCCAGGCATTGCAGGCGCAGGGTTTCGTTGCCGGGCAGTTCAGCGACCTTCATGGCGCCAATCTAGGGTGCGCCGCGCCGGGCCGATGCCGGGAGTTCTTGCTGGGCGCTGTCGGGCAGTTTGTCGACGACGCTGCGGGCCGGCCCCGCCTCAGGCGTCGTTGCTGATCAGGCCGTGGCGCAAGGCCAGCTTGACGAGGGCCGTCACGTCGGCGGCACCGAGCTTGGCCATCAGCCGGCTGCGGTAGCTGTCCACCGTCTTGGGCGACAGGTGCAGGGCCAAGCCGATCTCGCTGCTGGAATGGCCGTCGACGACCATGGTGACGACCTGGCGCTCACGCACCGACAGGCTGGCGAAGGGATCGTCGCTGGGGCCTGCGGCCAACGCCCGGGCGGCCAGCTCGGCCACACCCTCGCCGAGGTGGCGGCGGCCGACACGCAGGGCCTCGATGGCCTGCAGCAGCTCCTCGGACGGCGAGCCCTTGAGCACATAGCCGGCCGCGCCCAGCTTGAGGGCCATGGCGACATGGCGGGGCTGCGCCGACATCGTCAGCACCAGCGCCCGCGTGGGCAGGTGCCGGCGCTGCAGCTCGGCCAGCAGCTCCATGCCGGAGCGTTCGCCCAGCGACAGGTCGACGAGGACGACGTCGGGTGCGAGCTGCTGCAGCTCGGCCAGGGCCACGGTGATGTTGCCGCTGTCGCCGACGATGTCGTGGCCGGCTTCGGTGAGCAGGGCGCGCAGGCCCTGGCGCACCATGGCGTGGTCGTCGACGAGGTAGACGCGGGCAGGCTGGGTCATTCCCGAGCCTGCCATCGCAAGGTGAGGTGGGTGCCGCCGCCTTCGCGTGCACCCAGCGCCAGCGTCGCACCGATGGCGCGGGCGCGTTCGCGCATGCCGACCAGGCCGAGGTGGCCGGGGCGGTGTTCGAAGTCTGCGTCCAGGCCACCGCCGTTGTCGGCAACGCCGAGCTCGATCTCGTCCGCAAAGCCGTACAGGCTCAGCTCCACATGGGTGGGCTGGGCGTGGCGCAGCGCATTCTCCAGGCCTTCGCGGGCAATCATGAAAAGAGCGTACTCGACCGGGACCGGAAGGCGCTGCTGCTGCAGCGCGTCCTCGACATCCAGCAGGATGCGAACGCCCGGGTGCAGTGATCGGCGCTGGGCGACCTCGTTGTCCAGCGCCGCGGCCAGGCCCTCTTCTTCCAGCAGCGGCGGGCGCAGGTCGACGAGCACCTGTCGCACTTCGCGCAGCGCCTGGTCGATGAGGGCGCGGGCCTGCTGGCGGGCGTCCGGGGCGCCCAGGTCCAGCGTCAGGCGCAGGGCGGTGAGCGTCTGGCCGAGCTGGTCGTGCAGGGCCTGGGCGAGGTTGCGCGTGGTGCGGCGTTCCTGGTCCATCAACTGCTTGGCCAGTGCGGACAGCGCGGCTTCGGCATCCACTTGCACCGAGATGTCGACGACGGCGCACAGCAGCAGCGCATGACCGCGCAGTTCGACCGGCTCGGCCACCAGCTTGGCATGCAGGCGGCAGCCCGAGACCGGGCGCAGTTCGCGGTCGTCGATCTCGGTGCGGCCGGCCAGGCCCGGCAGTGGCGCCAGGCCCAGGGCCGTGGCGGTCTGGCCGACGACGGACAGCGTCGGCCAGCCGAGCAGGCGGCCGAGCTCGTCGTTGGACTCGATGACGGTCTCGCTGGCGATATCGATCAGCGCGATGCCGACGGGCACCGTGTGGAAGAGGGCGCGGAACTTGGACTGGCTGTCGCTGAGCGCCTGCTCGGTGAACTTGGGCACGGTCACATCGGACAGCGTGGCGAGCACGCGGGCCGGCTGGCCGCGCGCGTCGCGCTCCGTCCAGCCGCGGCAGCGCAGCCAGCGTGCAGGCTGGACCTCGGAGCCGGCCAGGCGCAGGTCGATGTCCAGCGGCGCGCCATGGCGCAGGTGCGACTGCAGCGCGGCGCGCCACTGGCCCTGGTCGTCCGTGTGGAGCTGCTCGACAAGGCGGCTGGGGCGCCCCAGCAGCGCCCGCGCGCGGGGGGAGAAGTATTCACTGTCGGCGGCGATGTCCCATTCCCACAGGCCATCGGCCACGCCCTGCATGGCGCGGGCGAAACGGGCCTGCTCAGCGTCCGCGGTGCCGAGGTCGCGGGCGATGTAGAGCCAGCCGGCGTTGTCGGGCAGCGGCGCGATGCTGGCCTCGAAGCGGGCGACGCGGCCGCCCTGCGTGCGCAGCGCGTAGCGCAGGCGCTGGGGGTTCGCGGTGCAGGCCGCGGCGGCCTTGCGCGCCAGCGCGGGCGGGCCGACGCTGTGCAGCGAGCGGCCCTGCAGCGTTGCCCAGGGCGCGTGCAGGTCAGCGTGCTCGGGGTGGTTGCAGGCCGTGAAGCGCAGGTCGGGGCCGATCAGGAAGCACAGATCCGGCAGGGCCGCCGCGATGGCCGGCGCGGCCTGGGTCCAGGGCTCCGGCGAGATCATCTCAGCGGCAAATGCGGCGCATGAGCCTTGCGGGCCTGGCGCCGGGCCGCTCCCAAGCCGGCCCGCCTAGGGCGATGTGCGTGCGGCTCAAGCCCGCATGCATCGCCGTCTCCTTGGGAGACCGGCCAAGGTACTCCTTGGACGAGAGGCTCATCACAATGTTCCGTAGCTGTGCAGCCCAGACAGGAACATGTTGACGCCCAGGAAGGCGAAGGTCGTCACCAGCAGGCCGACGAGCGCCCACCAGGCCGACACGGCGCCGCGTAGGCCCTTCATCAGCCGCATGTGCAGCCAGGCCGCGTAGTTGAGCCAGACGATCAGCGCCCAGGTCTCCTTCGGGTCCCAGCTCCAGTAGCCGCCCCAGGCCTCGGCGGCCCAGAAGGCGCCCAGGATGGTGGCGATGGTGAAGAAGGCAAAGCCCAGCGCGATGGACTTGTACATGAGGTCGTCGAGCTGAACGACGTCGGGCAGGCGCGCGGTCACCTGGCTGCGCAGCGCGACGGCCAGGGCCAGGAAGGCCGCGACGCCGGCGATCTTGAGCGCCCAGCCGTTCAGGCCGGCGACGGTGGCGGCGTCCACCGAGGCACCGAAGCGCACGGCGACGATCAGGGCGATGATGGCCAGCGGCATCGCGACGAGGCCGATCCACAGCGCGCGCGTCTGCGCCGTCTTGAGCAGATAGGCCAGGGCCACCATGGCCGCCAGCGCGAAGCTGCCGTAGCCGACGAAGTTGGCCGGCACGTGGATCTTCATCCACCAGCTCTGCAGGGCCGGCACCAGCGGCTGGATCTCCTGCGCCTCGCGGGCCAGCGTGTACCAGAGCAGGAAGCTGACCGCGCCGCTGACGACCAGCATCACGTAGGCGCCGAGCGAACGCGTGGCGAAGCGGGCCTCGTAGTAGAGGTAGAAGGTCGTCGTCAGCCAGCAGAACAGCACGAAGACTTCGTAGAGGTTGCTGACCGGGATGTGGCCGATGTCCGGGCCGATCTGGTGGCTCTCGTACCAGCGCACCAGCGTGCCGACCAGCGCCATGAAGACGCCGCCCCAGGCCAGCTTGGAGCCGACGACTTCGGCCACACTGTTGCGGCCGGCACCGGTGAAGAAGCCGCCCCAGTAGAAGAGCATGCTCATGTAGAACAGCAGGCTCATCCAGAGGATGGCGCTCTGGCTGGACAGCATGTACTTGAGCCAGAACACCTGCTCGCCGGCGGCGAGGTCGGCGCCGAAGCCGTCGGTGTGCTGGCCGTACAGGCCGATGGCCAGCAGCGTGGCCGCGCCGACTGCGACGCTCAGCGCGCGCAGCGGCTTCCAGAACCAGCCCAGCGCGATCAGGGCGGGCATCGCGCACAGCAGGATGCCCTGCTCGTAGACGTCCATGGACGCGTGGTAGCGGCTGAAGGCATAGCCGCCGCCCAGCAGCACGAGGGCGGCGAACAGCCAGTCGAGCGTGTCGCGGCGGTGCAGTGCGTGGCGGCGTGGCAGGTCGAAGGTGGTGGTGTTCATGCGGGCTCCTTGAGCACAGCGGCTTTGAGCTGAGCAAACAGCGTAGCGTTGTCGGGCGATTCACGCGTGCTGGACATGGCCATTCGCACCTGCGAGCTGCCTGGGTCGGCACTCGGCGCGATCCAGATCCACAGCCGCCGTTCCTTGATGTAGAGCATGGTGAAGACGCCGATGATGAGCAGCACGGCGCCCAGGTAGACCAGCTTCTGGCCCGGTGCGCGTGCGACCTGGAAGACGCTGGCCTGCACCTGGTCGAAGTCCTGCAGCTGCAGCAGCACCGGCGACGGGTAGTAGAGGCTGTCGGACAGCGACAGCACGGCCTGGGTCATGAAGCCTTGGGCTGCCGCATCGGTGGCGGCGGGCTTGAGGCCGGCGCGCTCGCGGGCGATCTGGTGCAGCTCGAACAGGCTGCCGTTGAGGATGCGCAGCAGCACCTCGGAGACGCGCTGGCGGTCGGACTCGGGCACGTCGCGCTCGATGAACTGGGACAGCGCCGGCAGGCCGCCCTTGACCTCATCGCCGGGCTTGGCGGCGGCGCCGGAGAAGAGGGTGAGGGCGCGCTGGGCGGTGAGCTTGAGCTGAGGCGTCAGCTGGGGCTGGTTGGGCGGCGTGGCCGCGGCCGCGTAGCGCTGGGCCGCGGCGTCGCGCAGCACCGGGTCGGCCAGGGCCTGGCGCAGGCGCAGCCAGCCGGTCAGCTCGCCGTTCTCGTCGGCCGGCATGCGCAGGTAGCGAAAAGCTTCGGCGGGCGTGTCGCGCACGCCGGCGAGGAAGAGCTTCTGGCCGTCCAGCTCGACGGGCAGCATGTAGTTGTTGAACTCGCGCGCCTGGCCGGCCGCGTCGCGCAGCTTGTAGCTGAAGCTCGGGCCGACGTTGTGCAGCGCCTTGGTCGTGTCGCCCTTGGCGCCGCTGCCCAGATGCTTGCCCAGCGTGGTGCCGAGGTCGACCTTGCGCACGTCGGCGCCGCTGGGGTTGCTGCTGTCGCCCGCGAGGTTCTCGACGTTGATGACGCGCAGGCCATCCAGCTCCAGCGCCTGCTCGCCGAAGGCCAGCTTGGTGCCGACGCGGCCTTCGATCTTGAAGGGTGCGCCTGCGCTGTTCAACGGCAGGCCCAGCAGTCGCAGCTTGCTGCCGCCGTCCTCGAAGCTGCTCTGGTAGATGGCCAGGCCCTTGTGGATGACGGGTTCGTTGACCTTGACCGTGGCCTCGCGCGCGGCACCACCGTCGTGGATGACGATGGCGCTGGCAAAGCTCTTGGGCATGCCGGTGGGGTAGTAGTCGACGCTGAACTTCTTCAGCTCGATCTCGAACGGCAGGTCCTGCAGCACGACGCCGCTGGGCAGGCTGAGCACGGCGATGCCCTGGCGCTGGCCTTCGGGCACCGAGACGTTGCCGCGAAAGCTCGGGTTGCCGGTGGAGAGGCGGTGTTCGGGCTTGATCTCCGACACGAAACCCGAGCCGGTGTAGAGCTGCTTGCCCTGGGCCCACATCGCCAGCTTGACCATGGCGTTGCCGTCCAGCACGCCGCCGACGAGGATGAGGACGATGGCCGAGTGGGCCGACAGGTAGCCGATCTTGTTGGCCGCGCCGCGGCGGGCCGCGATCATGGTGCCGTGCTCGCGCTGCTGCACGCGGGCCTTCCAGCCGAGCTGGGTCAGCGTTGCGCCGATCTCGGCCAGGGCCATGGGCGGGTTGCTGGGCAGTTCACCGATGGCCTTGTGATGGTGCGCCTGCAGCGACTGCTCGCGCACGCCTTCCTTGTAGCTCTTCAGGTCGGCAATGATCTTGGGCGTGTTGCGGGCAATGCACAGGCTCGTCGACACGACCAGGAAGGTCAGGATGACGAGGAACCAGGCTGCGCTGTAGACCGTGTACAGGCCCAGCTTGCCGAACACCTCGGCCCAGAACGGGCCGAACTGGTTGATGTAGTTGCCCATGGGCTCGCTCTGGCGCAGCACCGTGCCGATGACGGAGGCGATGCAGATCACGCTGAGCAGCGTGATGGCGAAGCGCATGGACGAGAACAGGTCCAGCAGTTCGCGGGCGGCGGAGGGGCGGGTGGTGGCGGTGGACATCGGGGGGAGAGTCTGTGCCAAGAAAAAAGGCCGGTGCGTGACACCGGCCTTCGTTCATCGAGGCAAGCGCCGCATTCAGCGCAGGCCGGCGATGTAGTCGGACACGGCCTTGATTTCCTTGTCGTTCATCTTGGCGGCAACGGTCACCATGACCGGGTTGTTGGCGCGGGCGCCACTGCGGAAAGCCGTCATCTGGGCTTCGACATAGTCCCCATGCTGGCCACCCAGGCGCGGGTACTGGGCCGGCAGGCCGGCGCCTGTCGGGCTGTGGCAGCCGGCGCAGGCCGGCACATTGCGCTCGGCGATGCCGCCACGGTAGATCTTCTCGCCCAGGGCGACAGTGTCCTTGTTCTTGGCAAAGCCTGGCTTGGCGGTCTTGGACGCGTAGAAGGCCGCGACGTTGCGGATGTCTTCTTCCGACAGCGGCGCGGCCATGCCGCTCATGATGGCGTTCTTGCGCTTGCCGGACTTGAACTCGGTCAACTGCTTGGCCAGGTATTCGGCGTGCTGGCCCTGCAGGATGGGGTTGGCGGGGCTGCCGCGCGAACCGTCGGCCGTGTGGCAGGCGGCGCAGACCTGGGTAGAGATGGCGCCACCCTTGGCGAGGTCGGGCTTGGCCACAGCGGCGGCAGGCTCGTTCGCATGAGCCGTGGCGGCCAGCAGCAGACTCGACAGGAGGAAGGCGACAGTCTTCATGGATTTATGAGGTTTCGTTGGGCGCAACCTCAGAATTTTACAATGCCCCACCAAAGCCTCAGACACACCCATGACCGACACGATTCCCGAGGCTGAAGCCATCCCTGAAACGATCACCGAGAAAGTCGCCCTGGCCTGGACGCACACGACGCGTTTCCTGACCACCGCCAGCCAGCTCGTGCACCTGCCCGCCACCGATCTGCCCGAGATCGCCTTCGTCGGCCGCTCCAACGCCGGCAAGTCCACCGCCATCAACACGCTGGCCCAGCAGAAGCGCCTGGCCTTCGCGTCCAAGACGCCCGGTCGCACCCAGCACATCAACCTGTTCGAGCTGGGCCCCAAGGATGCCGCGGACGCCCTCTTCGCCGACCTGCCGGGCTATGGCTACGCGGCCGTGGCCAAGGCGGCCAAGCTGCGCTGGCAGAAGGTCATGGCCGACTACCTGGAGGTGCGCCGCAGCCTGTCCGGCGTCGTGCTGATGGTCGATTCGCGCCTCGGGCTGACCGACCTGGACAAGCAGCTGCTGGAGTTCGTCGCCGCCCGCGTCGCCAGCGGCTCGATCCGGCTGCTGGTGCTGCTGACGAAGTCGGACAAGCTCAACCGTAAGGAGGCCGATGCGGCCCTGCGCACGACGACGGAGTTCCTGGCCGGCATGACGACCGAGGAATCCGACGTGGCCGTGACGCTGTTCTCGGCGCTGAAGAAGAGCGGTGTCGGCGACGTGGCGATTGCGCTGCGCGAATGGGTGCTGGCGCATCGGTTGCCTGAAGCGGGTTCGGCGGAATCAGTACCGCCGGCGAGCGAGCCGGTTCAACCGGCCGATTGAGGCTCAGCCGCCGTCGAGGTCGCTCATCAGCGTGTCGACGGCGCGCTGCACGACGCTGTCGTCCTCCAGCGCCGTGATGAGGCCGTTGGCCAGCAATGCCTCCAGCGCGCGGCGCGTCAGCGGCAGGCGCTCGTCGGCCTCGCGGCCGACAAAGAGCATGAACTGGCGGCCTTCGCCGATCCAGGCGATCTGCGCGGTGTGCCAGTCGCCCTGGATGAACATGTGGAACCAGCGGCCGATCTGCAGGCTCTCGATCCAGCGCTGTAGCGCGGCGCGGGCGTCGGGCGAGTCGTGCTCGTTGTAGAGCTGCACCGGCACGGTCGGCAGCTCGCCGCGGTCGACGTCGGCGCTCAACCAATGCGAGGGCACCTGGGAGTCGCGCTCCTCCATCAGGCGCTGCACGATCTCGTCGGCCGAGGCGGGCGCGGCGCTGGGGGCGGCGGCGGGCTTGGGCGGGCTGGCGCGGCGATCGGCCGGGTCCACGGCCGGCAGGCCGCGCAGCAGGCGCGAGTGCTGTGCCATCAGCTCGCTCAGCGGCGGCTCGCGCCGGGCCTCGGACAGCTGGATGCTGTCGCAGCCGGTGACGAGGCGTTCGATGAGCACCGGCAGGCGCATGCGCAGGGCGTCGCGGTCGGCGAGGTCGCGCGGCGTGGTGAGGCTGTCGAGCACGGCGTCGACCACTTCCATCGTCGCCTGGGCTTCGCGCGAGTCCCGGCCGTGGCGCACCATGGCGTCGACGATGACGTCGACCCAGCTCGTCTGCAGGAAGCGGTGCATGCGCGGGCCCAGCGGCGAGTCGGCGATCTGGTGATCAACCTGCTCGCGCAGCAGGTCGCGCCAGTCGTTGCGCAAGTGCTCGCGCTCCAGCGCGGCCAGCGCGACGGCGTTGAGCTCACCGCTCTGGCGCGCCTGCTGGTCGATGCGCGAGTCCACGCGTGCCAACACCTGCCGGAAGAGCAGGGCCGTCGGTGTCGGCGCGTCGACGAGGAACTGGGCCTCGGCCTCCATGAAGCGCAGAAAGTCCACGAAACGCGGGTCGTCGGCGCGATCGAAGGCCATGCCGTGGGCCGCGACGCGGTTCAGCAGCGCCCAGGTCGGGTGGTCCTGGCGGCGCAGCAGCATCGCGTCGCTGCGCGCCAGGCGCACGACGGCGATCTGCAGCCGCGCCAGCAGGGCCTTGAGCGGCGGCAGCAGGCGCGGGTCGGCCAGGATCTGGTCGTAGAGCCGGCTCAGCATGTCCGGGCCGGGTGCGCGCACGAAGGGGGCAGGTGCCAGCGGGTCGCGCTGTGTCAGCGGCGCGAGGCCCTGGGGCAGCGAGTTGATGACCTTGACGCGGCGTGACAGGCCGTCAAACGTGCCGTGGTTCGTCGGCCGCTGGCCAACGCCGCGGGCGGCCGCCAGGCGCTGGTGGGCCAGCGGATCGGTCTGTCCACCGCCGTGCGAGGCCACCATGTCGCCGATGTCGGCGGCGTGCAGCGTCGCGCAGGCCTGCACGTACTGGCGGTGCAGGGCGCGGGCCAGCGGGGTCGCGGCCACGCGCATCAGCTCGTACTGCGTCTGGGCGCCGAGCGGGCTGGACGCCAGCGCATGGTGCAGCGCGTGAGCGAACAGGGCGGGGCGCAGCGGGTTGTCGCGCTCGCGGGCCCGCGCGGTGCCGCGCAGCGCAGCGAAGAAGTTGCCGATCTGATGCAACTCGGCCCGGCTCAGTTCTTCCGACGTGTGGGCGACGTGGGCGATGGCCACGTCCTGCAGGGCCTGATGTTCGTCGACCAGGCTGAGGCTTTCCAGGCCGCCGAGCTGCAGCGCAGAGCGGTGCAGCGGATCCTCGCCGCGACGGCCGGCCTGCAGCATCTCGATGAGCTTGCCTTCGAAGTCGGTGGCGAAATGGGCACGCACCTTGCGCCAGGCCTCGCGCAGCGGGTAGTGCTGGGGCTGGGCATCGAGTTCGTCCTGCACGACGTTCAGCAGTTCGCGCGCGAGCGGACCGGCTTCGGTCAGCGCGTGGTCGAGCAGGTCGTGGGGATGCAGGCTGGAAAGCATGGAAACGTGGAGACGGCGGGATGCGATTATCCGGCGCCAAGCTGGTGCGCCTTGGCGTGTTGCCCCCTCTTACCCACCCCCGAACCGCATGGCAAACGCCAGACTTCAAAACCTTTTCACGCTTTTCCAGACCGGGCGGCATGCGGAGATGGCCGCACAGGCGAAAGCCCTGCTTGCCGAGCACTCGGAGGACGGTGAGCTGTGGAAAGCGTTGTCAGTGGCCCAGCAGATGCTTGGCGAGGATGCGCTGCCGGCGTTGCGACGCGCGTGGGTGTTGCGACCAGGCGACGCGGAGTTAGCGGCCAACCTCGGTGCCCTGCTGGCGGCGCGCGGCCGCTGGGACGAGGCGCGCGCATCCTACGAGCAGGCCCTGCGTCTGCAGCCGCGCCTGGCGGGCGCGCACAACAACCTCGGCAATGCGCTGCTGGCGCTGCGACGGCCGGCCGAAGCGCTGGCCGCCTTCGACGCGGCCCTGGCGCTGCAGCCGGGCCTGACCGCGGCCTTGGGCAACCGCGCGCGCGCCTGGATGGCACTCGGGCGCCATGACGAGGCGGCTGAAGGCTTTGGCCAGGCCATCGCTGCGCGGCCGGCCGATGCCAGCCTGCGGGTGCATGCCGCCACGGCACTGGCCGCAGCGGGCCGTGCCGCCGAGGCGATTGCCCGGCTGCGCGAGGCCGTGGCGCTGGCGCCGGAGCGCGTCGAGGCGAGCTTCACGCTGGGCCATCTGCTGAACGAGGCGGGCGACGCGGCGGGTGCGGCTGAGGCCTGGGAACGCGTCGTGGCCCAGGATGCCGCGCATGCCGAGGCCGCCTGCAACCTCGCCGTGCTGCGGCCGCAGCGCGGCGAGGCCGTGCTGGGCGCCGCACTGGCCGCTGGCGTGACCGGCGAGCGCCGCGCCGCCGTGCTGGCCAACCTGGGCGGGCTGAGGCTGCAGGACGGCCGCTTTGGCGAGGCGGTGGCGGCCTACCGTCAGGCCCTGGTCGAGGGGCCTGTGTCGGCACAGGCGCTGAGCAATCTCGCCCAGGCGTTGAAGCGTCAGGGTGCGCTCGACGAGGCAGATGCCGTGCTGAGCCGGCTCATCGATGTGGAGTCAGCGTTGACAACGGCGCGCAGCGACCGGCTGCTGCTGCGGACCTATCGCCAGGCCCGCGCCGAAGAGGCGGAGGCGCTGCGGGCCGAGGCCGAAGCCTTCGGCCGCGTCGTGCAGGTGCCGGCGGTGTTGCGTCCGACGCGGGCGGCGGGGGCGATGCGCATCGGGCTCGTGTCCGCCGACCTGCGTGGCCATCCGGTGGGGCGGCTGGCCGCGGCCTGGCTGCCGGCGCTGGCGGCACGTTGCGAGCTGTTTGTCTACGCGAACTCGCGCGCCGACGACGCGCAGACGCGGTGGCTGCGCGAGGCGGCGCCACGCTGGCTCGGCGTGACGGACCTCGACGACGCGGCGCTGGCGGCGCGCATCGCGGCCGATGGCATCGATGTGCTGGTCGATCTGAATGGCCACACCGGCGGGCATCGCCTGGGCGCGTTCGCGCGCCGGCCCGCGCCGCGCCAGTTCAGCTGGCTGGGCTATGCGGGCAGCTCGGGGCTGGCCGAGATGGACGGCTTCATCGGCGACCGCTGGCTGCTGCCCACGGCCGCCGAGGCCGGCTTCGTCGAGCCGCTGCGAAGGCTGCCGCACAGCTTCACCGTCTACGCACCGCCGGCTGACGCGCCAGCGGTGTCGGCCCTGGGCGGCGAGCCCTGGTTTGGCAGCTTCAACGCGCTGCACAAGCTTGGCGACCCGGTGCTGGCGCTGTGGGCGCGCGTGCTGGACGCGGTGCCGGGCAGCCGTCTGCTCGTCAAGGCGCCCGGCCTGCAGCACGAGGCAGAGCGGGAGGCGCTGCTGCGCCGCTGGCCGGGCGATCCGACGCGGCTGGCACTGGAAGGCCCCAGCCCGCTGGCCGACTACCTGGCCGCCTTCGGCCGCGTCGACATCGCGCTCGATCCCTTCCCGCACAGCGGCGGCATGACGACGCTGGACGGGCTGTGGATGGGCGTGCCGGTGCTGACGCTGCCCGGCCCGGCACCCATCTCGCGCCAGGGGCTGAGTTTTCTGCAGACCCTGGGCCTGGCCCAGGGCTGGGTGGCCACGGACGAACAGGACTTCGTGCGGCTGGCGCAGGCGCGGCTGAGTGACCGGGCAGGTCTTGCTGCCCTGCGAGCCGGCCTGCGCCCGCGCATGGCGGCCAGCGCCTTGTGCAACGGTGCGCGCTTCGCGGACGACCTGTTGGCGCTGCTGAGGGCATGATGCGCAGCGGTTCTGCTCTTGCGCCATCCATGAAACGACTTCTCGCTGCCGGCCTCTCGACTTTCGCTGCCATCGCGCACGCCGATTCGGACAAGCGTGCGGACCTGCCGCTCTGGGAGCTGGGCGTCGCAGCCGGCGTCATTTCGCAGCAGGCCTACCCGGGCGCCAACGAGCAGGTCCGGCGCACGCCGGTGCTGCCTTACGTCGTCTACCGGGGCAAGGTGCTGCGGGCCGATGACGAGGGGGCGGGCCTGCGTGCCGTGCGTACCGAGTCCTTCGAGCTGGATGTCTCGTTTGCCGGCTCGCTGAGCTCCGGCGGGAAATCGCTGCAGGCGCGCGAGGGCATGCAGCGCCTGCCCACGCTGGTCGAGTTCGGGCCGGTGGCGCGCTGGTTTCTGAATGGCCGCGACGCCACCGACCGCGTCAGCGTCGAGCTGCCGCTGCGCGGTGTCTTCGAGGCGCGTGACCTGAGCCGGCATCGGGGCATGAGCCTGGAGCCCGAGCTGAGCCTGGACCGACGCGGCAAGGGCGGGTGGGGCTACGGCCTGAGTGCTGGGCTGCTGGTCGGCGACGCTAGGCTGGGGTCGACGTACTACGCCGTCGCGCCCGGCGAGGTGCTGCCGGACCGGGCGGCGTACCAGGCGAAGGCCGGCTTGATCGCCTGGCGACTCAAGGGCGGCGTGTCGCGCCAGCTGACGCCGGACGTGCGCCTGTTCGCCTTCGGGCGCGTCGACAGTGTGGCCGGCGCGGCCAACCGCGCGAGCCCGCTGGTTCGGCAGACGACCGGCGCGAGCATCGGCATCGGGCTGACCTACACGCTGACACGCTCGGCGGCGCGGGCGAACGACTGAGCCTAGATCCGCCAGTTGACCGCTCGCTGCTCATCGAGCGTCTCGATGCCTCAACAACTTGCTCAAGTGGCGCCGTTCACCACTTCGTTGAGCGGCGCTGCACGCCCGCCGGCCCGGCGCTTCGAGCCGCTGGCGGCGTTGCTTCTCCTTGTGGGCAGGAGCCCACGGCGTCGTCGCGCCTTGCCAGCAACCCGTTTCGCCGGGCCCTCGGGCGTGCTCAACCGCCGGATCTAGGCTGAGCCGGCGTCGACAGCCAAAGAAAAAGGGGCTGCTCGCGCAGCCCCTTCGTTTGTCAGCGACGGGTGTGTCGCCGGCGTGGACTTACATGTCCATGCCGCCCATGCCACCCATGCCGCCCATGCCACCACCCATGCCGCCGCCGCCGGCAGCTTCGTCCTTGGGGGACTCGGCAACCATGGCTTCGGTCGTCAGCATCAGCGACGCGACGGATGCGGCGTTCTGCAGCGCGGTGCGCGTCACCTTGGTCGGGTCCAGGATGCCCATTTCGATCATGTCGCCATAGGTGTCGTTGGCGGCGTTGAAGCCGTAGTTGCCCGAACCGGCCAGCACGGCGTTCACGACGACGGAGGCTTCGCCACCGGCGTTGTAGACGATCTCGCGCAGCGGCGCTTCGATGGCGCGCAGGACCAGCTTGATGCCGGCATCTTGATCAGCGTTGTCGCCCTTGATGGCGCCAGCGGCTTGCTTGGCGCGCAGCAGCGCGACGCCACCGCCAGCCACGATGCCTTCTTCAACGGCTGCGCGCGTGGCGTGCAGCGCGTCTTCGACGCGGGCCTTCTTTTCCTTCATCTCGACTTCGGTGGCAGCACCGACCTTGATGACGGCAACACCGCCGGCCAGCTTGGCCACGCGCTCTTGCAGCTTCTCGCGGTCGTAGTCGCTGGTGGCTTCCTCGATCTGGATGCGCACTTGCTTGACGCGGGCTTCGATGTCGCCCGCAGCGCCGGCGCCGTCGATGATGGTGGTGTTTTCCTTACCCACTTCGACGCGCTTGGCCTGGCCCAGGTCAGCCAGCGTGACCTTCTCGAGCGTCAGGCCGACTTCTTCGGCGATGACCTTGCCGCCGGTCAGGATGGCGATGTCTTCCAGCATGGCCTTGCGACGGTCACCGAAGCCAGGCGCCTTGACGGCGACAACCTTCAGGATGCCGCGGATGGTGTTGACCACCAGCGTCGCCAGGGCTTCACCGTCCACGTCTTCCGAGATGATCAGCAGCGGGCGGCCCGACTTGGCGACTTGCTCCAGCGTCGGCAGCAGATCGCGGATGTTGCTGATCTTCTTGTCGTACAGCAGCACGAACGGGTTGTCCAACAGCGCGGCTTGCTTTTCCGGGTTGTTGATGAAGTAGGGCGACAGGTAGCCGCGGTCGAACTGCATGCCTTCGACGACGTCGAGTTCGCTGTCCAGGCTCTTGCCGTCTTCGACGGTGATGACGCCTTCCTTGCCAACCTTGTCCATCGCCTCGGCAATGATGCGGCCCACTTCGTGGTCGCTGTTGGCGGAGATCGTGCCCACTTGCGCGATTTCCTTGGAGGTCGTGGTGGCCTTGGAGGCCTTCTTCAGCTCGGCGACCAGGGCGGTGACCGCCTTGTCGATGCCGCGCTTCAGGTCCATCGGGTTCATGCCGGCGGCCACGTACTTCATGCCTTCGCGGACGATGGCTTGCGCCAGCACCGTGGCGGTCGTGGTGCCGTCACCGGCGTTGTCGGACGTCTTGGAAGCGACTTCCTTGACCATCTGCGCGCCCATGTTCTGCAGCTTGTCCTTCAGCTCGATTTCCTTGGCCACGGACACACCGTCCTTGGTCACGGTGGGGGCGCCGAACGAGCGCTCGAGCACCACATTGCGGCCCTTGGGGCCCAGGGTCACCTTGACCGCATTGGCCAGGATGTTCACGCCTTCAACCATGCGGGCACGAGCCTCGCCGCCAAAGATCACGTCTTTTGCTGCCATTTGATTCTCCGGATTCTTAAATTGGGGTCAGAGTCGATTTATTGGGCGACGCCAACAATCACTTCTGAACGACGGCGAAGAGGTCTTCCTCGCGCATGACCAGCAGTTCGTCGCCGTCGACCTTGACGGTCTGGCCCGAATACTTGCCGAACAGCACGCGGTCGCCGACGACGACGTTCAGGGCCACGAACTCGCCCTTGTCGTTGCGCTTGCCCGGGCCGACGGCCAGGACTTCGCCTTGATCGGGTTTCTCGGCGGCGTTGTCAGGGATGACGATGCCCGAGGCGGTCTTGGTTTCTTGCTCCAGACGGCGAACGATCACGCGATCGTGCAGGGGGCGCAGCTTCATGGAATCTCCTTGAGTTGGGACTGGAGCGGCCGCGGCGCTGAGCAACGGCTCGCTGAAAAATGGGGCGATGGATCGGCCCGATTTCGTTAGCACTCGATCGAGCTGAGTGCTAGCAGTCAAGGATTATAGGGACGGACTGTTGCGATTCAAGTCGCCCGATCGCATTCGAATGTGTGTGATGGAAAAAGAAAACGACCGCCACGGCGGTCGTTTTCTTGCGGAGAAGTTGAACTCAGCGAGCCGCGGTGCGCCTGCGGGCCCAGCCCAGCGCGCCCAGGGCGCCGAGGGCCAGCGCGATGCTGGCCGGCTCCGGCAGGCGGCCGTTTGCGGCCGGCGTGATGAACTTCAAATCATCCAACATCAGTCGCTGATCGATCCCGCTCACCACGACCGAATGGGCCACGCCGTCGAACTTCATGGTGGAGGTGATCCAGTTCGGATCACAGAACTGCACCTGGCCAATTCCGGTGCATTGAGGGCTATTGCCCAGCGCAAGAATTGCCAGCGGGTTCTCGTTGAGCCCGCCCCCGTCCAACCCGGAGAACACCTTGATGGTCACGCCATTCAGTGCCCGAATGCCATAGAGGAAGGAAAACTCGGTGACGAACCCGTCGGCAACATTGATTGTGAAGCTCTTGGCCAGGTTGTCCGTGGTCTGCCCAGCAGTCCCCGCCAGCAACAGGGCACCGCAACTGCCCGCGTGCGAGAAAAACAGGCCTCCCGCGCCGCAAGGGGCTTGGTTGGACTTCACGCCCCAGGCATTGCCCGTGAAAGCAACGCCTTGCGAGCTGTAGCGGTTACCGACCAGGACGCTGCTCGTCACGTCTTCGAAGTTCAGCGTGACCGTGTCTGCAAGCGCCGGTTGCAGCGCGGCTGTCAAAGCGAGTGCCAGAAGTTTGCTCGTCGTGCGCATGGCGTTCTCCGTCCAGGGTTCGAGTTGGGTTTGTGGTCGGGACTGTAAACAAGCGTTCTCCTGCCGGGAGCTGCCGCGCCCCTTCAGTTGAGGGGGCCTGGGAGCCAAGAGACCGGGCTTAGGGGGGTTGAGGCGGCCTTTGCGGGAAATCACGGGGCGGATGGACGCCGATGGCAGGTCCAGGGCCTTGGCTACACTGCCCTGGGTGGAAACCAAATGGCTTGAAGACTTCGTCAGCCTGGCCGAGACGCGCAGCTTTTCCCGCTCCGCCCAGCTCCGCCACGTGACGCAGCCGGCGTTCTCGCGTCGCATCCAGGCGCTGGAAGCCTGGGCCGGGGTCGATCTCGTGGACCGCTCGTCCTACCCGACCCGGCTGACCGCCGCCGGCGCGACCTTGCTGGCCCAGGCCGTCGAGTTGCTCGGCAACCTGCAGGCGACGCGCAACATGCTGCGCAGCCACCAGGCGTCCGACCAGGACATGATCGAGTTCGCCGTGCCGCACTCGCTGGCCTTCAGCTTCTTCCCGCACTGGCTGATGGGCCTGCGCCGCGGTTTCGGAGCGATCAAGTGCCGGCTCAACGCGGCCAATGTGCATGACGCCATGCTGCAGCTCAGCGAAGGCAATTGCGACCTGCTGCTGGTCTACCACCATGCCAGCCAGCCGCTGCAGCTCGACCCCGAGCGCTACCAGATGGCGTCGCTGGGGCATGAGACGCTGGCGCCCTACGCCAGGGCCGACACGAGCGGCGAGCCGATGTTCCGGCTGCCCGGACGGCCGGGCCAGAAGATTCCCTTCCTGAGCTACGCCGCGGGCGCCTACCTTGGTCGCCTCGTCGAGCTCATCGTCAAGGAAGCCGACTGCGCACTGAACCTGGATGCCATCTACGAGACCGACATGGCCGAAGGTCTGAAAGCGATGGCGCTGGAGGGGCATGGATTCGCCTTTCTGCCGGCCAGCTCGGTGCAGAAGGAACTGGCCGGCGGCCGTCTCGTCCCGGCCGCGGCACCCGGCACGTTCAGTGTCAGCATGGAGTTGCGCATCTACCGCGAGCGGCCCGAAATGTCGCGCCGGCAAAAGCCTGCAGCCCAGGCACTGTGGGACTACCTTGCGTCTGCGGCATGACCTCATCCCGCATGCGCATGCATCGTGAAAACCCGTATTCGGGCTGAGTGCGCGGCGTGGTCTGCTCGCGGCTGTTATCGATATCCACTTCCTGTTGTTGGAGTCTCCATGAAGAAAATTCTGCTCGTCGCCGCCCTGATGGCCGGCGTCACTGCCGTGCATGCCGAAGACACGCTGAAGAAGATCAAGGACAGCGGCGCGATCACGATGGGTGTGCGCGAGTCCTCGGGCCTGTCCTACACCATCGGTGATGGCAAGTACGTGGGCTACCACATTGACGTCTGCGAGCACGTCGTCGCCGACTTGCGCAAGCAGCTGGGCGGCAAGATCGACATCAAGTACCAGCCGGTCACGTCGGCCAACCGCATTCCGCTGACCGTCAACGGCACGGTCGACCTGGAGTGCGGCTCCACCACCAACAACGCTGCCCGCCAGAAGGACGTCGCCTTCGCCGTGACGACCTATGTCGAGGAAGTGCGCATCGCCGTGAAGGCCAACTCGGGCATCACCAACATCAACCAGCTCAATGGCAAGACGGTGGCCACCACCACCGGCACCACCTCGGTGCAGACGCTGCGCAAGCACGAGCGCGCCACGGGCGTGGACTTCAAGGAAGTCTTCGGCAAGGACCACGCCGACAGCTTCCTGCTGCTGGACTCCGGCCGTGCTGACGCCTTCGTCATGGACGGCTCCATCCTGGCCAAGAACATCGCCACGTCCAAGGCCCCGGCCGATTTCAAGATCGTGGGCGAGGTGCTGTCGGTCGAGCCGATCGCCATCATGATGCGCAAGGATGATCCCGGCTTCAAGACTGCGGTCGACAACAGCATCAAGGCCATGATGAAGTCGGGCGAGCTGGCCAAGCTCTACGACAAGTGGTTCCTGCAGCCCATCCCGCCGACCAACACCAAGATCGGCCTGCCGCTGTCCGCTGCGACCAAGGACGCCTGGGCCAACCCCAACGACAAGCCGATGGAAGACTACGCCGCGAAGAAGTGATTCGCGCGTTGTTCTGAACCACCGCAAAGCGGGTGCCTGGCACCCGCTTTGCTTTAGACAGAAGGCTTGAGGAGAGAGCCATGAGTTGGGACTGGCAGTTCTACTGCAATGACACCGCCACCGGAGAGGCGGTTGCCGGCTGCTTCGGCCCGGGCGGCAAGGAGCAGACCTATCTGCAATGGATGCTGGGCGCCTGGGGCTGGACGCTGAGCATCTCTGTGCTCGCTCTTCTGGTGGCCCTCGTGATTGGCTCCTTCATCGGCATCGCGCGCACCGCGCCGAACAAATGGCTGGCGCGGTTCGGCGAGGCCTGGACCGAACTCTTCCGCAACATCCCTTTGCTGGTGCAGGTTTTCCTCTGGTACCACGTGCTGCCGGCCTTCATCCCGGTGCTGAAGTCGGTACCTTCGTCGGTCCTGGTGGTGCTGGCCCTTGGCTTCTTCACCAGCGCGCGCATCGGTGAGCAGGTCAAGGCCGGCATCAAAACCTTGCCGACCGGCCAGCGCTATGCGGGCCTGGCGGTGGGCATGACCCTGCCTCAGACCTACCGCTTCGTGCTGCTGCCCATGGCGTTCCGCATCGTCATCCCACCGCTCACCAGCGAGAGCATGAACATCGTCAAGAACTCGGCCGTGGCCTTCGCGGTCAGCATTCCCGAGTTGGCCCAATTCGCCCAGCAGGCGGGCGAGGAGACGTCCCATTTCGAGGAGA
>CAUJSJ030000136.1:0-24581 GCA_963422775.4 uncultured Roseateles sp.
TTGGGCTGGTTGCTGGGCAGCCTGATCTACACCCTGCCGACCTCGCGCCGCCACATCGGCGAGGTCAACCTGCGCCTGTGCCTGCCGGAGCTGGGCGAGCCAGAGCGCCAGAAGCTGCTGCGGCGCCATTTCGTCGCGATGGTGCAGATGCTGCTGGAGTACGGCTACGGCTGGTTCGCGTCGCGCGAGCGGCTCAAGCGCCTGATGCGCATCGAAGGCCTGGAACATCTGCGCGCGCTGGACGGCCGCAACGTGATTCTGATGATGCCCACTTCACCGGGCTGGACCTGGCGGGGCTGCGGGTGTCGCTGGAGACGCCGCTGGTCAGCATCTACTCCGTGCAGAAGGACCCCTGGCTGGATGCGTTCTTCCGCGCCAAGCGGCTGCGCTTTGGCACCGGCATCATCTTTGCGCGCCAGCAGGGCACGCGGCCGACGCTGCGGGCGCTGAAGGAGGGCTACCGCCTGTACTACCTGCCCGACCAGGACTTCGGCCACCGCGACTCGGTCTTCGTGCCCTTCTTCGGCGTGCCGGCGGCCACCATCGGCGGGCTGTCCCGCATGGCGGCCGTCACCAAGGCGGTGGTGCTGCCTTGCTACCCGCGGCGTGAGGCGGACGGCTACACGCTGGTCATCGAGCCGGCGCTGGAGAAGTTCCCGACCGACGACATCGTGGCCGACGCGACGCGGATGAATGCCGTCATCGAGGCCCAGGCACGCCGACAATTGCACCAGTATTTCTGGCTCCACAAGCGCTTCAAGTCCCGCCCGCCCGGTGAGGCTGACTTCTACGCCAAATGACCCACGACATTCCCTACATCAAGCTCGCCATCGTCGCGACCTTCATCGCGAGCACGGTCTACGTTCATTTCCGCGGCCGTGTGCGGCTGAAGTTCTTCCGCCAGTTGATGGACCACTCGACCTTCATGGCGCCCATCAACTGCCTGATGTACCTGTTCTCCAGGCTGCCGGCCAGGCCCTACCTGCCGGTCGCGGGCTTCCCTGAGCTCAAGCTGCTGCAAGACCACTGGCAGGACATCCGCGCCGAAGCCTTCAAGCTCGCCGAGGCCGGCGAGATCAAGAAGAGCGACAAGTACAACGACGCCGGCTTCAACAGCTTCTTCAAGACCGGCTGGACGCGCTTTCACCTCAAGTGGTACGGCGACGCCCACCCGTCGGCGCGCGAGCTCTGCCCCTTGACGACCGGGCTGCTGCAGCGCATCCCGACCGTGAAGGCCGCGATGTTTGCCGCACTGCCGCCGGGCGGGCGCCTGGTCACCCACCGCGACCCCTTCGCCGGCTCGGTGCGCTACCACCTGGGCCTGGTCACACCCAACAGCGACAACTGCTATATCTCGGTCGACGGCGAGCGTTACTCGTGGCGCGACGGCCAGGGCGTCATCTTCGACGAGACCTATCTGCACTACGCCGAGAACCAGTCGGACCAGATGCGCATCATCCTGTTCTGCGACGTCGAGCGGCCGCTGAACAACCCGGTGGCCCGCTGGTTCAACCACTTCATCAGCCACACGCTGATCCGCGCCGCGGCGGCGCCCAATTCCGACACCGACAAGACCGGCGGCATCAACAAGGCCTTTGCCTACGTGCAGCAGGTGCGGATGTTCGGCAAGCGCATCAAGGCCAGGAGCCGCTTTGCGTACTACGGGCTGCAGTGGTTGATCTTCGGCGGCCTGCTGGTCTGGTGGCTGTGGCCGTGATCGCGGGCTGCTAGCTCATGCTGCGGCTGCGCCTGCTCGGTGGTTTCGAGATCGAGCGCGCCGGCCGCGTCGAGCTGACGCGCCTGCCCAGTCGCGCGGCCGCGCTACTGCTGGCCCGCCTGGCGCTGGCACCCAAGCGCCAGCATCCGCGCGAGGAACTCGTCGAGCTGCTGTGGCCTGGCGTGGAGCTGGACGTCGGCCGCAACCGGCTGCGCCAGACCCTGTCCACGCTGCGCGCGCTGCTGGAGTCGCAAGAGGCGCCCCTCTTCAACGCTGACCGCCAGCAGATCTCGCTGCTGCCGGGTGCATTGGCGTGCGACGTGCAGGATTTCGAGGCCACACGCGACGCGGCCCACTACGGCGGCGAGCTTCTGCCCGGCCATTTCGACGACTGGGTGGTCACCGAGCGGCACCGGCTGGCCGCGCTGGCCGAGGCTTTGCCCGCTCCGGTGCCGCCCGTGCTGCACTTCGCACCCGCGCCGCCGTCCGCCCTACCCTCCTTCGCCACCAGCCTGCCGCGCTACCTGACGCGCTATTTCGCCCCGCCGGGCCGGCTCGAAGCGCTGGCCGAGCGACTGCCGGCGCTGCGTCTGCTGACCCTCATCGGCCCGGGCGGCGTGGGCAAGACGCGGCTGGCGGTGGAGCTGGCCTGGCGGCAGTTCAGCCAGCTCGACTGGAGCTGTGGCATGGCGGCGCTGGCCGAGGTGCGCGACGAGGCCGGGCTGGTGGCCGCCCTGGAGCGCGCGCTGACCGTCACGCGCGGCGGCGGCTGGTCGGCCATCGAGGCGGCGCTGCAGGATCCCGGTGGCGTGCGCCTCTTGGTGCTGGACAACGCCGAGCAGGCCATCGGTGTCGTCGCCCAGGCGGTGCAGCGGCTGCTGGCGCTGGCGCCGTCGCTGTGCCTGCTTGTCACGTCGCGGCACGCACTGGAACTTGATGGCGAAATCCTCGTCGACGTGGCGCCGCTGTCCGACGCTCAGGACACCGCCCAGGCCCTCTTCATCGACCGCGCCCGCGCCGTGCGGGCCGACTTCCATGCCAGTCGCGACAACCAGGCCGCGCTGACCGAGCTGATCCGCGAGCTCGAAGGCCTGCCGCTCGCGTTGGAGCTGGCCGCGGCCCGCGTGCGCAGCTTCTCGCCGGCGCAGATGCTGGCGCAGTGGCGGGGCCTGGACGCCGAGCCCACCCTCCTGCCCGCCTGGCTGGCCAGCCCGACGCGCGCGCCGCGCCATGCCTCCGTGGCCGGCCTGCTGGACTGGAGCCTCGCGCTGCTGGGCCCCGAGCCGCGTGCGCTGCTGCAGCGCCTGGCCGCCCTGCCCGGTGCCTTCGCCTGGGCCGACGTGGCGGCGCTGGACGGCACGCCGGCGCTGCTGAACGAACTGGTCGGCCATTCCTTGGTGCAGGCCGGCGGCGACGCCGAGCCGCGCTACCGCATGCTGGAGCTGCTGCGCCGCGGCGTGCTGGCGCGCCTGGAACCGGCCGCGCAGCGCGGCGCAAGGCACACCTTGCGCGTGGCACTGTGCGACTGGGCCGCGTCTCTCGGCCCGCAGGCGCCGATCACGGCCTGGGCGCCGCGGCGCGAGCAGGCCCGCGCCCTCATCGCCGGCGCGGTGGACGACGTCGATTCAGCCACGGGCCTGAGCCTGGCGCTGGCCATGCGCCCTTGCTGGGAAAGCGATGGCGTGGATCGCACGCTGGTGGAACAGCTCGGCCTGTTGCTGCAGCTTGCGCCCTCTTCAGCGGGCCACGAGTTGCGCGCCCAGCTGGCTTTCACGCACGGCGACCGCGCCCTCGCGCTGGCCGAGGCCGAATGCGCGCTGCAACTCGCCGGCACCGATCCGGCCGCCCGTGCCCCGGCCCTGGTGCGCCGCGCCTGGGTGCTGCTGGCCGGCGACAACCGCGAGCAGGGCCAGACCCGCCCGCTCGAAGAGGCGATCGGGCTGGCCCGCCGCGTCGGCGACGTGGCGACCGAGGCGCGCGCCTGGCAGCAGCTCGCGGCCATCGCCGTGTCGCGCGGCCAGCCGGCGCAGGCCGAGGCGCTGTATGCCCGCGCCCAGGAGCTGTGGGAGGCGGTCGGCCACTCGCGCCAGGCCGCCGCCCGGCTGCGCAACCGCGCGCAATGCCTGATCGAGCTGGGCGACATCGCCACGGCGGTGGGCTGGATCACCGCCTGCCAGCGGCTGGCGGAGGCCGATGGCGACGGCGTCGGCCAGCTCGACGCGGCGTACTCGCTCGCCATGGCCCACGAATCCCGCCGCGACTGGCCTGCCGCGCTGGCGGCCGCGCGGCAGGCGCTGCGCATCGCCCACGCGCGCCAGCATCTGCACGCTCGGGCGCTGACGCTGCAGCTGTTCCCCCGGCCGCTGGCGCGGCTGCGCCAGCCCGAGCGGGCGTTGCAACTGGCGGCCTTTGCCGAGCAGTACTGGCTGCGCCACCTGGGCAACCTGGGCACGCGCGAAGCCAGGGCGCTGGCCCGCGTGCGCCGCCTCGCGGGCGCCCAGCTCAGCCAGGAAGGCGCCAAGGCAGCCTGGGTCTCGGGGCAAACCCTGAACCTCGCGGAAGCCCTGGCCCTGGCGGGGGCGTGAGATGACATGACGAACGGGCGGGCAAGCCGGCCTTCGCTAGCATCGAAGGTTTTGGCCTACCCAACACCCGCCTCCATGCAACGTCTGAACGCCGCCCCCGCCCTGCTGCTGGCCGCAGCCCTGGCCGCGAACGCACAAGAAGCGCCCAAGCCCGCCGCGCCCGCCGCCTCCGTGGCCTGGAACGTCAACACGCCGCCCGGCGTGGCCAAGACGGCCAACATCGACGTGAAGACCGGTACCTGGATGAGCGTGGACGTCAGCCCTGACGGCAAGACCCTCGTGTTCGACCTGCTGGGCGACCTCTACACCCTGCCCATCGCTGGCGGCGAGGCCAAGGCCCTGACCCACTCCATCGCCTGGGAACACCAGGCCCGCTTCTCGCCGGACGGCAAGCAGATCGCCTTTCTCAGCGATGCCGGTGGCGGCGACAACCTCTGGGTCATGAATGCGGACGGCAGCGGCGGCCGCGCCGTGACCAAGGAAGACTTCCGGCTGCTGAACAACCCGGTCTGGCACCCGAGCGGCAAGTACCTGCTGGCGCGCAAGCACTACACCGGCACGCGCAGCGCGGGCTCGGGCGAGATCTGGCTCTTCCACGTCGACGGCGATGCGGCCAAGAACAAGGGCGTGCAGCTCAACGAGAAGCCCAACTGGCAGAAGGACCTCGGTGAGCCGGCGGTGTCGCCCGACGGCAAGTACCTTTATTTCTCTCAAGACACGACGCCCGGTCGCACGTTCGAATACAACAAAGACGGGAACGGCGAGATCTACAAGATCTTCCGCCAGGACCTGAGCGACGGCTCGGTCGAAGCCTTTGTGCAAGGCCCGGGCGGCGCGGTGCGGCCCACGCCCTCGCCCGACGGCAAGTACCTCGCCTTCGTGCGCCGCGTGCGCAACCAGAGCACGCTGTTCCTGAAGGATCTGGCGACTGGCGCCGAGCGCCCGGCCTGGAGCGGCCTGTCGCGCGACCTGCAGGAGATCTGGGCGATGTGGGGCGTCTACCCCAGCTTCGCGTGGATGCCTGGGTCCAAGGAGATGGTCGTCTGGGCCGAGGGCAAGATCTGGCGTGTCGACCCCTTCAAGGGCACCGCGGCGGACATCCCCTTCCACGTGAAAGACACCCGCGAGCTGCGCGAGCCGATGCGCTTTGCGCAGGATGTGGCGCCTGCCAAGTTCGCCGTGCACCAGCTGCGCGGCGCCCAGGTGTCGCCGGACGGCAAGCGCGTCGTCTATTCGGCGCTGGGCTCGCTCTACGTCAAGGATCTGCCCGACGGCACGCCGCGCCGCCTGACGAAGCAGGACGAGTCATTTGAGTTCGCTCCCAGCTGGGCACGCGACGGCAAGAGCCTGGTCTACGCGACCTGGCGCGACGACACCCAGGGCACGATCCGCCGCCTGGACATCGCGTCCGGCAAGGAGACCGTCGTCGTCAAGGAGCCCGGCAAATACCTGGAGCCGCGCCTGTCGCCGGACGGCAAGCAAATCGTCTACCGCAAGGTCAAGGGCGGCGGCCTGACCAGCCCGTGGCACAGCCTGGACACCGGCCTGTACCTGGCCGCGGCAGACGGTTCGAGCAAGCCCGAGCGCATCAGCAAGGACGGCAGCGGCGCGCAGTTCGGCGCCAGGAGCGACGAGCTCTTCTTCACCAAGACCAGCAGCACCAGCGAGGTCGAGCAGCGCTTCTCGCTGACCCGCCTGAACCTGCGCGACCGCAGCGAGACCGAGGTGGCGCGCAGCGACGCGGCCGCCGAGTACAGCGTGTCGCCCGATGGCCAGTGGCTGGGCTTCGTGGAGCGATATCACGCCTACGTGACGCCGCTGCCGGCTGTGCAGGGCCAGCCTGGCAAGACCCTCACTGTCGGCGCCAAGATGGACGCGCTGCCGGTGCGCCAGCTCGACGTGAACGCCGGCTCGGCGCTGCACTGGAGCGGCGACAGCAAGCGACTGCACTTCACGCTGGGCGATGACCTCTTCACCGCGAACGCCGAAGGCAAGGACAAGGCGACCAGCCAGAAGATCGGCTTCGAGCAAGCCAGCGACAAGCCCAGCGGCAAGATCGCACTGACTGGTGCCCGCATCGTGACGATGAAGGGCGATGAAGTGATCGAGGGCGGCACCGTCGTCGTCGACGGCAACCGCATCGTGGCGGTCGGCAAGGACGTTGCCATTCCCGCAGACGCCAAGCGCATCGACGCCACTGGCAAGACCATCGTGCCCGGCTTCATCGACGCCCATTGGCATGGCGCCATGAACGACTCCGGCCTGATCCCGCAGCAGAGCTGGATCAACCTCGCGTCGCTGGCCTTCGGCGTGACGACGCTGCACGACCCGTCCAACCTCAGCTCGGCCATCTTCACCCAGGCCGAGATGCAGCGCGCCGGCGTCATGCTGGGCCCGCGCATCTACTCGACCGGCACCATCCTCTACGGTGCGCGCACGCCCTTCTATTCCAACGTCAACAGCCTGGACGACGCGCTGACCCACCTGAACCGCCAGAAGTCCGAAGGCGCCATCAGCGTGAAGAGCTACCAGCAGCCGCGCCGCGACCAGCGCCAGCAGGTGCTGGAGGCCGCGCGCCAGACCGGCATGATGGTGGTGCCCGAGGGTGGTTCGCTGTTCCAGCTGAACATGAGCATGGTGGTGGACGGCCACACGACGGTGGAGCACGCGCTTCCGCTGGCGGAGGTCTGGGATGACGTCAAGCAGCTGTGGGGCCAGAACGCCGTGGGCTACACGCCCACACTGAACGTTGGCTACGGCGGCCTGGACGGCGAACATTACTGGTACGCCCGCACCGACGTCTGGAAGCACCCGCTGCTCTCCCGCTACGTGCCGCGCACGGTGCTGGAGCCGCGCTCGGTGCGCCGCGAGACCGCCCCCGAGGAAGACTTCAACGTCATCCGCGTGGCGCGCACCGCCACCCAGCTGTCACGTGCCGGCGTCAACACCTCCATCGGCGCGCATGGCCAGCGCGAGGGCCTGGGCGCGCACTGGGAGATGTGGATGTTCGTGCTCGGCGGCATGACGCCGCACGAAGCGCTGCGCACCGCCACCATCAATCCGGCACGCAACTTCGGCTTCGACAAGGACCTGGGCTCCATCGAACCCGGCAAGCTGGCCGACCTGGTCGTCATCGACGGCAACCCGCTGGCCGACATTCGCCAGAGCGACCGCATCGCGCAAGTCATGCAGAACGGCCGCCTCTTCGACGCGATGACGATGAACCAGGTCGCCCCGGTGGCCAGGGCGCGCAAGCCGCTGTTCTTCGAAGGTGCCGACGGCAAGACCATGCCCATCGACAGCGAGGCCCTGGAGTCGGGCCATCTGGGCGACTGAGGATCGGCCCACACGGCGACTTGCGCCCAGCATTTCGCCGTGGCTTCCCCCAGTTGTGAATAGAATCCCTCTCGTCAGGAGAGCGCCCCGTTGATGTTGGGGGCCGCCGAAGGCGCAGGGTCTAGCGATCCGAACGCTCAGGCAAAAGGACTGACAAAACGCCGTCCGTGGCAGACACTGGCGGCGTTCCTCACTGGAGAGAGGCCCGCCCCTGAGCTGGCCCACTGAAGGGGCAAGCGACGCGGGACTGCACACCGCGTCGTCAATCTCTCAAGTACCAGGGACAGCGAGGACATCCAAACCCGAATTCCGTCGGAGCCATTGATGTCCTCTTTGCTGCAAACGCCTCTTCACGCCCTCCACGTCGAACTCGGCGCCAAGATGGTTCCCTTCGCCGGCTACGACATGCCGGTGCAATACCCCGCCGGCGTGATGGCCGAGCACAAGCACACGCGTGCGGCCGCAGGCCTGTTCGACGTGTCGCACATGGGCCAGGTGCGGCTGGTCGGTGCGGGCGCCGCTGCAGCACTCGAAACCCTGGTGCCCGTCGACATCGTCGATCTGGGCATGTTCAAGCAGCGCTACGCCCTGTTCACGAATGAGCAAGGCGGCCTGCTGGACGACCTGATGGTCTGCAAGCGGCCAGACGACTTGTTCGTGGTGGTGAACGCCGGCTGCAAGGACCAGGACATCGCCCACATGCAGCGCCACATCGGCTCGCGCTGCGAAGTCATCCCCGTGCCCGAGCGCGCACTGCTGGCCCTGCAAGGCCCGCAGGCCGTCGACGTGCTGGGCCGCCTGAACCCTGAGGTCGCCAAGCTGACGTTCATGACCGGCGGCTTCTTCTCGCTTGACGGCATTGACACCTTCCTGACCCGCTCGGGCTACACGGGTGAGGACGGCTACGAGATTTCCGTCCACCAGGACGATGCCGTGGCGCTGGCGCGCAAGCTGCTCAGCCACGCCGAGGTCAAGCCCATCGGCCTGGGGGCCCGCGACTCGCTGCGCCTCGAAGCGGGCCTCTGCCTGTACGGCCATGACATCAACGAGGCGACCACGCCCGTGGAGGCCTCCATCACCTGGGCCATCCAGAAAGTTCGCCGAGCCGGTGGTGCGCGTGCCGGCGGCTATCCGGGCGCCGCCGTCATTGACGACCAACTCGCCAACGGCGCGGCTCGCAAGCGCGTCGGCCTCGTCGGCAAGGAGCGCATGCCCGTGCGCGAGGGCGCCAAGATCGTGACCGCCGACGGCACCGAGATCGGCACCGTCACCAGCGGCACGCTGGGCCCGACCGTCAACCAGCCGGTGGCGCTGGCCTACCTCGACAAGGCACACACCGCAGCCGGCACCGAAGTCTTTGCCGTTGTGCGCGACAAGCGCACGCCGATGGTTGTTTCCGCTACCCCCTTCACCCCCAACCGCTACTACCGCGGCTAATCCACGGAGCCTTCAACGATGAGCATCAAGTACACCCCCGACCACGAATGGCTTGAAGTCCACGGCGACGGCACGGCCACGGTCGGCATCACCGTGCACGCGCAGGATGCGCTGGGCGACGTGGTCTTCGTGGACCTGCCCGAAGTGGGCAAGACCTACGTTGAGAAGGACGTCGCCGGCGTCGTCGAATCCGTCAAGGCCGCAGCCGACGTCTACATGCCCGTGGACGGTGAAGTCGTCGAAGTGAACGAAGCCCTGCGCGACGACCCGGCCCTGGCCAACACCGATCCGCTCAAAGCTGGCTGGTTCTTCAAGGTCAAGCTGAGCAACCCCAGCCAGCTCGACGCCTTGATGGACTCCACCGCCTACGACGCCCTGCTCAAGACTCTGTAAATCCGAAGTAAGACTCGCCATGCCGACGCCGCTCTCCCATCTCGAAGACGCCTCCGAATTCCACGCCCGCCACATCGGGCCGGATGCCGTCGATGAATCCCTGATGTGCGCGGCGGTCGGCGTGGCCAGCCGCACCGCGCTGATCGACGCGGTCGTGCCCGCGTCCATCCGCCGCAGTGCCGGCATGAAGCTGCCTGCACCCATCACTGAGGCCGGTGCGCTGGCCGAGCTGAAACAGATCGCCAGCAAGAACAAGGTCTACAAGAGCTTCATCGGCCAGGGCTACTACGGCACGCACACCCCCGGCGTCATCCTGCGCAACATCCTCGAGAACCCAGCCTGGTACACGGCTTACACGCCCTACCAGGCCGAGATCTCGCAAGGTCGCATGGAGGCCATCGTCAACTTCCAGACGATGGTGACCGACCTGACCGGCATGGACATCGCCAACGGCTCGATGCTGGACGAGGCCACGTCCGCCGCCGAGGCCGTGACGCTGGCCAAGCGCGGTGTGAAGAGCAAGAGCAACACGCTGATCGTCGCGGGTGACGTGCACCCACAGACCATCGAAGTGATCCAGACGCGCTGCGCGCCGCTCGGCATCGAGGTGAAGGTGGGCATGGCGCCCACGCTGATGGCCGAGAGCGACTACTTCGCCGTCGTCTGCCAGTACCCGAGCACGGCCGGCCTCATCCACGACTTGAAGGCCTTCACCGAGCAGGCGCACGCCAAGCAGGCCGCCTTCATCGTCTGCACGGACCTGCTCGCACTGACGATGCTGGTCTCGCCCGGTGAGTTCGGCGCCGACATCGTCGTCGGCAACTCCCAGCGCTTCGGCATGCCCATGGGCGCCGGCGGCCCCCACGCGGCCTTCATGGCCTGCAAGGACGAATTCAAGCGCTCCATGCCCGGCCGCCTCGTCGGCGTCAGCAAGGACGCCCAAGGCCACCCCGCCATGCGCTTGGCGCTGCAGACCCGCGAGCAGCACATCCGCCGAGAGAAGGCCACGTCCAACATCTGCACGGCGCAAGTGCTGCCGGCCGTCGTGGCCAGCATGTACGCCGTCTACCACGGCCCCCAGGGCCTGAAGCGCATCGCCGAGCGCGTGGCCAGCTACACGGCCATCCTGCACGCGGGCCTGACGCGCATGGGCGTCAAGGTCGTCACGCCGCACGTGTTCGACACGCTGCTGGTGGAATGCGACGCCGCTGCCGTCACCGCCAAGGCCGTGGCCGCGCAAGCCAACCTGCGCAAGCACAGCGACAAGCACGTCAGCATCGCGCTGGATGAGACAACGTCGCGTGCCGACATCGAAGCCCTTTGGAGCTGGCTCGCCCCCGCCGGCGCCAACACACCCAAGGTTGACGAATTCGCCGCCGGCGTCGAAAGCCTGATCCCGTCGCACCTGCGCCGCACCAGCGCGTTCATGACCCACCCGGTCTTCAACACGCACCACAGCGAAACCGAGATGCTGCGCTACATCCGCAGCCTGTCGGACAAGGACCTGGCGCTGGACCGCAGCATGATCCCGCTGGGCTCCTGCACCATGAAGCTCAACGCCACGGCCGAGATGATCCCCATCACCTGGCCGGAGTTTGCGGGCGTGCATCCCTTCGCGCCGCAGGACCAGCTGGCCGGCTACACCGAGTTGGACCAGCTGTTGCAGAACTGGCTGACCGAGTGCACCGGCTATGCCGGCATCAGCCTGCAGCCCAACGCCGGCTCGCAGGGCGAGTACGCTGGCCTCTTGGCCATTAAGGCCTGGCATGAGTCGCGCGGCGACCACCAGCGCACGGTCTGCCTGATCCCCGAGAGTGCTCACGGCACCAACCCGGCCTCCGCGCAGATGTGCGGCATGCAGGTCGTCGTCACCAAGTGCGACAAGGAAGGCAACATCGACCTCGCCGACCTGAAGGCCAAGTGCGAGCAGCACGCGGCCAAGCTGGCCGCGATCATGATCACCTACCCCTCCACGTACGGCGTGTTCGACACGCACGTGAAGGAGATCTGCGCGATGGTGAAGGCGCACGGCGGCCGCGTCTACGTGGACGGCGCCAACATGAACGCGCTGGTCGGCGTTGCGGCACCCGGTGAGTTCGGCGGCGACGTCAGCCACCTGAACCTGCACAAGACCTTCTGCATCCCGCACGGCGGCGGCGGCCCCGGCGTCGGCCCGGTCTGCGTCGTCGAAGACCTCGTGCCCTTCCTGCCGGCGCACCGCACCGCAGGCCTGGGCAAGGCCACCAACATCGGTGCCGTCTCCGCAGCGCCCTTGGGCAACGCGGCTGTGCTGCCGATCTCGTGGATGTACATCCGCATGATGGGCGCCGAGGGCCTGAAGAAGGCCACTGAAGTCGCCATCCTGTCGGCCAACTACGTTGCGGCCCGCCTGTCGGACCATTACGACATCCACTTCAGCGGCGGCATCGCCGGCGTCAAGGGCGGCGGCGTGGCCCACGAGTGCATCCTGGACCTGCGCCCTCTGAAGGAGACCTCCGGTGTCGGCGCCGAGGACGTGGCCAAGCGCCTCATCGACTACGGCTTCCACGCGCCGACGCTGAGCTTCCCCGTCGCTGGCACGCTGATGGTCGAGCCGACCGAGAGCGAGTCCCGCGCCGAGCTGGACCGCTTCATCGACGCGATGATCCAGATCCGCCACGAGATCGCCGACGTCGAGTCCGGCAAGCTCAGCCGCGAGGACAACCCGCTCGTCAACGCGCCGCACACGGCGATGGTCGTCAGCGCCACGGAGTGGACGCATGGCTACAGCCGCGAAGCCGCCGCCTTCCCGCTGCCTTCGCTGCGCCGCCAGAAATACTGGGCGCCGGTGGGGCGCGTGGACAACGTCTGGGGCGACCGCAACCTGTTCTGCAGCTGCGTGCCCTTGAGCGAGTACGAAGAAGCCTGAAGCTCAAGCCATGCGAGTTCGCTGGTATCGGAAAGCAGGCCCGCAAGTCATTGCGGGCTTCGCGATCCTGATGCTGGCGGTACTCGCTTGGTCCGCCTGGGTGCCCACACTGGCGCAGCGTTGCGCATCCGGCTGTAAAGCGCAAGGCATGAAGGGCCAGCTCGTGCCCAAGTACACCGCCACTCAGACGGCAGGCACTGGTGGCCGCAGTCCCGAAGAGTGCAAATGCGTCTGAACATTCAAAGGCACTGAGCCATGGCCGTTTCCGTTTTCGACCTCTTCAAGATCGGCATCGGCCCGAGCAGCTCGCACACGGTCGGGCCGATGCGCGCCGCGCGGCTGTTCGGCCTGCGGCTGCAGCACGACGGCCTGCTCGACAAGGTGGGCCGCGTGCAGGTCATCCTCTACGGCAGTCTGGGCGCCACCGGCAAGGGCCACGGCAGCGACAAGGCCGTATTGCTGGGCCTGGCAGGGCATGAACCGGACACGGTGGACGTGGAAGCCATCCCGGCGTTGCTGGAGGTCATCCGCAGCGGTGACCTGCGCATCGTGGGCCAGCATGCTGTTGCCTTCAACGAGGCCACCGACCTGGTCTTCAAGCGCCGCGAGACCCTGCCCTTCCACGCCAACGGCATGCGCTGCATTGCCTTCGACGCGGACGGTGCCGAGCTCGCCAACCGCGTCTACTACTCCGTCGGTGGGGGCTTCGTTGTTAGTGACGAGGTGGCGCACGACGGCAGCAAGCAGAAGGTCATCGCGCCCGACGCGACCGTGCTGCCCTTCCCCTTCAAGAGCGGCGACGACCTGCTGGTCATGACCAAGCTGCACCGCATCAGCATTGCCGAGCTGATGCGCCGCAACGAGCGCCACTGGCGCGAGGACGACGCCACGCGCGCTGGCCTCTTGCGCATCTGGCAGGTCATGCAGGACTGCGTCAAGCGCGGCTGCAAGACTGAAGGCGTGCTGCCCGGCGGCTTCAAGGTCAAGCGGCGTGCGGCGCAGTTGCATGCCGACCTGACCGCCAACCCGGAGCAAGCCCTGCGCGACCCGCTCATCGTGATGGACTGGGTCAACCTGTATGCCCTGGCCGTCAACGAGGAGAACGCCGCTGGCGGCCGCGTCGTCACGGCGCCCACCAACGGCGCGGCCGGCATCATCCCGGCGGTGCTTCACTACTACACGCGCTTCCATCACAACGCGAGCGACGACGGCGTTGTCGATTTCCTGCTGACCGCCGCGGCCATCGGCATCCTCTACAAGGAAAACGCCTCCATCAGCGGTGCAGAGGTCGGCTGCCAGGGCGAGGTCGGCGTGGCCTGCTCGATGGCCGCCGGCGCGCTGTGCGCCGTCATGGGTGGCACGCCGGAGCAGGTGGAGAACGCCGCCGAGATCGGCATGGAACACCACCTGGGCCTGACCTGCGACCCCGTCGGCGGCCTCGTTCAGATCCCCTGCATCGAGCGCAACGCGATCGCGTCGGTGAAGGCCATCAACGCGGCGCGCATGGCGCTGCGCGGCGACGGCACGCACTTCGTCAGCCTGGACAAGGTCATCAAGACCATGCGCGACACCGGCGCCGACATGATGACCAAGTACAAGGAAACGGCCCGTGGTGGCCTGGCCGTGAATATCGTCGAGTGCTGAGTGGGTCATGTGCCTCGCCGCGTTCGCGCTGAACGCCCACCCGCGCTTTCCCCTCGTCATCGCGGCCAACCGTGATGAGTTCTTCGCGCGGCCCGCGGCGGCCATGGCGTGGTGGCAGGCGGGCAGTACCAAGGTGCTCGCCGGGCGCGACCTCGAAGCCGGCGGCACCTGGTTCGGTCTGACGCGCGCGGGCCGGCTTGCGCTGCTGACCAACGTGCGCGAACCGGGCCGCCAGGTTGCCGATGCACCATCGCGCGGTGCGCTCGTCGTCGACTGGCTAAGCAGCTCGGCGCAGGCGCCTGCCTTCATGGCCGGGCTTGACGGCGGCTACAACGGCTTCAATCTGGTCACGGCGGACCTGGCTCGCGGCGACTGGCACTGGTTCAGCAACCGAAAGGCCGGACCGGTGGAACTCCTGCCGGGCCTGCATGCCTTGTCCAATGCAGCACTGGACACGCCGTGGCCGAAGACGGTCGGGCTCAAGGCAGAACTTGCCCTTGCCCTGGACGGTGCCACGTCGACGACGGCACTCCTGCGGCGGCTGCTCGATTCACTCGCGGACGCTGCGCCAGCCCCTGACGCCACCCTGCCCGACACCGGTGTCGGCCTGGCGCGCGAGCGGTTGCTGTCGCCCCGCTTCGTGCGCATGCCCGGCCCGACGGGCGACGGCGCGGCCATCTACGGCACCCGCTGCTCCACCGTGCTGGTCACGCAGGTCGACCCAGACGGCCGCCGGCAGACCGTGGTGGTCGAACGCAGCGTGGATGCCGGCGGCCGTTGGGGTGAACCCGTGACGCACGCGCTGCCCGGCTGGCCTTAGAGGAGCCTGCACAGCCCAGCGAGGTGCCAATTGCGTCACAGCGCGATTGGGGTCCCGCGCAGATACTTCAGCGGCCGCTTCATTTCTGACCATGCTCAAGAAGATCTCGACTTCCGATGTGACGCTTGGGATGTATCTGCAGACCTTGGACGGGCCCTGGCTCTCGCATCCGTTCTGGAAGACCAAGTTCGTGCTGAACGAGCCGACGGACCTCGCGATGCTCAAGGGCAGCAGCGTGCCCTCGGTCTGGATCGACACCAGCAAGGGTTGCGACGTCGACCCGGCAGTAGAGCCACTGGAAGCCGGATCGCCGGCCCCGGTCGCTACCGCGGCCGCTTCTCCAACGGTGTCCCAGCGCGTGCTCGCGCCAGCCCAGCCGCGCGAGAGCCTGGAGTCCGAGATCGAACGCGCCATGCAGGCCCTGAACCGCTCCAAGCAGGCGGTCATGGCCCTGTTCGGCGAGGCGCGCCTGGGCAAGGCGGTCAACACCGACCGCTGCCACCCGGTCGTCGACGAGGTTGCCAGCTCTTTGGCGCGCAACCCCTCGGCCTTCGTCAGCCTCGCGCGCCTGAAGAGCCGCGATGACTACACCTACATGCACTCGGTGGCCGTCTGCGCGCTGATGATCGGTCTGGCGCGCCAGCTCGGCCTGTCCGAGCAGGAGACCCGCGAGGCTGGCATGGCAGGCCTGCTGCACGACATCGGCAAGATGCAGATGCCGCTGGACGTGCTGAACAAGCCCGGCTCGCTGACCGACGACGAATTCCTCGTCATGAAGACCCACCCCGAGCACGGCTACGAGTTGCTCAAGGAAGGCGCCAAGGTGCCCCCGAACGCGCTGGATGTGGCGCTGCATCACCACGAGAAGTTCGACGGCAGCGGCTACCCCCACAAGCTCGTCGGCGAAGAGATCAGCCTCATGGCCCGCATGGGCGCCATCTGCGACGTCTACGACGCGATCACGTCCAGCCGGCCCTACCGCAGTGCCTGGGACCCCGCCGGCTCGCTGCAGCGCATGGCGCAGTGGAAAGGGCATTTCGACCCCACCCTCTTCCAGGCCTTCCTGAAAAGCGTCGGCATCTGCCCCACCGGCACGCTGGTGCGCCTGCAGTCCGGCCGCCTGGCCGTCGTCGTCGAGCAGAACGACGCCTCGCTCGTGAAGCCACGGGTCAAGGTGTTCTATTCCACCAAGTCCAGCATGCCCATCCCCGTGCAGATGCTGGACCTGGCCCACCCGTCCGAGAAGGACGCCATCGTGGGCCGCGAGCCGCCCGAGAACTGGGGCTTCACCCATCTCGACGAGCTGTGGAACCCGCTGGCCAAGGGTTGATCCGGCCTTTGTTTCGGTCACAAGACCCTGGCGGCGCCGGGACACAATCCGCCCGCTGTGTCCGCCGCCATCGCCCTCCCCCGCCACTCTGCCCCTGACCCGCGCGACGTGCAGCGCTGCCTGCTGCTGGCCGTGCTGCTGCACGTCTGGCTGGTGCTGGTCTTTGGCAACGCCACGGGCACGGCCGCGCCGGGCCAGGGCGTGTGGGGCAGCCTGACCGTGAAGCTGCTCGGCCGCAGCGGCGGCGAGCCCGGCGCGCCGCCCGGCGACCCAGCCAAGGGCCTGGCGCGACAACGGTGCCCCCGGCAGCGGCGCCCAGCCGCGTGAAGGCGGCCAGGTGCGCCCCGCGGATGCTGCGCCACCGGCCGCCGACCCCGGCTCCTCCGAACTGGGCCGCTGGAACCCGCGCGAGGTACCACCGGAGGCTGCGCGCACGGAAGAGGCCTCTGCGGCAGCGCCCAGCACGGCAACGCTTGACCTGCCCGAAGGCTTCAAGCCCATCGAGCGGGAGAACCTGACGGCGCCGCAGCGCAGCGCGCCGGCGCCAACGCCGGCCGCCGAACTGCCCGCCACCGTCGGCCGCCTGGAGGCCCGCCCCGAGAACGCCGTGGCGCCGTTGCCGTCGGCCGCCAGCCTGCGCTCGGCAGCCCGCCCGGCCGAGCTGCCCACGCTGCCGACCGAACTGCCGGCTGCGGTCAGCCGCCTGGATGCCGCGCCCACGCCGGCCCGCGCCGCCACCCTCCCACGCCCTGCCGAGCTGCGCGCCGCCCCGGCGCCGACGGCCTTGCCCGCGCCCAGCGCCGAGTTGCCCGCGCCGGTGCGACGCCTCGAAGCACCGGCCGAGACGGGCGTCACCGCAGCCCTGCCGCGCCCGGCCGAGTTGCGTGCGGCGCCCGGCGCTGTCGGCCAGCCCCTGCCGAGCAGCACGGCACTGCCCCCTGCCGTCCAGCGATTGGAGGCCACCGCGACCGGCAGCGCCGCCGTCACGCCATTGAGCCGTTCCAGCGAACTGCGCACGCCCGCCACAACGGCGGCCAACCCGCTGCCCAGCGGCCAGGATCTGCCCGCGCCCGTGCGCCGACTTGAATCGGCGGACAGCGCCGGCAGCGTCGCGCCCTTGCAGCCGGCGGTCAACCCGCGTGCCGCGCTCGCCACGCCGGGTGCGTCGGCCCTGCCCGAGCTGTCCAACGCGCTGCCGGGGCAGGTGAGCGCCCCTGCCGGGCCCGCCGGCATTGCCAGGGGTGACCCCAGCGCCGACCCCTTTGCCGCGCCCAAGGCCTCCGCCGGATCGCCCGAGGCCGGCTCGCGCCTGGGCCCCGACCTGGCGCTGCCGCCTTCCGCCGCGGCCAGCGCGCCGCGTGCGCCGCTGAACCTGTTGCTGCCGCGTGGCGGCGACATCGCGGCCCGCCGTGGCCCCGGGCTGGTCGACCTGCTGCCTCAGCCCCCCGAACGCAAGTCCAAGCTCGAGCAGTCCATCGACGACGCGGCCAACAAGGACTGCCGCAAGGCCTACGCCAACGCCGGCATCCTGGCGGCCCTGCCGCTGGCCATCGACGCGGCGCGCGGCAAGGGTTGCAAATGGTGAGCGCTCAACGCAGGGCTGAAGGCGCAGCGCGTCACGCGCGCATGACGCGCGAGTTCCGAGCCTTCGGCGGGAAAGACTGTGGACGCGGTGGCCGGGATAGACCAACCGGCGGTGCCGATTGAGACGGTGGATGCAGCCATGCCGACGAGCCTAGGAGAGCGCCCGGCCTGGCGGCGTCGGACAAGGGCCTGAACGCGGTGTCAGAAACCGCTGAGCACCAGCTTGCCGCGCATGCGGCGCGGAGCTCAGGCGCGGCGGCGGATGGCGCCAAGGCCCCGTGAGGCAAGGCCGAGCGCGGCCAGCACCAGCACCGCCGCAGCAACGAAAGTCAGGCGCAGGCCCGCGGCCGCAAAGAGTGCGCCCATCGCCGAGGCCCCGGTGATGAGGCCGAGGTTGCGCGACAGCGTCAGCAACCCCGAGACGAGGCCCCGTTCATGCGGCGCCACATCGGCCATCGCGGCCGTGTTGTTGGCGGCCTGAAACAGCGCATAGCCGGGCGTGATGATCAGCAACGGCCCGACATAGGCCGTCGCGCCAAGCCAGGCCGGCAGCAGGCTGATCAGCAGGCAGCCCAGGCCCATTGCGGCCAGACCCATGCGAGTGATGAGCGGCGCGCCGAAACGGTCGACCAGACGCCCCGCCGGCACGCCGCTGAATGCCGAGACGATGGGCCCGATGGACATCAGCCCACCGACGGCCGCCGCGCCCAGGCCCAGGCGGGCCAGGTGAAAGGGGCCGACGACCAGCGTGGCCATCATCACCGTCGACACCAGCGCATTCATCGCGAGGCTGATGCCCAGGGCCGGGTCGCGCAGGCGTTGCAGGCTCAGCAGCGGTGACGCCACGCGGGCCTCGACGCCGATGAAAACCGCCAGGCCCAGCGCCGCCACGGCGAGCAGGCCGAGGTGCCAGGTCATCGCCAGCGCGTAGGCGGCCAGCGTCAGTGCGAGCAGCAGCGTGCCGGTGACGTCGAAGCCCACCCGCCTGTCCGCTGGCTGGTGCGCCGGCAGGCAGCGCCAGGCCAGCAGCAGGGCGACTAGACCCAGCGGCAGGTTGACGGCAAAGATGTTGCGCCAGCCCGGGCCGGCGATCAGCAGGCCGCCCAGCGACGGGCCCAGGGCCGTGCCCACCGCCGACATCGTGCCCAGCAGCCCCATCGCGCTGCCGGTGCGGGCCTTGGGCACGGCGTCGGCGACGAAGGCCACCGTCAGCGCCAACATGGCGGCCGCCCCCACGCCCTGGACGGCGCGCGCAGCGATCAGCCAGCCGAGGCTGGACGCCAGCGCGCAGCCTGCCGAGGCGGTGGTGAACAGCGCGATGCCGGCCAGCAACAGGCGCCGCCGGCCGACCAGGTCGCCCAGGCGGCCGGCGCCGACAACCAGCGTCGTCGTGGCGAGCAGATAGGCCAGCACGACCCACTGCACCTGCGTGAAGCTGGCGCCGAACGCGACGGCCAGCGACGGCAGCGCGACATTGGCACTGCTGATGGCCAGCGACGGCAGCAGCATGCACAGCGCCAGGCTGGCAAGCACCCAACCGGGTCGAGGAGCGGATCGAGGGGCAGCGAGGGTCAGGGGTGTGTCCATGACCGAGACCTTATAGATTTGCATGGCATGGCGGAAGACGCATCATCTGCACTTCATTGCTGCACGAAACGCCATGTCAGACCCCGACCTCAACCTGCTGCTGACGCTGGACGCGCTGCTCGCCGAGGGCAGTGTTGCCGGCGCCGCGCGGCGCTTGCGGCTGAGCCCGTCGGCGATGAGCCGGTCCCTCGCCCGGCTGCGCGAGGCCACGGGCGACCCGCTGCTGGTGCGCGCGGGGCGCGGCCTGGTGGCGTCGCCGCGGGCGCTGGAACTGCGCGAGCGCATCGGGCCGCTGGTGCAGGCGGCCCAGGCCGCGTTGCGGCCGGCGGCGGCGCTGGATCTGGGCAAGCTGGAGCGGGAGTTCACGCTGCGCACGCGCGAGGGCTTCGTCGAGAACTTCGGGGCGGCGCTGCTGGCCCGCGTCGCTGCCGAGGCGCCCAGCGTGCGGCTGCGCTTCATGCCCAAGCCGGATCGTGACAGCACGCCGCTGCGCGAAGGCAGCGTCGATCTGGAGACGGGCATCGTCGGCGCGTCCAGCGGGCCGGAGCTGCGTGCGCAGGCGCTGTTCCGTGACCGCTTCATCGGCGTCGTGCGCGCTGGCCACCCGCTGGGCCGGGGCGAGGTGACGGTGGCTGGCTATGCCGCCGGGCGTCACATTGCCATCGCGCGTCGGGGCTCGCATCGGGGGGCCATCGACGAGGCGCTGGCGAGCGCCAGGCTGCAACGCGATATCGCCGTGACCGTGGCGGGTTTTTCCGAGGCGCTGGCGTTGGCCGGGGGTTCCGACCTGATCGCAACCGTCCCCGAGCGCCACACCGGCAATCTGCGCGACCCCCTGCACAGCTTCGCGCTACCGCTGGAGCAGGAGCCTTTCACGGTGTCCATGCTCTGGCACCCGCGGACGGACGGCGATGCGGCCCACCGCTGGCTGCGCGGCTGCGTGCGCGAGGTCTGTACCGCAGCCGCTATCCTGCGCGACGATGCCTAATCGGACGCATGAGGGGAGCATGACGACGAACGAAGCCTTTGCCCGCGTACAGATCGACGCCCAGCTGCGCAGCCAGGGCTGGAACACCGCCGATCCGACCGCCGTTCGCTTTGAAGTCATGCTGCCCGACGCCAGCCGCGCCGACTACGTGCTCTGCGACCGCCATGGCCGCTCGCTGGCCGTCATCGAGGCCAAGCGCTTCGGTGTCAACCCCGCCGAGGCTGCCGCCCAGGGCCGCGCCTACGCCGAGCAACTGGGCGCCGCCTACGTCTTCCTGGCCAATGGCCGCGAGCTGCTGTTCTGGGACTGGCAGCGCGAAGCCTTCCCGCGCCCGGTCAAGACCTTCTTCAGCCAGGCCGACCTGGAGCGCCGCGCCGCCTCGCTCAGCGTCAGGCGCGACCTGCTCGCGGTGCCCGTGGACAGCCGCATCGCCGGGCGCGACTACCAGCTCGACTGCATCGCCACGCTGTGCCGCGAGATCACCCAGGGCCGGCGCAAGCTGCTGGTCGAGATGGCCACGGGCACCGGCAAGACCCGCACCGCTGCCGCCCTCATCAAGCGCCTGTTCGAGGCCAACGCCGTGACCCGCGTGCTCTTCCTGGTGGACCGCATCCCGCTGGCCAAGCAGGCCGAGGACGCCTTTGCCGAACACCTGCCCGAGCTGCCGGCCTACGTGCTGCGCGCCGGCCGGCGCTTCCAGGACGAGAAGCGCATCACCATCACCACGCTGCAGAGCATGGTCAACCTGTACGGTGACTACTCCAGCGGCTACTTCGACCTCGTCATCAGCGACGAATGCCACCGCAGCATCTACGGCCAGTGGAGCGGCGTGCTGCGACATTTCGACGGCATCCAGGTCGGCCTCACAGCCACGCCCTGCGTGGCCGACGCCCCGCCCGACGCCGACGCCGAGGACCAGGCCTTCGTGCGCGACACGCTGCGCTTCTTCGAGGTCGACGCACCCAGCTTCTCCTACCGGCTCAAGGATGCCATCCGCGACGGCCACCTCGTGCCCTACCAGGTCTACAAGGCGCAGACCGTCAAGACGGCGGCTGCGGGCGGCTTCAAGGTCCGCCGTGAGGAGCTGGACTGGACGGCGATGGACGCCGGCACCCGTGCCGAGCTGGAGGCCCTCTTCGGCGAACGCGCCGAAATCACCGTCGATCCCGCCGCGCTGGAGCGCCGCTTCACGGTGCCCGAGCGCAACCGCGCCATCGTTCGCGAGTACGCCGCCGTGCTGGACAAAGGCTTCGTCGACGCCCGCGGCGCCAACCGCAAGCCGCTGCTCGGCAAGACCATCGTGTTCGCCGTCAACAAGCGCCATGCCGAGACGCTGGCCCGCTTGTTCGACACCCAGTTCGCCCACCTCAAGCCCACGCCCGAGGTGCGCTTCGCCGACTACGTCGTCAGTGGCCACGGCGAGGACGACAGCCCCGACGGCCTCACCCTCATCCAGCGCTTCAAGAAGGAGCGCTACCCGCAGATCCTCGTCTCGGTGAACATGCTGGACACCGGCTTCGACTGCCCCGAGGTCGTCAACCTCGTGTTCGCCCGCTTCACCCGCTCCAGCATCCTGTACCAGCAGATGCGCGGCCGCGGCACCCGCAAGGCCAGGAACAAGCCCGTGTTCACGCTGTTCGACTTCGTTGGCGTGACCGACTACCACGGCGACGCCGACGGCCCCGGCGAGGGCGGCCCGGTGCTGGCCCGCCAGCCGGGCAAGCCCTACCAGCCCCGCCGCCTGCTGGCGCTGGACGTGGACGACCACATCGACCCCACCACCCGCGAATGGATCACGCTGGACGAAGACGGCAACATGGTCTTCCCCGCCGCCAGCGAGCAGCGCGCCGCCGCCCTGGGCCTGCGCTTCGAGGCCTGGCTGCTGTCGCGCACCGACCTCGATCCCGGCGAGGAAAGCTGGCTGCGCATGGTGGGCGCCCAGCTGCGCGCCAACGCCGACCACTACCACGGTGAAGGCGCCGAGTTTGTCGTCGAGCAGTTCGCCTTCCACCCCTTTTCGCAGCTCGGCGGCGTGGCCCAGGCGCAGCGCGTGTTCGGCAGCCCGGCGCGGCTGGCCGAGGTGATCGCCAGCCTGAACAGCCGCCTCTTCGGCCCCGACGACGCCGAGCCCGGCATCCAGCCCGCCCCCGGACCGCATGCCCCTCCCGCCTCCTGAGGCCGAGCTGGCGGCGCTGCGTGCGAGCGCCGGCCGGGTGCGCGACGACCTGCACCGCCTGCTGTGCCGGCTGCCCAGCCCGGGCGAGCTGACCGTCAGGCTTAACCGCGGCGGCGCGGCCCGCTCCGGGGCGCCGCTGTTCCTGCACATGGCCTGCACCGCCATTGCGCGCAAGTACGCCGCCGCCGGCCGCGCCGATGTCGAGGTCCAGGTGCTGGCACTGCGCGAGCGCCGCGGTGCCGACCGACCCGCGCACAGGCTGCGCGTCGACTTCAAGCGCATCGGCGCCCATGCCAGCCGGGTCCACTACGGCGACCCTGACCTGCAGCTCTGCGTCGCCAGCGCCGACCACCTCGGCCACGCCGCCACCGCCTGGGTCTGCCAGCAGCCCGACTGGCGCTACCGCTGGACGCCCGCCGGCCTCGCCCGGCTGCGATTCATGGCCGATTGCTGGGACGCCTACGCCCGCTGCGGCTTCACCGAGGCGGACCGCGCCATCGGTCTGCTCCAATTCCCCCTTTCCGACGCGTTCTGCCCGCCACTGAAACCCCTCCCATGCCCCTGACCCCCGACATGCGCCGGTCCATCGACCAGATCCGCGACTACCTCTTTGGCGGCGGCTACCCCGACCCCGTCAGCAACGCCGAGCAGCTCTCCTTCCTGTTCTTCTTCTACCTCGTCGAGGGCATAGACACCGAGAACCAGCAGCGCGCCAAGGTGCTCAAGCGCACCCACGCCAGCTTGTTCGACGGCGACTGGCTGCTGAAAAACCCGCTCAACGCCCCCAGGGAAGGCGTCACCCGCATCCCGCGCAGCCAGTTGCGCTGGTCTGTCTGGGCCAAGGCCCTCAGCGGCGAAGCCCTGGTGCGCTTCGTGCGCGACGAGGTGTTTGCCTTCGCCGCCGAGCTGGGCGCCGGCGCAGCCCACAACTTCATGCACGGCGCCCGGCTGTCCATCGACGAGCCCACCGTGCTCAGCCAGGTCGTCAGCCTGGTGGACGGCCTGCGCCTGGACCAGGCCGATGCCGACACCAAGGGCGACCTCTTCGAGCATGTGCTGCGCCAGATCAAGCAGGCCGGCGAGCTGGGCCAGTTCCGCACGCCGCGCCACGTGATCCGCGCCATCGTCGAGATGATCGACCCGCAGGTCGGCGACACGATCTACGACCCCCGCCGCCGGCACCGCCGGCTTCCTGGTGGCCGCCTACAACCACATCCGCCTGGCCCACTCCTCGCCCGCTGCCATCACCGAGGCCGACGTGGACGGCAAGCGCCAGCGCCGCGGCCTGGGCGACCGGCTCGGCAACGCCCAGGTCAGCGCGCTGCAGACCGCCACCTTCTTCGGCAACGACGTGGACCCGAAGATGGTGCGCCTGGCCACCATGAACCTCACGCTGCGCGGCCTGCCCGACGTCAACATCCTGCTGCGCAACGTGCTCACCACCACGCTGGACGCGGAGCGCCGCCGCGAGCTGGGGCCTGCCCGAGGACGGCTTTCACGTCGTGCTGGCCAACCCGCCCTTCTCGGGCCGGGTGGACAAGGACCGCCTCGTGGAGGAGGTGCGCATCGGCACCAGCACCGCCACCGAGCTGCTGTTCCTCAAATACATGCTCGACGCGCTGCGCCGAGGCGGCCGCGCCGCCGTCATCGTGCCCGAGGGCGTGCTGTTCGGCTCCACCGGCGCGCACAAGGAGCTGCGCCGCCAGCTCATCGAAAACCACCAGGTGGACGCCGTGCTCAGCCTGCCCGGCGGCGTGTTCCAGCCCTACAGCGGCGTGAAGACCTCGGTGCTGTTCTTCCGCAAGGCCGGCGGCCCTGGCAAGGCCACGGCGGGGCCGACCCAGCAGGTGCTGTTCCTGCACGCCGACGCCGACGGCTACAAGCTCGACGCCAACCACGACACCCCGGTGGACGCCGACGACCTGCCCGCGCTGGCCCAGGTGTGGCAGGACCGCGCCAACGCCTTCGTGCGCTGGCGCGCGCGCGATGCCGCCGCCGAGTGGGCCGAGAAATGGTGGTTCGCCGACGCCGCCACGCTGCGCGCCAACGACTACAACCTCAGCGCCGGGCGCTACC
>CAUJSJ030000137.1:0-7705 GCA_963422775.4 uncultured Roseateles sp.
GACGGCCAGGCGCTGACGCCCTCCAGCCAGGCCACGGGCTCGCAGCTGTCGCAGATGAGGGCCCGGTTCCAGCCACCGGTGGGCCAGGCCAGCCACACCCAGACGGCCACCACCAACAGCACGATGACCAGGTGCAGGCGGTCGACGCCGGCCGGCTGGTCGGGTGGCGCAGGCTGCTCCCGGCGCGCCTGCAGCAGCGCCGGCAGCACGGCCAGCAGCGCGCCGAAGGCAGCCAGGCTGGCCAGCAGCAGCGCGTGCACGAAACCGAGCTGGCTGGGCAGCAGGAACTCGATGAGGCTGGCCAGCACGTAGGCGAACAGGCCGGCATGCAGGGCCACGAGCACGATGGAGGTCATGTCCATCTGCGGCTGGTTGTCCATCGTCGGCTCGCGCAGGAAGACGCGGCGCGCCTGCTTGATAGCTGGCGTCGACGGCCAAGCCAGCAGCACACCTCCCATGACGACAACCATCAGCATCGCCAGCCCGCTGCGTCCGGCGCTTGGCGGCGTGGGCCGTGCTTCGAGCGCATAGCCCGACAGCGGCACCGCGCTGGAGCGCCCCACCTCGTAGACCGAGGGCTTCTGCAGCGCCGGCTCCAGCGCCAGCTTTTCGTCGCGCTTGCAGGCGTCGCTGCGGCAGCCGGCCCGGCGCGCGGCAGCGTAGGTGCTGGCCTGGTAGATGTCGCGCAGCGGTGGCGTGCCGGCCTGAAGATCCACCGCACCGGCCGGCGCACTGGCCGGCGGCGGATAGAAGCCCAGCGGCAGGCTGCTGGCCACGACGAGGTTGCGCGTGAAGGCCTGGGTGCGCGGGTGCAGGTAGCGCGCATCCATGTCCGTGGTGAAGAACATGCGGTCGGAAAAATCCTCGTGCAGGGCCTGCAGCACGAGCAGCTTGTCGTGCACGTCGTTGGCGAAGATGCCGATGGCGCCGATGGGCAGGCGGCTGGCATCCGTCTCGCTGCGCTTGAGTTCGGCCCCCAGGCGGCGCAGATAGTCGAGCTGGTCGCGGCTCTCGGGCCATTCCAGCGGGGCGTTCTTCGGCGGCGCCCCCGCCGCGGCCGCGCCGGCCTCGCGCGTCGTCACGCCGTCGATGCCACGAAAGAAGTAGATGACCTCGACCTTCAGCGGCTGGTCCTGCGGGCGGCCGTCGGGCAGGCGGTAGCGCAGTTCGCTGACCAGCGACTGCGCGTAGAGCGAATCCCGTTCGGCCACGATGACGACGCGCCGACCCTCGTGCGGCAGGCGCAGGCCCAGTTCGGCGACGAGGCGCTTGATGAGTTCGGCGTCGGTGCCGATGGTGCGCACCATCTGCACCGGCCGCACCGGGTTCACGCCCGTGATGCGGTTGAACTGGTCGGTGACGAAGGACTCCAGCTTCTGGTCGCTGAGCTCGCTGATCATGCTGTTGGGCGCCGTCGAGGCCGAGTTGTAGAACTCGGCGCGTGACAGCAGCTCGTAGCCCTCCTGCAGGTCGGGCGCCAGGCCGCTGGCCATGCCGGCCACGCCCGAGCTGCAGCGGGCGGCCGCCGCGCTGGCCGCGGGGCTGAGCGCAGCGATGGCGGCGTGCTTGCGGTCGGCCGCGCAGCGCAGGTCCATCAGCGCGGCGCGCAGGGCGTCGGTGGACGAGGGGCCGATGACGGCCAGGCTCGGCAGGCGCTGCGCGTCCACGCCGCCCGGTGCGGCCAGGTTGCGCGCCGCGCGGCCCATCAACTGCTGGGTCAGTCGCGCCAGCGCATCCAGCTTGCGGTTGGGCAGGGAGTTCTCGTCCACCCACAGCAGCGCGATCTGGCCGTAGCGGCGCGGCTTGTCGCCCTTGCTCTCGCTGTCGCTGTCCGGCTTGCGGCGGTGCTCGGCGCGCGCCGACAGCAGCTCGTAGGGCACGACGAAGTTGTCCTTGGCGCGGGCCGCGCGGGCCTGCCTGTCGGGATCGGCGGGCTTGGACGCTGCCGACGCCGCCGGTGCCGCCGCATCGGCCCGCGGGGCGGCTTCCAGCAGGCCGAACTCCAGCAGACTCAGCCGCTCGGCGTTGTCGGGCACATAGTCCTGGGCCAGCAGGCCGGCCAGCGTCGCGTAGCGCACGCGCCGCCGCGCCTCCTCGGCGCCGACGAAGTCTGCACCGGGCAGCAGGCCCATGATGATGAGGGTGTCGTCCAGGCGCTGGTCGTGGTCGCGGTCCAGCTTGGCCAGCATGCGCTGCGGGTCACGCACCTCGGCCACGCGGTCGCGGCAGTCGATGTCCAGCGTCTGCGAGGTCTGCTTCTTCACGCGCTCGCAGCGCTCGGCGCGCTCGGTCTCGTAGCGGCGCAGCGCCGTGAAGGGGTCTTCCCAGAGGCGGGCGTTGACGTCGAGGTCTGGGTCCAGCGGCGCCTGGGCGCGCGCCTTCTCGGCCGGGCGCAGCGGCTCGAAGGCATGGGGCACGAGCTGGGTGCTGGCGACGAAGGCCACCAGCACGGCGGCACTCGCCCACGGGAAACTGCCGAATCCGCCCTTGGAGTCCGCCACGCGTCCTCTCCTGCCCCGGCAAAGACGGGGCCAGGGCGGAAAGTCTCAGCTTGGCGCGGTGGCGTCAATCACTAGGGACCGCAACGTCCTCAGAAGGCATGAGGCCCGTTGCGCTGCGGCTACTGCAGCGTGCCGCCTGCCCCGTCGGGCTGTCGGCCGGCCGGCGTGAACAGCGCACCCACGTCGACCGCGTCGAAGCGGTAGTGCCGGCCACAGAAATCGCAGCCGATCTCCACGTCGCCGCGTTCGGCCAGCACGCTGTCCACCTCGTCGCGGCCCAGGCCCAGCAGCATCTGGCTGACGCGCTCGCGCGAGCAGGTGCACGCAAAGCGCGGCGAGTGGGGTTCGAAGCGCGTCAGTTGCTCCTCCCAGAAAAGGCGGCGCAGCACGGTGTCGGCGTCCAGCGTCAGCAGCTCCTCGGCGGTCAGCGTGCCGGCCAGGATGCTGATGCGGTTGAAGGCGTCCGACAGCCCGATGTCATCCTCGTTCCTGCGGCCTTCCAGATTGCCCTCGCCCTCGACGGGCAGGCGCTGGATCAACAGGCCAGCAGCAATGTCGCCGTTGGCGGCCAGCACGAGCTTGGTGTCGAGCTGCTCGGACTGCAGCATGTAGTGCTCCAGCACCTCGCTGACCTTCTGCAGCGGTTCGCGCTGGTCGCCGTGCAGCGGCACGACGCCCTGGTAGGGCTGCTGGCCGGGGAATTTGTCCTTGGGGTCCAGCGTGATCGCACAGCGGCCCTGGCCATGCAGGTTGACCATGGCCTCCAGCGTGGCGCCGGCTTCGACGCTACCGATGCACTTGGCCGTCGCGCGAAAACTCAGGTCGGGCTGCACCTCGGCCACCGCGAGCTTGACCGGGCCGTCGCCGAAGATCTGCAGCACCAATGCGCCGTTGAACTTGATGTTGGCCTGCATCAGTACGGCCGCGGCGCTCATCTGGCCGAGCAGGTCACGCAGCTCGGGCGGGTATTCGGCGCCCGGCTCGCGGCGGCTCAGCAGCTCGCTCCAGCCCTCGGTCAGGCGCACCAGCATGCCGCGCACGGGCAGGCCATCGAACAGGAACTTGTGCAACTCGCTCATCGGATTCTTTTCAGGCCGGCCGCGTACCGGCGGCCGTTGTTGACATAGTGGGCGGCGCTCGCCTTGAGCCCGGCGATCTGAGCCTCGGTCAGCTCGCGCACCACCTTGGCCGGTGCGCCGACGATCAGCGAGCCGTCGGGAAATTCCTTGCCCTCGGTCACCAGCGCGCCGGCGCCGACAACGCAGTTGCGGCCGATGCGCGCGCCATTCAAGACCACCGCGCCGATGCCGATGAGGCTTTCGTCACCCACCGTGCAGCCGTGCAGCATCACCTGGTGGCCGACGGTGACGTTCTCGCCGATGACGAGCGGGAAGCCGGTGTCGGCGTGCAGCACCGAGCCGTCCTGGATGTTGCTGCCGGCGCCGATGGTCAGCGTGTCGCTGTCGCCGCGCAGCACGGCGTTGAACCAGATGCTGACGCCTTCACCCAGCATCACGCGGCCGATGACCTCGGCACTGTCGGCGACGAACGCCGTCTCGGCCACGTCGGGAATGTGCTCGTCGAGCTGGTAGATCGCCATCGCGGGCCTCCCGTCAAAGCTGTGAATTTTAGAATCGCCCCGATGTCCGACCTCCGACTGGCCACGCTCGGCCCGCTTCTGATCGCCAATGCACCAGCCAAGGCTGCCGCCACAGTGGCGCTGGATGCGGCCCTGCCAGTCGACACCCAGGCCTTGCTCGCCGAGCCCGCCGGCATCCCCGGCCGTCCTGCCCGGCCCCGCCTGGTCGAGCACATCACGCTCAAGCCCCCTTCCCTGCGCACGCCCGCCGGCATCGCAGCCCTGGTGCACGCCATCGCCCATATCGAGCTGAACGCCATCGACCTGGCCCTGGATATTTGCTGGCGCTTCCCCGGCATGCCCGAGGCGTTCTACCGCGACTGGCTGCGCGTCGCGCAGGAGGAAGCCACGCACTTCACGCTGCTGCGCAACCACCTGCTGTCGCTCGGCTTCGACTACGGCGACTTCGACGCCCACAACGCGCTGTGGGACATGGCCGAGCGCACCAAGCACGACCTGCTCGCGCGCATCGCATTGGTGCCGCGCACGCTGGAGGCCCGCGGGCTGGACGCCTCGCCCGCCGTCAAGCGCAAGCTGGTGGGCGCCGGCGACGCGCGCGCCGGCGAGATCCTGGACATCATCCTGCGCGACGAGATCGGCCACGTGGCCGCTGGCAACCGCTGGTACCGCTTCCTGTGCGCGCAGCGCGGGCTGGACCCGATCACCACCTACGCCGAGCTGGCCGAACGCCACCATGCACCCAAGCTGCGCGCACCCTTCAACCTCGAAGCCCGGCGCGCAGCCGGCTTCGACGAGGCGGAACTCGCCGCCCTTGCCAACCCGTGACTCGTTTCCAGGCCAACCTGCTCCTCACCTTCGTCGCACTGATCTGGGGCTCGGCCTTCGTCGCGCAGAACCGCGCGATGGCGGACGTCGGACCGCTGCTGTTCACCGGCGTGCGCTTCCTGATCGGCTCGCTCGTCGTGCTGCCTTTTGCCCTGCTGGAGTGGCGCCGCCTCGGCCGCGCAGGCCGTCCGCTGGTCAGGCTGGACGGCCTGCACATCGGCGGCCTGGGCCTGTTGATGACGCTGGGCGCCGTCATGCAGCAGATCGGCATCCAGTTCACGAGCGTGACCAACGCTGGCTTCCTGACCGCCGTCTACGTGCCTCTGGTGCCGGTGCTGGCCTGGCTGCTGCTGCGGCAGGTCGCGCACTGGTCGGTGTGGCCGGCGGCGGCGGGTTGTCTGGTCGGTGCCTTCCTGCTGTCGGGCGCCCACGAGCTGAGCATCGGCCTGGGTGACCTGTGGGTGCTGGGCTCGGCCGTCCCTTGGGGCCTGCACGTGCTGATGGTGGGCCGCTGGGCCGACCGCATGGCCGCGCCCTTCCTCGTCGCCAGCGGCCAGTTCGCCGTCTGCGGCGTGCTGTCGCTCATCGCGGCCTGTGTCATGGAGCCGCTGCGCTGGGCGGGCATCCAGGCCGCGCGCCTACACCGGCGTGCTGTCCGTCGGCATCGCCTTCACGGCCCAGGTCGTCGCCCAGCGCTACGCCCACGCGGCCGACGCCGCCATCATCCTGTCCGCCGAAACCCTGTTCGCCGCCGCCTTCGGCTACGTGTTGCTGGGCGAGCGCCTCAACACCGCGGGCCTCATCGGCTGCGGCCTGATGCTCGCCTGCATCCTGCTCGTGCAGCTGATGCCGCTGGTGGGAACCCTGAGGCGCCGTCAAATTCTGACCAACCCGTCAAATTAGCTTTTAGACTTTGGGATTCGTTCCGAGGAGCCCCGCATGAGCGCAGACGTTTCCAAGCTTGACGCCTACTGGATGCCCTTCACGGCCAACCGGCAGTTCAAGCAGGCTCCACGCCTGCTGACCGGCGCCGACGGCATGTATTTCCGCGACGACAAGGGCCGCGAGATCCTCGACGGCATCGCCGGCCTGTGGTGCGTCAACGCGGGCCACAACCGCAGCAAGATCGTCAAGGCCATCCAGGACCAAGCGGCCGAGCTGGACTTCGCGCCGCCCTTCCAGATGGCCCACCCCAAGGCCTTCGAGCTGGCCGACCGGCTCGCCAGGATCGCGCCGGCCGGCATGAACCGCGTGTTCTTCACCAACTCAGGCTCGGAGGCGGTCGAGACGGCGCTGAAGATGGCCATCGCCTACCACCGCGTGCGCGGCGAAGGGGCCCGCACCCGCCTCATCGGCCGCGAGCGCGGCTACCACGGCGTGAACTTCGGCGGCATTTCGGTGGGCGGCATGGTGGCCAACCGCAAGATGTTCGGCACGTTGCTCGCAGGCGTGGACCACATCCGCCACACGCACGACCCGGCGCGCAACGCCTTCTCAGTCGGCATTCCGCAGCACGGCGCCGACTTCGCCGAGGACCTGGAGCGCCTGGTCGCGCTGCACGACGCGTCGACCATCGCCGCCGTCATCGTCGAGCCCGTGGCCGGCTCCACCGGCGTGCTGATCCCGCCTCAGGGCTATCTGCAACGCCTGCGCGAGATCTGCGACAAGCACGGCATCCTGCTGATCTTCGACGAGGTCATCACCGGCTTCGGCCGCACCGGCAACCCGTTCGGCGCCCAGACCTTCGGCGTCACGCCCGACCTGATGACGGTGGCCAAGGGCATCACCAACGGCTGCGTGCCGATGGGCGCGGTGTTCGCGCAGCAGAAGATCCACGACGCCTTCATGACAGGGCCCGAGCACCTGATCGAGTTCTTCCACGGCTACACCTACTCGGCCCACCCGCTGGCCTGCGCGGCCGGCATCGCCACGCTGGACACCTACGCCGACGACGACCTGCTGACGCGCGCGGCGCGCATGCAGGACGAGTTCGCCCGCGCCCTGCACTCGCTGCGCGACGAGCCCAACGTGATCGACGTGCGAAACATCGGCCTGGTCGGCGGCATCGAGTTGAAGCCCCTGCCTGGCGAGCCTGCCAAGCGCGCCTTCAACATCTTCCTGGACTGCTGGGACAAGGGCCTGCTGATCCGAACGACGGGCGACACCATTGCCCTGTCGCCGCCGCTGATCATCGAGAGCAGCCACATCGAACGCATCATCGACACCCTCAGGGCCGCCCTGCGCCGCGCCGCATAATCCGCGCCCCGGCGGCCGCAGTGCCCGGCGCCGCGGTCGCCCCTGGAGTTCCCTCGACATGAAATGGCTACTCGCCCTGCTGCTGGCAGGGTCCGCCCACGCCCAGACCCTGAACTACATCGGCCAGCAGGTCGTGCCCGCCAGCCCGATCTTTCGCGGCCTGCCGGTGGGTGGCCTGTCCAGCATCGACTACGTGTCGGCGACCGGCCGCTACCTGGCCATCAGCGACGACCGCAGCGACCGCGGGCCGGCACGCTTCTACGAACTGGCCCTGGACCTGGGCAAGTTCCGCCGCAGCGCCACCCCCGGCGACGCTGGCGTGACCTGGGTCAACGTGACCACCATCCTCGATCTCGACGGCCAACCCTTCGGCCGCAACATGGTCGACCCCGAGAGCCTGCGCCTGGACGCGCGGCGCAACCTCATCTACTGGAGCAACGAGGGTCAGCGCACCTCGGGCGCCATGCAGAGCCCGACCGTGCGCCGCATGACCGTCGACGGCAGGCCGGCGGGCGAGTTCCCG
>CAUJSJ030000138.1:0-25088 GCA_963422775.4 uncultured Roseateles sp.
ATTTCTGGCCACTTACGGGCCGTACGCATCAGTTGCGCATGCATTCGGCACATGAGCTTGGCCTTAATGCCCCCATTGTAGGTGATGACATCTATGGCAATCCGGCGGAACGTATGTACCTGCATGCCGCCTATCTGGAGTTCATACATCCCGGTACCAAAGAAAAGGTATGCTTTGAGGTAGCGGCCGATTTTTAACTCCACAGTTGCCGCGTGTGCTAATATGCCTACTGCAATTCATTATACAGATACCATCAGCTCATCGCCCACGCTCATCATGCCCCTGTTCCTATGGTTCAGGTTCATTCCGAATATCACGCCCCGGGGCGTTTTGCGGAAGGTAGCCAGTGCATTGAGTGGAAATTTTCCCTGTATTGCTGTCTGCTGATCGATGGTGGTAATAGGGCAGCGGGCGCATGGTTTTACGCCAGTGAATGCCACGCTCCCGATATTAAAATTCAAAAGTTTGTCTTCTTCAAACGGGTCGCAGCCGGTGACCACTATATTTGGCCGGAACCTATTCATAGGTATGGGGTCATTCGTCATGGTATTGAGGTGGGCAAGCGATGCTTCGGATGCGAGCAAGAGCGGATATCCGTCTGCATAGGCAACACCTGTATTGCCGATCTCTGTTCGCCGGTCGCCTTCGTCAGGCATCCTTACGAGGCGGTATTTGCCTGCAACTTCCCTGGACAGATAGCTACTGAGCCAGTCGGCTATTTCATTGCCCTGATCAATACCTGTACATTCACTATCCCATATCCTGACAGTACTTGCAGTACCATTGATGCCGGCGAGCGGCAAAAAAATTGGCGGCATGCCGGGAGCATTTATTTCGAGATGCGGGTCATTTATAGCCACCCTGATAAGGCACATAGTTCTGATACCCACAGCGCCTATCGATTTATCGCCGCGCTGTGCGACAAATATGCCCTCTTCGTTTACAACCATCCACTGGCGGTCGTATTCAATGCCCATTGCTCCCACTCTTGCGGTCTGGAGCGCTACTCCCCTGCAAGATTTTATAGGGTAGCAATGAAGGGATGAGACGGTAATTGCGTTGGGCATATCAAATGGTATGTAGTCGGCCTAAAGGCATTCAGCGTTATACCGGGGAATTTTAAAGTCAGGTTATCTGGGTGTTGGTTACGTACGCAGGTTTTATCAACCGCAAGTCGGCTAGCATCATGTACGTTACAGGTCTCCAAATATTGTTATTGCCCGGTATTTTAAAACTATCCAAGATCTATCTCTGTATTGTCGCCGATGTTGAGGCTCTGGCTGAGGCCACGCACATAGGCATCGTTGCCTATTATGGAGGAGTTGAGCACTACCTGCTGTAGCTCGGCATAAGAGCCTATTATGGAATCGCGGACTATCGACGACTCTATTTTGGTATGCTCGCCTATGGTAACGTTTGGCCCTATAATACAGTGACGGATCACGCAGCCCTCAGCAATATTCACAGGGGGTATGATCACCGTAGTATCAAAGTACTGCTGCGGGCGATCGGGGTGGTTGTCGTCCATCTGCTTCAGCAGGGTGGCATTGGTAGAGAGCAGTGTTTCTTTCTTACCACAGTCGAACCAGTTATTAACCCTGAAGGCATGCAGCTGCACGCCGCCCTCTACCATATGCTGCAGTGCATTGGTAAGGTGATATTCTCCGTTCTCGTCTGGTATGTTGCCGAGGTTCTTTTCGAGCGCGGCAAACATGGCTGCGGTCTCCCTGATGTAGTAGATGCCCACCATAGCCATGTTCGACTTAGGTATCAGCGGCTTCTCCACCATCTTTATCACCATGTCCTTATCATCGAGCTGGGCAACGCCAAAGCTGCGCGGATCATCGACCTTGCGCACGCCTATCTGCGATACCTTGCTGCTGAGTATCTCCTCTACATTATAGTCGCATACGGTATCGCCCAGCACTATCATTATCTCGGTATCCTGCACGGCTGCGCGGGTGAGCCATATGGCATGGCCGGTACCCCGCCTGTCGTTTTGGGTAATGAAGGTAGACTGCATCTGCGGATAGGTCTTCTCTATGTACCGCTGTATCTTTTCGCCAAGGTAACCTATGACGAACACGAACTCAGTGACGCCTGCTTCGAGCAGCTGATCTACAATAACGCCTAGTATTGTTTTGCCCGCAATGGGGATGAGTGCCTTTGGCTGGGTATATGTAAGTGGCCGCAGTTTGGTACCTGCGCCGGCAACGGGTATGATCGCTTTCACGGAGAGTGAATTGAGTTGTAAATGTAATGATTAATATGCAACTTATGCGGGCACTACAGGAATTAATAGCGATGAAATAACAGAAATACCCGCCACAAAAGCGGCGGGTATCTGTATGGTCAATGAATGGATAGTAGCGGTATGCTACTGGGCAGCACCTTCGCCGGCCTCATCGTCAAAGCCCTCATCGGCAGGCTCCCATAGCTCTATTTTAGTGCCGTCGGGGTCTACGATATGGGCAAATTTGCCGTATTCGTAAACCTGCATTTCGCCGATCTGGTCTATGCCTTCGGCTTTGAGCTGGTCCAGCAGCCACTCGAGGTTCTCTACCTGCAGATTTATCATAAACTCCCTGCCCGATGGGGCAAAGTATTTAGTATCTGCCGGGAAGGTGTTCCAGACACTGGTGCCCTTTTTGTCGGGGGCTGCGGCATGGCGCCATTCGAAGGTGGCCCCGTATTGATCGCCATTAAAGCCCAGATGCTCCTTATACCAGTTGCGGGTGGCTGCGGGGTCGTTGCTTTTCATAAATATGCCGCCGAGTGCGGTAACTCTCTTTGGGTCTGCCATGGTAGTGTGGTGTGATTTAGTCAGTTATAAAATTAATAAAGTCCTGAATAATCAGGACCTTATTAAAACATTATTTATTCCGTAAAAAATTCTTTTAGAGCATTGTGGTGCTAAACTCTGTGAGTTTTTGTTTTATCAGCTCTTTGTTGGTAGCCATATCGTTCTTCAGCTGCATTAGCTCGGCATATATGCCTCTTTGCTTTTTGACCTGGGCCAGTGCCGCAGCCCTTTCATTGGCATCGTTCCTCCTGGTTACCTCATCGAGCCTGTAGCGAGAATCGGACATGGCTGTGCCCATCATTGTATGCAGCTCATCCCACTTGGCTTTTGCGGCATCCATCTTTTTGTCTGCCAGCAGGGTGTTGAGCTCATTCATTTTCACATAGTAGTCGTTTTTAGACACTACGGTAGGGGCAGTGGTAGCTGTGGCTTTTTGTTTGGCCTGGGCAAAGGTAGCGGTAGCTGATACAGAAAGCAGGCAGCAGACCAGAAGAATACGCTTCATTGTTTATTACATTTTACAGATGTACAAAATGCCGCGCCTCTGAGGGCGCAACCAAAAAAGATCAATACACTAGCGGGCTATTAATAAATAGTAGCCTTGAAATCGACCAGCTTGGTGTGGATGGCTGTACGATTGGTAGCAAGATCTGGCTTCAGCGCCCAAACCTGGTAATATACGTTGGTCTGGTTGTTGAGCACGGCCATGAAGGCATCTTTGGCAGCAGGGGTAGCCGCGCCACTTATGCTTTCTTTGGTAGTATGCAGCACATTGAGCATCATGGTATGTACCTCTTCCCAGGTAGCCTGGGCGGCAGTCATGTTACCTGCGCCTATATAGGAATCCATCAGGTTGATCTTGGTATTAAAATCGGCCTGGGTTACCGGAGTGGTAACGGGATGTGCTATGGCCTGCTGCACATAAAGGGTAGGCGCACAGGTGGCAGTGAGTAAGAAACACGCGAAAAGGATACGTTTCATTGTTGTTTATTTTTAAAAAAGTTACAAAATCCGGTATGAAAATAGTTATTCAGTATCTAAGACAGCTGCACCCCCCTCATATAGTTGGGTTTTGTAGCGTAAAGATGGAGAAATAATTATTTTTCCCATACCAAGGCTGTCCCATTTGGCATCAACAGTTGCTATTGTTTTGTCATCTGCAACTATGATATTGGGCCAGGGCCTATCAAAGTTATCAAACTTTTTTGTTTTACGAGTGCCATCGAGGCCCAGAATATTATTTTCTTTTCCGCCGTAAAAATGGTCGCGACGGGGGTCGAGGTTGTTGCAGAAGCGCCAGAGCACATCGGCAATGTCGGCCGTATTTACGGTATGCTCTACATATATTACCATCTTTATGCCATCCATGCCAGACTGCAGACATAGCTGCTGGTGCAGGCCCAGTACGTGATGCGGGCGCTCTTTGCGCACGGCTACAAACAGCACGGGTATCTGCAGATCTGCGGCCAGACCCTCGTAGAGGCTGGTGATCTCCGGAAACCGGGCCCTGATGCCGGAAGCCGAAAAGGCAGGGGGCAGGCTATAGGGCTGCATGGGGGCGGTGAGCTCTTCCTCCAGTTTGCGGGTGCCATCTATGCACATCTTGCCACCGAAGCCCAGCTTTGAGCAGCTGTGATCGAGCACATCCATAGGGCCCTGGCTGAAATAGATATCGGTAGCTGGATTTATATTGTCGAAAACGTACTTTGTGAGGCGGGGATAGTCATCTATCTTAATGCCACTGTCCTTAATGCCATCGGCAAGTACCAGTATTTTATTAAACATCATTTGGCCGGCACCCCACATGGCGTTCATTACCTTCTGGCCCTGGCCGGCATACTCCTTATTAATAGTGGTGATGACGAGATTGTGAAACACACCCTCTACCGGCATATTCATATCTGTGATCTCCGGAACCATGGTCATCTTTATGGGCGTAAGGAATATACGCTCGGTGGCCTTGCCCAGCCAGGCATCTTCCTGCGGGGGAATGCCCACTATAGTGGCGGGATAGACCGCACCCTTGCGGTGGGTAATGGCGGTGACATGGAAACGGGGATACCAGTCGGGCAGGGAATAATAGCCGGTATGATCGCCGAATGGGCCTTCCCATATCATTTCCTCATCAGTATCTACGTAGCCTTCTATGATAAAGTCGGCATCGGAGGGTACTTCAATATCGGGCTGGGTGATGCACTTCACCAGTTCCACCTTCTTCTTGCGGAGGAAACCGGCCAGCATATACTCATCTACATTTTCAGGCAGGGGGGCTGTGGCCGAATAGGTATATACTGGATCGCCGCCCAGGGCTACTGCCACGGGCATGCGCTTGCCCAGTTTTTTATATTCATTATAATGACGGGCCGATACCTTGTGCTTGTGCCAGTGCATACCGGTCATTTTGCCATCGAACACCTGCATACGGTACATGCCTATATTGCGAATGCCGCTTACGGGGTCTTTGGTATGTATGGAGGGCAGGGTAATGAAGGGGCCGCCATCCTGCGGCCAGCACTTGAGCACGGGCAGCTTGCCGAGGTCGGGGTCGGTCATTATAACCTCCTGACAGGCGCCCTTTCCGCTGACCACCTTTGGCATCCACGAGGCAAACTTGCCGAGCTGGGGTAGCATCGCCAACTTTTCGAGCAGGCCGTTTTTAGGGGCCGACAGCATATTGAAGAGGCCTTGAATGTCTTTGGTAACATCATCGAGCTCAGTAACACCGAGGGCGATGCACATGCGGCGCTCGCTGCCCATAGCATTGATAAGCAAGGGGAACTCAGTGCCTGTGTTCTCAAACAGGAGTGCCTTGTTACGGTCGGGGGTTTTGGAGACGCGGTCTGCGATCTCTGCAATTTCCAATACGGGATCAACAAAAGTCTTTATTCTTACTAATTCGCCTGCCTGCTCGAGGGCCTCTATAAATGCCTGCAACGATCTGTATGCCATAGGGCAAAGGTAGCAGATTGGGGGGGTAAGTATGGAGGGCAATTATTAAAAAACCCAATAAGGCTATAAGCAATGACATTTATAAGCCCGGGATTTTTTGGCGGGTTTTGTATAGTGGCGAGCTTTCGTCGGCCCTCTCAGGGGGAGATGTTGCGTAGTAAATATGCTGTGCAGTATATGGGTGTGTAAGTGCCTTTTTGGTGTGTATGAGTTTAACTGATCTCGTGTTGAGGTTTTCTGGTATTGTTCACAGATGAATACACAGATATCTATTAGGAAAAGTTCCACAAAAGTTCACTTATATCCGATTGACTGGGCCAGCCATTCCTGGTAGCTTGCGCGGTTTACATCAATGATCAAAACTTATAGAAAATGGACAAAACACTGAATTACATTGACCTGTGTGCTGGAGCCGGAGGACTTTCCGAAGGGTTTATTAAAGTAGGCTTCAACCCGATAGCGCATGTTGAAATGGACAAAGCTGCCTGCAATACATTAAGGACGAGAACTGCTTATCATTACTTAAAAGCGCAGGGAATGCTGAGTATTTATATAAGTTACCTGAAAGGTGAAATAGATAGAGACCAATTATACGCAACTGTACCCAAGCTGCTACTAGAAAGTATAATTAACCTGCCGATAGGTAAGGCAAACAACGAAAAAATATTCAGACTAATAGATAGTCGACTAAGCGGTCGGAACATAGATCTGATAGTGGGTGGGCCACCTTGTCAGGCTTATTCGTTATCCGGCAGGGCGAGGTCGCCACATGGAATGAAAGGCGATGAAAGAAATTTTTTGTTTCTTGAATATGGAAAGTACATAAGAAGGTATAAGCCAAAGGCTTTTGTTTTTGAAAATGTTATAGGCTTACACTCCGCTAACAAGGGAGAATACTTCCGGCGAATGTTATTAATGTTTAGAAATATTCTTGGTTATGAGGTAAGGGACTTTGTTGTGGAAGCGAGAAATTTCAATGTACTTCAAGACAGGAAAAGAGTAATACTAGTGGGTTATAAGAAAGGCACTATTCTTGATGAAATAAACTTGCTAGGTAAGCATAATAATTATACAGTTGACCTGATATTTAGTGACCTGCCTAAAATACAGGCGGGGCAAGGGCTAGACAAGTATACCGGTTATATTGGTGCTACTAACGAATATCTGGCTCAGTCTGAAATAAGAGGAGCAATACAAATTGTTACGCAGCACGTAGGACGTGCCCATACGGTACAAGACAGGCAGATATACAGGATAGCAATAAATAAGTGGAACAAAGCTAAAGAGCGCTTACATTATAATGAACTACCGGAATCTTTAAAGACGCATAGTAACAGGGACGTATTTACAGACAGGTTTAAGGTAGTAGCGGGCGAATTAAATGCGTCTCAAACTGTCGTAGCGCATATTGCAAAAGATGGACATTATTATATACATCCGGATGTAAAGCAATGCAGGTCGCTAACCGTACGTGAGGCAGCAAGATTACAATCCTTTCCTGATGACTATTACTTTGAGGGTGATAAAGAGGGGATGAACAGAACTGCGGCCTATAAGCAAATAGGGAATGCCGTGCCGCCGCTTTTGGCAATATGTATAGCTGAAGAAATTAGAAATTGCCTTTGAAATGTAAATTGCTAATAATTTTTATACCTTGATGGTATGAAGCAAGGGCAAGAACTTTGGACAAGAGAGCAATCAATTTTGGCAATCAACTTGTATTGTAAACTCCCTTTTGGAAAAATGCATAAAACCAATTCAAGCATTAAAGAGTTGGCGTTAGTAGTTGGAAGATCTCCTGATGCAGTTGCTCGGAAACTCGGAAATTTTGCAAGCCTTGATCCTACACTTCAGGCAAGAGGTATCAAGGGGCTAAGTAATACCAGTAAATTAGATAGGGAAATTTGGAGCGAATTTTACGATAATTGGGATGCCGCACTAATAGAGAGCGAAATGCTATTAGCTAAAGTAAAAAACACAACTGTAGAAAAACTAAACAATATAGACATTAGCGATATACCGAAGCAAGGATTAGAAAAGCAACGATTAGTAAATACGAGGGTGAATCAATCTGTTTTCAGAACGATCGTATTAGCCACCTATAATAATAGATGTTGTATTACCGGTATCTCAAATCCCGAGTTACTGATAGCAAGCCACATACTTCCATGGAGCAGAGATGAGCAAAACAGGATGAACCCAATGAACGGCCTTGCTCTGAATGCACTACATGACAAGGCTTTTGAAGTGGGATTAATAACGATAGATGCAGATAGCTACAAAGTAAGGGTATCAGCTTCACTAAAGAAGAAAGACGTGACGGTTAGTATTAGCCAAAATTTCATTGACATTGAGGGTAAAGAAATATTGTTGCCCGATAAATTCCTGCCGGACAGGGATTTTTTGAGGGCGCATAATAATGAACGCTTCAAGTATTAGCATCCACAAGCGTCAATAATTTAAACGCCAAACACCCCGCACTACATCAGTGGGGGGTGTTTGCTCATATAAAGTTCTGCTGATTATCTGTTCTTAAGGTAAAGCAACTGGCCTGCGTGCCCTGCGAGGTGGGTGGTGCGGCTGAGGAGTACATTGAGGCGGTTGCGGTGCGGCTCTTTGGCAAAGTCTTCTTCGCTTACGGAGGTGTGGCGCTGTAGCCATTCTTCGGGCTGCATTTTGGCAAACTGGGTGGCAAGGGCGTTGTTTACTTCGGTCCAGTGCGCGCGCAGCTGTGGTATTGTAGGTATCTCTTTTCCTGACTTGTCGGGGTTGAGGAGAAACGGTTCGTCTAGGTGGGGGTGCAGCTGCTCGCCAAGGCCCAGCAGTGGCAACATGCGGCTGTGTACTGCGGTAAGGTGGCCCAGCAGGTAGGTGCCGGTGTTGCGTCCTGCAGATGCTTCGTTTTGCAGTTGCTCATCGGTAAGCTCGTTGAGCAGCTTGTCGGTGCGCGATACGTTGGTGTGCCAGGAGTCGAGCACAGATTTTACTACGAGGTCTAGTTGCTGGTTCATTGTCTGTATTTTTTTGGTGGTTGGTGAATGAGTCGATAAAATTAGGGCGCGGTAATGAATCCGTGATAATAAGGGTATAGGGAGAAAGTATGGAGCCATCAATGCAGGCAGGCGCAAACGTACCGCTGCTGCATTGAAATATTTACAGACGTGTGTTATGCCCGGGGGCATGTATTGTCGCCACCGTGCAGGTTCGTGCCTCAGCAAAACAAAAACGAGTGGCGTCGGTTTGTGATCAGGGTAAACCATTGGGTCATTAGGCAATACTAGTTGAACTTGCCACCTCTTGGCCTGTCGGCCTCGCCTGTGCCGTGTGAGCTGACTTTGCTGCGGCCGGAGGAGAGGTCGTAGTGGACACCTACGCTGAAGGTAACATTGCTGAAGGGCTGTGCATAGGTAGGCTGACTGGTAAAGTTGCTATCGCGCACGGCCGATTTGCTGAATGTGATTGTTTGCGGGCTGAATGCCGTTGTCGAAACGCTCTGACCATCCTCTGTGATAGCGTTAAGTTTCTGCTCTTTGGCAAATGCCGACATGGATAGCATGCTGATCTCTCCGAAGACGGACATGCGGTCGTTGATCCGGTAATTGACACCAGCCGCTGCGGCAAAGCCCAGGGAGAAGCTGTTTTTGATAGTCCAGCTAAAATCGTCGGTAACGATGCGGCCTGCGCCTGGAAGGTTTGTAATGCTTATATCTTGTGTGATCTGGGTGTTGAGGGGCAGCACAAGGCCGAGGCGGGTGTATAGGTTGAGTGATTTTTGTGTGCCGGTCTGCAGTACCAGCGATGGGGTGAGGAGGGCCAGCGACCTGGCAGATTGCTCCGTAACTATCGTGCTAAGTACGCCGTTGAGGTTCACATTATTGTCAGTAAAAGTGAACTTTTGCGGCGAGAGGCCGATAATAGCATCGAGCTGCACACCCACATGATCCGAGAACATATAGCCTATAGCCAATGTGCCCTGCAGGCCAGCGGAGAAGGATGCTTTTTTTACGTTGTAACCTTCGGCATTGTTGGTATTGTTTCGGGTGCCACTGAATGCCGAAGTGAACCCATTGAAAGGCAGTGGTGTTTCGTAGGTAGTCTGGGAGGCGGCTGGTGCGGCATAGCCCATACCTGCGCGAAGGTAAAAGCCTTGTGCCCGACCGGCATTAGCGACCATTAATAATGCGATAGCGAGCAACCCAGTTTTTTTCATGCCATTTCGGTTTGTGCCGCTAAGATAGGACTACTTAAAAAGATAATTGCCTGCGGGAGATGGGATTAGCTAAAATATTGTAAAAACGTCGTTCGGCAAGCTCACGATGACACCGTTCGGCAAGCTCACGATGACAACGGTCGGCAAGTGCACGATGACAACGTTCGGCGAGTGCACGATGACAGGAGGCGTTATGAAAAGCGGGCAGGCGCAATGCACCTGCCCGCTGGCTTATTGTAAAGTTGTGAAAGCAATTATTTCTTCATTGCGGCTTCTATCTCTTCTACGGTTATTGGTATGCCTTTAAAGAGGTCTACATTGCCGGTCTTGGTGATCCAGATGTTGTTCTCAATACGGATGCCCATTTTCTCTTCTTCTATGTAGATGCCGGGCTCTATAGTGAACATCATACCTTCTTTAATAGCATCGGTATAAGAGCCTACATCATGCACTACAAGGCCCAGGTGGTGGCTGACGCCGTGGTAGAAGTACTTGCGGAAGGCAGGATTTTCCGGGTCCTGGTTCTTAATGTCGGCCTTGGAGATGAGGCCTATTGCCAGCAACTGCTTTTCCATTTCCTGATTTATGCTTTTTACATAGTCGGGGAAAAGGAGGCCGGGTTTCAGTATCTTCTTGCCGTGGTTATGCACCGCCAGGCAGGCATTGTACACTTCTTTCTGGCGCTTGGTGAATTTGCCATTTACAGGTATGGTGCGGGTGAGATCGGCATTATAGTTGCCATACTCGGCACCAAAGTCCATAAGCAGCAGCTCTCCGTCTTTACATTCCTGGTTGTTCTCTTCGTAGTGGAGGGTACGCGCGCGGTCGCCGCTGGCAATGATGCAGCCATAGGCATGGCCGGTGGCCCTGTTGCGGAGGAACTCGTGAGTGATCTCGGCCTCGATCTCGTACTCCATAACGCCGGGCTGCACAAATTTCAGCACACGGTCGAAGGCTTTGGCCGTGATGGCGATAGCCTCTTTGGTCACTTCCACTTCTTCCTTAGTCTTTATGGCGCGTACTTCTTTCATTATCCGGGCGGCACGGTCGTAGGTGTGCACGGGGTATTTTTTCATAAAGTCGTGCGCGAAGAGGAGATCGGTACGTGGCAGCTCGGTGTCAAGGCGGTTGTGCTCGTTGGTATTGAGGTATACGGTGTCGGCACTGTTCATCATCACCTGTATCATGGTGTCAAACCCATCGAGCCACTGCACATTGGTGATGCCCGATATGGCTGTAGCCTCGTCTTTGCGCAGCTTATGTCCCACCCATTTTTCGAGCAGCTCATTAGGGCGCAGCACTACCAGCACCTCGCGCATATTCTTATCTGGATTGTCGGGGAAGAGCACTACCATGGTTTTTTCCTGCACTATGCCGGAGAGCCACATAATATCGGCATCGGGCTTGTAGCCATAGGTGCCGTCGCCACTCTTTGGAAACACAGGGCTGGCCGGGAATATAGCCAGTGAGTTGGGCTTCATTTTTTTAATAAAGCGCTGCCTGTTCTGCTCGTACAATTTTGATGGTATTGGTAAGTATTTCATTTTGGTATGAGTAAATGTGAAGGTGTGAAGGTAAATGAAATATAGAATCTGGCAGAGGGGGAAAAAGCAGGGGATGCCATGAGGGCGTTAAAGTATGGTGCTGTAGCCAACGAAAAAGCCATTTCATACGTCATTGTGAAGGGGGGTAACCCACTATTTTTCAGGCTATTAACCATATATTAGTAATCGACCTTAAAATGTGCTTAATAATGCTTTTTCGTGTACTGGCAAAATAATTTTTTGTTATCTTGCTGAATTGGCTTTGCAGGGTAATGATAAATTAACCGAATTGTAACGCTGCAAATGAAAGAATATTCAAATAAAAATTTAATGATCATGGCACCACTCAGACTCCTTATCCTATTCATTGCCGCACTGGTTGTTTCTGGCCGCAGTAGTGCGCAGACCACTGTTTATTCAAACGCATTTCCCGGTTCGGGAAGTACTACAACGGTGCCGGGTGGAACACCCTCGGTCACTTTTACCAACAATACCGGTGGCAGTTCTGTTTTCGGTGACGAAGGGGTGCAGCTGGGCGGGTCGGATGGTGGTGGTTTTGTCACGTTTACCAACAATCAGCTGGCTACGTGGGTAGAGGGATCGCTGTTTGGAACAAATAACGGTTTTGCTCAGACGACCTCCTTGCTTTCCGGTTATGGCTCGCCTTTCAGTGCAACGCTTTCTTCCAATCCGGGTGTGGTAACCTGGACGGTGAATATAAGAACGAGCAATGCGGCCAGTGGTTTTGGCACGGCAAACGATAATGCGGCAGTAGTGCTCACTGCTACAAACGCAAACGTAAGAACAGCCGGTAATGGCTATGCGATAACCTATGATCCATCATCTACAGGATCGAGAGGGCTGCAGCTGGTAAGATATACAGGCGGCCTTACGGGAACGGTAACAACCATTATCACATCGTCTGTACTGCTGGGTGGTGCGACCCGCTACGCAAGCGTGAAGGTAACCTACGACCCTGCCACCAATACCTGGAGCCTTTTTGTGCGCGACGATGGTACTACCGCTTTTACTGACCCTGCAACAGGCACACTTACCGCGGCCGGCACTGCTGTAAATGCAACCTATACCGGTACGGCCATGACCAGATTTGGCTTTTACAGCAACTATCATGCTACCTATGGGTTGCTGTCGGGCGCAAGTAACTGCCGGTATGCCTATTTCGATAATTTCAAGGTGACCGTTGTTGATTGTGTACTGCCCGCCATTACCGGCACTGCTCTGTTATGTGCAGGTAGTACTACCACACTTGCCAATACTACCACCGGTGGCACATGGACAAGCGGCGCTACCGGCATAGCCACAGTAGGTGCATCGACCGGTATAGTGACCGGCGTAGCGGGTGGCACCGCCAATATCACTTATGCAACCGGCCCATCGTGCAGGGCTATAAAAGTAGTTACAGTAAATCCGATGCCCACAGCGTTTGCCGTAACTGGCGGAGGCAGCTATTGTGCAGGAGGCACAGGCTTGGCCGTGGGCCTCGGCGGATCAACCACGGGAGTGGACTACCAGCTTTATAACGGCACGACCGCAGTAGGTGCTGCGGTGGCTGGTACGGGTGCCGCCCTCAGCTTCGGCACATTTACCGCATCGGGCACCTACACCGTACAGGCAACCAATGCCACTACAGGGTGTCAGCGGAATATGACAGGCAGTGCTGTTATTGTTATTAACCCCCTGCCCGCAGCCATAACAGGCACTATGGTGCTTTGTGCCGCTAGCACAACCACCCTGAGCGATGTGACGACACCGGGTACGTGGACAAGCACCGCTACCGGCATAGCCACAGTAGGAGCATCTACAGGCATAGTTGCCGGTGTGGCTGCAGGCACGGCCACCATCAGTTATACATTAAGTACAGGCTGCGCGGCTACTGCGGTAGTTACCGTAAATGCGCTGCCCGTGATCACCGGAAATGCACCGGTATGTGTGGGTTCTGCAATCACACTGTCAACAGGAGGCGGTGGAACATGGGCATCGGGCACACCAGCTAACGCTACTATAGATGCCGGAGGCGTGGTAACGGGAGTTGCCACCGGGAGTTCTGTTATCACTTATGCGTTAACCGCCACCGGATGTATTAATACTGTAACCGTGGTTGTGAACCCGGCGGTGCCGGCTATAACAGGTACAAAAAGCGTGTGCCTGGGACTGACCACAACACTTAACGATGCTACCACAGGCGGCATCTGGACAAGCGAAACACCAGCGACCGCTACCGTAGGCGCTGCAAGCGGAGTATTAACAGGCGCTGCTGTGGGCACCACTAATATTACTTATACCGTGAGCATAGGCTGTTATACATCTGCAGTGGCAACGGTGAACCCGCTGCCCCTTGCCATAACAGGCACAGCCGAAGTGTGTGCCGGACTGACGACCACCCTTGCCGATGCAACCTTATTTGGTACCTGGAGCAGCGGCAGTACAGGCATAGCTACCGTAAACGCAGCCGGTGTGGTAACCGGTGTGGCGGCAGGCAATGCAACCATAACCTATACCATTAGTGCCACAGGCTGCATAATGACAAGAGAAGTAACGGTGAACCCCCTTCCGGCCACCATAACAGGAACTATGGCGGTATGTGTGGGCCTTACTACCACGCTTGCGAGCGCGCCTGCAACCGGTACCTGGACGAGCAGTAATACGACAAGGGCTACGGTAGGCGCTTCGAATGGCGTGGTAACCGGTATTCTTAATGGCACTTCGGTGATTACCTATACATTGCCTACCGGCTGTTTGCGTACGGCAACAGTGACCGTGAATCCGCTGCCAGCCGCAATTACTGGTACGCCGGTAGTTTGTGTGGCATCTATCACTACGCTTGCCAACACCACACCGGGCGGCACATGGGTGAGTGGCAATACGGGAATAGCTACAGTTGGCGCATCGAACGGTGCAGTGCTTGGGGTAGTGGGCGGAACGGTGACGATCAGCTATGTGCTTACGGCTACAGGTTGCCAGTCTACCGCTTTAGTAACGGTGAACCCCTTGCCGGGCATCATTACCGGGCCTGTGGGCGTGTGCCTCGGCACTACCGTTACGCTGGCCTCTACAACGACCGGTGGCACGTGGACGAGCAGCAATACAGGTGTGGCACCAATAGGTGCATCTACCGGTATAGTAACAGGCAACACTCTGGGTACAGCTACCATTACCTATACCCTTGGCACCGGTTGTCTGGTAACGAGGGGTATAACCGTGAACCCGCTGCCTAATGCTATAACCGGCCCATCGGCAGTGTGTGAGGCAGGCAGTACTATAACTCTTTTCAACACTACAGGCGGCGGAACCTGGACCAGCAGCAACACCGGTATAGCTACAGTGGGCTTATCTACAGGTGTGGTGACTGGCGTGAGCGCAGGCACAGTGACCATAACTTTTACCATAAGCGCAACAGGCTGCACCAGTACTAAACTGATAACGGTAAACCCACTGCCAGGAGCAATTATAACACCGCTGGGAGATACCACCTTCTGCCCTGGTGGCTTTGTGGCACTTACTGCCAATACAGGCACCGGCCTCCTCTACCAATGGTATAACAGCGCAGGCACCATATCCGGGGCGTTGACATCGTCCCTGATCGTAACGACAGCTGAAAGCTACCGGGTGCGAGTGACCAATGGTTTCGGCTGCATCAGCACATCTATACCTATGCTGATAACCATAGGCGCCCCGCCTGCCACGGTAACAGTAGCTGGCGGCGGACCCGCAGTAACCTGCAATGGCACCCCAATTACGCTTGATGCCAATACGGGCATGGGCCTTAGCTACCAGTGGCTACAGGATGGTGCAGCCATACCCGGTGCTGTGGGCAATAGTTATTCAGCTTCCGTATCGGGCGATTATTCAGTGATCGTGAGCAGTGGTGCTGGCTGCTCCAGCACATCGGCAGCATTGACGGTAGTGGTGAACCCAACGCCATCAGCTACCCTTACACTCAGCGGACCACTTACTTTTTGTCAGAATGATAGTGTGGTCTTCCATGCCACTGTAGACCCAGCCTACAGCTACCAATGGTATAGTACCAGCGCTGGTGCCATACCCGGCGCTACAGGCAGCAACTTTAAAGCTACCACCAGCGACGACTACTGGCTGGTTATTACCAACACCTTTGGCTGCACGGCTACCTCTGTAACCAGCACCGTTGTGGTGAACCCGCTGCCCAATGTGACAATCGTTCCATCGGGTGCTACGATATTCTGTAGCGGTAGCAGTGTGGTGCTGAATGCTACCACAGGTGGCTACACCTATCAGTGGTACAAAGGCGGTGTGGCCATAAGCGGCGCTACCAATGCTGCTTACACTGCATCAGTAAGCGGTGGCTACCGAGTGCAGGTAACCGATGCTGCTACGGGCTGTACCGACAGGACGCATACCGATATGGTAGTTACGGCTGTAACTACGCCGGTTATAGTGCCGCTTACACCAGCATCATTCTGCTGGGGCGGCAGCTGTTTATTGTCAACCTCTGTTACCGGCGCTTCGGGCACTGTTAGTTATCAGTGGTATCGCGATGGCATGCTGCTGCCCGGAGCTACCGGCAGCACCTACAATGCTGCAGTAGCTGGTGACTACAAATGCGACATAACCCTGGCTGGCAGCTGCACCATGACCACAGTGTCTACGACTGTAACGGAGCATCCGCTCCCCAACCCCGTTATAACCAATACGGGAGCCGCCCTGCAGACAGCCCATTACTATATCACCTATCAGTGGTATAAGGAATCGGCTATGATCGCAGGCGCTACTACATGGACCACGCCAATAAGCGGTAATGGCAACTACAAGGTAGCGGTAACAGACAGCAATGGCTGCCAGTCTATATCGGCAGTGTACGTGCTTACCGGCTGGACGGGTGGCACCGGCGGTGGCACTACCGGTGTAACCCAGGTAGACGGCAGTAATGTGCAGATATACCCTAACCCTGCACAAATGATGGTGCATGTGGCTACTGACAAAGAAATAACTGTAACCATAAGCAGCGTAGATGGCAGAACGGTAATGAACCATATAACCGTAAAAGACATAGACATCAGCAGACTTGCTATGGGCATCTATACCATAAGAGTATATGACCTGGATGGCAATACATTGAAGATAGATAAGCTGGTGAAGGAGTAAAATGTGACCACAGATTTTTTGCAACGGCTACCTGAGTGGGTAGCCGTTTTCATATTCATTATTTTATTTGGTTTATTTTGTAAACTACTTTAAATTTGTGCTAAGTTTATTTATTGACAACATCCAAAAGCCACACACAAGATGGAAAATAATGAACAGCAGCAGCTGGCGCTTATAGCTGAAATGATCAGTACGGCGAGGAAGGAATTCAGCGATGATAGCTTTATTTACCTGCTATGGGGATGGTCTGTGTGCCTGGCCAGCCTGTCGGAGTTTGCATTGATGCAGCTGGGTAAGGAGTATCATGCTATAGTGTGGGCGATATTTATTCCACTGGCATTGATAGGGCAGGTGGTATTTCTGGTAAGGCAGAAGAAAAAAGAAAGAGTAAAATCGCATCTGGACAAAGTGATGGGCTATGTGTGGACGGCCGTGGGCGTGAGTATAGGCCTGGTGCTGCTCTCTGGCGCTAAGATGCAGCTGAGCACCTACCCGATGCTCATAATGCTATATGGGATAGGCACCTTCATATCGGGCGGGCTGATGAAACTAAAGCCAATGGTGCTGGGTGGTATAAGTTGCTGGTTGATAGCAGCGGCCACGTTCTATGTTTCCTTCGAGTACCAGCTATTGCTGTTATCTTTGTCGCTCATTTTAGCTTACATAATACCAGGCCATATACTTAAAAACCGCTTCAGGCAGCATGTTTAAAGAACTCGATCCTGTACTTCACTCCCAGCTGCGGTTGGCAATTGTATCACTGCTGATAACGGTAGAAGAGGCAGAGTTTACTTTTCTTAAGGAGAAGACGGGCGCTACATCGGGCAATCTGAGTGTGCAACTGGATAAGCTACGGACGGAAGGATATATAGAGATCACAAAATCGTTCAGGAACAACTATCCGCTGACCGTTTGTAAGATAACAGAGAAGGGTATTGGCGCATTTGAAAAGTATGTGGAGCACCTGAAGAGCTATATTAACCCAAAGGGATAGATAGGGACGCACTTTGGAAAGACCGTGAACGCTTCGCCCCCCAATTATAACCGTTCACCGACTTACCCTACTGTTTAACCGAAATAAATTTTCACAAGAGCCCTTTGCGATATAGTTTTGTGAAATATTAAATCAATTTAATGCGAACACAATTACATTGTACATCATTGAAGAAATCTGTGCTACTAGCGTTCTTACTGTTTGCTGCATTTGCAGCTGAAGCGCAGTATAAGATAAGTGGCACCGTCATCAGCACAAAAGGAAAGCCGGTAAGGGGCGCAAACGTGTATCTGGACAATACGATAGACGGCGGCACTACGGACAGTCTGGGCATATTCCGGTTTACCACATCTGAGACCGGTAACCAGACCATAATAGCCACAGAAGTGGGACACGAGAATGCGGGATTGCCGATAGTAGTAACAGGAGACGTGAGCGGCATAGTGATAACCATAAAGGATGCCCCGCACGATCTGGATGTGGTGGTGATAACAGCCGGTTCATTCGACGCATCGAACGACAGGACGAAAACGGTGCTGAAGCCGCTGGATATAGTAACAACGGCCGGTGCGAATGCTGACGTGGTAAAGGCGATAACCATGCTGCCGGGTACACAGCAGGTGGGCACTGATAATGGCTTGTTTGTAAGAGGGGGTGATGCCAGCGAGGCGGGTATAGTGGTAGATGAGATGGTGGTGCAGAACGCGTTTTTCAGCGGGCCTCCCGGAGTGGCTACCCGCAGCCGTTTCGGTGCGTTCAACTATCAGGGGGTATCGTTCAGCAGTGGTGGGTATAGCGCGCGCTACGGGCAGGCACTGTCGAGCATACTGGAACTGACCACTACCGATATTGCAGATAAGAGCACGGTGAATATGGGCGCTAACCTGGCTGGTGTATATGCCAGCGGCACGAAAAAATGGAAGAACAGCAGCCTGGACATAGGTGGCGGCTACAACAATACCAAGCCGTTCTTTGATCTGGCAAAGACCAATATGAAATTTTACGACCCACCATCGGGTGGAAGTGGCAACCTGCGCTATGTATGGAAGCCCAATAAGAATGGCATATTTAAAGCAAGCTTCAACGTGACCAATGGCGTAACTGGTATAACCATACCCAACCCATACACGGGCAGTATAGACAGTCCGGTGAACTTTCATACCAATAATACCAACTACTACAGTAATGTGAGCTACAAGCAAATGTATAAGAACAAGTATATGCTATACACGGCAGCATCTTATAGCCTGGACCAGAACAAGAACAGGTTTTCATCTATACCAATAGACCAGGACGAGCACAGGGCACAGTACAGGATAGAGGGTAAGGATTTTTTCACCAGCAGACTGAATGTGCTGGTGGGTGGCGAGATACAGAATTTCGGGATCACCAATACTTACAACAGTACTTACAAGCGCGAGTTTACAGAGAATATAATTGCCGGCTATGCAGAGATGGAGTGGACCCCGATAAACAGGATTGCCTTTAAGCCTGGTGTGCGCTATGAGCACAGCACCTACCTGGAGGTGGACCGTGTGGCCCCGCGCATGGCAATGGCCATAAAGACAAGCACACACGGACAGGTATCGCTGGCGGGTGGTGTGTTTTACCAGAATCCGGACAACAGCTACCTGCTGGCAGGACTGAAACAAGCTAACAGGCCCGATATGCAGAACGCGGTACACTATATAGCCAACTGGCAATGGAACAAGGACGACAGGCTGATACGTATAGAGGGCTACTACAAGCAGTATAACGACCTGGTAAGGGAAATGAACATAAGCTATGACGGGAACACCTACCGCATGATAACAGACACATCGCTCCTGAACAACAGTGGTCATGGCTATGCGCAGGGCGTGGAGCTGTTTTACAGAGATAAGAAGACGGTGAAGAATCTGGACTACTGGGTTTCATATAGCTACATAGATACACGCAGGCTTTATTCGAACTATCCCGGCAATACGCTGGTGACCCCATCGTTCATTGCCAACCACAATCTGAGCCTGGTAAGCAAGTACTTTATAGACAAGCTGCATACCAGTGTAAGTGCCACATATAGCTATGCCAGCGGCAGGCCCTATTATGACCCGAACAAACCGAAGAGCGAATTTCTGAGCGACAGGACGCCGGACTTCAACAATGTAGCATTTTCGGCGGCATGGCTGCATACCTTCGGCAAATGGTTTACCGTGTTTTATGTGAGCATAGACAATGTGACCAACAACAAAAATGTATTTGGCTACAGATACCAGAGCGATGCCGCGGGCAACCCAACACAGAACCGGACGGCAGTAGTGCCTGCGCTCTACCGCTCCATATTCTTTGGGGTGAACATGTCGCTGACGCAGTTCTCGAAAGATGAGCTGTAATGGAGCAGAAAAATATTGATTATCAACAAATAGAATAAACAAGAACAGCAAATTAAAAACCACACAGAATGAAGAACATGATCGCTATGGGCGCACTGGCGCTGACCACAATCACTACACAGGCACAAGACTATAAGCCGGTACTGGACAAGACATTTACGGCCTACGATACTACGCAGGACTTTAACACCAAGGTAGAGCAGAGCAATAAGCTGACGCTGATAGCCAAGAAGTGGGACGGAGAATGGGTAACGCATTACTACGCAGCCTACAGCAAGACCATACTATCGTATATGGAGAAGGACGCGGCCAAGCGCGATGCCTATCTGGACGAAGCTGAAAAAGAAAAGGAAGCCGCAACGAGCATTCTGAAGAAGGAGAATGACGAGACCTATGTGCTGGCAGCTATGATGGCTAACGCACGTATGGCAGTAGACCCTATGAACCGCTGGCAGAAATATGGCAAGATATTCAGCGACGACCTGAGCAGCGCTAAAGAGATAAACCCCGATAACCCGAGAATGTATTACCTGCAGGGCACCAGCAAATTCTTCACACCAAAGGCATTTGGCGGCGGCAAAGCGGCAGCACAGCCTTATTTTGAAAAGGCAGAAGGATTATTTGCCAAAGAAAAGGGTGGTGACATAGCCAAGCCATATTGGGGAAAAGATGCGAATACCCATTTTCTTGCGGAATGCAAAAAGCCTGATTAATGAATAAGTATTGAAAATCAAGAGGCTGTTTGCTGGCACGATAGTTTTGATAGTACAAGCAAATACTTTTAAATATTCCCTTCTAATACAGCCTCTTTCTTTTCCCTCCTCAGCGGCAGATGCGATCAGCACCTGCCGCTGAATCATTTAGGGGAGGTCGGGAACTGATGACCTGTCATAGCCTGCTGACACAGCCGCGAGCCGGACGGCCCGTCTATGCGGCGTTGTTGGCAGGTTGGTACAAACTGTTTGCCTTTACTGGGCAATGAACTCAACCTTTTGATGGGTTTGGGGTTTTTGTCGCATATTTACAGCATGAATTGGGGAACGCTATATACTACACAGCGCACAGGGGCTTCGGAACGGAAAATTGCTAACCCAGACAAGGTGCGCAATTCTTTTCAGCGCGATTATGACCGTATCATCTTTTCTTCAGCCTTTCGCAGGTTGCAGAACAAGACGCAGGTGTTTCCGCTGCCGGGTGCCATATTTGTGCACAACAGGCTTACACATAGCCTGGAGGTAGCCTCGGTGGGCCGATCGCTGGGTAAGGCTGTGGGGGAAATGATAGCCGAAAAACATACAGGAGAAAGCGAAGAGTTCAGGGAGTTTTACCGGCATGAGCTGGCCTCTGTAATAGCCTCGGCATGCCTGGCGCATGATATAGGCAATCCGCCCTTCGGCCATTCGGGCGAAGATGCCATACGAGCTTTTTTTAACGACCTGAGTGGTGAGATGCAAAAAACCATACATGGTGCGCTGACCCCCAATCAGCTAAAAGACTTTGAAAATTTTGAGGGGAACTCCAATGCCCTGCGTACGCTCACCCATAGCTTTAACGAGCCGGAGCCGGGTGGCTACAAGCTTACCTATACCACCCTGGCATCGCTGGTGAAATACCCCTGCGCGTCCATTGCTGGCTTTAGGAAAGATACCGGCCTTATAGCCACAAAGAAGTCGGGCTTTTTCGACTCGGAACTTGCCGTTTACGAGCAGATAGCCACTACTTTAGAGATACCAGCAAAGGAGGGTTATGAGCACGTATATGCGAGGCATCCCTTTGTGTATCTGGTAGAGGCCGCCGATGATATCTGCTACCGGGTAATAGACCTGGAGGACGCGCACAGGCTGCACATTATTTCGCTGGAGAAATTTAAGGGACTTTTCCTGCCGTTCTTTCCAGGGGGTGATGAATTTAATGAGCGGGGCTATATAGAAAAGAAGATAGCCAAAATGAATGATGATAACCAGAAGGTGCAGTATATACGCGCGTTGTGGATAAGCCTGATGGCAGATAAGATGGCCAAACTGTTTATGCAGCATGAGGATGCAATACTTGCAGGCACACTGGAGCATGATCTGCTGAAATGCCTGCCTGATGGTGATAGGCTGCTGATAGATGAGATCAATAAATTTTCGGTATCTCATATCTACAACTATAAAGCGGTGGTAGAGATAGAGATAGCCGGTTATAATGTAATAGGTGGGCTGCTGAAAGAGTTTGTGCATGCGGTGCTGAATCCAGGCCTGCCGAAATCTGGTAAGCTGATAAAACTGGTATCTACACAGTTCCCGCTATCGAAGGGTGGGCAGGATGTGTACAGGGATATACAGTCGCTGGTAGACTTTATAGCAGGTATGACCGACCTGTACGCAATAGACATATACCGCAAGATAACCGGTATAACCATACCGGAGATACGCTGATAAGTGATAGTCGGCAGGCGATTTTGCTTTAATTTTTTTTGAACTTTTGCTTTATAAAGAATGCACCCCAAAGAACTGCGTATAGAAGATTATACCTACGAGCTGCCCGATGAACGGATAGCCAAATATCCGCTTGCGGAAAGGGATGCATCGAAGCTGCTGGTGTATAAAAGCGGTGAAATAAGAGAAGATACCTACAGGCATATAGCGGACTACATACCCGGCAATGCGCTGATGGTGTTTAACCAGACCAAGGTAGTGCACGCACGGCTGCAATTTAAAAAACCATCGGGCGGCGGTATCGAGGTTTTTTGTCTGGCACCCGATAGCCGCTATGCGGATATACAAACCGCTATGCTGCAAAAGGGAAGCGTGGTGTGGGAGTGCCTGGTGGGCGGCGCGGCCAAATGGAAGCCTGGTATAGTGCTGGAAATAGTTAATGATAAGCCAGCCTTTAGGCTGCACGCTAAAATGCTGCAACGGACGACAGGTGCCTACCTGCTGCAGCTGGAATGGGACGATGCCGATATGACCTTTGCTGAAGTACTACACCATACGGGCAAAGTGCCGCTGCCGCCCTACCTGAACCGCGATGCTGAAGCAGGCGATGAAGAGCGGTACCAGACCATGTTTGCCAAAGAAGAAGGAAGTGTGGCTGCACCTACTGCGGGGCTGCACTTCACACCCGCAGTAATGGATAGCCTTGAGGCAAATAATGTAGCAAGTGCCTTTGTGACGCTGCATGTAGGGGCGGGCACCTTTAAGCCGGTAAAGAGCACCACAATGGCTGAGCACGATATGCATGCCGAGTGGATAGAGGTGAGCCGGGATACCGTAGCGCAGTTGCTGGCCGCAGGAGGCAGGCAAATAATAGCAGTGGGCACCACATCGCTGCGCACACTGGAAAGTCTGTACTGGATAGGGAATAAGCTGGCGCAGGGGATAGCTGTGGATATGAGTGTGATTGCCGTGCAGCAATGGGACCCTTATGAAATAGTAGCCACCTGTAGCCGTGATGAGGCGCTGCAAGCCATAATAGCATACATGAGCGCCAACAAGCTGAACAAACTGATAACACGCACGCAGATACTGATAGCACCCGGCTATACATTCAGGATGATAAGCGGACTGGTGACCAACTTCCACCAGCCGCAATCGACCCTGCTGCTGCTGGTAGGCGCGCTGATAGGCGTGGACTGGCGCCGCATTTATGAGTATGCTATGAACAATGAGTACCGGTTTCTGAGTTATGGAGATGGCTGCTTGTTACTGCCGGGAGCGGTGGTAGTATAAGCACCAAGAGGTATTGCCTCATACACCCCCTTAAATTGACGTTCTTGCACCCTGCTATTTTTATGCACAAGCAGTAGATTTGTGTTATTCACTTAATGTTGAAAAGCAACTTTATGAATGGCAAGCAACCACAGAATATAGACGAATACATAGCCGGGTTTCCTGATGAGGTAAAGCAGCATCTGGAGACTATAAGAGCCGCAGTAAGAAAGGCCGCGCCTGAAGCTGAGGAAGCCATAAAGTATGCCATGCCTACCTTTATGCTCCATGGCAATCTTATACACTTTGGCGCATTTAAAAAGCATATAGGGCTATACCCTGTACCTAGGGGTGTGGCCGGTTTTGAACAGTTGGATGCATACGGTGGTGACAAAAGCACGATGCAGCTACCTCTGGACAAGGAGCTGCCTCTGGCGCTGATAACCAAAGTGGTGAAATATCAGGTGAGGCGCAATGCGGAAAAAGTAAAAGCCACTGTTAAAAAAGCAAAGTAATAACAACCCGCTCAACAAGGCAGTTACTTTCAGTGATTGACGTATTCAATGGCGGTAACGGACGTAGCTGCATACTGCAATAGGCTGCTCTCTGGGAGGCATAAATTAATGATAGTTGATAGTTCCCACATTTCTTGCTGCGGCCGGAATATTTTTTGTTGGTAGCGTTTCTCCTTTTTACATTTACAGATGTCTTACTGCAGCGTAATAGAATACATGGCCGAAGAGAAGAAAGCCATACATAAGCCTTATCATGACAACCATTATGGCTTCCCGATACATGATGATAATGAACTTTTCTGCAGGCTCATAATGGAGATAAACCAGGCAGGGCTGAGTTGGGAGACGATCCTTAAAAAGGAGGCTACCTTCAGGAAAGCCTACAGCAATTTCAATATTAAAAAAGTGGCCGCGTACACAGAGGTCGATAGAGAGCGGCTGATGGGCGACCCCGGCATCATTCGTAACAAGCTAAAGATAAATGCAGCGATAGAGAATGCAAACACCATACTGGCACTGCAAAAGGAGCACGGCTCGTTTGAGCAATGGCTGGAACACCACCATCCTAAAACGAAGGACGAATGGGTGAAGATCTTTAAAAAAACATTCCGCTTTACCGGTGGGGAGATAGTGAATGAATTCCTGATGAGCATAGGTATGCTGCCGGGCGCTCATACGCCCGACTGCCCTGTACATAAAAAGACCCTGAAGGCCGGCGCGCTATGGCAACAGAAGTAAGTGTACCTTATCCATAGCCAAAGGAATTACCTCATTCCGGCTACAACAAAACCCAATTTGACTACGTAGCCCTGCTGCTCATGCCTGACCTTTGCATTGTCAATAGATAGTTGACGATCTCAAAAAAAA
>CAUJSJ030000139.1:0-20184 GCA_963422775.4 uncultured Roseateles sp.
CGGCGTGCTGCTGGGCCTGCTGCTGGCCTGGAGCATCCTGCTGGCACCCGCGTTGCGCACGCTCAAGACCGCGCCCGCCGAACTCGAGCGGCTGGACCTGCAACTGCAGCAGATGCAGGTCCAGGCCCAGGAGGCGCAGGCACTGCGCGCCGCGCCCGCCGTGCCACCGGCCCAGGCGCAGGCCGCGCTGACGGCGTCGGTCGAGCACCTCGGCCCCGCCGCGCGCCTGAACCTGACCGGCGACCGCGCCGTCGTCTCGCTCAACGGCGTGCCGCCCGAAATGCTGCAGGGCTGGCTGGGCGAGGTGCGCTCGGCCGCCCGCGCCCGCCCCGTCGAAGCGCAGCTGACCCGCGGCCCCAAGGGCTATGCCGGCACGCTGGTGCTCAGCCTGGGGGGCAACTGATGCGTTGGTTCAAGAACAGCACCCAGACCGTGCAGCTGGGTGATTCCGTGCTCGGCGGCAGCAATGCCGCCGGCCGCGCGGTACGCCACCGCACGCCCAAGCGCTGGGCCATTGCCGGCGCGCTGATCGGCATCGCCGGCGCACTGATCGCCTTCGCACCCGCGAGCTGGCTGGCGCGCGCGCTGGCTGCGGCCACCGACGAACACCTGCTCATCGTCGACACGCGCGGCAGCGTCTGGAACGGCTCGGGCGTGCTGGTGCTGGCCGGCGGCGCCGGCAGCCGCGACGCCTCGGCCCTGCCCGGCCGCCTGCACTGGCAGATGAGCGTGAAGGGCCTCGCCCTGCAGCTCGCCGCGCGGCAGGACTGCTGCATCAACGGCGAGCTGCTGCTCGGCATCAAGCCGGGCCTGGGCCGCGCGGACCTCAGCGTGGACACCAAGGCCGACTGGCTGGCCCGCGTGCCCGCCGGCCTGCTGGCCGGCCTGGGCACGCCGTGGAACACGCTGCAGCTGGGCGGCTCGCTGCGCCTGGCGGCGCGCGACCTGCGGCTGGAATCGGTGCAGGGCCGCTGGCGCCAGTTCGGCGAGCTGCAGCTGGATCTGCTCAACCTGTCCTCGCGCGTGTCCACCGTCGCGCCGCTGGGCAGCTACCGCTTCACCGTGACCGCCGACCCCGGCAACCCCGGCGTCAGCACGATGCGCCTGTCCACGCTGGAAGGCGCGCTGCAGCTCTCGGGCGTCGGCGTGCTGAACCCCGGCGGCAAGAGCCGCTTCACCGGCGAGGCCGGCGCCGCGCCGGGCCGCGAGGAAGCGCTGAACAATCTGCTGAACATCATCGGGCGCCGCCAAGGCGCGCGTTCCGTCCTGACGATCGGATGATCATGAATCTCCAACGCACCGCCGTCTCTGCTGCTGCGATCACGGCCCTGCTGCTCGCGGCCGGCAGCGCGTTCGCCCAGCCCGACAGCGCCACCGTGCAGCGCGGCCGCACGGCCGGTCCGGCCGTCAAGGCCAGCTCGCCCGTCACGCTGAACTTCGTCAACGCCGACATCGAGGCCGTGACCCGTGCCATCGGCGTCATGCTGAACCGCCAGATCATCATCGACCCGCGCGTCAAGGGCACGATCACGGTCTACAGCGAGCAGCCGGTGTCGGTGGCCGAGGCCTACCGCAACTACCTGGCCGCACTGCGCGGCCTGGGCTTCACCGTCGTCGAGGCGGCGGGCTTCCTGAAGGTGCTGCCCGAGCCCGACGCCAAGCTGCAGGCCGGCTCGGTGGCCATCGAGACCAGCAACGTGCGCGGCGACCAGATCCTGACGCAGATCTTCCGCATCCAGCACGAGAACGCGAACAACCTGGTGGCCGTGCTGCGCCCGCTGATCAGCCCCAACAACACCATCAACGCCAACCCGGGCAACAACAGCCTGGTCATCACCGACTACGCCGACAACCTGCAGCGCATGGCCAAGATCATCGCGGCCATGGACACGCCGGGCACGAGCGACATCGAGATCGTGCCGCTCAAGCATGCCGTCGCCGCCGACCTGGCGCCGCTGGTGCAGCGCCTGGCCGATGGCGGCGCGGCCACCGGCGCGGCCATTCCGGGGCAAAGCAGCAGCGCCGTCAACGTGCTGGTGGACCCGCGCTCCAACGGCCTCATCCTGCGCGCCAGCAACCCGGCCCGCCTGGCCGCCGTGCGCTCGATGGTGGACAAGCTGGACCAACCCAGCGCCGACGGCGGCAACAGCATCCGCGTCGTCTACCTGAAGAACGCCGACGCGACCAAGCTCGCCACCGTGCTGCGCGCGGCCTTCGGCGCGGCCTCGCAGGGCAGCGGCAGCGGTGGCAGCTCGTCGGGCACCTCCAGCCTCAGCGGCAGCAACAGCCTCACCGGCGCCTCCTCGACGCTGACCGGCAACAACGCCGCCACCGGCAGCACCGGCGGCATGAGCTCGGCCGCCGCGACCTCGCCGCTGAGCCAGTCGGCCGGCCCGTCCACCGGCGGCTTCGTGCAGGCCGACCCGTCGACCAACTCGCTGATCATCACGGCGCCCGAGCCGCTGTACCGCCAGGTGCGCGCCGTCATCGAGCAGCTCGACGCGCGTCGTGCCCAGGTCTATGTCGAGTCGCTCATCGTCAAGATCGACAACACCAAGGCCGCGCAGTTCGGCGTGCAGTGGCAGAACATCTTCGGCAGCAAGGGCGACAGCACCATCACCGGCGCCGGCACCAACTTCGGCACGGGCCTGTCCAACATCATCAACGCCACGGGTGCCGTGGCCGGCGGCACCTCCGGCGTGACGACCGCGCTGGCCAACGGCACCGCCCCGACCGGCCTGAACATCGGCATCCTGAAGAAGTTCGGCAGCATCTACACGCTGGGTGCGGTGGCCAACTTCTTCGAGAGCCAGAGCGGCGCCAACGTGCTGTCCACGCCCAACCTCGTGTCGCTGGACAACGAGGAGGCGCGCATCGTCATCGGCCAGAACGTGCCCTTCGTGACCGGCTCCTACGCCGGCGCGTCGACGACCGGCGGCACGGTCAACCCGTTCACCACGGTGGACCGCAAGGACGTCGGCCTGACGCTCAAGGTCAAGAGCCAGATCGGCGAGGGCGGCACGGTGCGCATGGTGGTCTACCAGGAGAACTCCTCCGTCGTGCCCGGCTCCAACGGCACGACCGGCCCGACGCTGGACAAGAGCGCCATCGAGACCAGCGTGGTGGTGGACGACGGCGACATCATCGTGCTGGGCGGCCTGCTCAAGGACGAGTACACCGACGGCGACGACGGCGTGCCGGGCCTGTCCAAGATCCCGCTGATCGGCAACCTCTTCGGCAGCAAGAACCGCAAGCGCGTGAAGACCAACCTGATGGTCTTCCTGCGCCCCGTCGTCATGCGCTCGGCCGACAGCGCCAACCAGCTGTCGCTGGACCGCTACCAGAGCATCCGCGCCGTGCAGGAAGGCGCCCAGCCACAGAAGAGCCTCATCCTGCCCGACACCGGCGCGCCTGTGCTGCCCCAGCCCAAGTCGTCGCCCGCCAAGGCGCTGCCGCAGCAGTCGCTGCAGCAGCCCCAGTAAGGGCGCCGCCCATGGCCGCCATCCGCCACCCCCTGCCCTACGCCTTCGCGCGGGCCAACTGCGTGCTGCTGGAGGACGACGGTAGCCTGCTGACGCTGTGGGCGCCGCCCGAGGTGGGCTGGGCGACGCTGTCCGAGGTGCAGCGCCTGTACGCGGTGGACCGGCTCGAATCCGAAGCCGCGAACTCGCTGACCGAGCGCATCAACGCGGCCTATGCCGGCAGCGAGAGCAGTGCGGCCGTCGTCATCGGCGAGGTCGAGAGCGCGGTGGACCTGAGCCGCATGATGCAGGACCTGCCCGCCGTGGAAGACCTGCTGGAGGCCGCCAACGACGCGCCCATCATCCGCATGCTCAACGCGCTGCTGACCCAGGCCGCCAAGGACGGCGCGAGCGACATCCACATCGAACCCTACGAGCGCGCCTCGTCGGTGCGCTTCCGCGTCGACGGCACGCTGCGCGAGGTCGTGCAGCCCAACCGTGGCCTGCATGCGGCGCTGATCTCGCGGCTGAAGATCATGGCCGAGCTGGACATCGCCGAGAAGCGCCTGCCGCAGGACGGCCGCATCTCCTTGCGCATCGGCGGCCGCGCCATCGACGTGCGCGTTTCCACGCTGCCTTCGGCCCACGGCGAGCGCGCCGTGCTGCGCCTGCTGGACAAGAGCGAATCCAAGTTCACGCTCGAAGGCCTGGGCATGGACGGCAACGTGCTGTCGGCCTTCAAGAAGCTGGTGCAGCAGCCGCACGGCATCGTGCTCGTCACCGGCCCGACCGGCTCGGGCAAGACGACGTCGCTGTACGCGTCGCTGCAGACGGTGGACACCAGCACGACCAACGTGCTGACCGTGGAAGACCCGATCGAGTACGAACTGCCCGGCATCGGCCAGACGCAGGTCAACACCAAGATCGACCTGACCTTCGCCAAGGCCCTGCGCGCCATCCTGCGCCAGGACCCGGACGTCATCATGATCGGCGAAATCCGCGACTACGAGACCGCGCAGATCGCCATCCAGGCCTCCCTCACCGGCCACCTGGTGCTGGCCACGCTGCATACCAACGACGCACCCAGCGCCGTCACCCGCCTGACCGACATGGGCGTGGAGCCCTTCCTGCTCAGCAGCTCGCTGCTGGGCGTGCTGGCCCAGCGCCTGGTGCGCCGGCTGTGCCCCGTGTGCAAGAAGCAGGACGAGCACGGCCGCTGGCACCCCGTCGGCTGCGACAGCTGCGGCTCCACCGGCTACAAGGGCCGCACCGGCGTGTATGAACTGATGGTGGCCGACGACGCCGTGCGCAGCCTCATCCACAACCGCGCGCCCGAAAGCCAGCTGCAGGCCGCGGCCGAGGCCATCGGCCTGCGCTCGATGCGCGAGGACGGGGACCGACTGATCAGCGCTGGTGTGACGTCCCTCGAAGAAGTGTTGCGAGTGACGCGAGACTGACATGATGCTCCTCGTCCAAGGCATACCTTGGTCGGTCCCCCGAGGGGACAGCGATGCTCGCGGCATCGAGCCCCGAGCACATCGCCATGGCGGGCCGGCTTGGGAGCGGCCCAGCGCTCGCCCCGCAGAATTCCGCTGATATGCCCGCCTACAAATACGAAGCCCTCACCGAAGCCGGCCGCCAGAGCAGCGGCCTGATCGAGGCCGACAACCCGCGCGCCGCGCGGGCCGCCGTGCGCGCGCAGGGCCTGACGCCGCTGTCCATCGAGACCGTGCAGCAGCATGGCGCGCAAGAGGGCAGCCGCTTCACGCGCCGCGTCTTCAGCCCGACGGCGCTGGCCGTGTGGACGCGCCAGCTCGCCGGCCTCGTCGGTTCGAGCCTGCCGATCGAGCGCGCACTGACGGCGCTGGCCGACGAGAGCGAGGACAGCCGGCAACGCGAACTCATCAGCCAGCTCAAGGCCGAGGTCAACGCCGGCTCGACCTTCGCCCGCGCGCTGGCCGCGGCGCCGCGCGAGTTCGACGACGTCTACCGCGGCGTCGTCGCGGCCGGCGAGCAGAGCGGCGCGCTGGGCCAGGTGCTGGAGAAACTGGCCGACGACCTCGAGGAGCGCCAGGACCTGAAGGCCAAGCTCATCGGCGCCATGGCCTACCCGGCCATCGTGTCCCTCATCTCGGTGCTGATCGTCATCTTCCTCGTCACCTATGTCGTGCCGCAGATCGCGACCGTGTTCACCAGCTCCAAGCGCACGCTGCCAGCCCTGACCATCGCGATGCTGGCCATCAGCGACTTCGTGCGTACCTGGGGCTGGGCCATGCTGGCCGTGCTCGCCGCGGGCGGCGTGATGCTGCGCTTCGCGTTGAAGGCGCCCGCCTTCCGGCTGCGCTTCGACGCTGGCATCCTGGGCCTGCCCCTGATCGGGCGGCTGGCCCGCGGCTACAACGCGGCGCGCTTCGCCGGGACTCTCGCGATGCTGGCCGGCGCCGGTGTGCCCATCCTGAAAGCGCTGCAGGCCGCGGCCGAAACGCTGTCCAACCGCGCGATGCAGGCCGATGCGCTGGACGCGCTGGTGATGGTGCGCGAAGGCGCGCCGCTGGGCTCGGCGCTGGCGGGCAAGAAGCGCTTCCCCGGCATCCTCGCGATGTTCGCCCGCCTGGGCGAGCAGACCGGCCAGCTGCCCGAGATGCTGGGCCGCGCCGCGCGCCAGCTCAGCGTGGAGGTGCAGCGCCGCTCGATGGCCGCGGCCACGTTGCTGGAGCCGCTGCTGATCGTCGCGATGGGCGCGATCGTGCTGCTCATCGTGCTGGCGGTCCTTCTCCCGATCATCCAGCTCAACACCTGGGTCAAGTGAGGCGTCCCGCGACCAGCTCACTGCTGGTGCTGGCCACCAGCTTCTCCGTCGTCGCCTGGATGGGCTGGCACTGGTGGCCGCACTGGGGCCTGGCCTTCGCCGTGGAGGACGCGCCGCTGGGCTGGTGGCAGACCGTGCTGCTCGTCGCCAATGCGAGCGCCGCAGGTGCGCTGGCTTGCGTGCATGCCGCCGTGGGCAGCCGTTCGAGCGCCGTGCGCTGGTGGACGCTGCTGGCCTTTGGTCTGGTGTTTGCCGCACTGGATGAACACTTCATGGTCCACGAGGCCGTGCAGGAGGGGCTGCAGTTCGACCTCGGCCTGCCGCGGCGCTGGGCCCAGTGCGTCGTCCTCATCTACGCGCTGGGAGGCCTGGCACTGCTGAGGACGGTCTGGCTGGAGAGCAGCACCGCGCTGCGCCGCTGGACGGTCGCGGCCCTGCTGGCCGGCGGCGCGGCCATCGCGCTGGACCTGGCCTTCGACACCATCGCCATGCAGATCGTCGAGGAGGGGCTCGAAGCCCTGGCCGAGACGCTGCTGCTGGCGGGCCTCTTCAGCGAACTGGGCAGCGCGGCGACCCTGAGGCGCTGAGCGGCGGTGGCGTGTCCCAGGCCTCGCGGGGCTGGGCGATGACGTCCTCCGGCCAGGCCCTCAAGCCCCAGGCCTCGCCGCGCTTGCGCAGCGGCAGGGCGCCGGCGGCATCAGGTTCGTCGTCGAGGTCGGCAGCGTGGAATTCGTAGCGGCTGGCGCGCAGGCGCAGCACCGGCAGGCCCTTGGCCGCGGGCAGGCTCAGGCGCAGCTCGCCGCGCTGCGCTTCCGATTCGCCCGACTTGGCCGCCAGCCGCTGCACGGTGGCGCCCGCGGCCCAGGCGGGGTCAGCCAGCGCCAGCAGAGCCCACACGGCGGGCTCGGCCGCGCCGGGCCAGCGCAGTTCGATCCAGCTCTCGCAGCCCGCGCCCACGCCGCCCCAGTGCAGGCGCTGCAGTCGCGCCTCGCTGATGCCGCCGGGGCCGACGAGCCACACGCGCGGCGCGCCCGCCGGCGTGCTGAAGCCGGCGCGCACGGCGATCTCCGCATACTCCTCGGGCACCGGCGTGTCGCGCAGGCGCAGCTGGACGCCCCAGCCCAACGTCTTGGCGACGACCATCCACTGCGCCGCCAGGCCGTCGTCGATGCCCAGCCGGGCGACCGTCTCGCTGCCATCGCGGCGGTAGCTCGCCACGCCGTCCTTCACCGCCGGCCCGGCGATGACGAAGGCCGTGGGCGTGGGTGGCTTTTCCACCGCGACCGCCTGCCACCGCGGCTCGCGCGCCGAGGGCTTCGCTTCGGCCGGCCAGCCCTGGGCGGCCACCCAGGCCGTCAGCGGCGCAAGGGCCCAGCCCGGCAGCGCCACCGGCTGCTGCGAGGCGGGCATGAACCTGTCGTGCGTGGCGGGCCGCGCGGGCGTGCCATAGAACTCGGGCCACCAGGGCCAGACCGTCTGCAGGCCGGCCAGGCTCAGCGCCGCCACGCCGGGTGGGTTCTGGTTGCCATGGTTGCGCAAGGCCTGGAGGAAGTCGGCCTGGGCCTCGGCCAGCGTCGCGGCCGGCGCGGGCGCTGCCAGCACGCCGCCCAGCAGCAGGGTCAGCAGCCGCTTCATGTGCAGGTCACCAGGTTGTAGCGCGACAGCACGCGCCACCAGCCCTGCTCGTTGGCTTCGAGCTGGTAGAGGTTGTAGGCATACCAGCCCGCGGTGCGGCGCATGCCCTGGGGCCGCCAGCCCTCCGCCAGCGCACGCGCCGGGTCCAGCCAGGGGGCCTGGCCTACCTCCTGGTCCTCGCTGACGACGGTGCGCAGGTCGGGCACGCCGTCGCCGTCCAGGTCAATGCCGGCGTCGACGCGGTGGGTCAAGGTGCTCAGGCCGCTGGCACTCAGGCGCGTCTCACGCTGCGGCAGCACGCGGGCCTTGGCGGCATCCACCGTGGCCGTCGTCGCGAACACGGCCAGGATGGTGGCGCGCGCCGGCTGGGGCAGCACGATCTCGGCGTGGCTGCGGAAGTCTTCCGGCTTGTCGCTGGCGCCACAGGCGTCGCTGCCGTAGCTGGCGCTGCGCAGCACGCCGGGCAGAAACCCTTTCTCGGTGACGACCCAGACCGGCAGGCGCAGGCGCAGCTCCAGTTGGTCGATGCGGCCCTTGCCATTCGTCAGCGCCGAGCTCAGGTCGACCGGCTCGCCCTCTCGCCAGGCCGCCTTCACGGCCAGGCCGCGGGCCTTGGCGATCTCGTACAGGTCGGCCAGCGCGGCGGCGCTGCGTGCGTCGTAGCTGACCTGGTAGACCACGCCTTCCGCGTCCCGCGCGCGCAACCGGCTCACCAGCGGCCCGCCGGCAAAACCGGCCACCAGCGTCTCGGGCTTGAAGACCGACGGGCCTGGCGCGCGGCCGCCCCAGCGGCCCAGGCCCATGGCCGTCATGCGCGCGGGGTCCAGCTTGAAGTCGCGGCTGCTGCGCGCGGCGATCTGCACGTTGATGGCCGTGCTGGGCGGGTGCAGCAGCACCTCGGCCGGCGCCTTGCCGAAGTCGCGGCTCAGCGCCGCGCGCATCGTGCGCGACTGCTCGGACTCGGCCGCCACCAACTTGCGCCAGGCCGGCGCTTCGGCGTCGCCCTCCACCTCGCCGCGACCCTTGATCTGCTCCAGCAGGCCGGCATGATCACCCCAGGCGTGCAGGGACGGCGTCAGCGCGAAATGGCGGCGCAGCGCGGCGAATTGCGCCGTGGCCGTTTGCAGGCCCGGCTTGGCGACCAGCGTGGCCCGCGCGAGGTCGGCCTCAGCCTGGGCCAGCGCGGCCGAGGGCTCGGCCACCGCATGGCCCGCCGCGGCGAGCGCGCATGCGCAGCAAAGATGTCCCAGATTCATGATCCTCCCTGTGTGGACGACGGCATTTTGAACGCCGGCACCCCACACCGGGATCAGCGATAGAAGTAGTAGGTCGCCGTGTAGGACACGCGCACAACCTGGCCTGCCGCCGTGCAGGCCTCGGCCGGCGCCACGCCACCAACCGTCGCGACGCGCTGGATGCTCTTGGTCGTGCCGAAGATGCCGCTGCCGCCGTTGCTCTTGGCAGCGAGCAGCAGCCACGGGATGGCCTTCGCGTCCGGGCCCGGGTCGCGGGCCTTGACCTCGCCGACGACCGTGCTGCCATCCAGACCCTCCCAGGTCGGACCGGCGTAATGCTTGCCGAGCGACTTGCCGGCGCGGTCCACCAGCGCCGCCTCGGGCGCCTTGAAGACCCAGGCCAGGCCGCTGCCATCGGCCTTGACCTGGCAGTCGTAGATCTGCACACCGCTGGCCAGTGCCTCCAGGTGAAGTGCCTGGCCGGCTGGCGGCTGCAGCGCGGCAGGCACCTGGGGCGGCACCGGCGCGCTGGCGCAAGCGGCGAGGACGGGTAGCAGGGCGAAGGCGGCAGCGCGCATGGCGGATCTTTCGAGTTGGAAACGCGGCGAGTCTAGGAAGGTGTACCCCAGGCGTCGAGACCTATCATCCGCGGCCATGCCAGCCACGCTCTCCGGTCAACTCGTCGTCGCCATCTCGTCACGCGCCCTCTTCGATTTCGAGGCCGAGAACGAGGTCTTCGAGGCCGGCGACGACCACGCCTACATGGCCTTGCAGCAGCAGCGCCTGGACGAGCCGGCGCCGCGCGGCGTGGCTTTCTCGCTGGTGGAAAAGCTGCTGGCCTTCAACGCGGGCGGCGGCCCGGGCCAAGGTCAGCAGGTGGAGGTGGTGGTGCTGTCGCGCAACGACCCGATCTCGGGCCTGCGCGTGTTCCGCTCGGCCAAGCATTACGGCCTGCCCATCGAGCGCGGCGTGTTCACGCGCGGCGCGTCGCCATGGCGCTATCTGAAACCGCTGTCGGCCCAGCTCTTCCTGTCGACCAACGAGGCCGATGTGCGCCAGGCCTTGCTGGCTGGCGTGGCCGCAGCGCGTGTGATGCCGCTGGCGGCGCATGCCTCGGCCGCGCATCCACGCGAGCTGCGCATCGCCTTCGATGGCGACGCGGTGCTGTTCTCGGACGAGGCCGAGCAGGTCTTCCAACGCGACGGCCTGGCGGCCTTTCGCGAGCACGAGAGCAGCCGCGCCCACCTGCCACTGCCGGCCGGCCCCTTCAAGCCGGTGCTGGAGGCGCTTCAGCGCCTGCAACAGGCACCGGGCGGCGGCATGAAGGTGCGCACCGCCCTCGTCACCGCACGCAGCGCGCCGGCGCACGAGCGCGCCATCCGCACGCTGATGGACTGGCAGATCGAGGTCGACGAGGCCATGTTCCTCGGCGGCCTGGCCAAGGGCGAGTTCCTGCGCGAGTTCGAACCCGACTTCTTCTTCGACGACCAGGCGGGCCACGTCGCCAGCGCCGCGGCCCATGTGCCGGCGGGTCACGTCGCGGCCGGCATCGCGGCGGAGTAGCCAGCCGCCCGCCGGCCCCGCTGGCAAAAAGGCGGGGACACGACCCAGGCGGGCTCTCAGCGTCTCGTCCTGGAACGCAGCTTTACAGCGGCTTGCGGGCTTTCACTGAGACATTTGTCACGAACGGTCAGTACGCTCGCGACTTTTTTGACTACTGCGTCAAATTAATCGCACCACCGAGCCACCACCGCCATGCAAATCCGTACGCTTGTTCTTGCCACGCTCGCCGCCATTGGCGCCCATGCCCAAGCCGACGTCGTCGCGCTCTGGGACTACAGCGCCGTCCCGACCACCACGAAACACACCCAAAGCGCCAATGGTGCGTCCTTCGCTGCCGTGGGTGGCATCGTCACCAGTTTCTCTGGCGGCGTTACCAACCAGGCCCTGGGCACGGCCACCTATGCCGCCCAAGGCACCGGCGACCTGACCCGCGGCGTGCAGTTCATGGTCAACACCACGGGCTACACCGACCTGGTGCTGACCTTTGCCCAGCGCAACAGCGCCACCGCGTCGGCCTGGACCACGCTGCGCTACACGCTGGACGGCAGCAACTGGCTGACGGCCACCAGCTTCCAGATGCCGGCAGCTGCGTCGACGACCTTCGTCACCGGCCTCACGTACAACTTCGCCACCATCACTGGCGCCAATGACAACGCCGCCTTCGGCGTCCAGTTGCTGGCCTCCTTCGCACCGGGCACCAGCACCTACCTGGCCACCGGCGCCGGCGCCGCCTACGGCACCGGCGGCACCCTCCGCTACGACAACGTGTTGTTCAGCGGCACCGCCATCCCTGAAGTGCCGGCGGTGCCCGAGCCCGAAACCTACGCGCTGATGCTGGCCGGCCTGGGCGCGCTCAGCCTGCTTGCCCGCCGCCGCCAGCGCTGATCCGCCGCCAAACCGCCACGCCCGGGAACACTTACCCATCGAGGACCTCGTGAACGCTCATTCATTCCAACTGCGCACGCTGGCCGCGGCCATGCTGCCCCTGCTGCTCGCCGCCTGCGGCGGTGCCGACCACGCCTCCACCGTGCAAGCCGCCGAAGCCGACAGCATGTCGCAGGCGCAGGCCGTGCACCCCAGCGTCAAGTACCCGGACCACCACGAGTTCGAGGCCGAGTTGCTGGTGCCCTTCACCAGCGACGTGGCCAGCGGCGCACGCCGCTTCAGTGTGACGATGAGCTATCTCGGGGCCCCCGGGGGTGAGCAGTTCGCCTACCGGCTCGAACTGGTCGCACCCGACGGCAAGGTCGTGCAGACGTACAGCGGTGTCGAGCGGTTCGCCGGCAAGCCGATGACGCTGAACTTCGACTGGGCGGGGCGCACCGGCGCCACGCTGCCGGACGGCGTCTACGAGGCCCGCCTGACTGCCTTCGCGGCCGACGCTGATGCCACAGCGACGGGTGCCAGCGACGAAGCACGCGTGCAGTCGCTGCGCGCCGCTGCCGATGAGCACGGCCACGCGCCGCATGAGCTCAGCTTCAAGTTCGTCATGGGCGCAGCGCCTGTGGCCAAGATGCCGGCCTTCCGCGCCATGGCCCAGGGCTACCAGCTGGGCCAGGGCGAACAGCCGCGCGCCAAGGCGATGGCGGCCGCCGCGATCGCCAGCTGGCCCTACACGGTCTACTACGGCTCGCTGCACGGCCAGACCAATGACTCCGACGGCGGCGGTGATCTGTCGAACTGCAATTCCTCGCAGGCCGCCCAGACCGGCGAGTACGGCCCCAACGTGGCCTTCCCCTATGCCAAGAGCAAGGGCCTGGACTTCTTCGGCAACACCGATCACAACCACTACTTCGACGGCAGCTCGGGCCTGGGCACCATCCCTGCCGCCACGGCCAAGAGCCGCTACACGGCCGGCGTGACCATCGCCGACAACTACACCGCTGCCAACCCCAGCTTCCTGGCCATGTACGGCATGGAATGGGGCGTCATCAGCGGTGGCGGCCACCTGAACATCTTCAACAGCGACGAGCTCTACTCCTGGGAGTACGACCCCAGCAACCAGCTCTACGGCCACCGCTTCATCGCCAAGAACGACTACGCCACGCTGTACTCGGTGATGCGCGCAGCCGGCCAGGTCGGCCAGTTCAACCACCCGGACACCTCGGGCCAGTACATCATCAACGGCACCGACTTCGGCTACACCGCCGACGGTGACGAAGTCATGGTGCTGGCCGAGATCTCCAACACCAGCGCCTTCTCCAACGTCGATGACGAAAGCCAGCAGCCGGGTTCGGGCTACGAGAGCGCCTTCCGCAAGATCCTGGAGCGCGGCTTCCACGTCGCACCGGCCACCAACCAGGACAACCACTGCGCGAACTGGGGCTCGGCCTACACCAACCGCACGGCCATCCTGGTGCCGACCGGCACGGCCCTCACCAAGGCCAGCTTCGTCGAGGCCCTGCGCGCCCGCCGCGTGTTCGCCACGCACGACAAGAACTCGCAGCTCGTCTTCAGTGCCAACGGCGCCATCATGGGCTCGCGCATCAACAACACCGGCGCGCTGAACCTGAACGTGGGCTTTGCCAACACGGCTGGCAAGACCGCGTCGCTGGTGGAGATCTGGCAAGGCGTGCCGGGCCGCAACGGCACGATGACCTTGCTGAGCAACAGCGCGACCTACAGCCACACGCCGACCGATGGCCTGCACGTGTACTACGTCAAGCTCACGCAGAACGACGGCAAGATCCTGTGGTCGGCCCCGATCTGGGTGAACCAGGGCGCCACCAACAACGGTGACACCACGCCCCCGACCGTCAGCGCCAGCGAAACCGGCAACAGCGGCACGATCACGCTGTCGGCCACCGCCAGCGACAACATCGGCGTGACGAAGGTGGAGTTCTGGGTCGACGGTGCGCTCAAGGGCACGGACACCGTCGCGCCCTACACGATGACGCTGGACTCGCGCACGCTGCCCAACGGCTCGCACAGCCTCGTGGCCAAAGCCTTCGACGCAGCCGCCAACAGCGCCTCGTCGACTGCGGTGAGCTTCAACGTCACCAACGTCAACGCCGCGGCCAGCGAAGTGGAGCCCAATGGCACGCTCGCCACGGCCAACACGGTCGGCAGCGCCACCAGCGTCACGGGCCTCATCAGCAGCGCCAGCGACAAGGACTACTTCAAGGTCAACCTCGCGGCCGGCCAGAAGATCCGTGTGGACATGACCGGCCCGAACGGGGTGGACTACGACCTCTACCTGGTCACGTCGACCGGCGCCGGCCTGGCCTCGTCGGAAGGCAGCACCGCGTCGGAGTCGCTGACCTACACCAATGGCAGCGCCGCCAAGACGGTCTACATCAAGGTGCAGAGCTACAGCGGCTTCAGCACCAGCACCGTCTACACGCTGAGCATCAGCTATCCGTGAGTGATCTCTGAGAGTGCGGCGCACATTGCCGCAACGCTGTTTGAAGGGGCCCGCCAGGGCCCCTTTTTCATGAGTGGGTTGCCGTTGAGGTCGGCGCGAACGCGGTGCCGGACCGAACATGGGGCCTCTGGCCGGCGCCTTCGTTCCCTGCCAGCCATGCAAAACGGCCCCGAAGGGCCGTTTCAGCGAGCGTGTCGACAGCTCAGCCGCGGCGGCGGCGGGCGATGAAGCCGACGGCGCCCAGGCCCGCCAGCAGCATGGCGTAGGTGCTGGCTTCGGGGACGGCGGCGGCGGTGACGCTCAGGCTGACGTTGTCGATGGCCAGCGAATGGTCGTTGCCGACATCGTTCAATTCCGTCCAACGGACCCACAGCGTGCTGCTGGGCGCCCAAGTCGTCGCCAGCGTGCCGCCAAGGCCGGTGACCAGGCCGGCCACGTTGCCGTCCACCGCGGCCGCTGCTGTCGTGCCGAACACGGGGGAGGCGAAGTCGAAGCTGCCGCCCGGTGCGATCCACGTGGTCACGCTGGCCATCGTGGCGCCATAGCCGTACTCCAGCTTCATCGTTTGCGCTGTGCTCACGGCGGGCGAGGTGGCCCCGCCGTTGCGCCATTGCTCACCGTCAAAGCGCAGCGTGAAGCTGTCCAGCGTGGCCGCACTGGTGTTGGTGAAGGCCACCGCGATCCAGCCAGCGATGGCACCTGCAGCGGGGGAACCGAAGTAGGTACCGCCGGAGCCCGTGCCGCCGAGAGCACGGTCAGAACCGCTACCGAACGCGAAGAAGCCACCCGTCGTGCTGGCCGCTGTGCCGTACGCGGGTGCCGCGGTGACGCCGTCCTTGATGAACAGGCTCCAGCCCGCCAGCGTCGAGTCGTTGACCCAGGCATTGGTGCCACCTGTCGCGGCCAGGCTGTTGAAGTTCTGACTGTAGGTAAAGGCCGAGTTCGTGACCGACACGGTGGCCTGTGCGGACAGGGCCGTGGCCAGGGCGGCCGAGGCGACGAGGAGCTTGGATGACATGCGCAATTTCTCCGGGGTGATGGGGAAGACCGGCGCGACTTTCACTAACCCGTCAAAATCGGTCAACGTGGGCAACCCGCGAAACCTCTCGCTCCCCCCGCGATCCCGGGGGAGGGTCAGTGGCATCAGGGCAGCAGCTGCACCGCCATGCTGCGCTCCACGCACCAGAGCAGAGCCAGCACCGCAATGGCGCCTGATCCTGCCGGCACCACCCAGCGCCGGTAGGCCATGCGCTTGCGCAGCAGCAAGGCCGGCGGCAGCAGCAGGGCGACGACGGCCAACTGGCCCAGTTCGACGCCGACGTTGAAGCCCAGCAGCGGCAGCACCAGCTCGGCGCCGCGCAGGCCCAGGTCCTTCAGCGGTCCGGCAAAGCCGATGCCGTGCACGAGGCCGAAGAGGCCGACCATCAACCACCGCGGCCCGGGCACGAACGGGCGCAGGTTGTCCAGCGCCGCGAGCAGCACGGTCAGCGCGATCAGCGACTCGACGGCGGCCGCCGGCGGGTCGATGAGGCCGCTGGCGGCCAGGCCCAGGGTGATCGAATGGGCCAGCGTGAAGGCGGTGACGAGCTTGAGCGTCTCGGCCAGCGCGCTGCGGGCGCCATCGCGCGGCGCCCAGCCGGCGCCGTCGCGGCGGAAGACGGCCACGAGCAGCAGCGTGACGAGGAAGAGCACATGGTCCAGCCCGCCGGCGATGTGGGCCATGCCCTCGACGACGAAGCCGCCCAGGCCGCGGCCCTGCGCATTCAGGCGCTGCAACCCGGCGCCCGGCACCAGCACCAGGGGCTCGCCTGCCGCGCCGACGAGGCGGGCCAGGCCGCGGTGGGCGGCGTCGGTGGTGGCGAAGAGTCGGTAGTCGATCTCCAGCTCGCGCACGGCGGCCGGGCAGCGCCAGTGGCTGACGAGTACGGCGTGCATGCCGTCGCTGTGTTCGTCGAGCTGAGGCTTGGGGTGACCCTGGAGCGAGCAGGCGGCGCCGTCGGCCGTGAAGCGCAGGCCGGTGCCGGCCAGCGCCTCGATATCGGGCCAGCGCTGGCGCACTTCGCCCCAGCTCAAGGCACCATCGCCATCGGCGTCCAGCGCGAGGTCGCGGTCGAGGTCACGCAGCGCAATGTCCAGGCGCTGCTCGACGTCGGCGCCATCGATGCGGTAGACGACGTAGGCCTCGCTGGCCTGGTGGGCGTGGGCCGCGCGCCGCGGGTGCGGCGCTTCGCGCTGAAGGTGCAGCAATTCACCGGGCCGATGATGGCGAAATCGCTCGAGGACACCACCTTCTACCGCTACCACCGCCTGCTCGCGCTCAACGAGGTCGGTGGCGATCCGGCCGCAAATGCGATCGCGCCCGAGCGCTTCCACGCCATGATGGCGGCCCGCGCCCGCGAATGGCCGCACGGCATGACGGCGACCGCGACCCACGACACCAAACGCGGCGAGGACGCGCGCGCCCGCATCATGGCACTTGCGGAAATCCCCGGCGAATGGACCAGCGCGGTGGCCCGCTGGAAGGTGCTAAACGCACCGCACCTGGTGCTGGAGGGCGAGATGCGCGCGCCATCGGCGACGTTCGAATACATGCTCTATCAGGCCCTGCTCGGCGCCTGGGACCCGGACGATCCTTCGCTGCTCGCGCGTATCCAGGCCTATGCGCTGAAGGCGGCCCGCGAAGGCAAGCAGGAGACCAGCTGGCTCAATCCGCACGAGCCTTATGAGACCGGCGTGAAGACCTTCATCGACCGGATCCTCGATCGCAATATCTCGCCCGAATTCCTCGACGCACTCGACGCGCTGGCGCGGCGCACCACGCTGATCGGCGCGCTGAACTCGCTCAGCCAGGTCACGCTGAAGGCGACCATGCCGGGCGTGCCGGATTTCTACCAGGGCACCGAAGGATGGGATCTATCGCTCGTTGACCCCGACAACCGCCGTCCGGTCGACTTTGCCGAACGTGCGGACACGCTCGCCGCACTGGAAACTCCGGACTGGGACGCGCTGACCGAGGGCTGGCGCGATGGCCGCCTGAAATTCGCGTGGACGCGGCACCTGCTGCGATTGCGCAACGAACTGCCCGAAGTCTTCACCGGCGGCGACTATCAGCCGCTCACGGTCGGCGGTCCGCACCGCGATCATGTCATCGCCTTCGCACGGCGCCATGGCCGCGCGGCGGTCATCGTCGCGGTGGGCAGATCATTTGCGCCGTTCACGCAGGGCGGACGCAGCTGGCCGCGCCCCGAAGCCTTTGAAGGCGAGATCGACGTGACCGGATACGCACTCCCGGGCGGCGACAGCAAAGTTCAGCTCGCGACATTGTTCGCCAAGCTGCCGGTCGCGGTGCTGAAGGTCAAAGCCGCGGCCGGCACGAAGCAGGTCCGAAAACGCGCCCGCGCGCACAGCTAGCGCCGCCTCTCAGCGCTTGGTCAGCAGCAACTGTCCGCTCTTCTGGATGGCGGCCTGCGCGACCTCGGCGAACCGCTGCAGCAGCCACGGCAGCGTCACCTCCAGCCGCACATGGCTATCCTCGACATCGACATGCCCGGCGGCGACCTGCCCCAGCGCGCGGACGCGAAAGCTCATGCGGTTGCCGTCCCAGCGCTCCTCCTCGACGCTCATGACCGGCACGTTCGCCGCCGCGCGCGACAAACCGGTCTTCAGACGGCGCACGGCCTCGTCGCGACCAAGGCTGTGGGGAATCGAGACGATAAGCGGAGCCGACATCGCAGTGCACTCCTCCACGGATTCCGTTCATGTAGTTCTGTTCCAACCCAAACGGAAGATCGCACAGCTTTATCGTACCGCCGAAACCGGAACCTTCGTAGTTGCGGATTGTTTCCCTACCCGAAGGGCAGAGATCGGTGAGCCCACGGGGCTGAGGAGAGACTCAATGTCAATTGGAACAATCATTCTTATCATTCTGGTCATCGCGCTGCTTGGCGGCTTCAGCGGCATCGGCGGCGGACCGTTCTACGGCACCGGCTATTACGGCGGTGGCGGTCTCGGCCTGGTGATCGTGATCCTGCTGATCCTGCTGCTGCTCGGACGGCTGTAGCCTGCGCGCATGTTGCGTACTATCCGCATCGACACCTGTCATCACCCGCTTTCGCGAAAGCGGGTGATCCAGTATTCCAGAGACGCCAGCGCTTGAATCGATAGGCCGCGGCGTACTGGATACCCCGCTTGCCGCCTTCGCCAAAGCTTCGGCGGGCCCAGCCCTTCTGCCCCGGCGAAGCCTTGGCGAAGACGGGTCGCGGGGTATGACGAGGAGAGGCGAAGTCGCTTGTCGTGACGATTCTCAGCGCGTCGCGAGTTTCTTCATCGCCGCCTTGATCGACGATGCTGCATCCTCATAGCCGTCCCACGCCTTGGTCTTGGCGAGCAGCGCGGGCACCGACCGCACCGTGTACTTCTTCGGATCGAGATCGCCGCGCACCTGGGCCCAGGTCAGCGGCATCGATACCGTTGCACCCGCCCGAGCCCGCGGCGACAGCACCGCGACCGCAGTCGAAAGCCGGTCGTTGCGCAGATAATCGAGGAAGATCTTTCCGGTGCGCTTGGCCTTCGACATGTTGATCAGATAGCGCTCGGGAGCATCCTGCGCCATCCACTGGCAGATCCCTTGCGCGAAGCCCTTGGCCTCCTTCCACGTCACCCTGTCGCGCGCCCCTGACAGCAGCGGCGCCACGACGTGAAGGCCCTTGCCGCCGGTGGTCTTGCAGAAACTCTCGAGGCCGACCGCGGTCAGCCGCTGGCGCATGTCCTTGGCCGCGTCGATCACGTCGGAGAATGCGACGTCGGGCGCGGGATCGAGATCGAACACCAGCCGGCCCGGTGTGTCGTAAGCATCGGGCGCGCAGTTCCAGGGATGCAGTTCGAGGCCGCCGAGCTGCGCGACCGCAGCCAGCCCCTCGATCTGGTCGATCTGCAGATAGGGCTTGCGATCGCCGGAGACCTTGGCGAGCTTCAAGAGCTTCGACGTGCCGGCCATCGCGTGGCGCTGGAAGAAGGTCTCGCCCTTGATGCCGTCGGGCGCGCGCACGATCGAGCACGGCCGGCCCTTGAGATAGCCGATCATCCATTCGCCGACCGCCTCGAAATAATTGGCGAGGTCGAGCTTCGTCACCGGCGCGCCGTCGCCGGCGTCGGGCCAGAGCGCCTTGTCCGGGTGGGAGATCGCGACGCCCATCACCGTACCGGATGATTTCCCTTTCGCCATCGGCTTCACCGCTCTGGTTACGACCGGCCGTTCGGCCTCGACCTCATGCGCCGGCTTGTCCTGGCGCAGGCCCTTGAACGCGGCCTGGCGGATATTGCCGGCGTCGGTCCAGCCGGCGAACTCGATCTCGGCGACCAGCTCCGGCTTCAGCCAGTGCACGTCGCGGGTCTTCTTCGGCGCGTCCTTACCGCCGAACGGGCTGGTGTCCGATGCTGCGGCGTTCAGCGCCGGCATGATGCGGCGAACCGTGTCCTGCCCGAAGCCGGTGCCGACGATGCCGACGAAGGCGAGATGATCGTCGCGATAAACGCCCGCCATCAGCGAGCGGAATTTGCCGTTGGTGGTCTTCCAGCCGCCGATCACCACCTCGTGGCCGGCGCGGATCTTTGCCTTGGTCCAGTCGTCGGAGCGGCCGGAGCGATAGGCGCCGTCGAGCCGCTTGGAGACGATGCCTTCCAGCCCGAGCTTGCGCGCTGACTCCAGCACGGCGTCGCCGCGCTCCTCGAAATGCTCGACATAGCGGACCAGAGGGTATTTGCCCTTGCGCGCCGCGAGCATCGCCTTGAGCCGCGCCTTACGCTCCGTGAGCGGCAGCGGGCGCAGATCCTCGTGGCCGGCAAACAGCAGGTCGAACGCGTAGAAGATCAGTTGATCGGTCTTGCCGTCGGAGAGCGCCGCCTGCAACGCCGAAAAATGCGGTATGCCCTTCGCATCGAGCGCGACGATCTCGCCGTCGATCAGGGCATCCGGCAGTTTGCCGGCCTCCTTCACGATCGCGCCGAACTTGTCGGACCAGTCGAGTCCCTTGCGGGTCTTCAGGACGGCCTCGCCATCCGCGATCCGCAGCTGCACGCGGTAGCCGTCGAACTTGATCTCGTGGCACCAGCCCGCAG
>CAUJSJ030000140.1:0-32955 GCA_963422775.4 uncultured Roseateles sp.
CCGAAGGCGACGAAGATGTCCTCGCCGAAGAACAGGCCGACGTTGTCGGTCGCCGAGGCCATGGCCTTCCATTTGTCGCGCACCGCCTGCGGCACGGGCCCGTGGGTCTTCTCGGCGGCGGCCTCGGTCATGGGCGCGACCAGCGGGCGAACCATCGGCGCGTGGCCGCCCAACGACGTCAGGCCCATCGCCGCGGCGAGCTCGCGGATGAACAGGTAGACGACGAGCAGGCGACCCGCCGTGGCCGAGCGGATGCCGGCGATCCAGGCCTGCGCGCGCTCGCGCAGGCCGTGGCGCTCCAGCAGGCCGATGATGGGCAGGGGCAGCAGCAGGGTCAGCGGCAGGTTGCGCGTCTTGACGAAGCCGGTGCCGAGCTTGGCGAGGATGAGGTCCGGCGGCAGCTTGGCCGCCAGGCCGGTGGCGATGCCCGCCACCGCGACGACGAGGACCGGGTTGAAGCGCAGCACGAAGCCGACGATGACGACCGCGACGCCGATCAGCGGCCAGAGCGAGACAACGGAAACATCTGCGGGCATGAGTGCTCCTGGGTCAGGCGCGCAGTTGCACGCCGGCTTGGTTGAGGGCTTGGTTCAGCGCACGGGCGAAGGCGAGGGCGTGCGGGCCGTCCCCGTGCAGGCAGATGGTCTGGGGCCCTGCAGCGGCACCGTCTCGCCGGTGACGGCCTGCACGACGCCTTCGCGCACCATGCGCAGCGTTCGGGCGACGGCTTGGTTCGTGTCGTCCACAAAGGCGCCGGGCTGGCTGCGCGGCACCAGGCTGCCATCGGCGCGGTAGCCGCGGTCGGCGAAGACCTCGGCCACGGCGCGCAGGCCGGCGCGCTCGGCCGCCTTCAGCAGTTCACCGCCGGCCAGGCCGTACAGGGCCAAGGTGGGGTTCACGTCGAGCACGGCGGCGGCGACGGCGTCTGCCAGCGCCGGGTCGCGGGCCGCCTGGTTGTAGAGAGCGCCGTGAGGCTTGACGTGGTGCAGCCGGCCGCCGGCGGCGCGCACGAGGGCGTCCAGCGCGCCGATCTGGTAGATCAGGTCTGCCCGCACATCGGCGGGCGCGAGCTGCATCTCGCTGCGGCCGAAGTTCTCGCGGTCGGGGTAACTCGGGTGGGCGCCGATGGCCACGCCGCGCGCCAGCGCCGCCGTGACGGTGGCCTGCATCAGCCGCGCGTCGCCGGCGTGCCAGCCGCAGGCGATGTTGGCGGAGCTGACCAGCGCCAGCAGTTCGGCGTCGTCGGGCGCGCCTTCGCCGAGGTCGGCGTTCAGGTCGACATGCATAGGGCGGTCCTCAGTTGAGTCAGCGTGACCTGGTGCTCGCGCAGTGCGGCGATGGCTTCGTCGCGGCTGCACGGGGTGAAGCGCAGCGTGGCGCCCAGGCGCAGCTGCGCCAGCTTCCACAAGTCGGCGCGGATGACGACGCCGATCTTGGGGTAGCCGCCGGTGGTCTGCGCATCGGCCAGCAGCACGATGGGCTGGCCCGAGGGCGGCACCTGGATGACGCCGGGCAGCACGCCATGCGAGGCCAGCTCGACGCCGCGCTCGCGCTGCAGCTCGGGCCCTGCGAACCGGTAGCCCATGCGGTTGCTCTGCGGCGTGAGCTTCCAGTCGGCGGCCCAGAAGGCTTCACGCGCCGCAGCCGAGAAGTCCTCGTGCTCGGGGCCGGGCAGCACGCGCACGGTCGCGTCCCAGTCGGGGGGGCGCAGGCCGATGCGGCGCGCGGGCAGGCGCTCGGGCGCGGCCAGGGGCAGCAGGTCGCCATCGCGCAGCGCGCGGCCGTCCAGCCCGCCGAAGCCGGCCTTGAGGTCGGTGCTGCGCGAGCCGAGTGCCGGTGGCAGGGCGATGCCGCCGCTGATGCTCAGGTAGCTGCGCATTCGCTCGCGCGGTGCTCAGCGAGCTTGAGCGTCTGGCCGGCCTGCATACGCTGGCGCCACCAGGGGCGCAGCGGGCGGCCGTCCAGCGTGGCCTCGGCATCGGTGCCGGTGATGGCGATGCAGCAGTCGGTGCTGAAGCGCAGCGTGGCGGGCCCCAGCGTGAACTCCAGGCCGGCAGCGCCAACGGGGTTGCCGACGAGCAGGTTGCCCCAGCTCAACGCGATGTCGTCCAGCGCGCCGCAGTGGCTGATGCCGCGGTCGCGCCAGGCGCTGCGGCCGAGGTCCTGCACGGTCGTCAGCGGGCCGGCGCGCAGCAGCTCGATCATGCGGGCTCCGCAACGAAGCGCACACGATCGCCCGGCGCCAGCAGCGTGGGCGGCTCGGCCTCGGGGTCGAAGAGCGGCAGGGCGGTGTGGCCGATGAGCTGCCAACCGCCCGGTGTGATCAGAGGATAGATGCCGGTTTGCGCGCCGCCGATGCCGACGCTGCCGGCCGGCACGGCCCACGCGCGGCTCGGCGCGGCGGGGCGTGTGCAGCGCCTCGTCCAGCCCGCCGAGGTAGGCGAAGCCGGGCTGGAAGCCGATGAAGTAGACGACGTACTCGGCTGCGGTGTGGCGGCGCACGACCTCCTCGGGCGACAGGCCGCAGTGGGCGGCGACATCGGCCAGATCGGGGCCGGCCTCGCCGCCATAGCGCACGGGGATGTCGACGCGGCGGCCCAGCCGGCGGCTGCGGGGTGGCTTGGCCCACTGCAGTTGCACGGCCTGTTCGAGCGCGGCAGGTTCAGTGGCGAGGGGGTCGAAGACCAGCGTCAGGTTGTTCATCCCCGGGATCAGCTCCAGCACGCCTGGCATGTTCGCCAGCTCCGCGGCAAGCTGCCAGATGCGCTGCTGCCTCTCCAGCGACGCGGGGGGCGGCAGCGTGCAGCACAGCGCGGCTTCGCCGACGGCGTGGATGGAAAGCATGGTCATGGCGAAAGCATGCCATGGGTAAACTGCCTCCCCAGATGACAGCGCCTCTCTTCACGCCCGCCGACGAGTACGCCATGCGGCTCGCGCTGGACCAGGCCCAGAATGCCTGGCTGGTGGGCGAGGTGCCGGTGGGGGCCGTCATCGTGCGCCAAACACCTGAAGGCCCCCAGGTCGTCGCGACGGGCTACAACCGCCCGATCACGACGCATGATCCGACAGCCCACGCCGAGATCGTCGCGTTGCGCCACGCGGCCACGCTGCTGGAGAACTACCGCCTGCCGGATTGCGAGCTCTTCGTCACGCTGGAGCCCTGCGCAATGTGCGCGATGGCGTTGATGCATGCGCGCTTCAAGCGCGTGGTGTTCGCGGCGCGCGACCCCAAGACCGGCGTGGCCGGCTCGGTCATCGACCTGTTCGCGCAAGCCCAGCTCAACCACCACACCGCCGTCGAAGGCGGGCTGATGGCGGACGCGTCGGCGCAGTTGCTGCGCGACTTCTTCAATGAGCGCCGCGAGGCCGCGCGTGCGCGACGTGCGGAGCGACAAGGGCTGATCCCCACCGGCGAAGCCACGCACCTGGACGAATCCTGATGACCTCACTCACCCTGTTCACACCGTCCGGCGTGCTTGCAAAGGCCGAGAACCTGAAGCGCGCCGCCAAGCGACTGGCGCGGCTGGGCTTCGAGGTCGGCATCGATGCCGACGCGCTGTCCAAGCACCAGCGCTTTGCCGGCGACGACGCAACGCGGCTCGCCGCCCTGCACCGCATCGCCGAAGCAGCGCCCTCGGTGGCGCTGGCCACGCGCGGCGGCTACGGCCTGACCCGCCTGCTGGACCAGATCGACTGGGGCCGCATCGCGCACAGCATCGAGCACGGCACGCGCTGGGTCGGCTACAGCGACCTCACGGCGCTGCAGAACGGCCTGATCGCTCGTCACAAGGGTTTGTCGATGTGGGCCGGCCCGCTGGCCTGCGACGACTTCGGCCGCAGTGACGCCGACGGCGGCGTCGACGAGGTCACTCGCGACTGCTTCCTCGAAGCGATGAGCGGTGCGCTGGAGGCCGTGGGCTTCCGCGAACCCACCGGCGGCTTCGACGGCCTGGAGGCGCGCGGGCGGCTGTGGGGCGGCAACCTGACCGTGCTGTGTTCGCTGCTGGGCACGCCGCACTGGCCCAAGGTCAAGGGCGGCATCCTGTTCCTGGAAGACGTCAACGAGCACCCCTACCGTGTCGAGCGCATGCTGCTGCAGTTGCAGCAGGCCGGCGTCATCGACGCGCAGGCAGCCGTGCTGCTCGGTGACTTCAGCGGCGCGGCGAAGTCGCCGCTGGATCGGGGCTACGGCATCAAGGACGCCGTGGCCGCGCTGCGCAGCCGCACCAAGGCGCCGGTGCTGACGGGGCTGCCCTTCGGCCATGTGCGCACCAAGGTCTGCCTGCCGGTGGGCGCAACGGTGGAGCTGTACGTGCAGGGCCGCGAGGCCATCCTGGGCTGGCAGTCGGATGCGCGGCTGGCCCACGGCACCCACGGCGATCACGACCACCACCATCACTGAAGTCACCCCGGGTTTTCCACGCCGCCTTGACCGGGCGCGAGGGCGTTGTATAGACGAGCTGCCCGACTATGATTCTCCCCATCGCCTCGGCCTGCGCCGGGGCGTTTTCATTTGAGGGTTTTGCTGTGGCAGGAGTCGGCGGTGGGATGGCGAAGGGGCTGGGCGCACTAGCGTTCATGCTGATCGCCGGCTGCAACAACAGCCCGCACCCCCTCGGCGCCGAGCGCGAGAACACGCTCTACATGGCCTTTGCCGAGCGCTCGCCGCGCTACCTGGACCCCACGTCCTCCTACACGGCGCCCGAGAGCACCTACACCTACGAGATCACCGAGCCGCCCTACGGCTACCACCCCCTCAAGCGGCCCTACACGCTGATCCCGCGCGCAGCCTCGGCGCTGGCCAGGCCCTACTACCTGGATGCGCAGGGCAAGCGCCTGCCCGACGATGCACCGGACGAGCAGATTGCGCAGGCCGTCTACGACGTCGAGATTCGCCCCGGCCTGAAATGGGCACCGCACCCGGCCTTCGCCAAGGACGCGCAGGGTGGGTACAGGTACCACCACCTGAAGCCCGGCGAGCTGGGCGACAAGCGCAGCCCCTTCGATTTCGAGCAGCTGGGCACGCGCGAAGTGGTGGCCGAGGACTTCGTCTACGCGCTCAAGCGCCACGCCAGCCCGCGTGTGGAGGCGCCGGTGGCGGCGGTGTTCTCCGAGCATGTGCTGGGCTTGCGCGACTACATGACCCTGCTCAAGCAGGAGGGCGACAAGCAGCTGGCCGGCCTGCCAGAGAACCTGTCCGACAAGCCCTTCCTCGACCTGCGCCGCTGGCCGCTGGCCGGCGCCGAGGCCGTGAACGACCACCTGCTGCGCATCCGCCTGAAGGGCCGCTACCCGCAGTGGCGGTACTGGCTGGCCACGGCCTTCACGTCGGCCATTCCCTGGGAGGTGGACGCCTTCTACGCCCAGCCCGGCATGGCGGCCAACTCGCTGACGTGGAACCAGTGGCCGGTCGGCAGCGGCCCCTTCATGATGACGGAATCCGTGCAGGACCGCCGGCACGTGATGAGCCGCAACCCGAACTACCGCGTCGACACCTATCCCTGCGATGGCGGCCCCGGTGACGCCGAGGCCGGGCGCCTGGCCGACTGCGGCAAGCGCCTGCCTTTCGTGGACAAGATCGTGGCCGTCAGCGTGAAGGAGCAGGTGCCCATCAAGGAGATGTTCAAGCAGGGCTACCTCGATCTGCCCGAGATGGACCGGGACGACTGGGGCGTGAACCTCGCCGTGGACCGTGACGACTCCGACGAGGTGCGGGCCTTCTTCGAGCAACGCGGCTTCAAGCTGCCGACGGCCACCGACATCAGCAGTTGGTACCTGGGCTTCAACTGGCTGGACCCGGTCGTCGGCAAGGGCGACACGCCGGAGCAGCAAAAGCGCAACCGTGCGCTGCGCCAGGCCATCTCCATCGCCATCGACTGGGAGGAGGGCTACGGCCGCATCTTCCGCGCCAAGGGCGGCGATGCGGCGCACGGGCCCATCCCGCCGGGGGTGTTCGGCTCTCGCGAGGGGCGGCCGGGCGAATACAACCCGGTCACGCACACCCTCGTCAATGGCAAGCCGGTGCGCCGGCCGCTGGAGGACGCCTTCAAGCTGATGACGGAGGCCGGCTATCCCGACGGGCGCGACGCGAGGACGGGCAAGCCGCTGGTGCTGAACTACGACTTCCAGCGCGTCGTCACGCCCGAGCTCAAGGCCGAGAACGACTGGATGGTGCGCCAGTTCGCCAAGCTCGGCATCCAGCTCGACATCCGCGCCACCGACTTCAACCAGTTCCAGGAAAAGATCCTCAAGGGCAAGCACCAGATCTTCTGGTGGGGGTGGTTCGCCGACTACCCGGACGCCGAGAACTTCCTGTTCCTGCTCTACGGCCCCAACAGCAAGAGCCTGCATGCGGGCGAGAACACAGCCAACTACGCCAACCCGGAGTTCGACCGGCTCTACCGCAGGCTGCAGTCCCTGGAGGACGGTCCCGAGAAGTCTGAGGTGATGGCGCAGATGAACGACGTGGTCCGCCAGGACGCACCCTGGGCCTGGGGCTACTGGAGCTATTCGGGCCTGGCCTTCCAGCGCTGGGTGCACAACGGCAAGCCGGGCGTCGTCGTCCGTGATCGCGCCCGCTATCTGCGCGTGGACGTGGCCGAGCGCACGCGCAGCATCGCCGCGTGGAACCGCCCGGTGTGGTGGCCGTTGCTGGCGCTGGCCGCGGGTGCGCTGGCCATCTTCGTCGCGACCCGCCGTGCCTGGCGCAGCCGCGAAGCGGCCACTGCGTTGGCGGGAGGGCGCTGATGCTGGGCTTCGTGCTGCGCCGCCTGGGCTACGGCCTGGCCATCCTCGTCGGGGTGAATCTCTTCACCTTCTTCCTGTTCTTCTCGGTGAACACGCCGGACGACATGGCGCGCCTGAACATCGGCGGCAAGCGTGTCACGCAGGAGCAGATCGAGAAGTGGAAGACGGAGCGCGGCTACGACAAGCCGCTGTACTTCGACGCCAGCAAGGAAGGTGGCCAGCGCGTCACGCACACCATCCTGTGGGAACGCTCGGTGAGCCTGTTCGCGCTGGACTTTGGCAAGAGCGATGCGCGCCAGGCCATCAACATCGGCCACGAGATCAAGGTGCGCATGGGCATCAGCCTGCAGCTGGCGCTGCCGCTGTTCATCCTGCAGGTCATCGTCAGCGTCGCCTTTGCGCTGCTGCTGGTGTTCTTCCGGCACACGAGGATCGACTTCTGGGGTGTCGTGCTGTGCGTGCTGATGCTGTCCATCTCCAGCTTGTTCTACATCATCGTGGGCCAGTTCCTGTTCGCCCGCGTGCTCAAGCTGGTGCCGATGAACGGCTTCGCGCCGGGGCTGGACGCGGTCAAGTTCCTGGCGCTGCCCATCCTGCTGTCTCTGCTGAGCCGCCTGGGCGGCGAGGCACGGCTGTACCGCGCGATGTTCCTGGAGGAGATGGGCAAGGACTATGTGCGCACCGCGCGCGCCAAGGGCCTCTCCGAGGGCCGGGTGCTGAGCCGCCACGTGCTGCGCAATGCCCTCATCCCCATCATCACCAGCGCCGGCAGCTACCTGCCCTACGTCTTCCTGGGCAGCCTGGTGTTCGAGAGCTTCTTCGGCATCCCGGGCCTGGGCGCCTTCGTCATCGAGGCCATCACGGGGCAGGACTTCGCCATCGTGCGCACCATGGTCTTCCTTGGCGCGCTGCTCTACGTCGCGAGCAATGCGCTGATCGACATGGCCTACACGTGGGTGGATCCGCGGGTGAGACTGCAATGACCCCCGCGCGCACTGCGTTCACTGCCCCCCGAGGGGGCGTTCATGTCCTTTGGGCGGCCGGGCGGGCATGGCAATGAAGATCGTGCTGCTCTGGACCGACCTCGCGCTGTGGCTGATGTGCGCCGCCGTCATCGCGTACGCGCTGCGCGTGAGGGCCCAGGCCAACCTGCGTGCGACCTGGCAGCGCGTGCTGCGGGACCCGGTTGCGGCCTGCGCGGGCGTCGTCATGGCCATCTTCCTGCTGGTGACGATGGTGGACAGCCTGCATCTGCGGCGCGCACTGCAGATGGCCGATGGCAGCGCCGTCTACGACACGCGCACGCAGTCGCTGCTGGACCTGCTGCTGGAGCGTCAGGTCGCGATGCGCGAGGTCAGCTACTCGCTGCCACTGGGCACGCAGGGCTTCAACAAGGAAAGCCTCATCAGCGCCCAGGGCGACGCACGCCGCGACTATCCGCGGCTGCAGTTCGGCGGCGCGCATCTGGCGGACCCCGCCACGCAGTGGGCCGGTGATGTCGCTGCCCGCACCTGCGCCGGCCTGGCGGGCAGCCTCGCACTCGCCGTCGTCATGGTCGCGCTGACTGCAGCAGGGCTTGCCCGCCAACATGGCGGGTGGCGCCACGCGCTGGCCGACCTCGCGGCCGACCGCACCTTCTACCCGCTGCGCGCCATCCTCGTCACGCTGGCCGTCGTCCTGCTGCTGGCCGGCCCCGTCGTCGCGCTGATGCCGCACTACCACGTGTTCGGCACCGACCGCACCGGCAACGACGTGCTCGTGCAGGCGCTCAAGAGCGTGCGCACGGCCTTCGTCATCGGTGCGCTGTCCACGCTGGCCACGCTGCCGCTGGCGCTGCTGCTCGGCGTGCTGGCCGGCTACTACAAGGGCTGGGTGGACGAGATCATCCAGTACGTCTACACGACGCTCAGCTCGGTGCCCAACGTGCTGCTGATCGCGGCCTGCGTGCTGATGGTGCAGGTCTTCTTCGACAAGAACCCCGAGCTCTTCGAGACCGCCGTCGAGCGCTCGGACGTGAAGATGCTGATGCTCTGCCTCATCCTCGGCCTGACGGGCTGGGCGGGCCTGTGCCGCCTGGTCCGCGCCGAGACCTTGAAGCTGCGCGAACTCGATTACGTGCAGGCAGCCACGGCGTTCGGCGTCGGCGACCTGCGCATCATGGCCCGCCACATCGCGCCCAACGTGATGCACCTCGTGCTCATCACGGTCGTGCTGAGCTTCTCCGAACTGATCCTCTACGAGGCGGTCCTGACCTATATCGGTGTCGGTGTGGATCCGTTGATGAGCAGCTTTGGCAGCATGATCAACCTGGCCCGCTCCGAGATGTCGCGCGACCCGGTCGTCTGGTGGAGCTTCGCGGCGGCCTTCGGCTTCATGGTGGGCCTGGTGCTGGCCGCCAATCTGTTCGCCGACGGCGTGCGCGATGCGTTCGACCCCAAGGCCCGCTTGGCGCGGCCGCGCGTCTTCCTGCGCAGGAAGGGAGCCGTCGATGCTTGAGATCGATGGCCTCAAGGTCGAGCTGGATGCGGATGCCGGCCTCGTGCGCGCCATCGACGGAATGCGGCTGAGCCTGTCGCGTGGCGAAACCTTCGCGCTGGTGGGTGAGAGCGGCTGCGGCAAGAGCATGACGGCGCTGGCGCTGATGCGCCTGCTGCCCGAGAACGGGCGTATCAGCGGCGGTGCGGTGCGCCTGGACGGCCAGGACCTGCTGGCGCTGCCCGAAGGCCGCATGCGCGACGTGCGCGGCGGGCGCATCTCGATGATCTTCCAGGAGCCGTCGACCAGCCTGAATCCGGTCATGCGCGTCGGTGCCCAGATCGTCGAGGCTGTTCAAGCCCACACGCCGCTGCGTGGTGCTGCGGCGCGGGCCAAGGCCGTCGACTGGCTGCGGCGTGTCGGCATTCCCGAGCCCGAGCGGCGCATTGACGACTACCCGTTCCGGCTCTCGGGCGGCCAGAAGCAGCGCGTGATGATCGCCATTGCGCTGGCCGCCGAGCCCGACTACCTGATCGCCGACGAGCCGACGACGGCGCTGGACGTGACCATCCAGGCGCAGATCCTGGACCTGATCCGCGACTTGCAGCGCGAGCGCCAGCTCGGCGTGCTGCTGATCACGCATGACCTGGCGGTCGTCAGCGGCATGGCGCACCGCGTCGCGTTGATGTATGCCGGCCAGATCATCGAGGTGGCGCCTGCGAGCGAGTTCTTCGCCCATCCCAAGCACCCTTACGCGCGGCTGCTGCTGCAGGCTTTGCCCGACGCCGCCCGCCGCGGTCAGGCGCTGGCGGCCATCGCTGGCACCGTGCCGCCGCTGTGGCTGGCCTTCGCCGGTTGCCGCTTCTGGCCACGCTGCGACAAGGCCATGGGGCATTGCGCGGGCACCGTCCCGCAGTTGACGGATGAAGGGCCGCAGCACCAGGTGCGTTGCCTGCTCTACAGCCAGCCCGGCGATGCGCTGCCGCGCGCGCCGGCTGTGGCCAAGAACCTGCCGCCCATGCCCCAAGGGCAGGGCGCACCGCTGCTCGACGTGCGCGATCTGCGCGTGCGCTTCCCGCTGAAGACGCCGCTGCTGCATCGCGGCCCGCGCCACTTCGATGCCGTCGACGGCATCGGGTTCCAGCTGCACGCCGGCCGCACGCTGGCCCTGGTCGGTGAGTCCGGCTGCGGCAAGACGACGTCCGGCAAGGCCGTCGTGCAGTTGCTGCGCCGCCAGGCCCAGATCAGCGGCCAGGCACTGTTCGAAGGCCAGGATCTGTTCAAGCTGCAAGGGCGGGCGTTGCTGCATGCGCGCCGCCAGATCCAGATCATTTTCCAGGACCCGTTCGCATCGCTGAACCCGCGCATGCGCGTTGCCGATGTGCTGGAGGAGGGGCTCATCGCCTTGCGCCCTGACCTGGACGCCCCAGCGCGCCTCGAGCGGCTGCACACGCTCGTCGACCAGGTCGGCCTGCGCCGCGACGCGCTGCAGCGCTGGCCGCACGAGTTCTCCGGTGGGCAGCGCCAGCGCATCGCCATCGCCCGCGCGCTGGCGGTCGAGCCCCGGCTCATCGTCTGCGACGAGCCCACATCGGCGCTGGACGTGTCGGTCCAGGCTCAGATCCTGAACCTGCTGCGCCAGCTGCAGCGCGAGCAGGGGCTGGCCTACCTCTTCATCACGCACAACATCGGCGTGGTCGAATACATCGCCGACGAGATCGCCGTGATGCAGTCGGGCCGGATCGTCGAGCAGGGCGACTGTGACGCAGTGCTCAGACAGCCCCGTGAAAGCTTCACGAAAACGCTGCTCGCGGCGGTGCCGCGCCTGCTTGTTCCCGCGCGGTAACCCCGTCGCGTGCCGACAACGGCTAGGGGTTTGACTCTAGGGGATGCTGCCCAGGAAATGTCAATCCAATCAATAACTTAGATTGGCATGTCGTTTGCCTAGGGGCTTTCCTTGGGCTGTCTCATTGTTGCGCCCGCACAAACTCCCGGCACCCCAAATCTGAGCTGATCGCTCAGGCCAAGGATGGCCTCACCGGGCCAGCACCGCCGGGTATCACGGCGGGCCCCACCCTTCTTTCAGGAGTCTCAATGTTCAAAAGAACCATCATCACGAGCGCCGTCCTGGCGCTGGCCGCGACCAGCGCGCTGGCTCAGGACGCGCAAAAGCTCGAACGCATCGAGATCACCGGCTCCAGCATCAAGCGCATCGATGCTGAAACCGCTGTGCCGCTGACCGTCATCACGCGTGAATCCATCGACAAGTCCGGCGCCTCCAACGTCCAGGAACTGGTTGACCGCCTCAGCTCGAACAACGGCGGTGGCCGCTCGATGGGTGAGTCCATCGGCGACTCCAACGCGACCGGCCAGACCGGCGCCTCGCTGCGCGGCCTGGGCCGTGAGCGCACGCTGGTGCTGCTGAACGGCCGTCGCCTGGCCATCTACCCGTTCGCGGGCGCCGGCGTTGACCTGAACGCCATCCCGCTGGCCGCCATCGAGCGCATCGAAATCCTGCGCGACGGTGCCTCGTCGACCTACGGCTCCGACGCCATCGGCGGCGTTATCAACTTCATCACCCGCAAGGATTTCCGCGGCGGTGAAGTGACGGCTGGCTACGAGCAGCCCCAGCACACCGGCGGCACGATCGCATCCGCACAGGGCGGCGTCGGCTTTGGCGATCTCGCCAAGGACAAGTTCAACATCCTCGGCACCTTCAGCTTCCAGGAATACGACGTGGTCCGCGCGGCGGATCGCGAATTCGCCAAGACCGGCAACCGTCCGGACATCGGCGTCGTCAAGTCTTCGGGCAACACCTTCCCGGCCAACACCTACAACGCCACGACGGGTGCCTACATCCCTGGCGTCGCCGGCTTCCCGAACTGTGCTCCGCCGTTCAGCTTCAAGGGCGGTTCCAACTGCCGTTACGACTACACCAGCAAGATCGACATCATCCCCGCGTCCACCCGCATCGGCGGTCTGGTGCGCGGCACGGCCGAGCTGAGCGCCGACCACCTGCTGTTCGCCGAGCTGTCCTACTCCAAGAACGAGATCATCCTGGGTTCGTCGCAGACGCCTTCGAGCACGACGGGCCGCGACGACTACCTCTACCCCGCCGGTGGCAAGTACTACCCCACCGCTGCCGTGGACGCGTCCAGCAGCAAGGGCTATCGCGGTGACCTCGTCATCGCCTGGCGCATGGTGGACGGTGGTCAGCGCCTGACCAACGTGACGAACAGCATGACCCGCGCCCTGGTCGGCGCCGAAGGCGTGCTGGCGGGCTGGGACTACAAGGTCGGTCTGATGAAGGCCTCCTCCAAGGCCAGCGAAGACTTCCTGACCGGCAACTTCTCGGACACGCAGCTGGTGCGCGTGCTGAAGACCGGCAACGTTAACCCCTTCGGCCCGAACGATGCGACCGGCCTGGCCCTGTTGAAGGAAGCCGAGCTGCACGGCAACAACCGCGCCTCCAAGACCACGCTGAACGCCTTCGACCTGTCGGCGTCGCGCGAGCTGTTCGCGATGGCTGGCGGCAACGCCGCCATTGCCGCGGGTCTGGACATCCGCAAGGAAGAGTACCTGGATGGCTACTCCGACATCGCCGGCTCCGGCGACATCGTGGGCGGCTCGGGCAACGCCGGCAAGGTGCGTGGCGAACGCAAGACGACGGGCCTGTACGCCGAGCTGAATCTGCCGGTGATCAAGAACCTGGAACTCAACACCGCCGTTCGTGCCGACCGCTACAGCGGCGCCAAGGGTGAGTCGCGTGACGGTGCCTTCAGCTCGCCCAACCTGTCGTCCACCAGCCCGAAGTTCAGCCTGCGCTGGACGCCGATGAAGGAACTGCTGGTGCGCGCCTCGGTGGGCAAGGGCTTCCGCGCTCCCGCGCTGGACAACCTCTACGCGCCTTCGGCCGGTACCAACACGGGCGGCAACTTCACCGATCCGTACTACAACAAGCTCAAGGGCTGCGCGCAGTTCCCGGATCCCAACTACTGCGACACGCAGCTGACGGTGATCAACAACAGCAACCGCAACCTCAAGCCTGAGAAGTCCAAGACCGCCACGGTTGGCCTGGTCTTCGAGCCGATCAAGGATCTGTCGATGGAAGTGGGCTACTTCGACATCAAGATCACCGATGGCATCAAGGCGCTCAGCGGCGACGACATCCTGAAGGACTGGTTCTCCCACCAGACCGGCCCCACCACGAGCAGCTCGGTCTACGCCAACCGCCTGGTCAAGAACGCCCAGGGCTACCTCGACCACGTCGAGGCCTCGCTGGAGAACGTGGGCCAGGCCAAGGTGTCGGGCTTCGACCTGTCGGCCAAGTACCGCGTCCGCACCGCGATGGGCAACTTCACGCCGAGCTGGGAAGCGACCCTCGTCACCAAGAGCAGCGAGACCAATGTCGTGACCGGTGACGTCGAGGACACGCTGGGCAAGTACCTGCGTGGCGGCCCGGTGGTGCGCTTCAAGCAGAACTTCAGCGTCGATTGGGACACCAACGCCTGGGCTGCCGGTGTTCGCTATTTCCGCCAGAGCGGCTATCGCGACTACGACGAAGTGCGTCACGTCCCCAAGTACGACCTGTGGAGCCTGCAGGGCCAGTACAAGGGCGTCAAGAACCTGGTCTTGACGGCCGGCGTCCTGAACCTGCTCGACAAGAAGCCGCCGACGACGGTCCAGGAAGACTACTTCCAGGTCGGCTTCGACCCGACCTACGCCGACGTCAAGGGCCGCAGCTTCTACGTGCGCGCCAACTACAAGTTCTGATCCTCATCGGTCGAACACAATCCGGCAGGCCTTCGGGCCTGCCTTTTTGTTTCTGCTCAGCCTGCCCATGGACTACATCAATCCGGCCCTCGACCTGAGCCAGCTCAAGGCGGAATTCGGGCGCGACCGCCGCCTGCTGATCCGCGACTTCTTCACCCCGGAGGTGGCTGACGCACTGGCACGCGCTGTCGAGGCCATCGACTGGAACCTGTGCTACCGCGACACCCAGGGCGACCGCCGCCTGACCGGCGAGCAGTTGCTCAGCCTCGACGCGAGCCAGCGATCCCACCTGGTCGATGGCATCGTCGAGGTCGCGCGCCACCAGTTTCAGTTCTCGTTCTATACCGAGTCCCTGGCCGATGTGATGCATCGTGGGGACACCGGCCTGCTGGCGCGCTTCATCCGCTACATGGCCGACGAGGCCTTCCTGTCCGTGATGCGCGACATCACGGGTATCCCGGAGGTCAACCGTGTCTACGCGCAGGCCACCATGTACGCGCCGGGCAGCTTCCTGCTGGCCCACGACGACCATGTCGACGTCGAGAATCGGCGCCTGGCCTACGTCATCAACCTGACGCGGCAATGGCGGCCCGACTGGGGCGGCCTGCTGAACTTCAGCGAACGCGACGGCAGCGTCACCGACAGCTTCTTCCCACACTTCAACTCGGTCTCGCTGTTCGCGGTGCCGCAGACCCATTTCGTGTCCTACGTGCCGCCATTTGCGCAGGGCCAGCGCAACGCGATCACCGGATGGTTGATCGCGGCCTGACTGCAATCCCGGCGCTGCGTCATCTTTGGTATCCAGATGCATGTAATCCACCTGTTCCACTTGCCCGGGTTAGCCCCAGGAAGGGGCGCGAAACCCCGGGGATAAGATGACGTGTGGCCAGGTTTGGCCGGAGGTGCGGCGGATTCTCTGCGCCTGGTTCGTGGCGAAGAAACGCGTGCCCGACGGCTCAGGCCACCGGGCGTTTTTTTTGGCTCGAACGGGTGTAAAGAAGTCTTGCATGCCGGCGGTACTGCGTGTTTTCGACGAGGTGGAATCGTTCTTTCCGCGATCTAGAATGCACGCCCTTTGGTAACGCGTTGGCGGCAGGAGCGCAACTTCCGCCGTGGCGGTGGCCGCTTTCCTCAGAAGAAGTCATTGACTGTGATTTGTAGTTGCAAGAAGGAGCGCGCATGAATTTTGCGCAGGAGAAGCAGGGCGCGTCCCGGTTCACGGGCTTCGGCATCGTCGTCCTGATCCACGTCGTGGCCATCTACGCGCTGGCCAGCGGCCTGGCTCGCGATATCGTCAAGAAGGTCACGGGCCCGATCGACGTCAAGGTGATCGAGGAGAAGGTCAAGCCGCCGCCGCCGCCCGAGAAGGTCGTGCCGCCGCCGCCGGACCTCAAGGCCCCGCCGCCGCCCTTCGTGCCGCCGCCTGAATTCCAGGTGACGGCGCCCGCACCGCCGGCGCCGGCCATTCAATCGACGCAGGTCGCACCGCCCGCCGTGGCCGAGATCCGTCCCGCTCCGGCGCCGGCACCTGCCGCACCCCCGGCAGCGCCCCGGCCAGCCAAGGTCACCGCCGGCATGGTCTGCACGAAGATGAGCAAGCCCGAATTGCCGTCCATGAACTGGAGCGGCGAGGCCCTGTACAAGGCTGTCGCAACCGTCAAGGCGGGCCGTGTGGCTTCCGTGGAAATCACCTCGCTGCGTGGCGGTGTGGATCGCAAGGCACAGCGTGCCATGCTCCAGGCCATCGAAGCGACGCTGCGTGACACCTACGAGTGCCCGGGCGATCACGTGTTCGAGCAAGAGTTCCAGTTCAAGGTGGAGTAGTTTTTCCGCCTTGAATCCAGCGCCCGCTTGGCGCACCAAACCAACAAATCAGCATTTTTCCCTAGGAGTTGACTCCATGATTTCTCGCATCACCGGCTTCCTTGCCGCCATCGCCATGGCCGCGACCCTGGCCATTTCGCCCGCCCACGCGCAAGATCAGAAGCCGGCCGACGCTGCCTCGGCCGCCGTGGTTGACGCTGCCGCCGCCCCGGCCGCTGCCGCCTCCAAGCCGCAAGACAACCCCTACGGTTTGGCCAACATCGTTGCCCACGGCAACATCGTCGACCAGGTCGTGCTCTTCATCCTGGCCATCATGTCCATGGGCTCGTGGTACATCCTGGTCGTGCGCCTGTGGGACACGAACAAGCTGTCCTCCGAAGCCAAGGACGTCCGCGCCTCCTTCTTCAAGAAGGCCAGCCTGGCTGATGGCATCAAGAGCCTGAAGGAAGAAAGCGCCTTCCGCTACATCGCCGCCACCGCCATCGATGCCTCGGAGCACCATGAAGGCGCGCTGACCGAGAACATCGACCACAGCAGCTGGGTGACGATGAACGTCGACCGCGCAGTGGCTGACGTCAACACCAAGATCTCGGCCGGCCTGGGCTTCCTGGCCACCGTTGGCTCGACCGCCCCCTTCATCGGCCTGTTCGGCACGGTGTGGGGCATTCTGAACGCGCTGACCGCCATCGGTCTGGCCGGCCAGGCTTCCATCGACAAGGTGGCCGGCCCCGTGGGCGCCGCGCTGATCATGACCGCCATCGGCCTGGTCGTTGCCGTGCCGGCCGTGCTGGGCTACAACTGGCTGGTCAACCGCAACAAGAGCGTCATGAGCCAAGTCCGTGCCTTCGCCGGTGATCTGCACGGTGTGCTGATGGGCAACCGCTCGGTCGCCAAGCGCTAAGCCCAGTCCGCTCACAGGAGCCAATGCCATGGGCATGAACGTCGGATCTTCTTCCGGCGAGGACGATGTGGTCTCGACCATCAACACCACGCCCCTCGTGGACGTGATGTTGGTGCTCTTGATCATCTTCCTCATCACCGTGCCGGTGGTGACGCAGTCGATCGCGGTGAGTCTCCCCAAAGAGACCAACCAGATCCGTGTCACCAAGCCGGAAAACATCGAAATCTCGGTCAGCAAGGACGGCGACGTCTACTGGGGCACGAAGGCCATTCCTGACATGGAGGAGCTTGTGAAGCGCCTCGGCAAGGAATCGGTCAAGAACCCGCAGCCCGAGGTCCATATCCGCGGCGACGACAAGTCGCGCTACGAGTCGGTCGGTCGCGTGATCTTCGCCTGCCAGCGCGCGGGCATCATGAAGATCAACTTCGTCACCGAGCCGCCGGCTCGTAACTGAGCCCAGGGAGTAAGACATGGGAATGAACGTCGGAAGCTCCTCGGGCAGCGACGAGCCCGAAGTGATGATGGACGTCAACACGACGCCGCTGATCGACGTGATGCTGGTGCTGCTGGTGATGCTGATCATCACCATCCCGATCCAGCTGCATACGGTCAACCTGGACATGCCGCCGCCGAGCACGCAGCCGCCTCAACAGGATCCGGTCGTGCACACGGTCATGATTGACTTCGACGGCACCGTCTATTGGGACGAGGCCGCGCTGCCGAACATCGACGCGGTGAACGCCAAGATGCAGGAGATCGGTGTGTTGCCGGTGAGCGACCAGCCGGAAATCCACATCAAGCCGAACAAGCTGGTGGATTACGGCGTCGTCGCTGCCGTGATGGCCTCGGCTCAGCGCAACAGCGTCAAGAAGATGGGCATGGTCGGTAACGAGCAGTACGTCAAGTGACGTGACCTCGGGACCGCTGACACCGATACCGTGATGCGCGCTGCCCGAAAGGGCGGCGCGTTTTTGCTTTGCAGGAGAGCAAATTGAAGACTTTGAAAACTGTGGTGGCTGTCGCCGTTGGCGCCCTGGCCCTGTCCCTGAACGGTGCCCCCGGCGCCGATTTCGGCTTCAGCCAGGCGGCCGCTCAGGACAGCGTGCGCAAGGAAGTCGGCACGCCGCTGACCGAGGCCAGCAAGTTCGTCAAGGCCGGCAAGTACAAGGAAGCGCTGGTCAAGCTGCGTGATGCAGAGGCCGTCGGCGGCCGCACGGCCGGCGAGACCAATGCCATCGAAGGCGTGCGCTTCTCCGCCGCCATGGGCGCCAACGAGCCCGACACGATGGCGCGCTCATTCGACACCCTGAAGGGCGCCGGCAAGCTGAGCCAGGCCCAGCAGCTGCAGTACATGGAAGCCATCGCCGGCACCTATCTGCGCAACAAGGACAACGCCAAGGCGCTGAACTGGGCGCAGCGCTACTTCAAGGAAGGCGGCAACAGCCCGACGATGAAGCAGGTGCAGCAGAACGCGCAGTTCCTGTCGGGCGACATGACCGCCACCATCAAGGACACGCTGGAAGAGATTTCCGCTGACGAACGCGCCGGTCGTGCGCCGTCCAAGGACAAGCTCAACCTGCTGCTGTTCGCGGCCCAGAAGAAGGGCGATGCGAACGCCGAGGGCGTGGCGACCGAGAAGCTGCTGAACTTCTACCCCGATCCCAAGCTGTGGGCGCAGATCCTCGGCGGCCTGCCGCAGAAGAAGAGCTTCGACAGCAGCCGCTACGCGCTGGACCTCTACCGCCTGCGCCTGGCCACCGGCAACATGTCGCGGGGCGCCGAGGACTACATGGAAATGGCCCAGCTGGCCGCGCAGGCTGGCTATCCGGAAGAGGGCAAGCAGGTGGTCGACAAGGGTCTGGCCGCTGGTGTGCTGGGGCAGGGTGCCGAAGGTGCTCGCCACAAGCGCCTGGCCGACCTGATGGTCAAGAAGATCGGTGAGGCCAAGGCTGCCGCGGCTGCCAACGAGAAGGCGGCCGATGACGCCAAGGACGGCAACGCGTTCGTGACGCTGGGCTTGGCCAATGCATTCGGTGGCAACGCCAAGAAGGGCATCGACCAGATCGAACAAGGCATTGCAAAGGGCAACCTGAAGCGCCCCGAGGATGCCAAGCTCTACCTCGGCCTGGCACACCAGCTGGCGGGTGAGGGTTCCAAGGCCCAAGCCGCCTGGAAGACGGTCAAGGGCACGGAAGGCGCGGCCGACCTGGCCCGTCTCTGGATCATCCAGTCGCGCTCGGCGAAGCGCTGATCGGCGATCGCATTAACGAAACGGGCCAGATGAAAACCGGGCCCGTTTTTCATTGCGCTGGCCGCATCACTTCGGCGCGAGCCGGATCGCACCGTCCAGGCGGATGACTTCGCCGTTCAGCATGTCGTTGGTGACGATCTGATGCACGAGCTTGGCATAGTCCTCGGGCTTGCCCAGACGGCTCGGGAAGGGCACGCTGGCGGCCAGCGCGTCCTGCACCTCCTGCGGCATGCCGAACAGCATGGGCGTGCCGAAGATGCCCGGCGCGATGGTCATGTTGCGGATGCCGTTGCGCGCCAGGTCGCGGGCGATCGGCAGCGTCATGCCAACGACGCCACCCTTGGACGCGGAATACGCCGCCTGGCCGATCTGGCCGTCGTAGGCCGCGACCGAGGCCGTCGAGATCAGCACGCCGCGTTCGCCGGTCGGCTCCGGGTCGTTCTTTGCCATCGCCTCGGCGGCCAGTCGGATCATGTTGAAGCTGCCGATCAGGTTGACCGTGACGGTCTTGCTGAAGGCCGCGAGCGGGTGGGCGCCGTCCTTGCCGACCGTCTTGATGGCCGGCGCGATGCCGGCGCAGTTGACGAGCCCGACCAACTTGCCCAACGCAGTGGCCGCAGCCACCGCAGCCTGGCCATCGGACTCCTGGCTGACGTCGCATTTGACGAACACGCCACCCAGTTCGGCGGCGATGGCCTGGCCGCGTTCAGCCTGCAAGTCGGCAATGACGACCTTGGCGCCGTGGGCGGCCAGCATGCGCGCCGTGCCTTCGCCGAGGCCCGAGGCGCCGCCGGTGACGATGAACACCTTGCCTGCGATTTCCATGATGAGGAGCTCCTGGGTTGATTGGTTGACGTAAACGTCAATTGTGGCCGATGAAGTCGACCCCTCGGTCAAGCGCGACGCATTCGACCGATCCCCGTGGGGATGCTTGTTGCCCTGGGGCGGCCCGGCGACAAAAAAAGCCGCGAGGCTTGCACGCTCGCGGCTTTCCTTGGGAACGTGGGCTGACTCAGGCCAGCGCGGCCAGCGCTCTTTGCGTGATGTCGTCGACCGAGCCCATGCCTGCGATGCGGCGGTACTTGGGCGCGCTCGCGTCACCGGTGGCGGCCCACTGTGAGTAGTAGTCCACCAGAGGGCGCGTCTGCGCGGAGTAGACGTCCAGACGCTTCTTGACAGTTTCTTCCTTGTCGTCGTCGCGCTGCACCAGCGGCTCGCCGGTCTCGTCGTCCTGCCCTTCGACCTTGGGCGGGTTGAACTTGACGTGATAGGTGCGGCCCGAGGCTGGGTGGGAGCGGCGGCCACTCATGCGCTCGATGATGGCGTCGAAGGGCACATCGATCTCAAGCACGTAGTCGAGCTTGACGCCGGCGGCTTTCATGGCGTCGGCCTGCGGAATGGTGCGCGGGAAACCGTCGAACAGGAAGCCGGCCGCGCAGTCGGGCTGGGCAATGCGCTCCTTCACGAGCGCGATGATCAGGTCGTCGCTGACCAGCGCGCCGGACTTCATCACCGCGTCGGCCTGCAGGCCCAGCGGCGTGCCGGCCTTGACCGCGGCGCGTAGCATGTCGCCGGTGGAGATCTGCGGGATGCCGAATTGCTTGCAGATGAAGGCAGCTTGGGTGCCTTTGCCGGCGCCTGGCGCGCCCAGAAGGATCAGTCGCATGGGTCTCCTCGTCCTATTTGTGCATGAGGCGGACCGTCAAAAAGTCCCGCTTCAATGAGCGATCAAGTATCGCACGCGGCCTTTCGGGGGCCTGACGTGCGCGCTGCTGTTCAGCTCTGGATCAGGCGCCGCACGCGCTCCAGATCTTCGGGCGTGTCCACACCCGGCCCCGGCCGCTCCGGGCTGACATGCACGGCGATGCGCTCGCCGTGCCAGAGCACGCGCAACTGTTCCAGCGACTCGATCTGCTCCAGCGGGCTCACCTGGAGGAGCGGGAAGCGGCGCAGGAAGCCGGCGCGGTAGGCGTAGAGGCCGACGTGGCGCAGCGCCTGGTTGGGCTGGCCGGCGCCGTCGCGCCACCAGGCGATGGGGGCGCGCGAGAAATACAGCGCTCGGCCCGCCTTGTCGGTCACGAGCTTGACGACGTTCGGATTCGCGAACTCGAAAGGGTCGGCCAGCGCGTGGGCAACCGTCGCCATCACGCAGTCGGGCTGCGCGGCCAGCGTCTGCGCGCAGGCGTCGATCATGGCGGGCGCGATCAGCGGTTCATCGCCCTGCACGTTGACGACGACCGCATCGTCGGCCAGGCCCAACTGCTCGACGGCCTCGGCGAGACGGTCGCTGCCCGAGGGGTGATCGGTGCGCGTCATCAGCGCCTGCACGCCGTGCGCGGCACAGGCGGCGGCAACTTCGGGGGCATCGGTCGCAACGACGATCTGGCCTGCCCCCGACTCTGCAGCACGCCGGGCAACGCGCACGATCATCGGCAGGCCGGCGATGTCGGCCAGCGGCTTGTTCGGCAGCCGCGTCGACGCCAGGCGCGCCGGGATGATGACCGTGAAGCTCACGGTGCCAGTGGCACGGGCGCGCTCGTCGCGTCCGGATCCCAGGGCTTGGCCTCACTCTCCAGCATCAGCGGGATGCCGTCGCGGATGGGGAAGGCCAGGCGGTCGAAGCGGCAGGCCAGCGCGGGCAGCTCACCCTCGCGCAGCAGCGTCAGCGGCCCCTTGCATAGCGGGCAGACCAGCATTTCAATGAGGCGTTGATCCATCAGGCGAGAGGGAAGAGTTTTTGCAGTTGGATGTCCAGCGCGGCCTCAAAGCCGGCGCCGGGCGAGAAGTCTAGCGCCACGACCCAGACGGGCAGGGTGCCGACGCGCGCCGGCGGCAGCTTCACGGCATCCTTCTCGGTCAGCACGATGCCGGGCGCCTCGGCAGGCCAAGGCAACGCTGCGAAGTCGGCGTGGTCGGGCAGAGCCAGCGTGTCGACGCGAAACCCCAGGCCGGCCAGCATGTCGAAGAAGCGCTGTGGCCTCGCGACGCCGGCGACGGCCAGCAGGCCCGGCCGCTCGCGCAGCGCCAGCAGCGTGTCCATCCGCGCCGGCAGGCCGGCCCACCAGTCGGCCAGCGTTACGGCACCGGCCAACTGGCGACTGGCGACAAAGCCGGGCAGGGCGGTGCTGGGGCGCGGCGCGTTGTAGACGACGAACTGGTCCGCCGCCAGCGGTGCCGGCGGCTGGCGCAGCGGCCCGGCGGGCAGCAACCGGCCATTGCCGAGGCCCCGCTCGTCGAAGACCAGCAGGCTCAGGTTACGCGGCAGTCTCAGATGCTGCAGGCCGTCGTCGCTGATCAGCAGCTGCAGGCCAGGCTCGGCCGCCAGCAACACTCGGGCGGCAGCGACGCGATCACGGCCGACAGCCACCGGCGCGCCACTGCGCAGATGGATGAGCAGTGGCTCGTCGCCGACCTCGCGCGCCGTCGAAACGCGCGTGACAAGGCGCACGCCATCATCCTCGCGCCCGTAGCCGCGGGACACCACGCCGGCTCGCAGGCCGCGCGCGCGCAGCAGATCCAGCAGGGCCAGCGTCGTCGGTGTCTTGCCGGCGCCGCCGACGATCCAGTTGCCGACGACGACGACCGGCACGGGCAGCGTCTCGCGGTGCTTCAGGCCCGAGCGGTAGGCGAGTTCGCGAAGCGCCAGCAGCGCGCGGTAAAGCCAGCTCAGCGGCAGCAGCGCGACGGACAGCGATCCGCCCGTCAGCCACTGCTGCTGCAGCCGATCAGCGAGCGTCGGTCTGCGCGGCGAAGGTGACACGCGTCAGGCCGACGCGGCGCGCGGCGTCCATCACGTTGATGACGGCCTGATGCGGCGTGGCGGCGTCGGCCGAAATGATCAGCGACGCCTCGGCATTGCCGCCCGAGGCCTGACGCAGCGCGCCGATCAGGATGTCCACCGAGCGGCCCTCGACCGGCTGGCGGTTGATGACGAAGCGGCCGTCGGCCGCGATGCCGACGATGACCTCCTGCGGCCTGTCCTTCAGCTTCTCCGCCTCGGCCGAGGGCAGCGTGATCTGCAGCTCGGTGAACTTGGAGTAGGTCGTCGACAGCATCAGGAAGATCAGGATCACCAGCAGCACGTCGATGAAAGGGATCAGGTTGATCTCCGGCGGCTCGGTGCGTGGGGAGCGAAAGCGCATGACGCGGTGCCCTCGATCAGGCGGTGTAGCGGCGCAGCTGGCCCAGCAGCCGGTCGGCCGCGGCTTCCAGTTCCAGCACGTACTCCTCGATGCGGCCCTTGAAGTAGCGGTGGAACATCAGCGAGGGGATGGCGATCATCAGGCCGAAGGCCGTGTTGTAGAGCGCAATGGAGATGCCGTGCGCCAGCTGGGCCGGGTTGCCGCCGCCCGGCGTCTGGCTGCCGAAGATCTCGATCATGCCCACCACGGTGCCGAACAGGCCCAGCAGCGGCGCGGCCGTGGCGATGGTGCCCAGCGTGTTCATGTAGCGCTCGAGCTGGTGCACGGCGCGGCGGCCGGCGAACTCGAACACCAGGCGCAGCTTGCCCTCGGGCATCTGCGGCTCGGCGGTCACGGCGCGCAGTCCGGAGGCCAGCACCTCGCCCAGCACGGAGTTCTCGGCCAGGCGGTCGACCATGTCGGGCGCGGGCAGTTGCTGGGCGCTGACGCCCAGCACGTCTTCCAGCAGCCGCGGCGGCAGGATGCGGCTCGCACGCAGGCTGGACAGCCGTTCGATGATCAGCGCCAGCGCCACCACGGAGCACAGGAGCAAGGGCCAGATTGGCCAGCCGGCGGCTTGTATGATCGAAAACAAGGGCGTCCCCGTCGAAAAATGCGTCGATGAATGCGGCAACTGAGCGGCCGCGGATGGCCGCAAGAGTGCGCGGGATTATGGCCCCAGCCTCGGGCGACGCCGGCCGCTCCCGAACCCCACGAAAGCGTTCCCACAATCCACCGTTGCTGTGGATAACTTTGTGGGCAAGCCCACTGCGCGGGCCGGCAGAGGCCGTCAAATCAAGGCCTTGGACAACTTGCCTCAAGTTTGAGCAGCGGAATTCGAATTGAAAAACAACGCCTTATGTGCTCATGACAGTGCCGTGACAGGCGCCGCGCACGAAAACGGCCCGCCAGCCCAATATCGGCGCGGCTGTGGACTTCCCGGCCCGCGCCGGCATTGGGTTTGCGCGTGATTGAGGGGCGCGAGACCGCGTCAAATCGTCGTGTCTGGGGCGTGGCCGGCCTGCTGGAGGCCGTGTCCCAGAGCCTGACGGAGCGCTTCTCCGTCGTCGCCGTGGGGGGCGAGATCTCGGGCTTCACGCGCGCGGCCAGCGGACACTGCTATTTCGGGCTGAAGGATGCGGACGGACAGGCGGCCAGCCTGCGCTGCGCGATGTTCCGCCGCGCGGCGGCCATGCTGGATTTTGCGCCGGGTGAAGGTGTGCTTGTCGAGCTGCGCGGCCGTGTGGCCGTCTACGAGCCGCGTGGCGAGTTGCAGTTCGTCGTCGAGGCCATGCGGCGTGCCGGCGCCGGCACGCTGTACGAGCAATTCCTGAAGCTGCGCGCGCGGCTGGCCGCCGAAGGCCTGTTCGACGCCGACACTAAACGCGTGCTGCCCAGCCACCCGCGGCGCGTCGGCGTCATCACATCGACAGCCGGTGCGGCCCTGCACGACGTGCTGACGGCGCTGGCGCGCCGCGCCCCGCAGGTGGAGGTCGTCGTCTACCCCAGCCCGGTGCAGGGCGCCGAGGCGCCGCCGGCCCTGGTCCGTGCGCTGCAGGCGGCCAATGCGCGGGCCGAAGTGGATGTGCTGCTGCTGGTGCGCGGCGGCGGCTCGCTGGAGGACTTGTGGGCCTTCAACGACGAGCGCGTCGTGCGCGCGGTGGCGTCGTCAGCGCTGCCGGTTGTCTGCGGCGTCGGCCACGAGACCGACGTGACGCTGTGCGATCTGGCCGCCGACCTGCGCGCGCCGACGCCGACCGCTGCCGCGGAGTTGGTGGCTCCGGCGCGCGACGCCCTGCTGACGCAGCTGAGCAACCTGGAGCGCTCGCTGACCTTGCGGGTCGACCACCGCCTGCAGTTCCTGGCCCAGCGACTGGACCGGCTGGCCCTGCGCCTGGCGCGGCCCAGCGACGCGCTGGCCCGCCAGCGTCGGCTGCTTGAACTGCTGGCCCAGCGGGCCGCTGCGGCACCCCGGCGGCGCGTTGAGATGCAGAGCCAGCGGCTGAACCACCTGGAGCAACGCCACCAGCGTGCCCACCGCGACATCCTGGTTCGCCAGCGCACCCGGCTCGACGCGCTTCAGGCTCGCCTTGAGGCCCTGGACCCCCAGCACGTGCTGGCCCGCGGCTATGCCTGGCTGGATGACGGGCAGGGCGGCGCGATCACGTCGGTCCACGCCCTGCAGCCGGGCCGCGAGGTGCGTGCCGTGCTGGCCGATGGCGGCGCCGACATGCAAATCTTGCGGGTACGGCCTTTGCCACAAGGGTGATTGGCGCTCCCTACAATCCGGCGCGCTTCCCTTCCCCCCAACACACCGAGGTTCACACCATGGAACACACGCTGCCCCCGCTGCCTTACCCGATCGACTCGCTGGCCCCGCACTACAGCCAGGAAACGCTGGAGTTCCACCACGGCAAGCACCACAACGCCTACGTGGTGAACCTCAACAACCTGCAAAAGGGCACCGAGTTCGAGGCGCTGACGCTGGAGGAGATCATCAAGAAGAGCTCCGGCGGCATCTACAACAACTCGGCCCAGATCTGGAACCACACCTTCTTCTGGAACTGCATGAAGCCCCAAGGCGGCGGCGAGCCCGGCGGCGCGCTGGCCGATGCCATCAACGCCAAGTGGGGCAGTTATGCCGCCTTCAAGGAAGCCTTCGTGAAGAGCGCCGTCGGCAACTTCGGCTCGGGCTGGACCTGGCTCGTCAAGAAGCCGGACGGCTCAGTCGACATCGTCAACACCGGCGCCGCTGGCACGCCGCTGACGACCGCCGACAAGGCCCTGCTGACCGTCGACGTGTGGGAGCACGCCTACTACATCGACTACCGCAACCTGCGCCCCAAGTTCGTCGAGACCTTCCTGAGCAACCTCGTGAACTGGCAGTTTGCTGAAAGCAACTTCGCCTGAGCCGCTTCAGGTTGATGTGACAAGGCCGGCTTCTGCCGGCCTTTTTCTTGGGCCATCGGCCAAGCCGCATGGAGCCGAGGATGTCGGGTGCGTTGCCGCGAAGGTAAAGGAGGAGGCCGTAGGCCGGGGGACACGAGCGGCAGCGCACCCGACGTCCTCGGCGGGCGCACAAGCCGCTTTACTGCGATACCTGGATCACATGCCGCACCAGCGGATAGACCTGGCGCTGCCAGCGCCGCCCGCTGAACACGCCGTAGTGGCCGACGTTGGGCTGGATGTAGTGGGTGCGCAGATAGGCCCTCAGGCTGCTGGCCAGGTCCTGTGCAGCCAGTGTCTGGCCGACCGAGCAGATGTCGTCGCGCTCGCCCTCCACGGTCAGCAGCGCGGTGCGGCGGATGGCGGCCGGGTTCACGCGGCGGCCCTTGAAGTACATCTCGCCGCGCGGCAGGTCGTAGGTCTGGAACACGCGCTCCACCGTCTCCAGGTAGAAGTCGGCCGCCAGGTCGGCCACGGCCAGGTACTCCTCGTAGAACGTGCGGGTCACCTCGGCCTTGTCGAACTCGTCGGCGACGAGGTGCTTGTAATAGTCCTTGAAGGCGTTGGTGTGCCGGTCCTTGTTCATGCTCATGAAGGCCGACAGTTGCACGAAGCCCGGGTAGACGCGCCGACCCGCGCCCGCGTGCTGCCAGGGCACATGGCTGATCAGGTTCTTCTTGAACCACGAGATGGGTTTGCTGGTGGCCAGCGTGTTCACGCCCGTCGGGCTGACGCGGCAGTCGATCGGGCCGGCCATCAGCGTCAGGCTGGCCGGCGTGGCGGGGTGGTCGTCCTCGGCCATCAGCGCCACGGCCGCCAGCGCGCTCACGCAGGGCTGGCAGACGGCCACCACGTGGGACTGCGGGCCGATGGCGGCCAGAAAGTCGATGAGATGCCCGGTGTACTCGTCCAGCCCGAAGCGGCCGGCCGACAGCGGCACGTCGCGCACGTTGTGCCAGTCGGTCACGTAGACATCGTGGTCCTGCAGCAGCGTGCGCACGGTGTCGCGCAGCAGCGTGGCGAAGTGGCCTGACATCGGCGCCACCACCATCACCTTGGGTTGAGCGGGCGCGCCTTCCTTGCGAAAGCGCAGCAGCGTCGCGAAGGGTGTGGCGAGGGCGACCTCCTCGGTGATGGGCCAGCGTTCGTCGCCGCTGATGATTTCGCCGATGCGCCAGGGCGGGCGTTTGTGGGTGATCTGGGCCAGCTCGAAGACCTTGCCGGCCGCCGACCACTGCCGTGCCGGCAGCCAGCCCGCGTCGGCAACGCCGGCCTGCTGCAGGAAGGGAAGCGTCAGGCGCGTGGCGGCACGCAGCGGCCACAGCAGATCGGTGTGGGGCCTGGTAGGCGGGGTACATGGCTGCTCCTGCAAGGCCGGGGATGCTGCATACGACGCAAGTAGCGCGCCAGCATGGCATGGGCCTTGCGTCGATGCACGTGCCCAGACCCCAGAGGAGACGCCCATGCCCGTTGCCACGCCGACCCGCCCAGCCCCCAAGGTGGCGAAATCCGCGAAGGTCGTCAAGGTTGTGAAAGCCCAGAAGGCTGAGGAAACTGCCGCGCCAGCACCCGCCCGCAAACCCAAGGCGGTGGCGCCGCCCGCGGCGACGCTGACGCTGAGCAGCAAGAACTACTCGTCCTGGTCGCTGCGCGGCTGGCTGTTGACGCGTTTCGCCGGCTTGGGCTTCCAGGAGGTCATGCTGTCGCCCGATGACCAGGACGCCCGCAGGGAGCTGCTGCTGCTGGCGCCGTCCATCCGTGTGCCTTGCCTGCGCCACGATGGTGTGACGGTCTGGAACACGCTGGCCATCGCCGAGTACCTGGCCGAGAGCTTCCCCAAGGCGGGGCTGTGGCCGGCCGACCGCGTGGCCCGCGCGCACGCCCGCGCGGTCTGTGGCGAGATGAACTCGGGATTCGCCAACCTGAGGGCGTCGTTGCCGATGAACCTCAAGGGCCACTTCCCGCGCCACAAGATCTGGGCCGGTGCGAGGCCCGACATCGAGCGCATCACCGAGATCTGGACCGACTGCCTGGCGGCCTACGGCGGGCCCTATCTGTTCGGCGCCAAGCGCAGTGCGGCCGACGCGATCTTTGCGCCGGTCGTCACGCGTTTCCTGACCTACGACGTGCCGCTGAACCCGGCCTGCCTGGCCTACTGCAAGACCATCAGCGCACTGCCGGAACTGCAGGAATGGACGGCCGCAGCCAAGCTGGAGCCCGACGAGATCGAGCAGCTCGACATGGACTTCTAGGGTCCATGCCGCAGGGCTTCAGGCCCAGGGCGACGGCACAGGCACCTCGCAAGGCGCCGGCATGTCCACCGTGCCGAAGGCGGCCGGCGACACGATCTCCAGGTACTCCATGTCCGGCGAGTAGTCGAACAGGTAGTGCACGATGCCGGGGCGCTGGTGCACGCAGTCGCCGGCCTCCACCAGCGTCACCTGGTTGCCGTACATGAACTTGGCCCAACCCTTGGTCATCAGCACGATCTGGAAATCCGCCTCATGGCGGTGCCATCCCGTGCCCTTTTCCGGGGCCTGGTTCGCCTTCACAAGGTGCGCGATGACCTTGCCACCGGTGGCGGCGGCGACGCCGAGGTCGCGGTAGAGGAAGAAATCTCTCAGCCCGTCGCTGCGCCAGGGCGTGTCCCCGGGCTTGACGTGGGAGAACTGCGTGGCGGACGCGTCGTTGGCGGCGTCCACGGGTATCGACAGATCCGACATGAGCAGGGCCTCCTGAAAAGCTGCAAGCGCCCTGGGAGCACGCAATATGCGTTCCCACCTTCCCGGCAACTGCGAACGCCTTGATTCAGGTCATGCGCCGGGCAGGCGGCGCCGGCTAGATTGGCGGTGTGAGCGCTCCGCCCCCTGGCCTGCACGCGGCTGATGCCGACGCGCAGCTTCTCGCCCCCTTCACGGCCTGGCCCGACGGCCCGGCCGGGGCGGCGCTGTCGCAATTCCAGGTGGCCGGCATGCACTGCGCGGCCTGCTCCGGAATCATCGAAGCGGCGCTGCTGAAGCTGCCGGGTGTGGAGGGCGCCAGCGTCAATGCCGCGTCGGCGCGCCTGGCGCTGCGCTGGCAGCCGGCGCGCGTCGCGCTGGCCGACGTGCTGGCCGCGCTGCAGGCCGCCGGCTATCGCGCGACGCCCGACGTCGCCGCGCCGGCGCGCGAACTGCGTCGCCGGGAACGCCGGCAGGCGCTGTGGCGCCTGTTCGTCGCAGGCTTCCTGATGATGCAGGTCATGATGCTGGCCACGCCCGCCTACGTGGCCGAGCCGGGCGAACTCAGCGCCGACCTGAGCCAGTTGCTGCGCTGGGGCTGCTGGGTGCTGACCTTGCCGGTAATGATGTTTGCGGCGGGGCCCTTCTTCAGCGGCGCCTGGCGGCAACTGCGCGCCGGGCGGCTGGGCATGGATGTGCCGGTGGCCATCGGCATCGCGGTGACCTTCATCGCCAGCAGCGGTGCGCTGTTCGACCCGGCCGGCGTGCTGGGGCACGACGTCTATTTCGATTCGCTGACGATGTTCGTTGCGCTGCTGTTGCTGGCGCGTTGGTTCGAACTGGGTGCGCGCCACCGCGCGGCCGATGCGCTGGAGGCCGTCGCCAGTGCGCTGCCGGCAGCGGCCGAGCGCCTGCTCGACGACGGCACGAGCGAGCGCGTGGCGCCCGAGGCGCTGCGCCCGGGCGACCACATCCGCGTGACGGCCGGCGAGGCGTTTGCGGCGGACGGCTGCGTGCTCTCCGGCCAGGGCCTGGTCAACGAGGCGTTGCTGACGGGCGAATCCGAGCCGGTGGCCAAGGCCGCGGGCGACGCGGTGGTGGCCGGCAGCATCAACCTGGACGGCGTGCTCACCATCGCCGTGCAGCGCGTGGGCGCCGACACGACGGCCCAGCGCATCGTGCGGCTGATGCAGCAGGCGCAGAGCCAGCGGCCTTTGGCCAACGGCGTGCTGGACCACGTCGCCGCCGGCTTCACTGCAGTGGTGCTGCTGCTGGCGCTGGGGGCAGGTATTGCCTGGTGGTGGATCGACCCCTCACGCGCGGTCGCCGTCGCGGTCGCCGTGCTCATCGTGACCTGCCCCTGCGCGCTGACGCTGGCCGCGCCGGCGGCGTGGCTGGCGGCCAGCGGCGCGCTGGCGCGGCGCGGCCTGCTGCTGGCCGACCTGTCGGCGCTGGAGCGGCTGTGCGCGGTGGATACCGTCGTGTTCGACAAGACCGGCACGCTCGGCGAAGACCGGCTGCAACTGCGCCGCTGGTGGGCGCCCAATGCAGATGCCGACGCGCTGCTGGCCCTGGCACGCAGCCTGGCCGGCCTGTCGCGCCACCCGCATGCCCTGGCCCTGGCCGATGGCAGCGGCGCCGGCACCTGGACCGATGTGCACGAGGTGGCCGGCTGTGGCGTGGAGGCCTGCGACGCTGGTGGCAAGCGCTGGCGCCTGGGCGCGCCGGCCTGGGTCAGCGGCCGGCCCGACCCGGCCGCACGCCTGGCCTTCGGTTGCGGTGACTGCGTGCTGTGGCTGGACCTGGCCGAGTCGCCGCGGGCCGACGCGGCCGAGGCGGTCAAGGCGCTGCGCGCCCAGGGTCGCCGCGTGCGCCTGTTGTCGGGCGACCAGCCCGCGGCCGTTGCGCGCATGGCGGCGCTGCTGGACATCGCGCATTGGCGCGGCGGCGCGACGCCCGAGTCCAAGCTCGCCGCGCTGCGCGACTGGCAGTCGCGCGGCGAATGCGTGCTGATGGTGGGTGACGGCATCAACGACGCTCCCGTGCTGGCCGCTGCCGACGTGCGCATCGCGATGGGGCAGGGCGCCATGCTGGCCCGCAACGCGGCCGATGCGCTGCTGGTGTCCAACCGGCTGATGGCACTGCCGCAGGCGCTGGTGCTGGCGAAGAAGACCCGCCGCGTGCTGCGCCAGAACCTGGCCTGGGCGGCGCTCTACAACCTGGCCTGCGTGCCGCTGGCGCTGTCCGGCTGGCTGCCGCCGTTGGCAGCGGGCATCGGCATGGCCAGCAGCTCGCTGTTCGTGGTGCTCAACGCCCAGCGACTCACCCGAGGCTGAACGCCCATGGACATCCTCTACCTCCTCGTGCCCTTCTCGGTCGTGCTCGTGCTGCTGATCGTGGCCGTTTTCGGCTGGGCTGTGAACTCCGGACAACTGGATGACCTCAAACACGAGGGTGAACGCATCCTGCTTGACGAGGATCAAGGCACCTAGGGGGCTCCACGCGAAGAATGGTTCGCATCAGACTGAAGGAGTCGCGATGGCGAACGAAAAGGCCCTGGCCACCACTGGGGCGGTATACGAAGACGGACCGGTACGCGCATTTGCGCTGGCCGCCGTGCTGTGGGGTGTGGTGGGGATGCTGGTCGGCGTCATCATTGCCGCCCAGCTGGCCTGGCCCGATCTCAACCTGGGCATTCCCTGGCTGAGCTACGGCCGCTTGCGGCCGCTACACACCAACGCAGTCATCTTCGCCTTTGGCGGCTGCACCTTGTTCGCGACGAGCTATCACGTCTCGCAACGCACCGGCCAGACGGCGCTCTTCCTGCCCAAGCTGGCCTGGTTCACGTTCTGGGGCTGGCAGCTGGTCATCTTGCTCGCGGCCATCTCGCTGCCCATGGGCTTCACGACCGGCAAGGAATACGCCGAGCTCGAATGGCCCATCGACATCCTGATCGCCGTGGTCTGGGTGGCGTATGCGGTGGTCTTCTTCGGCACGATCGGCACCCGCAAGATCCGCCACATCTACGTGGCGAACTGGTTCTTCGGCGCCTTCATCATCGCCGTGGCCCTGCTGCACATCGTCAACAGCGCCGAGATCCCGGTCAGCATGACCAAGAGCTACTCGGCCTATGCGGGCGTGCAGGACGCGATGGTGCAGTGGTGGTACGGCCATAACGCCGTGGGCTTCTTCCTGACCGCGGGCTTCCTGGGAATGATGTATTACTACATCCCCAAGCAGGCCGAGCGTCCGGTCTACAGCTACCGCCTGTCCATCGTCCACTTCTGGGCGCTGATCTTCACCTACATGTGGGCGGGCCCGCACCACCTGCACTACACGGCGTTGCCGGACTGGGCGCAGAGCGTGGGCATGATCTTCAGCCTGGTGCTGCTGGCGCCGAGCTGGGGCGGCATGATCAACGGCGTCATGACGCTGTCGGGCGCCTGGCACAAGCTGCGTGACGACCCCATCCTGAAGTTCCTCATCGTGGCGCTGTCGTTCTACGGCATGTCGACCTTCGAGGGTCCGATGATGTCGATCAAGACGGTCAACGCGCTGTCCCACTACACCGACTGGACGGTGGGCCACGTGCACAGCGGCGCCCTGGGTTGGGTCGGCCTCATCTCGATGGGCTCGCTGTACCACCTGATCCCGCGCATGTTCGGTCGCACGCAGATGTACTCCAAGAGTGCCATCGAGCTGCACTTCTGGATCGCGACGCTGGGCATCGTGCTCTACATCGCCGCGATGTGGATCGCCGGCGTCATGCAGGGCCTGATGTGGCGCGCGGTCAACCCCGACGGCACGCTGGTCTACACCTTCGTCGAGAGCGTCAAGGCGACCTGGCCGTTCTACGTGATCCGCCTGAGCGGCGGCCTGCTCTACCTCGGCGGCATGCTGATCATGAGCTGGAACGTCATCAAGACCGTGCAGGTCGGCAGTGCGCAGTCCGTGCGCATCCCCACCCCGGCGCTGGCCCACGCCTGAAGGAACACCATGAGCAACAACACCCAAGCCGTCTCCGGCCACCAGCGCATCGAGACCAGCAACCTGCTGATGATCGTGCTGGTGCTGCTGACCGTGCTGGTCGGCGGCGTCGTCGAGATCGTGCCGCTGTTCTTCCAGCGCTCCACCACG
>CAUJSJ030000141.1:0-8062 GCA_963422775.4 uncultured Roseateles sp.
ACGGTGAAGTCCCAGCTCTGCTGATGCATGCCGCGCTGGTTGTAGTGGGTGCGCGTGAGGGCGACCACGGCGTCCAGCGCCGGCAGCATGACGACGAGGTTGCCGCCGTTGCCGGACATCATCCAGCCGCTGAAGCGGCCGCAAGTGGTCGCGTAGTCGCGCCGCCAGAAGAGTTCGCCGTAGTCCATGCCGAAAGGCGTGGTACGGCGCACGGTCAGCAGCGCATCGACCTGCGCCGGCGCGAGCACCACGCGGCCCTGGGACTGGCCGCGCTGCAGCATCATCTGCATCAGCGCCGCCCAGTCGCGCGTGCGCAGGCGCAGGCCGCCACCGGTCATGGTCTCGCCGGAGGGCGAGTGGTGCCATTGCACGGGCGCGATGTTCAGCGGCGCGAACAGCCGCCGCTGCGCATAGGCCTCCAGCCCGCCCGGGACGCGGCGCTCCAGCAGTTGGCCGAGCAGGAGCGTGCCGGCCGTGCAGTAGGCCCAGGGTGCCAGGCCCTGCGCGTCGCGTTGAATGGTCCGGGTCGGGAGGTCGACCACCCAGCGCAGCCAGCGCGGCAGCGGGTACATGTTCTCCTCGTTGCCGGGGCTGGCGTCGAGGTTGTCGTCGCAATCCAGCGCGGAGGACATCGTCAACAGGTCGCTGACCGTGATGGCCTGCTTGGCCGGGCCGTCATGGACGATGGGCTGCAGGTCGGCGAAGGCGGCGAACACGGGCGTGTCGCGCGTCAGCAAGCCGTCCTGCACGGCCGCGGCCACCAGCAGCGCGGTGACGGATTTGCCGACCGAGCGCGTGTCGTGCAGCGTGCCCGCATCGGCGTCGCGCGCGTAGTGCTCGGCGAGCACGCGGCCGCCGCGCTGCAGCAACACGCTGGTGGCGCCGGGCAGGGCTTGCAGCGCGGCCCGGTCCTCGGCCGTTGGATCAGCAGCGTGCGCGGGAAGCAGGGGCAACAGGGGCAGCAACAGCAGTGCCAGGGACAGCAGGGATTTCATGACCCGATGCTCGCCGGCTTGGCGCCGCAGCGTCTAGAACGTTTTGAACCCGCCAAGCCAGGCCGCCGGCGTGCAGCGGTATTCGGCGCGAAACAGGCGCGTGAAATGGCTTTGGTCCGCAAAGCCGAGCTGGGCGGCAACGTCGGCGATGGCCTGCCCTGCGCGCAACCGGCCGGCCGCCCGATTGAGCAGCGCGCGGCGCTGCAACTGGCCGGGCGACAACCCGTAATGGCGACGGAAGGCCCGCGAGAGCGACACGGGATGCACGCCGGCCGCCACCGCCAGTTCCGCCAGCCGGATGGGCTGCTCGCAGTCATCCACGAGTTGTTCCATGCAGCGCCGCAACCAGGCCGGTTCGCGCAGTTCGCACCCCGCGCGGTCCGGCGGCGGCTGCCGTGCCTGGCTCACCAGGCAGAGCTGACGGCAATGCGCTTCGATGTCGAGCAGGCCACCCAGGTCCAGGCCCACGGGCTCGCAGGCCAGACCTTGCGCGAGCCGCTGGGCGCTGGCGTCCAGTCGCCGCGCGCCACCGTCCAGCAGGGCGAGATCGGCCGCCTGCCGGGCGCCCATGCTCAGCGCCGCGAAGCGGCCGCCGGCGCCTGTAAAACTGTCCTCATGATGAGTGCCGGGCGGGTTCCACAGCACGTCTCCCGGGCCCAGCAGCGACTCGACGCCGCGGGCGCTGCTGAGGTAGCGGCCGGCCAGGACGACGATGAAATGCCCGTCCGCATGCTCATGCGGCGCCACCTCATGGGCGGGTGTCTGCGCCGTCAGCCGCGCCAGACTGAAGCCGGCGACGTCGCAGCGCGCATCGAAACGACCGTAAAACTGCGCATGTCGCAGCCGCATCGGGGTCACCGGGGCGCGCGCCGCTCAGGTCAGAGGCCCAGCCAGGCGGAGGGGGACCACATGCTCGGCCGGTCGCCGTCGCTGTAGCGCTCCAGCGCGTCGCCGGTCAGCCGGCAGATGCGCCAGTCGGGCATGACCTCGGCGCCCAGCTTCTCGTAGAAGCGAATGGCGTCCTCGTTCCAGTTCAGCACGGTCCAGTCGAAGCGGCCGTAGCCGCGCTCGCAGGCCAGCTGGGCCAGGTACACCAGCAGCGACCGCCCGAGGCCGCTGCGGCGGTGGGCCGGGCGCACGTACAGGTCTTCCAGGTACAGCCCCGGCTTGGCCAGGAAGGTGGAGAAGTTGGTGTAGTACAGCGCGAAGGCGACGACCTCGCCGTCGACCTCGCCAACGGTGCATTCCGCAACGGGGTTGTCGCCGAACAGATGCGGCTCCAGCTTGGCGGGCGTGACTTCGAGCAGGTGCGTCAGGTGCTCGAACTCGGCAAGTTCGCCGATGAGCTGGACGACGGCGGGCAGGTCGCGCGGCTCGGCGGCGCGCAGGATGGGACGTGAAGGCATGGCTCATTGTCGGCTGACATTCCCCTTGTCCTAAAGTGCGGTATGCCCGATGTCTACACCCCGCGCCGCGACCACCGCAGCGAATTTCTGACCCTGCGCGGCCTGCGCCACCACATCCTGCGCTGGGGTCAACCCTTGCCTGGCCGCCCGCCGCTGGTCATGGTGCATGGCTGGATGGACGTCGGCGCGTCCTTCCAGTTCGTTGTCGACGCGCTGCAGGAAGAACGTGAGGTCATTGCACTGGACTGGCGCGGCTTCGGCCTCAGCGGCACGACGGGTGCGGATTGCTACTGGTTCCCCGACTACCTCGGCGACCTGGACGCGCTGCTGGATGCCCTCAGCCCCGATGCGCCGGTGGACCTGCTGGGCCACAGCATGGGCGGCAATGTCGCGATGAGCTATGCCGGCGTGCGCTCGCAGCGCATCCGTCGCCTCGTCAATCTCGAAGGCTTCGGCATGCCCGACGTCTCGCCCGCCGCCGCGCCCGAGCGCCTGGCCAAGTGGCTGGACGAGTTGAAGGAGCCGCCGTCGCTTCGCCCCTACGCGACGCTGGCCGAGGTGGCGGAACGCCTGCGCAAGAACAATCCCCGCCTGCCTGTCGACAAGGCCGGCTGGCTGGCGCAGCACTGGTCACGCGAGACACCCAACGGCTTCCAGCTCAACGCCGACCCGGCCCACAAGCTGGCCAACCCGATGCTCTACCGCAAGGCCGAGGTGCTGGCCTGCTGGCAGCGCATCGCCGCGCCCGCGCTGTGGGTGGAGGGCAGCGACGACCAGCTGACGCGCTTCTGGGGCAAGCGCTATCCGCGCGACGAATTCGAGTCGCGGCTCGCCGTGGTGCCAAGTCTTGCGCGCACCGTGCTGCAGGACGCCGGGCACATGCTCCACCACGACCAGCCCGAGGCGCTGGCCGCAAGTCTGGAATCGTTCCTTGCCTGAGCGGCGAGACAATCGCGCCCCAGGCCGCCGCCTCTGGCTGACGCTGGTCTTGGCGCTGCTGGCGTGCACGGCACAGGCAGCCAACCTCTGCCAGCGGCCGCTGAAGGTGGCGGTATCGGACCTCGGCCTGGGCAGCTACGTGGAGCAAGGCCAGGTCCGCGGCATCATCCCCGAGCTGATGCAGGAGCTGCAGACCCGCAGCAGCTGTCCGCTGGAACTCGTGCAGTTGCCCAGAGCCCGCGCGCTGCTGGAATTCGACCGTGGCGAGATCGACATCGTCACCTCCATGCTGCGCACGCCCGAGCGCGACCAGCTGGGCGCCTACCTGCCCTACGGCTACACCAAGCACGATCTGCTTGTGCTGCCCGATGCCGCAGCGGGTATCCACAGCCTCGCCGACCTGATCCGGCGGCCTGAACTGCGCTTGGGCGTCGTGCGCGGCATCCGCACCAACAGCCGAATCGACGCCCACGTCGAACAACTGCTTTTCATCCGGCGTGCCGAATACTCGCCCGACTACGCCAACCTGAGCGCCAAGCTCGCGGCCCGCCGGCTGCAGGCCGTGATGATGCCCAACGCCCTGTACATCAAGATGCTGCGCGACGGCTCCCTGCCGCCCGACATCGTCGTCATCGACGACCCGCAGGCCCGGCCGCAGATGTTGGGGCTCTACGTCAACAGGCATGCCGTGCCAGCGGCGGTCATTGCCGCGCTCGACAAACGGCTGGCGCAGATGGTGAGCGGCGGCTGGGTGCGGCAGACCTACGTCCGGCATTTCGGCGAGGCTGAAACACGGCGCATGTACAACGCGGCTGCCGCTCGCTGAAGCCCGGCGACACCGGCGCCGGTCGGGTCAGTGCTCCTGCTGAGGCTGTGCCTGCTCGTCCAGACGTTTCATGCGCCAGGCATAGAAGATGACGATGGCGCAAAAACCCAGCAGCGCGCCCTGCGACGCCAGCCAGAAGCCCAGCGGCCAGCCGAACACCTCGACGCTGAGCTCGCGCGCGAAGAACACCGGCGCGAAGGCGACGACACCCCAGGCCAGCAGCAGCCAGGCCGTGAGGCGGCGGGTGCGGCGCCAATAGTCGTCGCGGGTCGGCGTTGTCATCGGCCTCATTCTGGCCCATGAGAAAATCCGCGTTTTCGCCAGAACAAGACGTGCCCTGACATGGACATCGAACACATCAACCAAATTGGCAACTCGCTTGCCGACCTCACAGCGCGTACCGACGCGCTAAGGGGGTATCTTTGACTTCGACCGCAAAGCACTGCGACTGAACGAGGTCAACGCCTCCCTCGAGAACCCCAACGTCTGGAACGACCAGAAGCGCGCCCAGGAGCTGGGCAAGGAAAAGCGCACGCTGGAGGCGGTGGTCGACACGATCACGCTGCTGACCAGCTCGCTGGCTGACAACGTCGAGCTCTTCGAGATGAGCCGCGACGAAGGCGACGAGACCGGCATGCTGGCCATCGAGGCCGACGCGGCCAAGCTGCGCGAGAAGATCGAGGAACTCGAATTCCGCCGCATGTTCAACAACCCGGCAGACCCGCTGAACTGCTTCGTCGACATCCAGGCCGGCGCCGGCGGCACCGAGGCCTGCGACTGGGCCGGCATGCTGCTGCGCCAGTACCTGAAGTACTGCGAGCGCAAGGGCTTCAAGGCCACGCTGGAAGACGAAACGGCTGGCGACGTGGCCGGCATCAAGAGCGCGACGATCAAGGTCGAGGGCGAATACGCCTTCGGCCTGCTGCGCACCGAAACCGGCGTGCACCGCCTGGTGCGCAAGTCGCCGTTCGACTCGTCCGGCGGCCGCCACACCTCGTTCGCGTCGCTGTTCGTCTACCCCGAGGTGGATGACTCGATCGAGATCGACATCAACCCGGCCGACGTGCGCACCGACACCTTCCGCGCCTCGGGCGCCGGTGGCCAGCACATCAACAAGACGGACTCGGCCGTGCGCCTGACGCACATCCCGACCGGCATCGTCGTGCAATGCCAGGATGGCCGGAGCCAACATTCCAACCGCGACGTCGCCTGGAAGCGCCTGCGCTCGCGCCTGTACGACCACGAGATGCGCAAACGCCAGGAAGAGCAGCAAAAGCTCGAAGACACCAAGACCGACGTCGGCTGGGGCCACCAGATCCGCAGCTACGTGCTGGACCAGAGCCGCATCAAGGACCTGCGGACCAACTACGAGACCTCGGCGACGCAGAAGGTGCTGGACGGCGACCTCGATCCGTTCATCACTGAATCGCTCAAGCAGGGCGTGTAATGGCCCACCCCGGAGCGCTTCGCGCTTCCCCCTCAAGGCGGCGCCGTCAGTGGCCCAGCAAAGCTGGTTCCACGGCGGCTGCTGGATGAGCAGCCAGCCCTGACGGGCGGCTGCATTCCCGCGTCGATTGATTTCACCGATTCCCAAGGAAGCCCCTCATGCGTGAAGGCACTGCCACCGTGATCCACCGCGCCGACTACCAGCAGCCGGCGTTCTGGATCCGCAAGGTCGACCTGACCTTCGACCTCGACCCGGCCAAGACGCTGGTCACCAGCAAGATGCAGGTCGAGCGCAACCGCGCCGTGCCGCACGGCCCGCTGCGCCTGCACGGCGAAGAGCTCAACCTGCTGCGCGTGCTGATCAATGGCGCCGGCGTCTCCTTCCGCCAGGAAGGCCACGAGCTGGTCATCGACAACCCGCCGGACGAAGACTTCCTGCTGGAGGTCCGCAACGCCATCTGCCCCGACAAGAACACGGCGCTGTCCGGCCTGTACACCTCGGGCGGCAGCTTCTTCACGCAGTGCGAGGCCGAGGGCTTCCGCCGCATCACCTATTTCCTGGACCGCCCGGACGTGATGGCTGTCTACACGGTCACGCTGCGCGCCGACGCCACCAAGTACCCGGTGCTCCTGGCCAACGGCAACCTGGTCGACAGCGGCAAGCTCGATAACGGCCGCCACTTCGCCGTCTGGAACGACCCCTTCCCCAAGCCCAGCTACCTGTTCGCCATTGTCGTGGGCGACCTCGTCGCGCGCGAGCAGCGCATCCGCACCCGCGCCGGCAAGGACCATCTGCTGCAGGTCTACGTGCGCCGCGGCGACCTGGAGAAGACCGAGCACGCGATGAACTCGCTGATCGCCTCCATCGTCTGGGACGAGGCCCGCTTCAAGCTGCCGCTGGACCTGGAGCGCTTCATGGTCGTCGGCGTGTCCGACTTCAACATGGGCGCGATGGAGAACAAGGGCCTGAACATCTTCAACACCAGTGCCCTGCTCGCCTCCCCGGCGACGGCAACGGACGGTGACTTCGCCCGCATCGAGTCCATCGTCGCCCACGAGTACTTCCACAACTGGACCGGCAACCGCGTGACCTGCCGCGACTGGTTCCAGCTGTCGCTGAAGGAAGGCCTGACCGTGTTCCGCGACCAGGAGTTCTCGATGGACATGGCCGGCACACCGTCGGCACGCGCCGTCTGCCGCATCCAGGACGTGCGCCAGCTGCGCGCGGCGCAGTTCCCCGAGGACAGCGGCTCCATGGCCCACCCGGTGCGCCCGGACAGCTACAGCGAGATCAACAACTTCTACACCGCCACCGTCTACGAGAAGGGCTCGGAGGTGGTGCGCATGTACCAGACGCTGGTCGGCCGCACCGGCTTCGAGGCGGGCATGAAGCTCTACTTCGAGCGCCACGACGGCCAGGCCGTCACCTGCGACGACTTCGCGCAGGCCGTCGCCGACGCCAACCCCGGCTCGGCACTGACGACGCGCCTGGACACTTTCAAGCGCTGGTACTCGCAAGCCGGCACGCCGCGCGTGACGGCCCACGGCGAGCACGACGCCGCTGCCCGCCGCTTCACGCTGCGCTTCACGCAGCTGACGCCGGCCACACCGGGCCAGGCGACCAAGCAGCCGCAGGTCATCCCCATCGTCCTGGGGCTGATGGACCGCCACGGCGCCGCCCTGGCCCTGAACGCCAACGGCGACACAGAGCAGGTGCTGGTGCTGGACCAGGCCGAGCAGACCTTTGTCTTCGAGAACATCGACAGCGAACCCGTGCCCTCGCTGCTGCGCGGCTTCTCGGCGCCCGTCGTGCTGGACGACGGCCTGTCGGATGCCGGCCTGCTGGTGCTGATGCGCCATGACAGCGACCCCTTCAACCGCTGGGAAGCCGGCCAGCGCCTGGCGCTGAACCGCATCCTCTCCGCGCTGCGGGCCGGCCAGCCGCTGGTGCTGAGCCCCGTCTTCATCGAAGCGATGCGCGGCGTGCTCAACCACCCCGAACTTGACCCGGCTTTCAAGGAGCTGGCGCTGACGCTGCCCGGCGAGGCCTACATCGCCGAGCAGCTCGACGTCGTTGATCCGCAGGCCATCCACGCCGCCGTGATGGCTGCGCAAACTCAACTCGCCAGCGCGCTGCGCGACGACTGGGCAGCGGCCTTCGAGGCCCACCAGATCACGGGCGGCTACACGCCTGACCCCGTCTCCTCGGGCAAGCGCGCGCTAGCCAACCTGGCGCTGTCCATGCTCGTGCTGGACGCGCAGGCCACCGGCGACACGGTGTGGCCCGGCAAGGCCTACCAGCGCTTCAAGGACGCCTCCAACATGACCGAGCGCCTCGGTGCTCTCGCTGCGCTGGTGAATGCCAACGCCGAGCTTGCCGCGCCGGCGCTGGAGCGCTTCCACGCCCTCTTCAAGGACGACGCGCTGGTGGTGGACAAGTGGTTCGCGCT
>CAUJSJ030000142.1:0-8590 GCA_963422775.4 uncultured Roseateles sp.
CTGATGGTCATCAGGTCGCAGCCGGCCAGCGCGACGATCTGGCCCGTGTTGCGAAAGCTCGCCGCCATGACTTCGGTGCGGATGCCGTGGCGCTTGTAGTGGCTATAAATCTCTTCGACGGAGCGCACGCCGGGGTCGTTGGGACCGGCCATCGCCGCTTCGTCCCAGCTCGAGCCCGCAGTCTTCTTGAACCAGTCGTAGATTCGGCCCACGAAGGGTGAGATCAGCCGCACGCCGGCGTCGGAACAGGCCCTGGCCTGAGCCAGGCAGAACAGCAGCGTCAGGTTGGTGTGGATGCCTTGCGCCTCCAGCTGGCGCGCCGCCTGGATGCCTCCCCACGTCGACGCCAGTTTGATCAGCACGCGGGCGCGCGGCACGCCGGCGGCGGCATAGAGGGCGATGAGGCGCTGGGCGGTCGCGACGGAGGCGGAGGTGTCATGGCTCAGGCGCGGGTCGATCTCGGTCGACACGCGGCCCGGCACGAGCTTCAAGATCTCGACGCCGAAGGCGACGAGCAGGTGTTCCGCCACGGCACCCGGGCTCGCGCCGGGGTGGGCCGCGACGGCCCGCTCCAGCAGCGGCCGGTAGCGCGGCGACTGCACGGCTTTCAGCACCAGGGAGGGGTTGGTCGTCGCGTCCTGCGGGCGAAAGGTGCTCAGCTGGTCGAAGTCACCGGTGTCGGCGACGACGGTGGTGTGTTGGCGGAGCTCGTCGAGGCTGTTCATGAGGGGCAAAGCACGGCCCTGCCGCGGTCAAGCAGCACAGGCCAGGTGGGTGAAGAAGGGGTTAGCCGAACTCGCTGCGCAGCGCTTCGTACAAGTGCTTGAAGCGTTCAAAGCGCGGCCGCAGTTGCGCGGCCAGTGCAGGATCGGGTTCGGCCACGCGGGCGATCTCGGGCGTGCGGCAGACCTCGTCGACATTGCCACCGCAGGCCAGCCAGGCCAGACGGGCAGCGCCCAGCGCACCACCAGCTTCTGCGCCGACGCCGTTGACGAGGCGCACGTTCAACAGCGAGGCGAGCAACTTCGCCCACCATTCGCTGCGCGCGCCGCCGCCCACCAGCCACAGCGATTCGGCCGTGCCGCCGCCGGCTTGCAGTGCTTGCCAGCCATCGAGCAGGCCGAAGCCCACGCCTTCGAGCACCGCATAGCCCAGGGCCGCCGCGTCGTGCTCGTGCGTGAGGCCGAAGAACACGCCCTGCGCGTTGGCGTTGTTGTGCGGCGTGCGTTCGCCGCTCAGATAGGGCAGGAAGATCGGTGCCTGCTGGCGCTGCGTCTCACTGAGCGCCGCGACCTTCTCGATGAGTTCGGCCTCGCCCGGTTCGCCCAGCAGTTGGGTGACCCAGCGCAGCGCACTGGCCGCGCTGAGCATGACGCTCATCTGGTGCCAGGTGTCGGGCAGCGCGTGGCAGAAGGCGTGCACCGCCCGCGCCGGGTTGGGGCTGAAGGCCGGGTTGCACAGGAAGATGACGCCCGAGGTGCCGAGGGACAGAAAGCCCTGGCCCGGTTTGACGACGCCCATGCCGACGGCGCTGGCCGCGTTGTCGCCACCACCACCCGCGATGGGAATGCCGGCCTTCAGGCCCCAGCGTTCGGCCAATTCATGCTTGAGGCCGGCGCTCGGATCGCTGCCCTCGACGAGGCGCGGCATCTGGCTTTCGTTCAGGCCGGTCAGCGCCAACGCCTCGGGCGACCAGCGGCGCTTGGCGACGTCCAGCCACAGCGTGCCGGCGGCGTCGCTCATCTCGCTGACGTAGGAGCCACTCAAGCCCAGGCGCAGCCAGTCCTTGGGCAGCAGCACCTTGGCCACACGGGCAAACAGCTCGGGCTCGTGCTGGCGCATCCACGCCAGCTTGGGCGCCGTGAAGCCCGGCATCGCGAGGTTGCCGGTGATGGCCGGTAGCTCCGGGCAGGCGGCCATCATCTCGGCGCACTGGGCCGCGCTGCGTCCGTCGTTCCACAGGATGGCCGGCCGCAGCACGCGGTCGGCCTCGTCCAGCGTGACGGCGCCATGCATCTGCCCCGACAAGCCGATGCCGCGCACGCGGGCCAGCGCCGCCGCATGGCTCTGGCCCAGCTTGGCCATGCCTTGATCGAGGGCCTCCCACCAGGCGGCGGGGTCCTGCTCGCTCCACAGCGGCTGCGGGCGCTGCACGGTCAGCGCGACGCCGGTGGTCGCGACGATGTGGTGCTGCTCGTCGAGCAGCAGCAGCTTCAGCTCGGAGGTGCCGAGGTCGATGCCGAGATACATGTCAGCCCCTCGTCCGCCGGGTACGGCAGCCGGTCCCCCGAGGGGACGGCGATGCTTGCGGCATCGAGCCGCAAGCACATCGCCCTGCGGGCCGGCTTGGGGCGGCCCGGCGCTCGGCCCGGGGGTGGTCCAGTTCAAACATAGGCGTTGACGATGTTTTCCAGACGCTCTTGACGACCCGAGCGCGGTTGCGGGGAGATGCTTTGCGCGTGCACGAGAGCGGCCAGGTCATCCAGGCTGGCACCGCCGTGGATCTTCTTGCCGAGGTCGCCATTCCAGCCTGCATAGCGGTCGCTGACGACTTTCTCCAGCTGACCGCTCTCGAACAGCGCGGCCGCGCTGAGGAAGGCGCGGGCCATGGTGTCCATGCCGCCGATATGGCCCTCGAGCTGATCGATGGGGTCGATGGACTGGCGGCGCACCTTGGCGTCGAAATTGGTGCCGCCGGTCGTGTAGCCGCCGTGGCGAATCATCTCCAGCATGGCCGGGACGAGGGCGGCGTGGTTGTTGGGGAACTGGTCGGTGTCCCAGCCCAGTTGCTCGTCGCCGCGGTTGGCATCCAGCGAACCAAAGATGCCCAGGGCGCAGGCGGTGGCGACTTCGTGCTCGAAGCTGTGGCCGGCCAGCGTGGCGTGGTTGACCTCGATGTTGACCTTGACCTCGTTCTCCAGGCCATAGGTCTTCAGGAAGCCGTAGACCGTCGCGCTGTCGTAGTCGTACTGGTGCTTGGTGGGCTCCTGCGGCTTGGGCTCGATGAGGATGGCGCCCTTGAAGCCGATCTTGTGCTTGTGTTCGACAACCGACGCCAGGAAGCGGCCGTACTGGGCCAGCTCGCGCTTGAGGTCGGTGTTCAGCAGGGTCTCGTAGCCTTCACGGCCACCCCACAGCACATAGTTGGCGCCGCCCAGGCGGTTCGTCCACTCCAGCACATGCTTGACCTGCGCGGCGGCGTAGGCATAGACCTCGGGATCGGGGTTGGTGGCCGCGCCGCTCATGAAGCGGCCGTTGGAGAACAGATTGGCCGTGCCCCACAGCAGCTGCACCTTGCCGTCCTGCATCTTCTTGGCGGCGGCTTCGAGCAGGCCGTCGAGGATGCGGTTGGACTCGGCGAGGTTGGCGCCTTCGGGGGCCACGTCGCGGTCATGGAAGCACCAGTAGGGCAGGCCCAGCTTGCCGAAGAAGTCGAAGGCGGCATCCAGCTTCATGTAGGCGGCCTTGACGGGGTCGGTCTCGGCAAACCAGGGACGCTGGAACACGGTGTTGCCCAGGCCGAAGACGTCCTCGCCCTTCCAGCAGAAGTTGTGCCAGTAGCAGACAGCCGGGCGCAGATGCTCGGCCAGCGTCTTGCCCAGGACCACGCGCTTGGCGTCATACCAGCGGTAGGCGAGCGGGTTGGTGGACTGGGGGCCTTCGTATTGAACGGTGGGGAGGTCGGAATAGGCGGTGCTCATGGCGGGGTCCTTACTGCGGGATCAAGGGGGTTGGATAAGGGAATCAGGCGGTGGCAGGCACGGCGTGCGTGGGGCCGGCGCCTTCGTCAGGGGTGGCGCCCGCCTTGAGGCGGCGCTGTGCCAGTTCGTCGGACATCTTCAGAGTGGTCTGCTTGTCCAGCTTGTTGAACAGCAGGCACAGCGTGCAGGCCGCGAACAGGCCGCCGACGACGAAGCTGGATGCGATGCGGTAGCCCTCGATGGCATTGGCCGCTGCTGGCAGCTGGGTGTCGTAGCCGAAGAGGCCGGCCAGGATCCACAGCAAGCCGGCACCGCCCAAGGCAAGGCCCACCTTCAGCGAGAAGCCGATGGTGGCGAACACCATGCCGGTGAAGCGCCGACCGGTCTGCCATTCGGAGTAGTCGGCGGCGTCGGCATACATGGACCACATCACGGCCACGCTGGGCGCATAGACGATGGCGCCGAGCACGTGCAGAGCGAGCATGCCCCACACGGCATCGGGCGGCAGGAAGTACAGCGCGCAGGCGGTCAGCGTCGACAGGCCGAAGCTGGCGATGCCGATGGCGCGGCGGCCGTAGCGGGCCGACAAGCCCATGGACGCCATGATGACGATGATGGTCGTCGCGAATCCGGCCATGTTGATGAGGCTGTTGAACACGTCGGCGGCGTTGGAGCCGGCGATGTTGTCGCGCGTACCGTGCACGATGTAGCCCAGCGTGTCGGCCAGGCTGCCGGTGCCGGCTGCATCCGGCGTCGTCAGGCCCAGGGCAGCGACGAAGTCGAACATCGCGGCCTTGTCGACGTAGTGGTGGTAGTAGTTGTAGTGGGCGCCACCGCGCAGGGCCAGCATGCCGAACTGGAACAGCGTGTACAGCACCAGCGTGATCCAGGGGCCGTTCTTCAACAGGTCGGAGAAGTCCTGCTTGGGCGAACTGTGGGTCTCGACGAGCGGCTTGACGCGCTCCTTTGTCGTGAAGAAGGTGACGAGGAAAAGCACCAGACAGGCCACGGCCCAGATGGTCATGGTCATCTGCCAGCCGTGGGCGCGGTCATGGCCCTGCGCGAACTTGGCCACCAGCGGCAAGGTGAAGCCGCCGACGATGAACTGCGCTGCGTTGACCGACACGAAGCGGTAGGAGTTCAGCTTGGTGCGCTCGTTCAGGTCCGCCGTCATGACCCCGCTCATGGCCGAGTAGGGCATGTTGTTCATCGAGTACAGCGTCATCAGCAGCGTGTTGGTGATGCCCGCATACGCGACGACCATGCCGGTGCTCCAGCCCCAGGCCGGGTCGGGTGCCGTGTAGGCCAGCACCATGACGATGGCCCAGGGCACCGACGTCCACAGCACCCACGGGCGGAACTTGCCCCAGCGCGTGTTGGTGCGGTCGGCCAGCACGCCCATGATGGGATCGAAGAAGGCGTCCCACAGCTTGGGCCACAGCAGGATGGCCGCGGCGGTGCTGGCGGACAGGCCGAACACGTCCGTGTAGAAGTTCAGCTGGAACAGGATCATGGACATGAAGACCAGGTTCGCCGCCGCGTCGCCGCAGCTGTAACCGGCCTTCTCCATGAAGGAGAGGCGATGGTGGGTGGTGGCCATGTTTGTCTCGTCTTTTGTTATGGATGAGTCAGGCTTCAGGGCCTGGCTTCATAGCTGAAGGAGTCGAAGTCGGCAGCAAGCCGCTGGCCCGACAGGTCCTGGCAGGCGATGCCGATGAAGTTGCCGGTGAAGCCGAAGCTGCGCGCGAAGCCGTTGACGAATTGCGTCGCGAACTCGTCGCTGAGCATCGCGCTGTCCAGGGCCGGGCCGAAGTCCTGCCAGGCCGCGTCGGCTTGCCGGAACTGGAACTGGTAGCGGTCGTGCTTGAACTCGACGGCCAGATCCACAGCGCCGTCGACCAGCTCGACGGCGGTGGTCGGCTCGCTGAGTGCCGCGTCGCGGTTGACGGTCAGTCGCAGCACGCGCTTGCCGGAGTCCACATCGCGGCTGACGTGCAGATAGGCGTGGTTGCTGGTGTTGTAGTAAGCCACCAGGCCGGCCATCTGCTGGAAGAGTTCGGGCGCGAAATCCAGGCGGGTTTCGACGCGGCAGTTGAAGTGCTGCTGGCGGCGCGCGACCAGACTCTGGTCGAACAGGCTCATCAGCGATTCGCGACCTTGGAGACGCAGGAAGCCGGGGCGCTCGGTGAGCGAGATCCAGCTTTCGTCGAAGGGCACGCGCAGCGAGTTCAGGTGGTGGTTCAGCGTGGTGCCGTCGAAGTCGTCACGCGCCGGCTCGGCCGCGAAGACATACGCCGGCAGGCCGGACTCTGCGACTTGCAGACGCGGCGCGTTGCCACCGCCCTCGATCTCGGGCCAGTCGTCGTCGCGCCAGTGGATGCGCTGTATGCCGGTCTCGCGGCCCAGCGGGCAGTGCAGGTTTTCGTAGACGCCGTTCTGCTGGTCGGCGTTCGGGCCGCTCCATTCGAGTGGCCGGCCGCAGAGGTGGGCCAGGTACCAGTCGCCGTTCTGCGTCTCGACCAGGCTGGCGTGACCGCTGCGCTGCAGACCGTCGGTGGGCTGCTTCCAGGCGGTCAGCAGCGGGTTGCCGGGCAGGGTCTCATAGGGGCCGTCGATGGCGCGCGAGCGGGCAAGCGTGACGGCGTGCTCGTAGAAGGTGCCGCCCTCGGCCGTCAGCAGGTAGTACCAGCCCTTGCGGCGGTAGAGGTGGGGGCCTTCGACGACCTGCAGTTCGGTGCCGGCATAGATGTTCTTGACCGCGCCGACCAGGCGCCTGGCTTCGTGGTCGTATTCCTGCAGCAGGATGCCGTTGAAGTGGTGCTTGCCGGGCTGATGGATCCACTGCTGGTTGACGAGCCAATGGCGGCCGTCCTCGTCGTGGAAGAGGCTTGGGTCGAAGCCTGAGCTGTTCAGGTAGATGGGCTCGCTCCAGGGGCCGTCGATGCTGGGCGCGGTGATCAGGTAGTTGTGCGTGTCCTTGAAGGCGCCGATGGTGGAGCGCACATCGGTGTAGATCAGCCAGAACTGGCCGCCCGCGTAGCTCAGGCAGGGCGCCCAGACGCCGGCCGAATCGGGGTGGCCGGTCAGGTCGAGCTGGCTCTTGCGCGTGCAGGCATAGCTGTGGTGGCGCCAGTTTTTGAGATCGCGCGAGTGGTGGATGCGCACGCCGGGCCACCATTCGAAGGTGGAGGTGGCGATGTAGTAGTCATCCCCCACGCGGCAGATCGAGGGGTCGGCGTGGAAGCCCGGCAGGATGGGATTGGTGATCATGGGATTCAAGCGGCCGCGGCCAGGCGGCCGGCGGCGATCAAGGGGCGGGTGAGTCGGTAGCGGGCCAGGGCGGCGGCGCCCACCGGGACGGCGTCGGCGCCGAAGCGCGAGAGGGTGACCAGGGGCGGTGCCACGTTGGCGGCGCTGGCCTGGCTTTCGAGGGTGCGGAAAGCGTGCTCGAGAAAGGGCGCGCCGATCTCGACGGCGGGGCCGCCGAGCACGATGCGACCAGGGTCATAGGCGGCGCAGAGATTGCCCAGCAGCAGGCCGAGATAGCGGCCGGCGCTGGCGACGGCTTCGATGCTGTCGGCCTGCTTGTTGCGCAGGCGGTCCTGGACGACGGCGAGGCCGCTGTTCGGGTGCTCAGGCGCCATGGCACGAAAGCCGATCAAGGCCTCGGCGCAGCCGCGGCGGCCGCAGCTGCAACGCGGGCCATCGAGCTCCAGCGTCATATGGCCGACCTCGCCCGCCAGGCCGTGGGCCCCGGTCAGCAGCCGGTCTTCGACAACGACGCCGGCACCCACGCCGACGCCGAGGCTGAGATAGATCAACGGGTCTTGCCGGCTGTCGGTGGCGAACTCCAGTTCGCCCAGTGCCGCGACATCGGCCTCGTTCTGCACGAACAGCGGCACGCCTTGCAGGGCCGTGGGGCGCAGGTGCTCGGTCAGCAGATGCCCGACGGGCAGGTCGCGCCAGCCGAGGTTGTGCGCAAAGTGCAGATGGCCACGCTGCTCGTCGACACCACCGGGCAGGCCGATGCCGATGCCGATGACGCGCTGGGACGGCGTGTCCAGACGCGCATGCATCTGCATCAACAACTTGGCGGCGCGCACCAGGGCGAGGTGGGCATCGCGGCTGGCGTCCAGCGGCGAGCGGGCGCGGGCCAGCACGTCGCCGGTCAGCGAGGTGGCGACGACGTTGACGCCGTCCAGGCCCAGCTCGGCACCGAGCAGCACGAGACGGCCGGGGTCGACGAACAGCGGCGTGGGGCGGCGGCCGAGCTCGCCGGTGGCGACGACGTCGCGCTCCAGCAGCCAGCCCTCGGCGATCAGCTCCTTGGTCAAGGTGCTGACGGTGGACTTGGTCAGCTGCAGCGACTCGGCCAGCGCTGCGCGCGACTGTCCCGGCCAGGCACTCAGCTGCCGCACGATGGCCATGCGGTTGAGGTCCTTGAGCAGGTGCTGGTCGGCGGTGATCATGTCAGCGGCGCCCGGCCGCCCGAAGGCGCTGACGCGCCCCCCCGGGGGGCAGTGAGTGGAACGAGCGTGGGGGCCTGTTCATATCAGGCCGCGAGCACGACGGTGCCGGCGCGAGGGCGGCCGGCGTGAAGGAGGGCGAGGCCGATCAGCACCAGGCCGGCCGCGGCGGTCAGGGCCTGGGCGGCGCCGGAGAACTTGGCGGCGGCGACGCAAGCCTGCCAATTCGCGGCGATGAGCCAGGCGAGCAGGGCGCCGACGCTGGCCAGCACGCCGCCCGCGGTCAGCAGGCCGCGGTGGGCCAGGCGCATGTCGACGCCGGTAGTCAGGTCGACGCGCTCGAAGCGGCCGCGGAACCACAGCCAGAAGATGCCGAGGCTGGTCAGGTGCATCAGCCCGGCGAAAACGAAGACCCATTGCTGG
>CAUJSJ030000143.1:0-13284 GCA_963422775.4 uncultured Roseateles sp.
GTCGACCTCGAATTCGTAGTCGCGCGGCGCACCTTCGACGGCACCGGCCGAGATCCAGTGGTTGAAGCTGATCGCCATCGGCTTGCTCGGGACGTTGCGGCCGGTGTGCTCGCCGATCAGCTTGCCGTTCACGTAGTGCCGCGTGCGCGTGGCCTCGACCTGCACGGTCAGCAGCTGCCAGCCGTCGAAGGAGCCTTGCAGGATGGAGGCCTGGTTGAAGGACTGCCAGGGGTCGATGCGCACCGTGTGCCAGCTGACGCCGTAGAGCCGCGTCTCGGGCTCTCCCCAGCCGCCGTGCGGCAGGTATTCGAAGTCGACCTCGCTGAAGTCGGGGTCGTAGTCGTGCTTGAGCGGGCCGGCCAGGAAGAAGCTCTGGATGATGGGGTCGCGCGAGCCCGGCGTGTCGCGCAGGCGCACGCGCGCCGTCGTCGTGCCGACCAGGAATTTGCGGGGCGCGCAGAGCTGGGCCAGCGCCGTGTTGGCGGGCGTGCCGTCGGTGGAGAGCTTCAGCTTCAACAGGCCACCCTCCAGCGCGAGCTGGTTCCTGGCGAATCGCGCGCCGGGCAGTCCGGGGTGACCAGTGCCTTCTCGCAGCACCCAACCGCTGTCGCGTAGCTCATCGAGGCCGGCCTGCGAGAAGTCGTCGAAGAACTCGCCGGCCGCAAACGCGGGTGCGGCGGCCAACAGCAGCAGGGCCGCGAGCTTCACGCCGGCACCGCCTCGGCAGAGGCGGCCTTGCGCGGCATCGGCACCCACAGCAGCAGCAGCAGGGCCGGCAGACCGCAGCCAATCGTCCAGGCGAAGAACTGCTGGTAGCCCATCGCGATCTGGATGTCACCGCTGATGGACTTGGCGAAGATGAAGCCCAGCTGCATGACGCCCGAACCCAGCGCATAGTGGGCCGTCTGGAAGCGCCCCGGCGCCACGGCCTGCATGATGTACAGGATCATGCCGACGAAACCGAAGCCATAGCCGAACATCTCCACGCCCACGGCAGCGGCGATGTGTGGCATGTCCGGCGGCAGCTGGCTGGCAAGGTAATAGAAGGTGACGTTGGGCACGCTCATGGCCAGCAGCAGCAGCGGCATCGCGCGCTTCAGGCTGAGCTTGCTGGTCACCCAGCCGCCCAGCACCGAACCGACGAGAAAGGCGCCCGTCCCCACCCAGCCGTAGACGTCGGCCACCTGACCCGTCGTCAGGCCCAGGCCACCCTTGTCGCGCGCCTCCAGCAGGAACAGCGGGCCGATGGTCTGCACCTGGCCTTCGGCGAAGCGGAACATGACGATGAAGAGCACCGCGCGCCAGATGCCGGGTTTCTGGAAGAAGTCGACGACGACCTCCTTGAGCATCGCGGCCACGCCCGAGGCGGTCAGCTCGCTGTGCTCGGTGCTCAGCGTGCCCGGCAGGAAGCGGGCGTTGTAGGTGGCGAGCACGGCCACCAGGCCGGCCAGCACCAGGAAGACGGTGGACCAGGCATTGACCGCGCCCATCGTGCCTTCCAGATGGCCGGCGAGCTTCAGGATGACACCGGTGATGAAGAAGCGCGCGCCGTTGAAGAAGGCACCCTGCCAGCCGGCATAGGCGGCCTGGCGCTTTTCGTCGAGCGAGGCCATGTACAGGCCGTCGCAGGCAATGTCATGCGTGGCGGACGCGTAGGCGATCAGGAAAAGCACGACGATGGCCGCGCCGAACCAGTGCGGCAGGTGCAGGGCCAGCGCCATCAGGCCCAGGCCCACCGCGCCCACGTATTGCGCCGCAACGACGATGAGCTTCTTGCTGCGCGCCAGCTCCAGGAAGGGGCTCCACAGCGGCTTGATGGCCCAGGCCAGCCCGAGCACGGCGGTCCAGCGCGCGATCTGGTCGTTCTCGACGCCCAGGTTCTTGAACATCAGGCCCGCGATGAGCATGACGACGAAGAACTGCATGCCTTGCACGAAGTACAGGGTGGGTACCCACCGCATCGGCCGAACTGGAGCCCCTCGCCCGCCGAATACGGCGGGCGATCCCCCGAGGGGATCAGGGCCGGCTTGGGAGCGGCCCGGCGCTCGGCCCTGCTCTGCGCTCTTTTCCATCACTGCAGTCCTTGCGGCGCACGGCCGGTGGCTTGAGTCCGGCCTTCCAGCCAGGCCTTGATCCCCGCCAGCGCACCGGGCGCGAAGCCCCAGCTCAGCAGCGTCGGGCCGGCCACGTCCAGGGCCTGGTAGGGGTTCCACAGCGACAGGTGCAGGTCGGGTCGCCACTCGGATGCGGCCAGGCCGTAGCGGGCACGGCGTGTGGACACGAGCACGTTGACGCGGCCGTCCCTGGGCACCGTCGTCCAGTCGAGCTGGGCGATGTCGTCGACCATCTGCACCTGGGCGTCGGTGAAAGACTCGAACAGCGCCACGGCCTGACGGCCGGTCGGGCCGGCCTCGGAGACCATGTCGGTCGGCACGTCGCCTTGCACGATGACGCGGATGGGCGCTGAGACTGCAGGCGGCGTGGCGCCACGCAGCGCGGTCAGGCCGGCGGCCCAGGCCTCGCTCATCAGCGCGTGGTCCGCCGCGCGTGCGGCAGCATCGCCTACGGCGCGGGCCGGGTAGGCGGCGGCGAGCGTGTCCAGGCGGCGGTTGGCCGTCTCGCCCTGCCCGGGCGCGAGTCGCCCGCTGGCGAAGGCCTCGCGCAAGGCGTTGATGGCCACCAGCTGCTCGGCCGGCGAGCCCTGCGCCAGCACCATGTCCGCGCCGGCCTCGATGGCCATGACGGCGCTTCTGGCATAGCCGAAGCGCTCGGCCACGGCCTTCATCATCAGCGCGTCGGTGATGACGACGCCGTCGTAACCCCAGTCATGGCGCAGGATGCCGCCGATCAATTGCGGCGACAGCGTGGCCGGCCGGTCGGGGTCGATCTGCGGGTAGACGATGTGGGCCGTCATCATGGCCGGCGCCTGCGAAGCCAGCGCCTTGAAGGGTGCGAGCTCCAGCGCATTCAGTTCGGCGCGCGACTTGTCGACGGTGGGCAGCGCGTGATGCGAGTCCACATGCGTATCGCCGTGACCGGGGAAGTGCTTCACGCAGCAGGCCACCCCCTCGGCCAGCGAGCCACGCATCCAGGCGGCGGCAAGGCGGCTGACCTCGACCGGGTCGTTGGAGAAGCTGCGCTCGCCGATGACGGGATTGGCCGGGTTGTTGTTGACGTCCAGCACCGGCGCGAAATTCCAGTTGATGCCCAGCGACTTCAGCCCGCGCGCCACCGCCGCGCCCACCGCCTCGGCGCGGTCGGCATCGCCACTGGCGCCCAGGGCCATCGCCGACGGCGGCTGCGGCAGGAAGGTCACGCGCACGACGGCGCCGCCTTCCTGGTCGATGCCGATCAGCGCCTCGGGGCCCAGCACCTCGATGAGGCTGGCCATCAGCGCCCTCACCTCGCTCTCGCTGCCGATGTTCTTGCGGAACAGGCAGACGGAGCGGATCTTCTGCTCGCGCAGGAAGGCCGCAGTCTCGGCGTCGAGCGTGGTGCCGGGGATGTCCACCATCACCAGCCGACCGGGATCAAAGATGCTCATGGTCAGTGCGTTTTCGTGACTTTGGCCAGGTTGGGCGGCACGTCGGGGTTGAAGCCGCGAGCCCGCGCCAGCGCCTCCACCATGGGATAGAAGCTCTGCACCAGTGCGATGGGATCGAGATCCTCGTTGCCGGTCGTCACCAACGGCAGCTCGGCGCCCGGCGTGCCGATGGGCGCGGCCAGCAGCACCCGGCCGCCGCGGGAACGCATCTCTTCGGCAATGGCCAGCAGGCCGGCCTGGGCGGGGCCGCGCGGCGCGAAGATGAGCAGCGGGTAGCCGTCGCGCACCAGCGCCATCGGGCCGTGCTTGACCTCGGCGCCCGAGAAGGCCTCGGCCTGGATGCCGCAGGTTTCCTTGAGCTTGAGCGCCGCTTCCATCGCGACGGCCAGGCCCGTACCACGGCCGAGCACGAAGAGGCGCTCGGCGTTCTGCAGCACCGGCAGCGCGGCGGTCCAGTCCAGCTTGGCGGCTTCCTGTAGCGCAATGGGCAGCACGTTCAGCGCGGCGCGCAGCGTATCGTCCTGCTGCCAGGCCGCGACGACGCGAGCACCGGCGACGAGCTGGGCGATGTAGCTCTTGGTCGCCGCCACGCTCTTCTCGGGGCCGGCGTGCAGCTCGAAGACATGCTCGGCCGCAGCCGCGAGCGGCGAGCCGCTCGCGTTGACGAAGGCCACCGTGCGGGCGCCGCCTTCACGGAAAAACTTCGTCGGCGCGATCAGGTCCGGGCTCTGGCCCGACTGCGAGAAGGCCAGCGACAGCAGGCCCTGGCAGTGGATGCGGCTCTGGTAGAGCGTGATGAGCGACATGGGCAGCGACGTGACCAGCCGGCCCAGGCGCGCCATGACGAGGTAGGCCAGGTAGTGGGCGGCATGGTCGGAGCTGCCGCGCGCGATGGTCAGCACGCTGGCCGGCGGCTGCTCCTGCAGCGCCTGGCCCAGGCGGGCGTAACTGAGCGGGTCAGCCGCCAACTGGCGGGCCACCGCGTCCGGCGCGCTCAGCGCCTCTTCAAGCATCAACGACGACATCGATCTCTTCACCTTCTACAAGTACGCGCCGCAGCTGAAGCTCAGCGTCCATCACCACCACATCCGCCCACGCACCAGCGCACAGGCGCCCGCGGTCCGTCAGGCCCAGGTATTCAGCCGCCGCGGTCGACACGCGCCGCGACGCTTCGGGCAGCGACAGGCCCAGCACCTGCACGAGATTGCGCAGGGCCTGGTCCATCGTCAGCGCGCTGCCGGCGAGCGTGCCGTCGGCCAGGCGCACGCCGCCCAGGCACTTCTGCACCGTGTGCTCACCGAGGCGGTACTCGCCGTCGGGCATGCCGGCGGCAGCGGTCGAGTCGGTCACGCAGAACAGGCCCGGGATGCAGCGCAGCGCGACGCGGATGGCGCCGGGGTGCACGTGCAGCAGGTCGGGAATCAGCTCGGCGTGCTCGCCGTGCGCCAGCGCCGCGCCGACCATGCCGGGCTCGCGGTGGTGCAGGCCCGTCATCGCGTTGAAGAGATGGGTGAAGCCCGCCGCGCCGGCCTGCAGCGCGGCCACGCCGTCGTCATACCCGCCGTTGCTGTGGCCGATCTGCACGCGGATGCCGGCATCGCGCAGCGGGCCGATCAACGCCAGGTGGCCGGCCATTTCGGGCGCGATCGTCAGCACCTTGATGGGCGCGAATTCATTGAGCCGCATCACCTCGGCCAGCGTCGCAGGGATGGCGTGCGCGGGCTGGGCGCCGAGGCGGTCGGGGCTGATGTAGGGGCCTTCGAGATGCACGCCGAGCACGCGCGAACCCTGCGCGCCGCGCTCGCGGCAGACGGGCCCCAGCGCCTTCAGCGCGGCCTCGATCTCGCCGACGGGCGCCGTCATGGTCGTCGCAAGAAAGGCCGTCGTGCCGTGGCGGGCATGGCGCTGCGCAATCGTCGCGATGGCGTCGCCGCCTTCCATCGTGTCGCGGCCGCCGCCGCCGTGGACATGGGTGTCGATGAAGCCGGGCAGCAGGATGGACCGGCCGCCCTCACCGGCGCGCGTCGGGTCGATGGCGTCGCCGCCCACGGCCGTGATGCGGCCTTCAGCGATGTCCAGGTGGCCGGCAATCACGCCCTGCGGCGTGACGATGTCGCCTTCGAGTCGCAACTTCATCAGTCCCTGCGCATCTCGGCAACGAAGTCGTAGTAGTCGCTGCGGCAGTAGGAGTGCGTCAGCTCGACGGCCTGGCCCGACGCAAGATAGCCGACCCGCGTGATGAAGAGCACCGCGGCGCCCAAGGGCACTTCCAGGAGGCTGGCCAGCTTGGCGTCGGCGTTGAGCGCACGGATGTGCTGCAGCGCACGCACCGGGGCGCGGTCGCCGAGGTGGGTGTACAGCGACGCCTCGACCTTCTGCGGATCGGGCAGCACCGACTGCGGCAGCACCGACACCTCGTAGGCCATGACGACCGAGTCGGCCAGCCGCAGCCGCTCCAGGCGCGCAACGCGCTCGCCACTCTTGAGTTCCAGCGACAGCTGCTCGTCGGGTGCCGCCGGCGTGAAGCCGCGCAGCAGCCAGCGCGAGCTGGGCACGAAGCCGCGCTGGTGCAATTCCTCTGAGAAGCTGGTCAGGCGCGTCAGCGGTTGCTCCAGCTTGGGCGCGATGTAGTTGCCCGAGCCGCGCTTGCGGATGATGAGCCCCTGCTCCACGAGGCGGTCGATGGCCTTGCGCGCGGTGACACGCGACAGCTCGAGTTGCTCGGCCAGCACGCGCTCGCTCGGCAAGGCCTCGTCGGCATGGAAGATGCCGTCGCGGATGGCCTGCGCAAGGCTTTGTGCCAGCTGCATGTACAGCGGCGACGCCGCGTTGGGATCGGGCTTGAAATCGAAGACGGCGCTCATGCGAGATTCAATTCCTGTTGGATCAACCAGAGCGCGCCGCTGGCGGCATCGCCCTGGGGTTCGACACGGCGGGACTGCAAGGCCGGGCTGAGGCGCGCGCCCAGGCGCTGCGCGATGCTGCCGGCCAGGGCCAGCGGCAGGGTGGGGTGAACGGCCGCCGCCAGCGCATCCAGCGCGCGCGCGGCCTGCTCCAGCAGGGCGGCCGCAGCGGCGTCGTCGCCCTCGTGTTCGAAGACGAGCGGCGCCAGGCTGGCATAGCCGCCCTGCCCCGCCTGGGCACAGAAGCCCAGCAGGGCTTCGCGCGTCGTGCCGGCCTGGCCCCAGACGGATTGCACCAGCGGCCCCGCGGCGGCGCGGCTGTCGTAGGCCGCCTGTGCCACCTTCATGGCCTGCTGGCCCAGCCACGCGCCGCTGCCTTCGTCCCCGATCTGCCAGCCCCAGCCGCCCACCATGCGCCGGCTGCCGTCGGGCATCAGCGCCTCGGCGACGGAACCGGTGCCGGAGATCAGCAGCGCACCGGGCCTGCCGCCATGCGCGCCGAGCAGCGCCACTAGGCCGTCGGTGACGACGGTGAAGCGGGCCACGCCGGGGTCGGCCGCGACGAAGGCTTGCAATTGCGCCGGCACGCCGGTGCCGGACAGGCCCAGGCCCATCGCGCAATCCTGCAGGGTCAGCCCCGGCACGCCGGCGGCGGCAATGGCCTCGCCGATATGCCGCCAAGCCTGCTCGGCGCCCTGGCCCAGCGCCGAGGCGCCGGCCTCGCCGCGGCCAAGGACGCGCCCCTGGCCGTCGGCCACGACGGCCCGGGTGCTGGTACCGCCACCATCGATGCCGACCCAATGGCGCACGGGGCGGCCACAGGCGCGGGAAGTGAGAAGAGAGGGATCGAGAACGAGAGGCATGGTCGACGGCAATCAGTCGATACCACTCTAATACCAACGGCAGACCCCGTCAATTGGTTTTAAACTGGTCTACGGCCACTCAGGCGGACTCAGTATCGGCCCCTGTCAGGGTGCGGCTGCCTCTCGGAATCGACAAGAATACCAGTGAGAAACCAACCCGCTCGACCGCTTCCTCCATCTCTATCCGGACCCGCCGCCTTGTTCACCCTCCAACCCGCCGCCAGCGAGGCCCTGGCCGACATGCTGAGCCGCATCGCCCGTGTCGCCCACCGCCATCCGGCGGCTGCCGACCGCCTGCTGGACAGGCTGAGCGCAAACGCTTTCACGGCCGGCGACACCGCTGTCGGCGTGGACGCCCTCTACGCCCGCTTCGGCCTGCTGGAGCCGCGCGGCCGGGGGCTGGAACTGCTGCCGGCGCTGGAGCAGGCCGGCGCCCTCGCCGCGGCCGGTCATTTCCCGGTGCAGGCGGCGCGGGTCTGCGAAGCGCTCGGGCGTATCGCCTACCAGCAGGGTGAATACCAGCTCGCCAGCGAGCAATGGTCGCGCGCGCTGGACCTGTCCGAAGTCAGCGGCCATCTGCAGACCGACGTGGCCGCGCGCATCGGCCTGGGCCAGATCCACTACGCGCACGCGGACTGGGCGCGTGGCCTGCGCCAGATGCGCGATGCCGGCGAACACCTGGCCCGGCTCAGCGGCCAGGGCGACGACAGCTATCTGTCCGCCAAGCTGGCGCTGAACATCGGCGTCGGCAGTTTCGAGACCGGCGACCTGCCCGTCGCCGAACGCCATTTCAGCCACGGCCTGGCTGCGGCGCGGCGCGGTGCGCACCGCGTCTTCGAGGCCGAGGCCCATTGGCATCTGGCCCGCGCCGCGCTGGCCCGCCAGCGCATGGACTGGGCGGTGGCCGACTGCCGCCTGGCGCTGGACATCGCGGCCCGCCAGGGCTACCCCTGGCTGGAGGCCGCCGCCAGCCGCACCTGGACCGAGATCGCGCTGGCCCGCGGCGACAACGCCGGCGCCGTGCGCTCCACGCGCCACGGCCTGGCACTGGCGCAGCGCATCCAGGCCCGAGCCCAGGCCCGCCAGGCGCATCTGCAACTGGCCGAGCTGCTGCAGGCCGAGGGTGATGCACCCGGCGCGCTGGACCACCTGTGGCAACACCTGGCCCTGCAGTCCGAGATCGAGCGGCTGAGCCTGCCCGCGCGCACATCGATGGCCGCGCCGCCGACCGAGGAGGGGGGCACGCCCTTGACCCCGGAGGAGCTGCTGCTGCACCTGTGCGGCCAGCGCCAGCGCCTGGCCGCCACGCCACCGACCGAAGCCCTGGCCGAGCTGAGGGCGGCCAGCGCCCGCATCCTCGGCCTGGCCAGCGTCGTCCGCTGGCAGCTCGGTGGCGAGGGCGGCCTCAACAGCACGACCCAGCCGCGCTACATCGACCTGCTGACCCGCCACGGCACCCCCCTGGCCCTGCCCGACGCAGCCCTGCATCCCTGCCATGCCGAGCTGGGCAGCCTCGCGGGCGCGGCCCAGGCGCGCATCGAGGTGCCGCTGTACGACGGCGCCGAGCTGGCCGGAGCCCTCTGGTTGGTGGACGCACGCGCCACGAGGGTCTGGACGCGGCAGGACCTGCTCATCGCCAGCCAGCTGGCGCTGCTGTTCGAAAAGATGTGAGCGCCCCCGCCCGAGGGCGGCAGCATGGGCGGCCCTGCGCTCGGCCCACCGCGACGTCAGACGCCGCGCATGCGCCCTTCCCGCTGCGGCGCGTCGCGCACCAGCTCGCTGATCAGCACGGCCTCCGGCAGCTGCGCCCAGTAGCGCACCGGCATCTCCTTCTTCATCGCGGCGATCTTGACGCGTGCGGGGTTAAAGATGCTGCGGTAGTAGGTCAGCCACAGCGCTTCGCCGGCGTCCTCGGGCGGTGCGTCCTCACGGCTCGCGGCGCCGGCGCCGGACAGGCGTTGGCCGTCCCAGTGCAGGCAGCCCACCGGCGTCAGGATGGCCCAGGGATGCTGGGCGAAACGGCGCACGAAGAAGGGCGCGACGGCGCGCAGGATGTGGTGCGCGGGCTCGAACCAGGCGACATGGCGGCGCCCGCCGGCAGCGTCGGCGTCGGGCACCTCGCGAAAGCGCACGAAGGCGTGCATCTTGTGGATCTCGCGGTCCACCTGCCGGGCCAGCGATTGGAGGCGGCGGCGCTCGGGGTCGAGCAGGTCGGCCCACAGGCCCGGGTCGCGCTGCAGGCGGCGGGCGAAGGCAAGCAGGCGGGCGTAGCGCGTGTCGTCGGCGTGCATGGCCACGCGGCGGCCCAGCTCGTCCCAGCCGGCGGGTGGCGTCCACGGGCCTGAATCCGCCTCGGCCTGCGTCGTGAAGAGCGCGGGCTGGGCGCCAACCTCGTCCGTCCAGCCGGCAGTGCCGGTGCTCAACAGCATCGGCAGCTGCGCAGCAAAGCCGTCCCAGTCGGACGGGTGGCGCAGCGGCAGGTTCATGCGAACAACTCGGCCTGCTGCGGCGCAGGCGCCGGCCGCGCGAGCAGCTGCACGTCCGCCGCACGCGGGCGATGGTCCACGGCAACGAGAAAGGGCAGCGCACGCCTGGCGGCGGCGCCCAGCGCCAGCAGGTCGGCGCGGTGCAGGCGGCGGTGCCGGCGCGTGGCCAGCAGCTTGTCGACCGAGCCCACGCCCAGGCCCGGCACACGCAGCAGCGACTCGCGCGGCGCGCGGTCCACGTCGAGCGGGAAGCTGCCCGGATGGGCCAGTGCCCAGGCCAGCTTGGGATCGTGCTGCAGGGACAGAAAGCCGGCCTCGGTGACGATCTCGTCGGCGCCGAAGCCGTAGAAGCGCATCAGCCAGTCGGCCTGGTACAGACGGTGCTCGCGCAGCAGCGGCGCGGCCTGCGGCGGCAAACGGGGGCTGGCATGCGGGATGGGGCTGTAGGCCGAGTAGTAGACGCGCCGCAGACCTTGGGCCGTGTAGAGCCGGCTGGAGAGCTGCAGCACGGCGCGGTCGTCGGACGCGTCGGCACCGACGATGAGCTGGGTGCTCTGGCCCGCAGGTGCGAAGGCGGGCGGTTTCACCGCCTTGGCCGCGGCGCCGGGCAAGGCGCGCACGGCCTCAGCCTCGCGCCCGGCCTCCTTCGTCGCGCGCAGCCGCAGGTGGATGCGCGACATCGTGCGCTCGATGCCCGCGGCGTCCTTCTCCGGTGCGAGCTGCCTGAGGCTCGCCGCGCTCGGCAGCTCGACGTTGATCGACAGCCGGTCGGCGTAGCGCCCCGCGCGCTCCACCAGCTCGGGCGACGCGTCGGGAATCGTCTTGAGGTGGATGTAGCCCTTGAAGTGCTCCTGCTCGCGCAGGCGGCGCGCCACCTCGATGACCTGCTCCATCGTGTAGTCGGGCGTGCGAATGATGCCGCTGGACAGGAACAGCCCCTCGATGACGTTGCGGCGGTAGAAGGACAGCGTCAGCTGCACAACCTCGTCGATGGCGAAGCGCGCGCGCCGCACATCGCTGGATTTGCGGTTGATGCAGTACAGGCAGTCGTACACGCACCAGTTGGTCAGCAGGATCTTCAGCAGCGACACGCAGCGACCGTCGGGCGTGTAGGCGTGGCAGATGCCGCTGCCGGTGGTGGAGCCGATGCCCCGGCCGTCGCGCGAGTCGCGCTTGCTGCCGCCGCTGCTGGCGCACGAGGCGTCGTATTTGGCCGCGTCGGCCAGCACGGCGAGCTTGTCCTGGACTTCCATGGCGATACTGTACATAAATACAGTTTTGCAAGTCGCCGCGTCCTACACACCAGCGGCCGCCGGCTTTCTAGAGTGCTTCGGCCAACCCACCGCCAGGAGCCCCGCATGGCCAAGCCCCCCCGCCCCGATAGCGCCCCCACCCCGGTCCGACGCGGCCAGGGCGGCGAGCTGCACCACACCGCCGGCGCCAGCCACCCGCCGCTGACGACCAACCAGGGCATCCCCGTCCCGGACAACCAGAACTCGCTAAAGGCCGGCGCGCGCGGGCCGACGCTGCTGGAAGACTTCATCCTGCGGGAAAAGATCACCCACTTCGACCACGAGCGCATCCCCGAGCGCATCGTCCACGCACGCGGCTCGGCAGCACATGGCGTGTTCGAGCTGCACACGTCGCTGGCCAAGTACACAACCGCCCGCGTGCTGACCGAGGTGGGCGCGAAGACGCCGCTGTTCACACGCTTCTCGACGGTGGCCGGCGGCGCGGGCTCGGTGGACACGCCGCGCGACGTGCGCGGCTTCGCCGTCAAGCTCTACACGCCCGAAGGCAACTGGGACCTGGTCGGCAACAACATCCCGGTGTTCTTCATCCAGGACGCGATGAAGTTCCCCGACCTGATCCACGCCGTAAAGATGGAACCCGATCGCGGCTTCCCGCAGGCTGCCAGCGCCCACGACACCTTCTGGGACTTCATCTCGCTGATGCCCGAGAGCCTGCACATGATCATGTGGGCGATGAGCGACCGCACGCTGCCGCGCTCGCTGCGCTTCATCGAGGGCTTCGGCATCCACAGCTTCCGGCTCGTGGACGCCAGGGGCAAGAGCACCTTCTGCAAGTTCCACTGGCGCCCGGTGCTGGGCCTGCAGAGCACGCTGTGGGACGAGGCCGTGCAGTGGGCCGGCGCCGACCCCGACGCCCTTCGCCGCGACCTGTGGACCGCCATCGACGACGGCCGCTTCCCCGCCTGGGACCTGGCCGTGCAGCTCTTCACCGAGGCCCAGGCCGCCGAGTTCCCGTTCGACCACCTGGACCCCACCAAGCTCGTCCCCGAGGAGCTGGTGCCGCTGCAGGTCATCGGCCGCATGACGCTGAACCGCAACCCGGCCAACCATTTCGCCGAGAACGAGCAGGTGGCCTACTGCCCCGCCAACCTGCCGCCGGGCATCGACTTCTCCAACGACCCGCTGCTGCAGGGGCGGCTGTTCAGCTACCTCGACACGCAGCTGTCGCGCCTGGGCACGCCCAACTTCGACCAGCTGCCCATCAACGCGCCCAAGTGCCCCTTCCACACGCAGACGCGCGACGGCCACATGCAGACGCGCGTGCCCACCGGCCGCGTGGCCTACGAGCCGAGCAGCCTGCAGCCAGATGCACCGTACGAAGCGCCGCGCGGCTTCGCGAGCTTCGCCGCACCCGGCGAGCCCGACCCGAAGGGCCGCATCCGCCCCGAGAGCTTTGCCGACCACTACAGCCAGGCCCGCATGTTCTTGCGCAGCCAGAACGCGCTGGAGCAGGCGCACATCGCGTCTGCCCTCGTCTTCGAGCTGAGCAAGGTCGAGACACCCGCCGTGCGCGAGCGCATGGTGGGCCACCTGCGCGTCATCGACGCCGACCTGGCCAGGCGCGTCGCCGCCGGCCTGGGGATGGCTGCGCTGCCGCCCGCCGCAAAGCCGGCGGCGCCGGTGCAGGACCTGCCGCCCTCGCCCGCGCTGGGCATCATCGACAAGACCGCGCCCTCGCTGCAGGACCGCTGCGTGGCCATCCTTTTCAGCGACGACTCCGACGCCAAGCGCCTGGCCGCCGTGGAGAAGGCGCTGCGCAAGGCCGGCGCGAAGGTGCAGAAGATCGCCCCGCGCATCGGCGGCGCCAAGCTCAGCGACGGCACGCAGCAGCCCGCCGACGCGCGCCTGCATGGCAGCCCGGCAGCGGCGTTCGACGCCGTGGCGCTGGTGCTGTCGTCCGCCGCCGCGCAGCAGCTCGCGCAGGACGACGCGGCCGCCACCTTCGTACGCCAGGCCTACGGCCATCTCAAGGCCATCGGCCATGACGAGGGCGGCAAGCTGCTGGTGGAGGCGCTTCACCTCGTCGTCGACGACGGCGTCTGCGCACTGGACCGCAATGCCGGCGCCTTCGTTCAGGCCGCCGCCACGCGGCAGTGGGACCGCGAGGAACGCATCCACCCGCTGCCCTGACGACACGCGCGTCATCGGCATTTCACGCAGCGCCGCCACAGTGCG
>CAUJSJ030000144.1:0-6239 GCA_963422775.4 uncultured Roseateles sp.
CACCTTGCGGTCGCGCGCGGCGAGCACGTCCGACACCCAGTCCGCCGAACGCGTGCCGCTGCCGACGGCGAGCAGGCAACCCATCAGGTTGCGCACCATGTGATGCAGGAAGGCGCTCGCCTCGAACTCGAAGCGCCAGTAGGCACCGCGCCGCTGCACGCGGATCTCGCGCAGCGTCTTGACGGGCGATGCGGCCTGGCATTCGGAGGAACGGAAGGACGAGAAGTCGTGTTCACCGATCAGGCGCTCGGCTGCCGCCTCCAGCGCAGCCTGGTCGAGCGGCCGGAACACCCAGCCGCACTGGCCCGACTCGATGGCCGGCCGCACGGCCGATTCCAGCAGCAGGTAGGCATAGCGCCGGCCGCGCGCCGAGTTGCGGGCATGGAAGGCATCGCCTGGCAGGCGGCACCACTGGATGGCAATGTCGGGCGGCAGATAGCGGTTGCTGCCGCGCACCCAGGAGAAGAGCTCGCGCTCGACCTCGGTGTCGAAGTGGATGACCTGGTTGATGCCGTGCACGCCGGCATCGGTGCGGCCAGCGCAGATCGTGCGAATGGGCTGGGCGGCGAAGGCGGTCAGGCCTTTTTCGAGCGCGTCCTGCACGGTGCGGCCATCGGGCTGGCTCTGCCAGCCGTTGTAGCCGCCGCCGCGGTAGCTCACGCCAAGTGCAACTCTCATCGATCCTCAAACGGCAAACGCCCGGCCAGGCCGGGCGTCGAAGTATCGCGGCAGGGTTTACCGAAGTTCGTTCAGCATCGCCTGAGCCCGGTCGCGCAGCGAGCCGCTGGCGCGCTGGATCAACTCCTGCAGCACTTCGCGGGCACCTTCGGTGTCGCCGATCTGGCGGAACTCGTCGGCCAGTTCGAGCTGGCGCAGCAAGGGGTCGCCGTCATCGTCGCCCAGCGCATCGAGTGCTTGCGCCAGATGATCCGGGCTGGTCTCGCCGGGCTGCGTGGGCTCGCCGAGATCGAAGTCCAGGTCGGTGGAAGCCGACGCCGGCGAGGCGCCGACCGGCAGGCCACCCATGCCGCTGAGATCGAAGTTCAGGTCGGGCGCGGGCGGCGCGGTGCGGGTGCCACGGGCGGAGATGTCGAAGTCCATCGTCATCGGTGCCTGTTCGACGGAGGCCGGCATGGCCTGGGTCGCGGCCATCGCATGCGGCGACACCGGCTCGGGGGCGTCGAGGTCGAGGTCAAGCGCCAGGTCGAAGCCGCTCACCGGCCCGGTGTCCGGGCCGCTGCGCATCGCATCCGTCGCCAGATGAGCCGCCGCGGCCGCAGCGGCGCCGGGCGGCAGGGCCGTCTGCGGCAGCGTGCTGGCGTTCATCGGCTCGGGGCGCAGCTCGGGGCCGTCCTCGACATGCGCAGGCGCACCACCGGGTTGGTAGAGCGGGTTGTCAGGGTCGATGCCGCGGCCCAGTTCCTGGGCCTTGGACCAGTCCTCACCAGAACCCTTGGTCTCGGCGTAGAGCTGCACGGCGAGCTGCTCGAAGCCCTTGGTGTCGCGGCGCTTGGCGTAGACCTCCAGCAGCTTCAGGCGGATGGCTAGGCGCGTGGGATTGGCGCGCAGGGCTTCCTTGAGAATTTCCTCGGCCTGCAGGTCGCGGCCATAGGCCAGGTAGACATCGGCCTCGGCGACCGGGTCGACGTCGCCGATGGCGTCGAGCTGGCTGAGCGAATAGCTCATCGACGACTGGCCGCTGTTCTGCGCGTCGCGCGTGTCGACGCGCTGGCCGCCGGTGCCGCCGAAGAAGGAGTCGGGCTGCAGGCGGCTTTCGTGGAAGCCGGTCTCGGCCGCGTTGGCCGGGCGGCGCGAACGCAGGCGATACAGGCCCAGGCCGCCGAGCACGGCGACGAGAACGCCGGCCAACGGCAGCACGATGGGGCTGTCGAGCAGCTGCTCGATGAAACCGGGGGGCTCGGCTGCCGGCGGCGGTGCCAGCGGGGCGCTGGCGCGGGCCGCTGGCCTGGAGGCGGCGGCGCTCGCCGCAGCCACGACCGGCGCCGAAGCGGGTGCGGCAGCGGAGGCGGCCTCCACAGCCGCGACGACCGGCGCAGGTGCCGGCAGCGTCGGCGCTGGCGTGGCAGGCGCGGGCGCCGCGGAAGCCACAGTCGCAGCGGGCTTGGCCGCGCTGGAAAGCTTCTTCAGCTCCTCGACATTGCGGGTCAGCTCGGCCACGCGGGCGGCTGCGTCCTTCTTCTCGGTTTCCTTGGACAGCTTGGTCTCGGCGGCGCTGGCGGCCGCACCGCCGGTCTTGCTGAGCGTGAGCTTGTCTGGCGTCGGCGCGGCCGCGGGCTTGCGATCCTCGACGGCGGCCTGCACCTGCCCCTTGGACTGGCGCTCGCTCTCGGTGTTGCGCAGCGTCGGCGCGGCGGAGGCCAGGCGCTGGCGATAGGCGGAGAAGTCGGCGCTCTGCGCCAGGATGATGCGGCGAGCTTCCGGCGCGGGCACGGTGGCCAGCGCGTCACTGGACGGCACCTGCAACACGGCACCCGACTTCAACAGGTTCATGTTGCCGTCGATGAAGGCGTCGGGGTTGTTGCGGAACAGGCCGACCAGCATCTGGTCCAGCGAGATGCCGCTGACCTGGGTGCGCGCAGCGACCTTGGACAGCGAGTCACCCGGGCGCACCATGTACTCGGAGGATGCGGTGACCGCCGGGCGCACTGGCGCAGGCGCGGCCGGGCGCGCCACGGCAACCGGTGCCGGGGCAGGTGCCGTGCCGTTGCGCGGCAGCGCCGTCGTCACGGCCGGCGCCGGCGCGGGCACGGCCTCGCTGGATGCAGCCGTGGCGGGTGCGGGCGCCGCTGCCATGGCCGGCGGCGCGGTGATGACGGGCGCCGGCTTGGGCAGGCCGGGCGGGTCGAACAGCAGCGTGTATTCGCGCACCAGTCTGCCGCTCGACCAGGTCAGCTCGAGGATGACGTCGACGAAAGGCTCCTGCACGGAGCGCTCGCTGCTGACGCGCAGCACCGTGCGGCCGTTGTTGCGCACGACCTGAACCTGGGCCGAGGTCAGCACCGAGTTGTATTCGACGCCACTCGTGCGGTAGGCCTCGGGTGGCGCGACGCGCACCTTGAGCGTGGAGGCTTCCTCCGGCGTCAGGCTGGTGACGTCGATTTCGGCACGCATGGTCTCACCGAGGGCCGACTGCACGCTCAGCTTGCCCAGGCCCAGCGCCTGCGCGCCACTGCTGGCGACAAACAGGGCGGCGGCGAGCGCAAGGTGGTGGCGAGCAAAGCCCATCGGTCGAACTCCCTCGAATGCGTCGCGAATGTGGTCTTTCAAGGCATTCCCCAAAGCAACAAGGCGGGGCTGTTGAGGGCCCCGCCTGTCTCGATCTTCAGCACGCGCTGCATAAACCTGGTCTGCACGCTGGTTTGCACGGTGTGGCCTGTGTCGAGTCTGGAATCAAAAACACAACGGCATCAAGCATATACGCGGAAATGCTCACGCGATACCTGATGTGTCGCTTCGTTCCAATATCGACGCCCGGGTGAACCCTAGGTCAAACCGTAAAAGACAGTAAGCAAAACACGCCTTGCACCGTTCGTGCCGCAAGGCGCGCTTCGGTCCGGACTCAGCGCTCGAGCAGGATGCGCAGCATGCGGCGCAGCGGCTCGGCCGCGCCCCACAGCAACTGATCGCCGATGGTGAAGGCGCCGAGGTACTCGGGGCCCATCGCCAACTTGCGCAGGCGGCCGACGGGGATGGTCATCGTGCCGGTGACGGCCACGGGCGTCAGGTCGCGGATGGTGGCTTCACGCGTGTTCGGCACCACCTTCACCCAGGCGTTGTCGGCGGCGATCATGGCCTCGATGTCGGCCAGGGGCACGTCATGCTTCAGCTTGAAGGTCAGAGCCTGGCTGTGGCAGCGCATGGCGCCGACGCGGACGCAGAAGCCGTCGACCGGGATGGCCTGAGCCGATCCATTGCCGAGGATCTTGTTGGTCTCGGCCATGCCCTTCCACTCTTCCTTGGACATGCCGTTGCCGAGGTCTTTGTCGATCCAGGGGATCAGGGAGCCACCCAGCGGGACGCCAAAGTTGGCGGTTTCCTCGGCGCTCAACGAACGCTGCTTGGCGATGACCTGGCGGTCGATCTCGAGGATGGCGCTCTTGGGGTCGTCCAGCAGCGGCTTCACCGCGGCGTTCAGCGTGCCGTACTGCGTCAGCAGTTCGCGCATGTGCTGGGCGCCGCCGCCGCTGGCAGCCTGGTAGGTCTGGGTGGACATCCACTCGACGAGGCCGGCCTTGTAGAGCGCGCCCACACCCATCAGCATGCAGGACACGGTGCAGTTGCCGCCGATCCAGTTCTTGCCGCCGTTGCTCAGCGCCTGGTCGATGACCGGGCGGTTAACGGGGTCCAGGATGATGACGGCGTCGTCGGCCATGCGCAGCGTGGAAGCGGCGTCGATCCAGTGGCCGTTCCAGCCCGCCGCGCGCAGCTTGGGATAGACCTCGGTCGTGTAGTCGCCGCCCTGGGCGGTGATGATGATGTCGCAGCGCTTGAGCTGCTCGATGTCGAAGCCGCTCTGCAGCGTCTTCTCGTTCTTGGCCTGGGCGGGCGCCGTGCCGCCGGCGTTGGAGGTCGAGAAGAACAGCGGCTCGATCAGGTCGAAGTCGCGTTCGGTGGTCATGCGGTCCATGAGCACCGAGCCCACCATGCCGCGCCATCCTACGAGGCCTACCAAGGTCGTCATCATCATTCCTTTGTCGTTCACCAAACCCCATCCACTTCGGGCCCCGGCTCGTTCGCCGGGTTTGGAGGGGCGAGACGAGACGGAGCGTTAGCTCTTGATGGTTTTCGTGGTCGTAATGGCTTTGACGACAGCGTCGCCCATCTCGATGGTCGTGACCTTCGAGGTGCCTTCGGACCAGATGTCGGCGGTGCGCAAGCCCTGGGCCAACACCAACTGCACGGCCTGCTCGATTCGAGCGGCAGCGTCGGCGTGGTTGAGGGAGAACTGGAGCATCATGGCAGCGGACAAGATTGTAGCCAGTGGATTGGCGATGCCCTTGCCCGCGATGTCCGGCGCGCTGCCGTGGCTGGGTTCGTAGAGGCCCTTGTTGTTGGCGTCCAAAGAGGCGGACGGCAGCATGCCGATGGAGCCGGTCAGCATCGCGGCCTCATCCGAGAGGATGTCGCCGAACATGTTGCCGGTCACGACGACGTCGAACTTCTTGGGCGCCTTGACGAGCTGCATGGCCGCGTTGTCCACGTACATGTGGTCCAGCTCGACGTCGGGGTACTGGGCGTGGACTTCGATGACGATGTCCTTCCAGAACTGCGAGGTCTCCAGCACGTTGGCCTTGTCGACGCTGGTCAGGCGCTTGCCGCGCTTGCGGGCCGCCTGAAAAGCCACGTGGGCGATGCGCTCGATCTCTGGGCGCGAGTAGCGCATCGTGTCGAAGGCTTCTTCGGCACCGGGGAAGTGGCCGTCCACGGCCGTGCGGCGGCCGCGCGGCTGGCCGAAGTAGATATCGCCGGTCAGCTCACGGATCAGCAGGATGTCGAGGCCCGCCACCAGCTCGGGCTTCAGCGACGAGGCATGGGTCAGCTGCTCGTAGCAGATCGCGGGGCGGAAGTTGGCGAACAGGCCCAGCGCCTTGCGCAGGCCGAGGATGGCCTGCTCGGGGCGCAGCGAACGCTCCAGCTTGTCGTACTTCCAGTCGCCGACGGCGCCGAACAGCACGGCGTCGGCTTCCTGGGCCAGTTTCAGCGTGGCGGGGGGCAGCGGGTGGCCGCTGGTCTCGTAGGCCTTGCCGCCCACGTCCGCCCAGTCGAGTTGCAAAGGCAGGTCCAGCGCGTTCAGCACCTTGACGGCCTCGGCCATGATCTCGGGGCCAATACCGTCGCCCGGCAGTACTGCGATCTTCTTCATCTCAAATCACTCGGTTGTTCAGCCAGGGCTTGCTGGCGATGCGCGCGGCTTCAAACGCACGGATCTTGTCGGTGTGCTGCAGCGTCAGGCCGATCTCGTCCAGGCCACCGATCAGGCATTCCTTGCGGAAGGGCTCGATGTCGAACGGCAGCTCGGCGCCGTCGGGCTTCACGACCACTTGCCGCGGCAGGTCGACGACAAGCTGGTAGCCCGGGAAGGCATAGACCTCGTCGAACAGGCGCGCGATGGCACTTTCCGGCAAGACGATGGGCAGCAGGCCGTTCTTGAAACAGTTGTTGAAGAAGATGTCGGCGAAGCTCGGCGCCAGGATGGCGCGGAAGCCGTACTGCTGCAG
>CAUJSJ030000145.1:0-2979 GCA_963422775.4 uncultured Roseateles sp.
CGGCGACCGCGAGAGCGCGACGCCCGGCGTGGGCCTGGGGCTGGCCATATGCAAGGCCATTGTCGAAGCGCACGGCGGGCAGATCTCTGCCCACAATGTCGCCCGCGGCGGGGCCTGCGTGAGGGTCGAGCTTCCCCTCGGCCAGCCTCCGGCATCAGTGAAGGAGGCATGAATGGCTGCGGCACGCGTGCTGATGATCGAGGACGAACCGGAAATCCGCCGTTTCGTCCGCATGGCGCTGGAAAGCGAAGGCCTGGAGGTCTTCGAGGCAGGAACGCTGCAACGCGGCCTCATCGATTCGGCCACCCGCCGGCCCGAGCTGGTCGTGCTGGACCTGGGCCTACCCGACGGAGACGGCCTGGACTTCATCCGTGAGTTCCGTGGCTGGTCGAGCTCGCCCATCCTCGTGCTGTCGGCCCGCGAAGGAGAGGAGCGCAAGGTCCAGGCTCTGGACGCCGGCGCCGATGACTACCTCGTGAAGCCTTTCGGCGTGGCCGAGTTGCTGGCGCGCGTGCGGGTGCAGCTGCGCCGGCTCGGCAGCGCGGGCAACGATGGCGATCCGGTGTTTCGCTTCGGTGACATCGTGGTGGACCGCAGCCTGAGACACGTGAGCCGCGAGGGGCAACGCTTGCACCTCACGCCCATCGAGTACCGGCTGCTGCAGGAGTTCTGTGCGGCGCCTGGCCGCGTGCTGACCTATCAGCACCTGCTGAAGGCTGTCTGGGGGCCTGACCACATGGAGGATTTGCACTATGTGCGGGTCCACATGGCCAATCTGCGCAAGAAGATCGAGCCCGACCCCAACCGGCCCCGCTGGCTGATCACCGAGGCGGGCGTGGGCTACCGGTTGAACCCCAAGGCCTGAGCCTGAGCGGCCTTGACACGTTCTTGCCAGCCCGGCTTCGAATCTTGATAAGGACCTGACAGCCGAAGTCCTAGATTGGCGTCTCCTTCACAGATGGCACACCCGCACGTGAGCCAGCCTCATGAGACCGGTCCTCATCCTTCAGCACGACAGCACCCAACGCCCGGGGCAGCTCCTCGATCACTTGACCCAGGCGGGCATAGCCACGCGCATCGTGATGCCCGACCACGGTGACGTCGTACCCCGGCAGGCCAGCGACTACAGCGGCATCGTGCTGCTGGGCAGCAACCGAAGCGTGAACGAGCCGCTGGGCTGGATTGATGACGAGCTGAACCTGGTGCGACGCGCGCTTGACGCCGATGTGCCCATGCTGGGCCATTGCTTCGGGGGCCAGATGCTGGCTCGCGCGATGGGCGCACGCGTCGGACGCAACGGCTTTGCCAACATCGGCTGGAGCCGCCTGCAGGTGACACCGGCAGGGCTGCCGCTGCTGCAGGCCCAGGAAGTCACTGCCTTCAACTGGCACTACGAGACGTTTCAGATCCCTGCTCGAGCACGGCGCCTGCTCTACGGGCGGCATTGCCTCAACAAGGGATTCGAGATCGGCCCGCACCTGGCGTTCCAATGCCACTTTGAGGTGGACGAAAGCATCGTCCGCGATTGGTGTCGCCAAAGCGCCGCCGAGTTGTCCCGGGCCAATGGTCCGGCCGTGCAGCCGCAGGCCCTGATCCTCAAGGATCTGCCTCAGCGTGTTGCCGAACTGCACCGCATCGCCCGGCTCGTCTACAGCGAATGGACGTCAAGACTGCTCGGACCTGTCTGGCGACGGGCGGCCGTAGTGAATTGGCATTGACGCCATACGGCTCGGTGGCATCGGATTCCTTTGGAACGGTCGCAGATGACGCGGCGAGCAGCAGGGAGCGTGACAAAGTCGCATCGACCAGCTGTCCCGCTTCGGGCCTTGCTGTTGGCTGTCGCGCGTCTTTATAAGTTCTTTATACGAAAGCCTCGAAACTGCGGCATCCCCTCCGGGTCCATACCGCATGAGCATTGAAAACAAACGCAGCGGCCTGGCCGCCTTGACACTCGGTGCCATCGGCGTCGTCTATGGCGACATCGGCACCAGCCCGCTCTACACGCTCAAGGAAGTCTTCCTGCCCGCGACGGGCGTGGCGTTGACCAATCACAACCTCATTGGCGCGACCTCGGTCATCGTCTGGGCGCTGATGTTCGTCGTCACGCTGAAGTACGTCATCCTCATCCTGCGCGCCGACAACCGCGGCGAAGGTGGCGCCCTGGCGCTGACCGCGCTGGCAGCGCACGCCGTGCAGCAGCGGCCCCGGTTGCGCAACGCCCTGCTGCTGCTTGGCCTGTTCGGTGCGACGCTGTTCTACGGCGACAGCGTCATCACGCCGGCCATCTCGGTGATGGGCGCCATCGAGGGGCTGGAGGTCGTCACGCCCACGCTCAAGCCCTATGTGCTGCCCATCTCGGCGGCCATCATCGTGGGCCTCTTCGTCGTGCAGCGTTTCGGCACGGCCGCGGTGGGCAAGGTGTTCGGTCCCATCATCGTGCTGTGGTTCGGCGTGCTGGGCGCCATCGGCGTCGTCCACATCGCCCAGCAGCCGCAGATCCTCGCGGCGCTCAACCCGCTTGAGGCCTGGGCCTTCCTGAGTCAGCGCGGCTGGCATCTGTTCGCGGCCATCGGCGCCATCGTGCTCGCGCTGACCGGCGCCGAGGCGCTGTACGCGGACATGGGTCACTTCGGCGTCAAGCCCATCCGCCTGGCCTGGACGGGCCTCGTCTTCCCCGCGCTGGCGCTGAACTACTTGGGTCAGGGTGCATTGCTGATGGGCGATGCCTCGGCCATCGAGAACCCCTTCTTTCGCCTCTTCCCGGCCTCGCTGGTGCTGCCCATGGTCGGCCTCGCCGCACTGGCTGCCGTCATCGCCTCGCAGGCGGTCATCTCCGGCGCCTATTCCATGACCAAGCAGGCCATCCTGCTCGGCTTCCTGCCTCGCCTCACGATGCGCCACACCTCCGCCAGCGAGTCGGGCCAGATCTATGTGCCCGCCGTCAACTGGGCGCTGCTGGCCGGCGTGCTGGGCGCCGTG
>CAUJSJ030000146.1:0-12736 GCA_963422775.4 uncultured Roseateles sp.
CCGCTCAACGCGCTCCAGTGGGCGCGCGCCGCCTCCAGCAGCGTGAACGTGCCTTCCACGTTGGTCTTCATGAAGGCGCCGGGGCCGCTGATGGAGCGGTCCACATGGCTCTCGGCCGCGAAGTGGACGATGGCGCGAGGCTGGTGCCGGGCCAGCAGGCTGTCGACGAGCGCGCGGTCGCAGATGTCGCCCTTGACGAAGATGTGGCGCGCGTCGCCGGCCAGCGAGGCCAGGTTCTCCGAATTGCCGGCGTAGGTCAGCACGTCGAGGTTGACGACGGGCTCGTCGGACTGGCGCAGCCAGTCCAGCACGAAATTGCTGCCAATGAAACCGGCACCGCCGGTGACCAGGATCGTCATGTCGTCATTCTCACGAGAGGGCCGGGACGTCGCATGCTAGGCGCTGTGCCGCCGCCGCCAGGCGCGGAAAAGCCGGGCGTTTCAGGTCCGCCCGTAGGTGTCTTCGAAGCGGACGATGTCGTCCTCGCCCAGGTAGGAGCCGGACTGCACCTCGATGATCTCCAGCGGCACCTTGCCTGGATTGGCCAGGCGATGGGTCTGGCCCAGCGGGATGTAGGTGGACTGGTTCTCGGTCAGCAGGATGGTCTTGTCGCCGTTGACGATCTCGGCCGTGCCGCTGACGACGATCCAGTGCTCGGCGCGGTGGTGGTGCATCTGCAGGCTCAAGCTCGCGCCCGGCTTGACCATGATGCGCTTGACCTGGTGGCGCGGCCCGTTGTCGATGCTGTCGTACCAGCCCCAGGGGCGGTGCACCTTGCGGTGCAGCGCATGCTCGCCGCGCTGCTCCGCGCCCAGCCGGTTGACGATCTGCTTGACCTCCTGGCTGCGCGAGCGGTCGCTGACGAGCACGGCATCGGCCGTCTCGACGACGATGATGTCCGTCAGGCCGACAACGCCGACGAGGCGGCTGGTGGCGTGCACGAGGGTGTTCTTGCTGTCGGCAATCAGTGCGTCGCCGACGAAGGCATTGCCGTCGGCGTCCTTGTCCGCCACCTGCCAGACCGCCTCCCAGGCGCCAAGGTCGTTCCAGCCGGCATCGAGCGCGACCATGCGCAGCGCCATGTCCGTACCGGGGCAGCGCTCCATGACCGCGTAGTCGACGGATTCGCTCGGCACGGCGGCGAACTCGGCCTTGCCGGGGCGCACGAATTTCGCGTCGGTCTTGCGCGCATCCCAGGCGGCGCGGGTCGCGGTGGCGATGTCGGGGCGAAAGCGCTCCAGCGCCTTCATCCAGACGCTGGCACGCAGCACGAACATGCCGCTGTTCCAGTAGTAGTCACCTTCGGCGAGATAGCGCTGGGCGGTTTCCAGGTCGGGTTTTTCGACGAACTGCGCGACCGCCAGACCGGCGGAATCGCTCGTCGTGCGGATATAGCCGTAGCCGGTCTCGGGCCGGTCGGGCGTGATGCCGAGGATGGCGATGGCGCCATCGGCGGCGATGCGCACCGCGTCCTGCAGCGCCGCGGTGAAGGCGGCGGGCTGGGTGACGGTCTGGTCGGCCGGCGTGACGACGAGCACGGGGTCGTTGCCGCTTTCCAGCGCGGCCAGCGCTGCCAGCGTCAGCGCGGGCGCGGTGTTGCGGCCGCAGGGCTCCAGCAGCACGCTGCTCGGCTCCAGGCCGGTTTCACGCAACTGGTCGAGCACGAGGAAGCGGTGCTCCTCGTTGCCGACGATGCAGGGGGCGGCGAGTTCCAGGTCAGGCGAGGCGAGCGCGGCCAGGCGGCGCGCAGCGAGCTGGAACAGGCTCTCGTTGCCCGACAGCACGAGGAATTGCTTGGGATAGCCGGCGCGCGACAGCGGCCACAGCCGCGTGCCGGAGCCGCCGGCCATGATGACGGGTTGGACCTGGATCATTGTTCAGGCGGGGTTGAAGCCGTGAGGGTTGAGTTGCTGCCAGCGCCAGCTGTCTTCGCACATGCGGGCGAGATCGAGCTTGGCGGCCCAGCCGAGTGTCTCGCGAGCGACCGTCGGGTCGGCCCAGCAGGCGGCGACGTCGCCGGGGCGTCGCGCCGCGATTTCGTAGGGCACGCTGCGGCCGCTGGCCACTTCATAGGCGCGCACCAGGTCGAGCACGCTGTAGCCCTGGCCGGTGCCGAGGTTGACCGTCAGCGAACCCGTGTTGGCCAGCAGCCAGCGCAGCGCGGCGACATGGCCCTCCGCCAGGTCGCTCACGTGGATGTAGTCGCGCACGCCGGTGCCGTCGGGCGTCGGGTAGTCATCGCCGAAGACCGCCAGCTTGGCGCGCCGGCCGACGGCGACCTGGGCGACGTAGGGCATCAGGTTGTTGGGCGTGCCGCGCGGGTCTTCGCCGATGCGGCCGCTCTCATGGGCGCCGACCGGGTTGAAGTAGCGCAGGCAGGCGGTCTGCCAGGCCGGGTCGGAGATGCCGAGGTCGCGCAGGATCTGCTCGCCCATCAGCTTGGTGGCGCCGTAGGGGTTGGTCGACGAGGTCGGCGCGCCCTCGTGCAGCGGCAGCGTTTCAGGCGCACCGTAGACGGTGGCGCTGGAGCTGAACACGATGCGCGTGCAGCCGTGGCGCTTCATGACCTCGCAGGTGTTGACGAGGCCGCCGAGGTTGTTGCGGTAGTAGGCCAGCGGCTGGGCCACCGACTCGCCCACCGCCTTATAGGCGGCGAAATGGACAACGGCGGCTGGGTGGTAGTTGTTGAAGATCTCGTCCATGGCCACCGCGTCGCAGACGTCCGCGCGCTCGAACTCGATGGATGCGCTGGCCAATTCAGCCAGGCGCTCCAGCACGACGGGCGAACTGTTGGCGAAGTTGTCGACACCGACGACCCGGTAGCCAGCCTGCTGCAGCGCCAGCCAGGTGTGCGACGCGATGTAGCCGGCCGCGCCGGTGAGCAGGATGGTGGTCATCAGAAGACGATGGCTTGGCCGGTGCAGCCATAGCTGCTGGCGCTGTAGACGTATGCCGCCACGCTGCTGTCACGGCTGGCGTGGTTGTACTGGCAGGACAGGCTGAGGCCGCGAGAGAAGGCCCAGCTCAGGCCCAGGCCGTAGGCCTTGTCGTTGTCGAAAGCTTCCGCCAGCTGAACACCCGAATCGCTGGCGCGGTGGCTGCGATTGCGGCTGGCGCTCGCGTTCAGCGCGAGCTTTCCAGTCAGTGCGTAGCTGCCATTGAGGCGCCAACTCGTGTAGATCCGGTTCACGTCGACAGCACGGACGGTGGTTTCCTGGCCGGTGTCGCGCGAGAACTGAAGGCCGAGCTGGATCTTGCCAGTCGGGCGCCAGTTCCAGCCGATCGCACCCGTCGTGCCATCGAAGTCGTTCACGGCGTTCAGGCTGTTCCTCACACGGCTGCGGCTCACCCGCGTGTTCAGCGTGCTGCTGCCGCCGGTGGTCCAGTTGGTCGTGAAGTCAAAGTCGTCACGCGTGTAGTCGTCTGCCTCGGAGCGGATCGCCAACTGCCCGGTGCCCGGATCGAACACGAGGCCGGTCGGGAAGCGTGGGTATTCGCCCTTGGTGTGCCGGCCGACCAGGCCCAGCCTGACGTTTCCGCCGGGCACCGCGTAGATGCCCAACTGGCCGGTGTTCTGGCTGAAGACAAAGCGGTCGTACTCGGCCGCGCTGAAATCGCGTCGCTTGTGGGTCCAGCCTGCTTCGATCGAATAGCGCGTGGCCATGCCGAGACGCACCAGCGCGGCGTACTCGTCGTTGCGCTCGGTGTTCTTCTTGAAGATGGGGTCCACGCCGCCGATGTTGAAATCGGCCAGCGAGCGGCTGGAAGTGGCGCTGAGCGTGCCAGACAGATTGCCCGCCGTCTGCCAGGCCAGCGCGCTGCGCAGCGTGTAGGACTGATTGTTCAGGTCGCGGTTGGTGGCGTAGCGGTTGTCCTGCACGGACCCGTCCAGCGTCAGATGCTGACGGCCGAAGCGCTGATCCAGGCCACCCAGCAGCCCGGTGCTGACGACGGTGTCGCCGTTGTTGGCGCTCGCCTGCCGGAAGACGTTGGAGACGTGCGATACCCCCAGGGAGCCGCCGACGTAGAACGGCGTCGTGTCGTCAGTCTGGGCCTGGGCCGATGTGGCCAGTGCAGCAGCCGAGCACAGGGCGGCGAGCGTGCCTAGGCGACAGGGCAGGGGGTAGGGTAGGTGGGTGGGCTTAATAGGCATGTCGATCAAACACCACCAGCCGCACGGTACGCAGGATGATCTGCAGATCGAGGGCCAGCGACCAGTTGCGCAGATATTCCAGATCGTATTCGACGCGCGCCTTCATCTTGTCGATGGTGTCGGTTTCGCCGCGCATGCCGTTGACCTGGGCCCAGCCGGTGATGCCGGGCTTGACCTTGTGGCGCACCATGTAGGCCTTGATGAGCTTGCGGTATTCCTCGTTGTGGGCCACCGCATGCGGGCGCGGGCCGACGATGCTCATGCGGCCCTGCAGCACATTGATGAATTGCGGCAGCTCGTCCAGCGAGGTACGGCGGATGAAGGCGCCGAAGCGGGTGATGCGCGGGTCGTCCTTAGTGGCCTGCTTGACGACGTTGCCGTTGTCCTGCGCGCGCATCGAGCGGAACTTGTAGACGACGATCTCCTCGCCATCCAGGCCGTTGCGGCGCTGCCTGAAGATGACGGGACCGGGCGAGCTGAGCTTGACGCCGAGGGCCACCATCAGCAGCACCGGTGAGATCAGGATGAGGATCAGCGTGGCCAGCACGATGTCGCTGAGACGCTTGACGAGCTGGTTGGTGCCCGTGAAGGGCGTTTCGCAGATGCCCACGACCGGCACGCCGTTCATGTCCTGCAGGCGGCCCTGGATGATGCTGATGCCGAACACGTCGGGCACGAAGAAGAGCGAGGCGGTGGTGCCCTGCACCTGCTCCAGCAGTTCGACGATGCGTGGCTGAGACCCCAATGGCAGCGTGATGTAGACCTCGCGAACGCTCTTGTCGCGCACGAAGTCACTGAGCTGGGCCAGCGTGCCCAGGATGGCGGCGCCGGCCTCGGGATGCAGGCGCTCCGGCGCGCGGTCGTCGAAATAGCCCAGGCAGATGACGCCCTGGGTCTCGCGCAGGGCGCGCGTCACTTTATGGCCCAGCGGCCCCGCGCCGACGATGACGGCCGTGCGCCGAGCGCTGGGATCGCGGGCCCGCCACTGCTGGATGCGGCGGCCGCTCTCGATGGCGCCGATCTGCGCGATGGGCGTGATGACGGCCCACCAGAGCAGCACCTGGTTCTCGAAGTAGTGCAGGCTGTTGGTCGCGTAGCCGCACAGCAGCAGGATGCCCAGCAGCACCAGCCAGGACGAGACCACGTCCACGAGAGCACTGGCCGGATGGTCGTTGAAACGGTTGCGGCCCGGGAAGGTGAGGGCGAAAACCAGCAGGCACAGCGTCAGGGCCGGGCGCATGACCGGTTCATCGAAGTGCCCGTTCACGAGGAGGAAGGTGAGCACGATGATGCCGGGCTCAAGGAAGGCGGCAATCAGGGACTCGACCGACTGCGGCGCGCTGTAGAACGTCCTCTTGTAGCTGCGGTCCTCAAACATCGTGGGGTTCAGTGGTCCTCGGGAGTAGAGGCCTGCGGGGCTGGAAATCGATTGGGGATTCTCTATCAACAAGTTTGACAACCGAATCCGTTGCGTCCCTTGTTCAGGGTCCCCTGCCTACAATCTTCACTATGCCTTCTCCCTGGCCCATGCCGCCCCTGCCGTCGCTCAATCCCCTGCTGATGCCAGCCCTGCAGGACCGCCTCGTGCTGCTGATCAACCATGTGGTGTCGCGCGAGCCCATCGCAGCGCAGCGCCTGCAGCCCCTGGCGGGGCGCGCGCTGGTCGTGCACCTGGCGGGCTGGCCCAGCCTGCTGCCTGCAGCGCCTGACTTGATACTCGGTGTCACACCCGCCGGCCTGTTCGAACGCCTGGACGCCGCGCCGCCAGGGCTTGGCGGCTTGCGCGTCGAGATCGACGCGTCCAACCCCGCCCGGCTGGCCCTGGGCGCGCTGAGTGGCGAGGCGCCGACCGTCGGCGTGCAAGGCGACGCCGCCTTTGCCGGCGAAATGCACTGGCTGATGGACAACCTGCGCTGGGACATCGAGGACGACCTGGCCGGCATCGTCGGCCCGCTGGCCGCACGCCAGCTGGCCCAGTTCGGCCGCACGCTGCGGCGCAGCCTGTCGGGCATGGCCGCGCGTTTCGCGACGACCTCCGGTAGCGGCGCATGAGGTTTGTCTCGCGGCTGTTCGTCATCCTGTGGACGGTTTGGCGCTTCGGTCTCGATGACCTGGCCCTGTCGGGCCTGCAGCGGCGGCGCTTCCAGGTCCTGAGGCGAGTCACTCGACTCGGCCGGCGCTGGCAGGAGCCGCGCGGCGCGCGCCTGCGCCTGGCGCTGGAGCACCTGGGCCCGATCTTCGTCAAGTTCGGCCAGGTGCTGTCCACGCGACGCGACCTGCTGCCGCTGGACGTGGCGCTGGAACTGGCCAAGCTGCAGGACCGCGTGCCGCCCTTCCCGGCGGCGCTGTCGCGCGAGATGGTCGAGCGCGCCTTCGGCCAGCCGCTGGAGGCGCTGTTCGCGACCTTTGACGCCGAGCCGGTGGCCAGCGCCAGCATCGCGCAGGTGCATTTCGCGACGCTCAAGGACGGCCGCGAGGTCGCCGTCAAGGTGCTGCGTCCGGGCATGCTGGACGTCATCGACGACGATTTGTCGCTGATGCGCCGCCTGGCGGTCTGGATCGAACGCTTCTCGGCCGACGGCCGGCGCCTGAAGCCGCGCGAGGTCGTCGCCGAGTTCGACATGTACCTGCACGACGAGCTGGACCTGGTGCGCGAGGCGGCCAACGCCGCCCAGCTGCGTCGCAACATGGACGGCCTGAACCTGGTGCTGGTGCCGGAGATGCACTGGGACCTGTGCACGCCCGAAGTCATCGTCATGGAGCGCATGAAGGGCGTGCCGATCTCCCAGCTGCAGACACTGCTGGACGCCGGCATCGACATCAAGAAGCTGGCCCGCGACGGCGTGACCATCTTCTTCACGCAGGTCTTCCGCGACGGCTTCTTCCACGCGGACATGCACCCCGGCAACATCCAGGTCAGCTTGGCACCCGAGACCTTCGGGCGCTATGTGGCGCTGGATTTCGGCATCATCGGCACGCTGACCGAGGTGGACAAGGACTACCTGGCGCAGAACTTCATCGCCTTCTTCCAGCGCGACTACAAGCGCGTGGCCGAGCTGCACATCGCCTCGGGCTGGGTGCCGCCCGAGACCCGGGTGGATGCGCTGGAAAGCGCTGTCAGAGCGGTCTGCGAGCCTCATTTCGACCGGCCGCTGAAGGACATTTCGCTCGGCCAGGTGCTGATGCGGCTGTTCCAGACCTCGCGCCGCTTCAACGTCGAGATCCAGCCCCAGCTCGTGCTGCTGCAGAAGACGCTGCTCAATGTCGAGGGCCTGGGCCGCCAGCTTGACCCCGAGCTGGACCTCTGGGCCACGGCCAAGCCCTTCCTGGAGCGCTGGATGAACGAGCAGGTCGGCTGGCCGGCGTTCAACAAGCAGCTGATGAAAGAGGCGCCGCGCTTTGCCCAGCTCATCCCCGAGCTGCCGCGCCTGCTGCACGACGCGCTGAAGGTGCAGGCCCACCGCGGTGGTGACGCCGAAATGCGCGCCCTGGTGCGCGAGCTGCGCAGCACGAACCGACTGCTGTCCGGCCTGCTGTGGGGGGCGGCGGGCTTCGCGCTGGGCATCACGCTTGCGTGGCTGGCGCTGCGCTTTTTCGAGCCGCTCATCTAGGCCGACGCGGTCACGCCGCCTTCATAATCCGCGCCAATTTTTCCGGCCCAACCCGTCCCCACGCCCATGAACACCACGCTGATCGTTTTCGTCGTGCTCTACCTGCTCGGCACGCTGGGCATCGGCGTCTGGGCCGGCACGCGGGTCAAGAACACGGCGGACTTCGCCGTCGCCGGGCGCAGCCTGCCGCTGGTCATGGTCATCACGACCACCTTCGCCACCTGGTTTGGTGCGGAAACCGTCATGGGCATCCCGGCCAAGTTCGTGCAGGGCGGCCTGAACGCCATCATCGAAGACCCCTTCGGCGCGGGCCTGTGCCTGGTGCTGGTGGGTGCCTTCTTCGCGACCAAGCTCTACCAGAAGAACCTGCTGACCATCGGCGACTTCTACCGCCAGCGCTTCGGCAAGGGCGTCGAGATCTTCTGCTCGCTGGCCATCATCCTGAGCTACCTCGGCTGGGTGGCGGCCCAGGTCACGGCCTTGGGCCTGGTGTTCAACATCCTGACCAACGGCGCCATGAGCCCGCAGATGGGCATGGTCGTCGGCCTGATGGCCGTGCTGGTCTACGTCGTCATCGGCGGCTTCCTGGCCGTGGCCTGGACGGACTTCATCCAGATGATCGTGCTGGTCATCGGCCTGTCGGTCATCGCCGTGTTTTCGGCCGACCTGGCCGGCGGCGCCGGCGTGGTGCTGGACCTGGCGATGAAGAAGGACCTCGGCAAGTTCTTCCCCGAGCCCACGTTCACCCAGGTGGCGATGTTCCTCGGCGCGGCGCTGACGATGATGCTGGGTTCCATCCCTCAGCAGGACGTCTTCCAGCGCGTCATGTCCGCCAAGGACGCCAAGACGGCCAAGCGCGGCGCCATGATCGGTGGCTTCAGCTACATCGTCTTCGCCTTCGTGCCCATGTTCATCGTGCTGGCCGCGGTGGTCGTCATGGGCGACAAGGCGCTGGACCTGGCCCAGAACGATTACCAGCGCGTGCTGCCCACCTTCATCATGGGCCACATGCCGCTGGTGGTGCAGATCCTGTTCTTCGGTGCGCTGCTGTCGGCCATCAAGAGCACCTCGTCGGCCACGCTGCTGGCGCCCACGACCAGCTTCGTCGAGAACATCCTCAAGCAGATCCGCCCGGGCATGAGCGACAAGCAGCAGCTCGTCGCGATGCGTGTGACGCTGGTCGTCTTCGCCTTCTGTGTGCTGGCGTATTCCATCGCGCTGCAGGGCACGCCGATCTACGAGCTGGTCAGTGCTGCCTACCAGGTGACGCTGGTGGCCGCCTTCGTGCCGCTGGTCTTCGGCCTGTACTGGCGCCGGGCGTCGACGCAGGGCGCGATCTTCTCCATCTTTGCCGGCATTGCCGTCTGGGTGGCGTTCTTTCCGCAGGTGACGACCTGGGGCGAGTTCTTCCCGGGCCAGCTTGCCGGCCTGCTGGCGGCCCTGGTCGGCATGGTCGTCGGCTCGCTCGCGCCACAGCTGCTGGCCAACCGCCACGAGCACGTCAGCCACCATCTGCCGCCCCACGGGTGAGCCTGTCCCTTAAAATCACGGGCTTTGCGCCTTTTCGAGCCCACCATGCCCATCTATGCCTACCGCTGCAGCGCCTGTGGCCACGCCAAGGACGTGCTGCAAAAGCTCTCCGACGCGCCGCTGACCACCTGCCCCGCCTGCTCCGCGGAGGCCTTCACCAAGCAGGTGACTGCGGCGGGCTTCCAGCTCAAGGGATCGGGCTGGTACGCGACCGACTTCAAGGGCGGCTCTGCTGCCCCTGCCGCCGCGGCTGCGCCTGCGGCTGAAGCAGCCAAGCCCGACGCGCCCAAGGCCGAAGCCTCGGCATCGTCGTCGCCCACCTCCTGCGGCGGCTCCTGCGCCTGCCACTGACCGGACGTTTCGTGGGCGCATCACTTCGTAAATATCTGGTGGCCGGCCTGCTGGTCTGGCTGCCGCTGGCCATCACGGTCTGGGTGCTGGCCCAGGTCCTGGACGTCGTCAACGGCGTCTTCGGCTCCCTGCTGACGGCCCTGGCCCTGGTATTGCCCAGTGCCTGGCGCGACGGCCTCCTGGGGCTGCAGCACGTGCCGGGGCTCGGCCTGGTCATCCTGGCCGGCGGGCTGCTGGCCACCGGCGTCTTCGTGGCCAACATCTTTGGCCAGTGGCTGCTGACGCAGTGGGACCGGCTGATGTCCCACATCCCCATCGTCAAGAGCATCTACAGCTCGGTCAAGCAGGTGTCGGACACGCTGTTCTCCAGCAGCGGCAACGCCTTCCGTGAGGCGGTCCTGGTGCAGTACCCGCGCGAAGGGTCCTGGACCATCGCCTTCGTGACCGGCACGCCCAGCGGCGAAGTCGCCTGCCACCTGGCGCAGGAGCATGTCAGCCTCTACGTGCCGACGACGCCCAACCCCACGTCGGGCTTCTTCCTCATCGTGCCGCGCGCCGACATCAGGCCGCTGCAGATGTCGGTGGACGAGGCGTTGAAGTACATCATCTCCATGGGCACGGTGGCGCCGGTGACCCACGCCGACAGCCCCTGCACGCCCGACGACGTGGCGCAGCGAAATCAGCCGGGTTGAACGCCCCGGCAGGCGTTCAATCCTGAGAGCCGCAGCGAGCTCATCAGCGCCCACCAGACACTTTTGCAAAGAATTCGGAGAACTCCATGCGTACCTGCTATGCCGGCCAAGTCAGCGAAAAGCTGCTCGACCAGACCGTGACCCTGATGGGCTGGGCCCACCGCCGCCGCGACCACGGCGGCGTCATCTTCATCGACCTGCGTGACCGCGAAGGCCTCGTGCAGATCGTCTGCGACCCCGACCGCGCCGACAGCTTCAAGATCGCCGAAGACGTCCGCAGCGAGTACTGCCTCAAGATCGTCGGCAAGGTGCGTGCGCGCCCGGCCGGCACCGAGAACGCCAACCTCGTCAGCGGCAAGATCGAAGTGCTGTGCCACGAGATCGAGGTGCTGAACCCGTCGGTGCCCATCCCCTTCCAGATCGACGAGGACAACCTCAGCGAGACGACCCGCCTCACGCACCGCGTGCTGGACCTGCGCCGCCCCTACATGCAGAACAACCTGATGCTGCGCTACCGCGTCGCGATGGAAGTGCGCAAGTTCCTGGACGAGCATGGCTTCGTCGACATCGAAACGCCCATGCTCACCAAGAGCACGCCCGAAGGCGCGCGCGACTACCTCGTGCCCAGCCGCGTGCACGACGGCCACTTCTTCGCGCTGCCGCAATCGCCCCAGCTGTTCAAGCAGTTGCTGATGGTGTCGGGCTTCGACCGCTACTACCAGATCACCAAGTGCTTCCGCGACGAGGACCTGCGCGCCGACCGCCAGCCCGAGTTCACGCAGATCGATATCGAGACCAGCTTCCTCACCGAGGAAGAGATCCGCTCGATGTTCGAGGGCATGATCCGCCACGTCTTCCGCAAGGCGCTGAACGTCGAGCTGGGCGACTATCCGGTCATGAAGTACGCCGAAGCCATGCACCGCTTCGGCTCCGACAAGCCCGACCTGCGCGTCAAGCTCGAATTCACCGAGCTGACCGACGCGATGACCACGGTCGACTTCAAGGTCTTCTCCGGCCCGGCCACCACGCCCGGCGGCCGCGTCGTCGCGCTGCGCGTGCCCAAGGGCGCGTCCATGAGCCGCGGCGAGATCGACGCCTACACCGAGTTCGTCAAGATCTACGGCGCCAAGGGCCTGGCGTGGGTCAAGGTCAATGAAGTGGCCAAGGGCCGCGAGGGCCTGCAGTCGCCCATCGTCAAGAACCTGCACGACGAAGCCGTTGCCGAGATCCTCAAGCGCACCGGCGCGCAGGACGGCGACCTGCTGTTCTTCGGCGCGGACAAGGCCAAGGTCGTCAACGACGCCATCGGCGCGCTGCGCCTGAAGGTCGGTCACAGCGAGTTCGGCAAGGCCAACGGCCTGTTCAACGACGTCTGGGCGCCGCTGTGGGTGGTGGACTTCCCGATGTTCGAGCACGACGAGGAGAACAACCGCTGGGCGGCCGTTCACCACCCGTTCACGGCGCCGAAGGATGGTCACGAAGAGCTGATGAAGACCGACCCGGGCGCCTGCATCGCCAAGGCCTACGACATGGTGCTCAACGGCTGGGAGCTGGGCGGCGGCTCGGTGCGTATCCACCGCGCCGAGGTGCAGGCCAAGGTGTTCGAGGCGCTCAACATCAGCGCGGAAGACCAGCGCATCAAGTTCGGCTTCCTGCTGGACGCGCTGCAGTACGGCGCCCCGCCGCATGGCGGCCTGGCCTTCGGCCTGGACCGCATCGTCACGATGATGACCAAGGCCGAGTCCATCCGCGACGTGATCGCCTTCCCCAAGACCCAGCGCGCCCAGTGCCTGCTGACCGGCGCGCCGTCGCTGGTGGACGAGAAGCAACTGCGCGAACTGCATATCCGCCTGCGCAATGCATCGGCTGCGGCGCAGTAAGCGGCGCTGACCCGGCATGCAAGCCCCGCTTCGGCGGGGCTTTTTCGTTTGTCCGTTGGACTTGACCGGGCTCCTGCGGCTATCCGATAGCAGCCCCCGAGTCCCGGGGGCCTGTCCCCATTTCAAAGGTCAGGGCGACGAAGCGGCCAGGGCAGACTCCCGCGTCTGTCCTTCCAGGTGCTCTGCATGACCGTCCGCCTCCTTCTCGCCTTCAGCGTCGCTGTGCTCCTCGCCGGCTGCGGCAAGTCCTCCACCACGCTGGGCGATGGCGGCTCCGTCATCAGTGGCTCCGCCGGCCCGGCCGGCGCCCACAAGGCCAGCCGTGAACTGGTGAAGTGCGACGCGCCGGTGGCCACGCTGGCGCTCATCGAGAACCCCAACGGCTATGCCTACGCCAGCAGCTACCAGCTGCCCTCGAGCCCCGTGCCTCTGGTGCGCCTGCTGGCCCAGCAGAGCGGCTGCTTTCGCGTCGTCGACCGCGCCGCCGGCCTGAAGGCGACGGTGCGCGAGCAGGAACTC